>DATLRO010000024.1:0-14923 GCA_035534615.1 Vicinamibacterales bacterium
CGCGATCCGTTCGCCCGACTGCTGAAACTCGCCGAAGGTGCGGTAGCCCCGCACCATCAGGTCCCGGACGATGAGCAGCGACCAGCGGTCGCCCAGCGTCTCGAGCGAGAGGCTGACCGGGCACAGCGATCGCAGCGTCGACTTCAGCCGTTCCCGCACGTCCCGCGGAGGATAGCAAAATTACTTGTCATATGCAAGTGACTGACCGGGCGGGACGGGATGCCGGATGTGGAGCTGTCGGGCGCGCTCGCCGGGCGTATTGACGTCATACGGCCTGGTGTACGCCATCCCGTGCGGAAGGGAGACCTCCGCGCGATCGGCGGGAAGCCCGCGTGCCGGCCGATGTTAGGATGATCTCCGCGACTTCCGTCCCGCATCACCCATAATTAATGATGGCCACACCGACGCAGCCGGTGAACGAGTCGCTTCTGACCCGCAGCGTGCGGGGGGTGTTCATGGCCGGCGGCCGCGCGCACTCCCTGCTGGCGGGCCTGGTGTACGACGTCACCTTTCCGGCCCTGGTCCGGTACACCCGGTACGGCCGCTTCCCGCGCCTCAAGCGCGCCCTGATTCCCGCGCTCATCCTGCCGGCGGCGCCGACCCATCATCCGCGCGAATTCGTCACCACCACGTACTTCGGCTCGCGCTTCGCCGGGACGACGCGCGACATCATTCCGATGGCGGTCTGCCTGTTCGGCGTACTGGAGGAGAACCTGTCCTACTGGTGCGAGGGCTGTCTCGCGCCGGGCGACGTCTTCGTCGATGTCGGCGCCCACGTCGGCTATTTCTCCCTGCTCGCGTCGCACCTGGTCGGGCCCGCGGGTCGTGTCGTCGCCATCGAGGCGTCGCCCGCCACCTTCGCGCGCCTGCAGCACAACCTCGCGCTCAACCCCCACGCCGCCAACGTGCGCGCGGTCTGCGCCGTCGCCGCGGATCGCGGCGGGACGCGCGCGGTCTACCGCGGGCCGGCGCACTCGACCGGCATCACGAGCATCCACCCTCGGCCGTTGACCGGCAACCGCTTCGAGGCGGATGTCGCTGCGGCGCCGCTGGCCGATCTGCTCTCGCCCGAGGAAATCGGGCGGGCACGCCTGCTCAAGGTCGATGTCGAAGGGGCGGAATTCGAGGTGATCGAAGGGCTGGAGCCGATGCTGCACGCCCTGCGGGCCGATTGCGAAATTGTGATCGAGACCGCGGAAGACTGGCACTACCAGGGGCGCCCGGCGCGGCCGGACGATCTGGCCGGCTGGTTCCGCGCGCGCGGGTTTCTCGCCTATCGGCTGCCCAAAGATCTGATCGTCGACCGCCGGCAGCCGCGCCGCCCCGCGCGCGTCCGCGGGACGCTGCCCGATGGGTATTACGATCTCATCTTCTCGCGTCGAGACGTGCATGCCCTTTGAGTTGCGCGCCAGAATTCGGTGTGCGTTTCGCCGGTCAATGCGGTACTGTACGGAGCGGATTCCCCCTGACGCACGGCGTCGGGCAAGAACGGTTCAGCCCGCCAGGCTCGTCGACCACATCCGGTACGCAGCGGCTCGGCGGCGGCGACGGCGCGCCCTCTCGCGGTGCGGCGGCTCACGATCGATCACGGAAGGTGTGCCATGGAGCAGGACGTCACATTGCGAACCGACGCGGAGCTGCTGCGCGAGGCGATCGAGATTGCGCGCGCGAAGCACGGAGCGGCGGCGCTGGCGCGCATGGAAGAGGCCGTGCAGGTGGCCGAGGGCGCGAGGCCTCCGTACGTCTCACCCGAACCGCTGCAGCGCCCCGGCTTCTACCTGCCGGGCTTCACGGCCAGGCCCTGGCACGACACCTCGCAGCACGTCGCCGCTCAGATCCTCGAAGGGGCGTGGCCGATCATCCGCGACGAACTGCTGGAGGTCCGCGAACGGCGGCAAGGCTTCCAGCGCTTTCTCGAAGCGGGCGACATCGCGTCGGCCGATCTGTCGACCGCGCTGTTCCTGAAGCAGGAGCCGCTCTCCTGCGCCGAGAACCGCGCGCTCTGTCCGCGGACGGCCGAGATCGTCGATTCGATTCCGCGCGTGGGCGAGATCGTCATGTTCTCGGCCCTGAATCCTGGCGCGAAGCTCGTGCCGCACTGCGGTCCATGGAATTTCCGTCTGACCATGCACCTCGGGCTCGTGATACCCGAGGGCGGATGGATCCGGGTGGCCCACGAGACGCGGACCTGGCAGGAAGGCCGGTGCCTGCTGTTCGACGACAGCTTCGAACATGAAGTGCAGATTCACACCAGGAGCACGCGCGTCATCCTGCTGATGCACCTCTGGCATCCTGATCTGACCGAGCCGGAGGTCGAGTTCCTGGCTGCGGCGAGAGCCGCCCTGGCCGCCCGCGATCGGGATCGGACGGTCCGGATGGTCGAGGAGGCCCGCCGAAGCCTGAAAGGGCAGAAGTGGTGGGTCTAGTTCCGCCGTCGCTTCCGTGAATCTCCGGCCCTTACTTCACACACGGTGCACGGTTCGAGGATGTTCGAGTCTTCAGTCTGCTTTCCTGCATCCTTCCCGCAACGCCGGATCTGGCTGCTTGATGCGCTCGACGCCGGCCATGCGGCCTAC
This sequence comes from Vicinamibacterales bacterium, assembly GCA_035534615.1. Lineage (GTDB taxonomy): Bacteria > Acidobacteriota > Vicinamibacteria > Vicinamibacterales > CAVVIG01 > JAGWRA01. Next base: position 2,577 of record DATLRO010000024.1, read on the forward strand.
ACGATTCCGGCGGCGTTCCGGCTCGAAGGCGCGCTCGATCGAGACGCCCTCGAGCGGGCGCTGCAGGCGCTGGTGGCCCGCCACGAGAGCCTGCGGACGGTCTTCGGCGTCGAGGACGGGCACCCGGTCCAGCGGATTGCCGCCGACGGGCGGCTGACGCTCGTCCAGGAAGCCATCTCCGGGACATCGGCCGGCGATCGCGAGACCGTGCTTCGCGCCCGGCTCGCGGCGCACGCGCGCGCGCCGTTCGACCTCGCCCGCGGGCCGCTCTTCCGCGCGCACCTGTTCGCCCTCGGGCCGGCCGAGCACGTCCTCGCCCTCAGCCTGCACCACATCGCCGGCGACGCCTGGTCGGTGGAAATCCTGATCCGGGAACTGGGGCTGCTGTACGGCGCGTACCGGGACGGCCGGCCGGACGGCCTGCCGCCCCTCGACGTGCAGTACGCCGACTGCGCGGAATTCCAGCGCCAGCAGTTCGAGGGAGAAGCCGGGCGGCGGGCGCTGCAGTACTGGCGCGACCGGCTGGCCGGCCCGCTGCCGAGTTCGGAATTCCTCGGCGATCGGGCGCGGCCGGCGGCGCAGACCTATGCGGGGGCCACCGCGGCACGGACGCTGCCGCGCGATCTGGTCGCCCGCCTCGACGCGCTCGCGCGGTCGGAGCGGGTCAGCCGGTTCATGGTGATGCTGGCGGTGTTCAAACTGCTGGTGCACCGCTGCACCGGGCAGCCGGATGTCATCGTCGGCACCCCGATCGCCAACCGCGCGCATCCGCAGACCAGAGACGTGGTCGGGCTGTTCCTCAACACGCTCGCGCTGCGAACGTCGATGTCCGGCGACCTGTCGTTCCGCCAGGTCCTGGCGCGGGTGAGGCGGACCTGCCTCGAGGCGTACGAGCACCAGGAGTGTCCCTTCGAGCTGGTCGTCGAGCAGGTGGCGCCCGAGCGGGATCTGAGCCGGCCGCCCATCTTCCAGAACCTCTTCGTGTACCTGGAAGACCAGGACAACCGGCCGGCGCTGGCGGGGCTCCGCGTGACCGCCATCCCGCTGTCCAGCGGCACCTCCAAGTTCGACGTCACGCTGACGGTGGAGCGGCGCGGCGGTGATCTCCAGGCGACGATCGAGTACTGCACCGATCTGTTCGATCCGGAGACCGCGGCGGCGCTGCTCGAGCACTACGAGAACCTCTGCACGGCGGTCTGCGCGGACGCCGGGGCGGCGGCGGGCGATCTGGCCATGCTGTCGAGCGCGGAAGAAGCCCGGGTGCTTCGGACGTTCAACGACACGGCGCACGGCGATGAAGACCGGGGAACGGTTGTCGATCTCTTCGAGGCGCAGGTCGAGCGGACGCCCCTCGCGACGGCGGTGGCCGACCGCGGGCGGCGCTGGACGTACCGGGCGCTCAACGAGGAGGCGAACCGGCTGGCATGGTCGCTCGTGGAGGCCGGAGTGGAACCGGGGGCGATCGTCGGCATCTGTCTGGAGCGCTCGCTCGAGATGGTGGCGGCGGTGCTGGCCGTCCTCAAGGCGGGCGCGGCGTACCTGCCGCTCGATCCGGTCAGCCCGGACCTGCGGCTCCAGGCGCTGCTCGCCGACGCGCGGGCCCGGATTGCGCTCACGCAGGGGAGCCTCGGCCGGCGGATCGCGGTCGACGGTGTGCGCCTGCTCGACCTGGACGCGGCGGACGGGTGGCGGTCGCCGCACGCGCCCGTCGACCTCGCGCGATCGATTCCCGGCGAGTCGCCCGTCTACGTCCTCTACACGTCGGGGTCCACCGGCCAGCCGAAGGGGACGGTGCTGCCGCACCGGTCGATGCGCAATCTGATCGGGTGGCACCTCCGGACGATGGCCGCGGGACGGAAGACGCTGCAGTTCGCGTCGCTCGGCTTCGACGCCAGCTTCCACGAGATCTTCGCCGCGCTCTGCTCGGGCGGCAGCCTGGTGATCGTGCCCGAGGACGTCCGCCGCGATCCCGAGGCGCTGGCCGATCTGCTGGTGCAGGAGCGGATCGAGAAGGCGATCGTGCCGGTGGTCGTGCTCAGCCAGCTGACCGAGCGGCTGCTGCGGCCCGGGGCGGCGCCGTGCGCGCTGACGGAGCTGACCGCCACCGGCGAGCAGCTGGTGATCACCGACGCCGTGCGGCAGTTCCTCGCGCGGCAGGATCAGTGTTCGCTCTGGAACCACTACGGGCCGACCGAAACGCACGTCGTCACGAGCCTGCGCCTGGAGGGACCGCCCGCCGGCTGGAGCTCGCACCCGTCCATCGGCCGGCCGATCGACAACACGCGCGTGCGCCTGCTCGACGCGCGGCTCGTGCCGGTGCCGGTCGGGGTGCCGGGGCGTCTGTACATTTCCGGTCCGAGCCTGGCGACCTGCTATCTCGGCCGCCCGGAGCTGACGGCCGACCGCTTTCTCCCCGATCCGTTCGCCGAGGTTCCCGGCGAGCGGATGTACGACACGGGCGACCTGGCCCGCTGGCGGCGGGACGGCCGGCTGGACTTTCTCGGCCGGATCGACGAGCAGATCAAGATCCGCGGGCACCGGGTGGAGCTGGGCGAGATCGAAAGCGCGCTCGGGGCCCATCCGGCCGTCAGGCAGGCGGTCGTGCTGGCGAGAGAGGCAGGCGGTACGAAGCAGCTCGTCGCCTACCTCGTGGCCGAGGCGGGGGCGATCACGCTGGCGGCCGTCCGTGAGTTCCTGGCCGAGCGCCTGCCGGAGCACATGATCCCGGCGCACTTCGCGGTGCTCGACCGTCTGCCGCTGAACAAGAACGGCAAGATCGATCGCGCCGCCCTGCCGGACCTGCGGGAGGGGGCGCTGGCGCCCGAGACCGAGTACGTCGCGCCGCGCAGCGAGTCCGAGCGGGTGCTGGCGGACATCTGGGCGCGGGTGCTCGGCGTCTCCCGCGTCGGCATCCACGACGACTTCTTTCACCTCGGCGGGCACAGCCTGAGCGCGGCGCGGGTGGTGGCGCTGGCGCAGCAGCGTTTCCTGCTGCCGGTGCGCCTGCGGGACCTGTTCGCGCGGCCGACCGTGGCGCAGCTGGCGCAGACGATCGCGGATCGCGAGCCGTTCAGCGGCGTTCCGCTGGCGCCGGCGGCGGAGGCGCCTCACTACCCGTTGTCGCACGCGCAGCGGCGGCTCTGGGTGCTCGAGCAGATGAACGCGGAGGGCGCGGCGGCGTACAACGTGCCGGGCGCCTTCATCGTCGAGGGGACGCTGTCGATCGCGGCGCTCCGGGACGCGCTCGCCGGGCTGATGGCGCGGCACGACATCCTGCGCAGCCGGATCATCCTCGTCCGTGGAGAGCCGCGGCAGGAGGTGCGGCCGGACGTCGAGCCGCGCATCGACCTGGCCGACTGGTCGGACGACCCGGATGCCGGCGGGCGTTTCGGGCAGCTGGCGGCGCGTGAAGCCGTGCGCGCATTCCGGATGGACGAGGCGCCGCTCTGGCGCGCGAGCGTCCGGCGGCTGCCGCCGCGGACGCCGGGGGTGGAGCGCCACGGCCTGCTGCTCGTATTCCATCACCTGCTGGTGGATGGCGGGTCGCTGCCGGTGGTCGCGCACGAGCTGGAGGTGCTGTACCGGGCGAGTCTCAGGGGTGAACCGGCGGAGCTCCGGCCGGTCACCATTCAGTACAAGGACTACGTGCGCTGGCAGCAGGCGCTGCTGGAGGCCGACGCCGCCGAGCCGCTTCGCGCGTACTGGCACGGGCAGTTTGCCGAGCCGGCCGCGCCGCTCGATCTGCCGCACGACTTCCCGCGTCCGGCGGTGCTCGGCACGGGGGGCGGACAGATCGCCTTTCCCCTGGCAGAGCCGGAGCGGCACGGCCTGCAGGCGCTCTGCCTGGAGCACGGGGCGACGCTTTTCATGGGACTGCTCGCCGGCGTCTACGCGCTCGTGATGCGGCACAGCGGACAGGAGGACGTCACCCTCGGGACGCCCGTGGCGGGCCGCCTGCACCCGGCGCTCGAGCAGCAGGTCGGCTTTTACGTGAACACCCTGGCGCTGCGCGTCCGGGCCGGGCGGTCGCTCAGCTTCCGGCAGCTGCTGGAGCGCGTGCGCGAAACCGTGTCGGCCGCCCTCGAGCACCAGATCTTCCCGTTCGACCGCCTGGTGGACGAACTGGCCCTCGAGCGCGACACGAGCCGCAATCCGCTGTTCGACGTCATGGTGACGCTGCACGTCGGCGCGGAGGTGACGTTGCGCCTCGACGGCCTGGCGGTCGAGCCGGTGCCGTTGCCGGGGAACGTCAGCAAGTTCGAGCTCTCCTTCGATTTCTTCCAGGAGGCCGATCGTCTCACCGGCCTCGTCGAGTTCAGCACCGACCTGTACACCCGCGAGCGGGTCGAGCGGATGTGCCGGCGGCTGACGGCCCTGCTGCGCAGTGCGGTCGCCGATCCGGACCGCCCGCTGGCCGACCTCGCGCTGCTGCCGGGGGACGAGCGGCAGGAGATCCTCCGTGCCTTCAATCCGGCCGCCCGGGACGAAGGCGACGGCGCCACCGTGCTGGATCTGTTCCGGCGGGCCGTGGCGGACCACCGCCGGCATGCCGCCGTGGTCTGCGACGGGCGGACGCTGAGGTACGAAGAGCTGGACGTCCGGTCCGACGCGGTGGCTCACCACCTGGCGGCGGCCGGCGTCGTGCCGGACCAGGTCGTACCGGTGATCGTTCCGCGCAGCGAGCGGATGATTGTCGCGCTCCTGGGCATTCTCAAGGCCGGCGGCGCGTTCCTGCCGATCGATACGAATCTGCCGCCGGACCGGATCCGGTACATGCTGCGCGACTGTGCCGCCCGGGTCCTCGTGACCGACGGCCCTCTCGCGCCGGCGCCGGCCGATCACGGCTGCCGGATCGTCGATCTCACGGCGCTGGCGGATGATGCGACTCCGGCCCTGGCGCCTCAGCGGCCGATCGACGGCGCCACGCTCGCGTACGTGATCTACACCTCCGGCTCCACCGGCGCGCCCAAGGGGGTGATGATCGACCACCGCTCCCTGGCGCTCCACAGCCGGCGGTTCCGCGACCTCCAGGCGCTCGGTCCCGCGGACCGGGTGCTCCAGTACGACAACATCGCGTTCGATCAGGCGATCGAGGAGATCGTGCCGGCGCTGGTGAGCGGCGCGACGCTCTTCGTCCGCGGGCCGGATCTGTGGACGCCGCACGAACTGTGGCAGTTCCTGGAGCGGCATCGGATCACCGTCTTCGAGCTGCCGACCGCGTACTGGCACGAATCGATCCGCGCATGGGTGGAGCGCGGACACACGGGCCGGCTGGGCACCGCGCGGCTGATGCTCGTGGGCGGCGAGGCGCTGACCGCGGAGGGGGTCGCGCGCTGGCGCGAGCACTACGCGGAGCACATCGGCCTCATGAACACGTACGGGCCGACCGAGGCGTCGGTCACGTCGGCGTCCTTCGTGTTCGGTGGAACGCCGGAGCGGCCCGAAGACGCGTGGCGCGTGCCGATCGGCAGGGGGCTCGGCGGCCAGTCGCTGTACATCCTGGACGACCGGCTCGAGCCGGTCGGGATCGGCGTGGCGGGCGAGCTGTGCATCGGTGGCGGAGGGCTGGCGCGCGGCTATCTGGGGCAGCCGGGGCTGACGGCCGAGCGCTTCGTCCCGGATCCGTTCGGCGCCGAACCGGGGGGACGGCTGTACCGCACCGGAGACCTGGCGGCCTGGCGCGCCGACGGGAACATCGTCTACCTGGGACGGCGCGACGGGCAGGTCAAGGTGCGCGGCTTCCGCATCGAGCTGGCCGAGATCGAACGGGCGCTTCGCGCCCACGGGGCGGTCGGCGACGCGATCGTCGTTCCCCGGGAGGCCGGACCGACGCGGGAGCTGGTGGCTTACGTCATCGCCGGCGAGGCGGCGGTCGAGGACCTGCGCGCCCACCTCCGGCGGCAGCTGCCCGACTACATGGTGCCGGCGGTGTTCGTCTGCCTGGACGCATTTCCGCTGACGTCGCGCGGCAAGATCGATCGTGCACGCCTGCCGGATCCTGGCGTGCTCGGGCGGCGATCGGCCGGTGAATCCCGTGCGCCGCGCACCAGCCTCGAGCGGATGCTCGCCGGCATCTGGCAGCGGGCCCTCGGCCTCGACGGGATCGGGATCGACGACAACTTTTTTGCGCTCGGCGGCCACAGTCTGACGGCCACGCGGGTCGTGGGGCTGGCCCGTGAGGATCACGCCCTCGATCTCCGGCTGACCGACCTCTTCATCCACCAGACCATCGCGGAACTGGCCGGCGTGCTGGCCGGCCGCGATCCGATCGGGACGCTGCCGCTCGTGGCGCTGCCGGCGCAGGCGAGCTACGCGCTGTCGCATTCGCAGCGCCGGCTCTGGATCATCGAGCAGCTCGCGGCCGACGGCCCCGCCGCCTACAACATGCCGGCTGCGTTCCTGGTGCACGGCCCGCTCGACCGGGCTGCCCTGGCCGAGGCGTTCGCCCGCCTGACGACGCGGCACGAAGTGCTGCGCACGCGGTTCGTCGAGGTGGACGGCGAGCCGCGACAGGAAATCGGTCCGCCCGGCGGATGGGTCATGGACGAAGAGGACTGGGCCGGTGACCCCGACGCGCGGCACCGGTTCTCGCGCGAGGCCGAGCGCTGGATGTACGCGCGCTTCGACCTGGCCGGGGTGCCGCCGCTCCGCGTCGTGCTGCGCCGGCTCTCGGCCGACTGCCACGGCCTGGTCATCGTCCTGCACCACCTGATCGCGGACGGGTGGTCGATTCCGATCGTGGTCGGCGAGCTCGGCGCCGGGTACGCCGAGGCCCGGCTCGGGAGGCCGCCGGGTCTGGCGCCGCTGGCGCGGCAGTACAAGGACTACGCCGCCTGGCAGCAGGCGCTGCTGGCGAGCCCCGGCATCGAGCCGACGCGGGAGTTCTGGCACCGGCAGTTCGAGACGCCGCCGGAGGCGCTCGCCCTGCCGGTCGACCATCCGCGGCCGGCGGTGCAGCGCTTCGAGGGGGGGCGGACGACCGTCGATCTCGGGACGGACGCGCGGAACGCGCTCGAACGCGTCGCCCGTGACCAGGGCGTCAGCCTGTTCGTGGTGCTGCTCGGCGCCGTCAACGCGCTGCTGATGCGGCTGACCGGGCAGCACGACATCACCGTGGGCAGCCCGGTGGCCGGGCGCGTCCATCCTGCGCTCGAAGACCAGGTCGGCTTCTTCGTCAACACGCTGCCGCTGCGCAGCCGGCCGACGCCGGAGCGGTCCTTCGCGGGATACGTCCGGGAGCTGGGCGCCCTGGTCGTGAGCGCCCTCGAACATCAGATCTATCCGTTCGATCGGCTGATCGACGAGCTCGACCTCGATCGCGACCTGAGCCGCTCGCCGCTGATTGACGTGATGGTGTCGCTGCAGGAGATCGAGGAGCAGCCGCTCGCCCTGGACGGTGTCCGGGTCGAGCCGCTGGACCTGCCGCATCGGGTCAGCCAGTTCGACCTCGGGTTCACGTTCGACCTGGCCGGGAACGGTCTGCGCCTCGACCTCGACTACGCCACCGCGCTCTTCGAGCCGCCGACGGCGGCGCGGATCGGCCGGCTGTTCGGCGTGCTGCTGCGCGCCGCGCTGCGCGAACCGGCCTTGCGCCTCGCCTCGCTGCCGCTGCTCGATCCGGCGGAGCAGCAGCGGCTGCTCGTCGACTTCAACGCGGGCGGCGTCGCCGACCGGCCGGCCGGGAGCCTCCTCGACCTCTTTGCGCGGCAGGTGGCGCGCAGCCCGGACGCGCCGGCGGTCGCCTGCGCCGGACGCACGCTCAGCTATCGCGACCTCGACCGGCGCGCCGGCCAGCTCGCGCGGCTCCTCGTCCAGCGCCACGGCGTCGCGCGCGGCGGGATCGTGGCCCTCCAGATGGACCGCTCCGAAGAGATGATCGTCGGACTCCTCGGTGTGCTGAAGGCGGGAGCGGTCTATCTGCCGATGGACCCCGGCCACCCGGCGGATCGTCTCGCGCACATCCTGCGTCACAGCGGCGCCCGCCTGATGCTCGTGAACTCCGGGGATCCGGACGGCGGTGGCGATCGGACGCGGCCACCCGTGGCGGGTGTCACGGTGGTGCGGATGCCGGTGTCGCTGAGCGGCGACGACTTCTCTTTGCATCCCGCGATCGCGACGGAAGAGCCGGCGTACACCATTTACACGTCCGGCTCGACGGGAGCGCCCAAGGGGGTCTGCATCTCCCACGGCGCGCTGGCGAACGTGCTGGCCAGCATGCAGCGCGCGCCGGGGATGCGCGCCGGCGACGTGCTGGCGGCGGTGACGACCTGGGCGTTCGACATTGCCGGGCTCGAGGTGTTCCTGCCGCTGGTGTCGGGCGCCTGCGTGGTCGTGGTCGATCGCGACACGGCCGGCAGCGGCGAGCGGCTCGCGCGGCAGCTCGACGCCGATGCCGTCACGGTGCTGCAGGCGACGCCAGCCACCTGGCGCCTGCTCGTCGAGAGCGGCTGGCGTCCGCCGCGGGGATTCCGGGCCTGGTCGGGCGGTGAGCGGCTGCCGGACGATGTGGCGGCCGCGCTGCTCGATTGTGGCGTCGAGCTCTGGAACCTGTACGGTCCCACGGAGACCACGATCTGGTCGACGACGAGGCAGGTGCGCCGCGCCGCGGAGGCCGGGTGGGTTGGCGGGCCGATCGCGAACACCCGCCTTTTCGTGCTGGACGACTCGCTCGAGCTGGCGCCGGTCGGGGTGCGCGGCGAGATCTGCATCGGTGGTGCGGGGCTCGGCCTGGGCTATCTCCATGCGCCCGACCTGACCGCCGAGCGCTACGTGCCCAGTCCGTTCGACCCGGGCGAGCGCCTGTACCGGACCGGTGATGCCGGGCGGTGGCTCGAGACGGGAGAGCTCGAATTCCTCGGGCGGCGTGATTTCCAGCTCAAACTGCGCGGGTACCGGATCGAGCCGGCGGAAATCGAGGAGGCGCTCAGGCAGCACCCCGACATCGCGGACGCCATCGTCATGCTGCGTCCGTCCGGCGACGCGGAGCTCTGCGCGTTCCTCGTGTCGCGCGGCGAGGTGCCCGGGCTGGACGCGCTCCGCGCGCTGCTCGCCGCCCGGCTGCCGGACTACATGATTCCGGCGCGCTACGTGCCGGTCGACGCGTGGCCGCGGATGCCCGGCGGGAAGATCGATCGGGCCGCGCTGCGGCGGATCGACGGAACCGGGATCGCGGCCGGGACGCCCTACCGGGCGCCCCGCACGGAGATCGAGCGGGCGCTCTCCCGCCTGTGGGCAGAGGCGCTCGGCGTCGAACGCGTCGGGCTCGACGACAACTTCTTCCACCTGGGCGGCCACAGCCTCACGGCCACGCGGATCGTCGGCCTGGCCACGACCACGCTGGGGCTCGATCTGGGCCTGCGGGATCTGTTCACGCACCAGACCGTCGGCGGACTCGCCGGACTGGCGGCGCATCGGCGCGCGGGCGCGGTCGAGCCGCTGGTGGCGGTGGAGCCGGCGGAGAGCTATCCGCTGTCGCATGCGCAGCGGCGCCTGTGGGTGCTCGAGCAGATGGTGCCCGCGCCCTTCTCCGCCTACAACATGCCGAGCGCGTTCCTCTTCGATACCCGGTTGAGCGCGCCGGATCTGGAACGGGCGTTTCGCGGGCTGATCGACCGCCACGAAGCGCTGCGGACGCGCTTTGTCACCCGGAACGGCGAGCCGCGGCAGGAGGTGCTGGACGAGGTCGCCTTGGCGATCGACGCACGGGACTGGTCGGATCGGCCCGACGCGGCCGGCGACTTCCGGCGCGCGGTGGCGGAATGGGCGCGCGAGCCGTTCGTGCTGGAGGAGGCGCCGCTCCTCCGTGTGAAGGTGCGGACGCTCGCCCCCGGCGGCAGCGGGCTGTTCGTCCTGATGCATCACCTCGTGACCGACGGCGCCTCGATGGCCATCCTGGTGCGCGAGCTGATGGAACTCTACGCCGCCGCGCGGAGCGGGCGCACGCTCGACCTCGCGCCGGTGCCGGTCCAGTACAGGGATTACGCCGTCTGGCAGCGGCGGTATCTCGACAGCCCGGCGGCCGCGCCGGCGCGTGCGTTCTGGAAGGCGGCCTTCGACGAGCGGCCCGAACCGCTGCTCCTCCCGCAGGATTTCCCGCGGCCGCCGCGGCAATCGTTCGAGGGGAGCGTGGTGCGGGTCGAGCTGCCAGCGGCGGCATCCGCGAGGTTCGGGGACCTGGTGCGGACGCACGGCGCCAGCCTGTTCGCCGGTGTGCTCGGTTCCGTCGCGCTGCTGCTCAGCCGCCTCTCCAGCCAGCGCGACATCATCGTCGGCACCCCGGTCGAGGGACGAACGCATCCGGCCCTCGCCTCGCCGGTCGGGTTCTTCGCGAACACGCTGCCGCTGCGGGTGGTGGTGAACGGCGGCGACTCGTTCGTCGACCTGCTGGGGCGGTGCCGGGACATGGTGGCGCAGGCACTCGACCATCAGCTCTATCCCTTCGACGGGCTGGTGGACGAACTCGGGCTCGATCGGGATCTCGGGCGCTCGCCGCTGTTCGACGTGATGGTCGTCTTCCAGGACCGGGGCACGCCGGATCTGATCCTGGACGGTGCCGCCGCCGAACCCGTGCCCGTGGGCGAGGATGTCAGCCGCTTCGACCTGACCTTCATCGTCCGCGAGTCGGCGGAGAGCCTCGAGCTGGCGCTCGAATACAACACGGCCTTGTTCGCGCCGGAGACGGCGCGCCGGATGGCGGGCTGCTGGAAGACGATCGTGGAATCGCTGGCGGGCGGGGCGGATGCGTCGCGGCAGCCGCTGGCGAGGCTCGACATCCTCGAACCAGCCGAGCGCCGGAACCTCCTGGCGCGATCACGCCCGGGCCGTCCCGCGGCGCACCCCCGCGCGCGCTCGGTGATCGATCTCTTTCATGAGGCGGCCGGCCGGCGGGAAGACGAGTGCGCGGTCGTGGCGGGCGACACGCGCGTGACGTACCGCGAGCTGGCCGATCGCGCCCGCCGGATCGCAGCTGCCCTGGCGACGACCCACGCCGTGGCGCCGGAACGAGTGGTCGGCATCCTGGCCGAACGGACCGCGGAGACCGTGGCCGGCATCCTCGGCATTCTCGAAGCGGGTGGCGCATACCTTCCGGTGGCCGACGGGCTGCCGGCGGAGCGGATCGAGTACATGCTCGGCTCCGCTGGAGCCGTCGGGCTCCTGACGAGCCGGAAGGGGGCAGACCGCGTTGGGTGGCTGGGCCCGAGGCGCCTCGAAATCGAGCACCTTGCAGGCGGCAGCGCAGGTGGAGCCGGGCGGCATCCCGCTCTGCCGTTGTCGCTCGCTTACATTATTTATACGTCCGGCTCGACTGGCCGGCCGAAGGGCGTCGAAGTCGGTCATGACGCGCTGCTCGACCTGGCCCTTGGCACGGCCGAAACATTCCGCAGCAACGGCGATCGTCCTCTCCGCGTCTGCGTGAACTCCTCGTGGGCGTTCGACGCCTCGGTTCAGCAGCTCGTCGGTTCGCTCTGCTGGGGCCACACGCTGTTCGTTCCACCGGACGAGGTCGTGCGCGATCCGGCGGCCCTGCTCGGTTACCTCCGCGACCACGACATCGAGCTCTGCGAGCTCACCCCGACCCTCCTCGAATCTCTGCTGCAGGCTGGTCTCAGCGCCGGCTCCTGCCCGGCGCTGCGCTGCCTGATCGTCGGCGGCGAGTCGCTCGACTGGAAGACGGTCGCGCGGTTCTACGGAGACAGCAGATCGACCTGCGTGCTGCGACATCAATACGGGCCGACGGAAGCGTCGGTGTATGCCACGGAGCAGCTCGTCGAACGGACGGCCGGCATGGGCGGACGCGTCGCGATCGGTCTGCCGGCGCGGAATGCGCAGGTGCTCATCCTCGATCCAGATTTGAATCCCGTGCCGGTCGGGGTGTGGGGGGAGCTGTATCTGGGGGGCGCGGGGGTGGCGCGGGGATATGCGGGACAGGCGGGGCTGACGGCGGCGCAGTTCGTGCCGGACCCGGTGGGGACGACGCCGGGGGCGCGGGTGTATCGGACGGGGGATCGGGCGCGGTGGCAGGCGGACGGGACGCTGGCGTACGGGGGCCGGCTGGACCGGCAGGTGAAGGTGCGGGGGCAGCGGGTGGAGCCGGCGGAGGTGGAAGCGGCGCTGCGGCAATGCGCCGGGGTGCAGGACGCGGCGGTGGTGGCGGCGGCGGGCGCGGGCGGGACGGCGCTGGTGGCGTATCTGGTGTGCGAGGGGGGGGCGGCGCCGACGCGGGCGGCGGTGGTGGCGGCGGTGAGCGCGCGGCTGCCGGCGGCGCTGGTGCCGGGGACGTTCCTGGTGGTGGGGGCGTTGCCGGTGACGGCGAGCGGGAAGGTGGATCGGCGGGCGCTGGCGGGGCT
>DATLRO010000025.1:0-16193 GCA_035534615.1 Vicinamibacterales bacterium
GGCGATGCCTGGCCGCCTCCTTGACGGGGCACGCGACGGTACCAATTTCTTGGATCACGTAAAAGCTCAAATTTTGCAGCGTGCTCTAAGGTCGAAACTCCTCACTACGATGGGACGCCTGAACAGCGCCGAGCTACTGCACGATAATGACGACCTGTGCCGTTCCTTCGGCTCCGTTAACTCCGACGGCGGTGACTGTCACCGTGTAGCCGCTGCTGGGACTGGCACTCTGGTACAGATGACTCGCCGCCGGCCCGGTCGTCGTCGTCGTCGTGTTTCCGTCACCGAAGTTCCACGAGTAGTGATCGATAGACGGCGCGCTTACCGAGCCGTTAGACGCTACGGTCGCGGTGAACCCTATCACAATCGGGTGGGTATACGGAGTCGTCGTGGGACTGGTAACAGCCACGGTAATGCTTATTGGTACTGCCGCGGTCACGGTCACCGAGGTCGACTCCTTCGTCACCTGCCCCGTGCTGTCGGTGACGCTCAGCGTCGCAACGTAGGTGCCGGCAGATGAGTACGTGTGCGAAACGGATATACCCGTGCCGGTCAGCGTACCCAGGTCTTGCGAGTTGCCGTCGCCGAAGTCCACCCTGACATCGGTGATGGTTCCACCGCCAGTGGCTGGCGTCACACCGACCGTGAACGTCGTCGGCTGGCCGGCCGTCTGTGCCGCGCTCGGCCCGCTGATCGACACCGCCGGTGCCGCGACGACACCCACCTGGACCGTCGGCGCGGTCGTAATGCCCCCTCCGGCGGTCGCGCTCACGGTCGCCGCCGCGCTGGTCGTCAGCGTCGTTGTCGCCCGGCCGGATGAATTCGTCGTCGCGGTCGACGGCGACACCGTGCCGGCCGTCGTCGTGAAGTTGACCGACACGCCGGGCAGCATGTTGTCGTTGGCGTCGAACACGGTGGCCGTGATCGTGGACGTGCCGCCGCTCGCAGGAACGTCCACCGGGTTCGCGCTCAGCGAGATGGATGCCGCCGCCGCCGCCCCGATCTTGATCGTCAAGGCCGTCGTGGTCGACCCGGTGGTCGTCGGCGTGGAGGTCGCACTGCCGGACATCGCCACGATGCTGGCCGTGCCCGACTGGGTGCCGGCGAGGAACGTCACCGTCGCGCTGCCGTTCTTCGTCTGCGCCGTCGCCCCCGGCGCGAACGAGCCGAGCGTCGTCGTGAACGTCACCGTCGTCCCGTCGTGCACCGCCTGCCCGGCCGACGAAATCACGACCGCCGTCACCTGCGTGGAGCCGTTGATCGGCAGCACGGAGACCGGCGCGCTCACGCTGATCGTCGAACTGGTCGGCGCCAGCAGCGGCACCTTCCGGCACCCGGTCACGAGGCCGATCCCGGCCGTCAGGAGGAGAAGGAGGAGCGTGCCGGGAAGCCGGTGACGCCAACGATGGGGCATGGCAAGCGACCGTGGTATCATTGAGACGCTAAAGATAATAGTCGCATGAGGTTAGCGGGTCAAGATCGGAAGCGCGAACAGGGATACGCCCTGGCCGTCCTGCTGGTGGGCATCGCGGTGATGTCCATCCTGCTGACGGAGGCGATGCCCGTGTGGCACCAGGAAGTCCAGCGCGAGAAGGAAGCGGAGCTGATCTTCCGCGGTGAGCAGTACTGCCACGCGATCATCCTGTTCCAGCACAAATACGGCCCGGTTCTGCCGCCGAACGTCGATGTGCTCGTGCAGCAGAAGTTTCTCCGCCGCAAGTACAAGGATCCGATGACCGGCCGCGACTTCCAGCCCATCTATCAGGCCATGGCCACTCAGCCGGGAGCGATGCCCGGTGCCGTCACCGGCGGCACGCCCGGCGGGGCCACCGGCACCCCGGGCGGCCTCAACAGCACGACCGGCGGCCTTCCCGGCGCACCGGCGTCCGGCGTCGGCACGCCGCAGCAGCCGGGCACCATCGGCACCGGTGCCCAGGGCGGTCTCATCGGCGTCGTCAGCACGAGCAAGGCGACGTCGATCCGGATCTACAACGGCTACGACCACTACAATCAGTGGGCGTTCATCTATACGCAGTTCACGCCGAAGGCGGCCCCCGGCGCCCAGCCGGGAGCCGGCCAGCCCGGCGCCGGTCGGCCGACCACGGCAGGCCCGGGCCTCCCGCCGATGCAGCCGCCGCAGATACCGGGTGGCACGGGCGTCGGGCTCCGGTAGCCCCGCGTCGCCTTCGAGCCGCCGTCGCTCGATTCAGCGCCGCTTCCAGCCTTCGATAATGGCGTCGTGCACCGCCGGCCGGACCACCTGGATGGCGTCGTTCGTCCGGGTCGGGTGCACCCGGTTGGTGAGCAGGACGACGTACAGGTCGAGTTCCGGATCGATCCAGAGCGACGTCCCGGTGAAGCCGGTGTGACCGATGGCCCGTGCGGACATCCGGTGCCCGCACGAGGAGGTCGGCAGCATCGTATCCCACCCGAGCGCGCGGGAGCTGCCAGGCACGTCCGTTTTCGCGACGAATCTCGCCAGCAGGTCCGGCTCCGCGAACGGGCCCTCTGAGGCGGCGCCGCGCAGCGCGCGCAGCAGGCGGCGGGCGAAGACGCCCACGGCCGCGGCCGTGCCGAACAGCCCGGCGTGCCCGGCGACGCCGCCGAGCGCGGCGGCATTCTCGTCATGCACTTCGCCCACGAGGAGGCGGCCGCGCCAGGGATCGATTTCGGTCGGCGCGATCCGATCGCGCCAGGCGGCCGGCGGCGTGAACGACAGCTCGTAGCCGGGGCGGGAGCCGTCGCCGTCGGGAGACAGCGCGTGGAACTGCGCGTCGAGCGGCGTCGCGGCCGCCGCTTCGGCCACGAAGCCGGCCAGCATGAACCCGAGGTCGCTGTAGATCGACCGGCGGCGCGGCCGGTATTCGAGCGGCGTCGCGGCGATCGCCCGCGCGAACGCGTCGCGCCCGGCGCAGTCCCGGTAGAGCGGCCGCCAGGCCGGCAGCCCGGCGCAGTGCGCGAGCAGATCGGCGAGGGTGACCGCGTCCCGGTCGGCGCCGCGCCACGTCGCGAGGCGGCGCGCCACCGGCTCGTCGAGATCGATCGCGCCGCGCTCGACGAGCCCCATGAGGATGGTCGTGGTCGCCAGGACTTTCGTGAGGGAGGCCAGGTCGAAGATCGTGGTCTCGCGCGCCGGCGGCGCCCCGGCATCGAAGGTGAGGCGGCCGAAGACCTCGCGCCAGTGGACGCCCTCGCCGTCGCCGGCCTCGACGACGGCGGCGGGGAAGGCCCGCCTGGCGACGGCATCGGTGAGCAGCGTGCCCGCGGCGGTGAATCCGGACACGGTCAGATGTGCAGCAGCTCGCGGAGCCTGGGCTCCACGTCCTCGCCGATGGCGTCACGCACCGAATCGTGCGCCTTGTGCAGCCGCGCCAGCGCCTTCGCGCAGGGGAGCCCGGTCTTCTGCATCACGATGGCGACCTTGACGTTCCAGCGGGCGCGGCGCAGCAGCCGATCGGCCTCGTCGTACTCCAGGCCGGTGACGACGCCGATGATCCGCCTGGCCCGATCGCGCAGTTTTTCGGAGCCGGTCTGGACGTCGACCATCAGGTTGCCGTAGGTCTTGCCGATCCGGACCATCGCCGCCGTCGTGAGCATGTTGAGCACGAGCTTCGTGGCGGTCCCGGCCTTCAGGCGGGTCGACCCCGCGATGACTTCCGGGCCGACCGCCGGCGCGATCGTCAGGTCGACGAAGGTCTGGAGGGCGGTGTGCGGGTCGCAGGTGACGAAGATGATTTTCGCCCGCGCGCGGCGCGCCCGCGTCAGCGCCCCCCGCACGAACTGCGTCATGCCGCTCGCCGAGACCCCGATGACCACGTCCTTGCGGGTCGGCCGGAGCCGGGAGATGGCCCGCGCGCCTTCCTCGTAGTTGTCGTCGACCCCTTCGCGCGGCTTCAGCACCGCCTGGTGCCCGCCGGCCATGATGGCCTGCACGAGCAGGTCGCTCGTCCCGAACGTCGTCGGCATCTCGGCCGATTCGAGCACGCCGAGCCGGCCGCTGGTGCCGGCGCCGACGAACAGGATCCGCCCCCCCTTGTGCAGCGCCTCGGCGATGATGTCGACCCCGAGCGCGATCCGCTCCTTTTCGCGCTGCACGGCCGCCAGCACCTTCCGATCCTCGCCGAGCATGATCTCGACGATCTCGGCGGGCGACAGCTTGTCGATCCCGAGGCTGGCCGGGTTGATGGCCTCGGTCGGGACTTCCTCCCACTTGGAGCGCACAGACATGGTGCAGACCTCAGCCGAGCAAACGCGCATGCTAGTCTCCGGCGGCGCATCTGTCAACGCCCGGTCCGCCGCCCCGGCGTCCGCGGTATGCTGAACCGGCATGAGCGCGGACCTTCCGCCGCCGACCGACGCCCTGGTCGACGCCTACCTCGATCACCTGCAGGTCGAGCGGCGGCTGTCGCCCAACACGCTCGAGAGCTACGCGCGCGACCTGCGCGGCCTCGCCGGCTTCGCCGTCCGGCGGGACCGGAGCGTCGCCGCGCTCGACCGGGCGGCGCTCGACGCCTTCGTCCGCGAGCTGATGGGGCAGGGGCTCTCGCCCCGCTCCGTGGCGCGGACCGTCGCCTGCGTGCGGGGCTTCTACCGCTTCCTGGCCATCACGCGGCGGCTCGACGCCAATCCGGCCGACGACCTCCGGGCCCCGCACGCCTGGCCCGCCCTCCCGAAGTATCTGACGCTGGACGAGGTCGATCGGCTCCTGGCGGGACCGGACCCGGAGACGCCGCGCGGACTGCGCGACCGGGCCCTCATCGAGCTGCTGTACGCGACCGGCCTGCGGGTCTCCGAGCTGGTCGGCCTGCGCGCGGGCGACGTCAATCTCGAGGAGCGGTACCTGACGTGCACCGGAAAGGGGGGCAAGCAGCGGATCGTGCCGATCGGAGACGAAGCGGCGGCGTGGGTCGCCCGCTACCTGAAGACCGGCCGCCAGGCGCTGCTCGGCCGCCGGACCTCGCCGCGGCTGTTCGTCAACGCGCGGGGCGGGGGGCGCGGCCTGTCGCGAGTCGGCTTCTGGAAGATTCTCAAGGGCTACGCGCGCCGGGCCGATCTCCCGCGCATGCTCAGCCCCCATGTGCTCCGGCATTCGTTCGCCACGCACCTGCTGGAGCGCGGGGCCGACCTGCGCGCCATCCAGATGATGCTGGGGCACGCCGACCTGTCGACGACGCAGATTTACACCCATGTGCTCGAGGCGCGGATGCGCTCGCTCTATGCCCGATATCACCCCAGGGCCTGAGGCCCCCCGGCTGGCCGCCCGGATCCGAGGTTGCCCCAGAACTTCTGTCTCTGCTATAGTTAACGGGTTTGAGGCGGTCCCACCGACGGTCCGTTCACGTCACGACGTGCAGTCCGCTTCACCGTCCAGTCCAGCGGGAGTTCCGGGGGATCCGGCCACGGCCGGAGCGACCAGGCGTTCCCGCCCTCCACATGTGAAGGAGCTTGCGGCATGACCCGTAACGGGCGCCATCTGTTCACCTCTGAGTCGGTCACCGAGGGGCACCCCGATAAAATTGCCGACCAGATCTCGGACTCCGTCCTCGACGCCATCCTCGCGCAGGATCCGGTCGGCCGCGTCGCGTGCGAGACGCTGGTCACGACCGGGCTCGCCATCATCGCCGGCGAAATCACGACGAGCTGCTACGTCGACTTTCCGAAGATCGTCCGCGAGACGATCAAAGAGGTCGGGTACACGCGCGCGAAGTACGGCTTCGACTACGAGACCTGCGCCGTGCTCTCCTCGATCCACGAGCAGTCGCCCGACATCGCCATGGGCGTCGATCCGGGCGGGGCGGGCGACCAGGGGCTCATGTTCGGGTTCGCCTGCACCGAGACCGAAGAGCTGATGCCGCTGCCGATCATGCTGGCGCACAAGCTCTGCCGCGGCCTCTCGTGCGCGCGCCGCGACGGCGTGCTGGATTACCTCCGGCCGGACGGCAAGTCGCAGGTGACCGTCGAGTACGAAGGGCACAAGCCGGTGCGGGTCGACACGGTCGTGCTGTCCACGCAGCACAGCTCGCTGGTGAGCACGGACACGATCCGCGAAGACCTCGTCGACAAGGTCATCTCGCGCATCGTTCCGGCGGCCCTGATGGACCGGAACACGAAGATCCTGATCAATCCGACCGGACGCTTCGTCACCGGCGGCCCGCAGGGCGACGCCGGCGTCACGGGCCGCAAGATCATCGTCGACACCTATGGCGGCGCGGCGCCCCACGGGGGCGGCGCGTTCTCCGGCAAGGATCCGACGAAGGTCGATCGCTCGGCCTGCTACATGGCGCGCTATATCGCGAAGAACGTCGTCGCGGCCGGCCTGGCCGACCGCGCGCTCGTCCAGCTCGCCTACGCCATCGGCGTGGCCGACCCGGTGTCGGTCATGATCGACACCGAGGGCACCGGGCGCGTGTCGGAAGAGAAGCTCACCGCGGCGGTGCGGACGCACTTCAAGCTGACGCCGCGCGGCATCATCGAGGACCTCGACCTGCGCCGCCCGATCTACCGGAAGACGGCCGCCTTCGGCCACTTCGGCCGGACCGAGCCCGAGTTCACCTGGGAGCGGACCGATCGGGCCGAGGCGCTGCGCGCCGACGCCGGGCGCTAACGCCGCCCGGCCGGGCACTGAGGGCCCCGCCGGGGCCTGAGGGTGCCATGACACGTGTTCGAACAACGGTACTCACCACGACGGCGGCCCTGGCGGCCGCCGTCGTGATCTTCGCCTTCTGGACCCTCCCCCCGAAAGCCCGCCGCCTTTCCCCTCCCGCGTGGACGCCGCCGCCGACCGCGGTGGACGGCGCTTATCACATCCACACGGTGCACTCCGATGGCAGCGGCACCATCCGTCAGGTCGCCGCCGCGGCCGCACGCGTCGGCCTGCGGTTCGCCATCATCACCGACCACGGCGGCGGCACGCGGATCCTCCCGCCGGCCTACCACTCGGGCGTCCTGTGCATCGATGCCGTCGAGATCAGCACGACCGGCGGCCACTACGTCGCCCTCGGGCTGGCGCCCACGCCGTATCCGCTCGGCGGCGAGCCGCGGGACGTCGTCGCCGACGTCGCCCGCCTGGGCGGCTTCGGCATCGTGGCTCATCCGTACTCGCCCAAGCGGGCGCTCCGCTGGACGAGCTGGAACCTGCCGTTCAACGGCATCGAATGGATGAATGCCGACAGCGAACGCCGGCAGCGCACCCCCTGGCAGATCGCCACCGCGCTGACGCACTATCCGTTCCGTCCGGCCGAAACGCTCGCCTCGCTCTTCAAGCGGCCGATCCGGAGCCTGGCGCGCTGGGACTCGCTGACCGAGGCGCGCCGCGTCGTCGGCCTCGCGGGCGCCGACGCGCACGCCCGGGTCGGCTGGGGCGGCACCGAAGAGCAGGGCGGGACGACCCTGGCCCGCCTGCCGAGTTACCAGGCGTCCTTCGGCGCCTTTTCGATCCACGCCGAGATCGCCCGGCCGCTGACGGGCGACGCCGTCGAAGACACCCGCACCATCCTCGCGGCGATCGAAGCGGGCCACGTCTACACGTCGATCGACGGCCTGGCGCATCCGGCGGCGTTCACGTTCACCGCCCGCAGCGGCGCCAACGAGGCGGACGAAGGGGATGACCTCGTGCTGGACGGCCCGGTCACGCTCCGGGCCCGGGTCAACGACCCGACCGCCACGCTCGTGCTGTTCCGGAACGGCATCCCGATCGCGCGCGCCGGCGGGGGAACGTTGACGTTTCACGCACCGGCGGAACCGGCCGTGTTCCGCGTGGAAGCCCACCTGCCGGGCGAGCCCCGCCCGCTGCCGGTGCCCTGGATCGTCAGCAATCCTGTCTACGTTCTGACCAGCCCCCGGACGCCGCTGCCGCCCCCGCCGCCGTTGCCGGTGATCGCGTCGGAGGCGCTGCCGGGCACCGGCCCGGACCGCTGGCACACCGAGCGCGCCCCTGGATCGACCGTCACGGTCGCGTCGGCGGCCGCGCCGGGCGGCCCCGCGGCGGTGCAGATCGACTTCAGGCTGGCCGGCGGCGAGCGCAACGGCCAGTACGTCGCGGCGGTGCGCCCCGCGCCCTCCGACATCGCGTTCTACGATCGGCTCGCGTTCCGGGCGCACGCCAGCCGCCCGCTGCGGATGTCGATGCAGCTCCGCGACACCTCCGGCCGCCGCTGGCTGCGATCCGTCTACGTCGGTCCCGACAGCCGGTCGATCGTCGTCCCGTTCACGGACCTGCGGCCGGTCGACCCGGCGTCGACGCCCAGTCCGGACCTCGACCACGTGCGGTCCATCATCTTCGCGGTGGATCTGACGAACGCCCACCCGGGCGCCTCGGGCACGATTTGGCTGAGCGACCTGCGGCTGGAGCGCTGACGCGCCTGGGGTGCCGGTTCAGGTCCGGACGGTGAGCAGCAGGTACGCGGCGCCGGCGCCGAACAGCAGGTTCGGCGCCCAGGCCGCCAGCAGGGGAGTCAGGACGCCGCTGCTGCCGACGGCGATGAAGAAGCTCAGCATGATCCAGTAGGTCACCGCCAGCACGATCCCGATCCCGATGCCGTACATCGCGCCCCGCCGGCCGGTCGAGACCGCGAACGGGACGGCGAGCAGCGTCATGATCACGGCCACGAACGGGAACGCGATCTTCTTCTGGAGCGCGACGACGTACGGCACCACGTAGAAGCCGGCGGCCCGCAGCTGGCCGATGTACCGCTTCAGCTGCGAATACGTCATCTGCTCGGCGTCCGGCGGCGCCGTCTTGAAATAGCCGGCCGGCTCCAGATCGAGCCGCCGCTCGCTGAACCGCGTCCAGGCCCCGACATGCGGGTCGCCCCTCCGGCCCGGCGCGGCCGCGCCGAACCGCCGGACCCAGCCGTCCCGTGCGTCCCACATCATCTCGAGGCCGCCGCCCGCCGTCCGGACCGGCACCGACGCGACCCGGCTCGCGAACGTCATCCCGGTCAGCCGCCACGCCTGCGGGTCGACCTGGTAGATCGTCAGGTGATCGAACTCGTCGCGGCGCGGATCGAACAGCCCGTAGTGGTAGATGGCCCCGTGGCGGCCGACGACCCAGTGCCGGTTCATGACGTCCAGCGTCCGCGGCGGATACCCCTTCATGATGCCGTGCAGCGTGTCGGCGCGCCGGTTGGAGGCCGCCAGCACGTGTTCCTCGAGCGTGAACAGGGTGCCGCTCGCCAGGGCGCCGAACAGCACGAGCGGCAGCGCCACCCGGTACAGGCTGATGCCGCACGCCTTCATGACCGCCAGCTCGCTGTTCTTCGTCAGCAGCCCGACCGTCACCAGCGTGGCCACGAGCGTCGTGATCGGAATCACGTAATACACGAACTGCGGCGTCGCGTAATAGAAATACTGCAGCAGCATCGCCATCGTCGCCTGCCCCTTGAACAGCTTGTCGGACAGGTCGATGAAGGTCGAGATGTAGAAGATGCCGAGCAGCCCCAGGAAGCCGAGCGCGAACACCCGCAGGTACTGCTTCGCCACGTAGAGGTCGAGCAGGTGCGGCCGGGGAAACGAGAACGACGGGATTTTGACGACCAGCACGACCCGGCCGCCGCGTGCGGTCCGATCCGCAGGGGAGGCGGCCGCCGTCCCGTCCGCCGGCTGGCGCCGGCGCAGCGGCAGCGCGATGCGCAACGGCTGGTCGGCCGACCGGGCCCGCCAGAGGATCGCCACGACCCCGAAGGCCCCCAGGACGATGTTCGGCAGCCAGGGGGCCAGGCCGGGCGACATCTGGCCGCCGGTGGCCATCGCCTGGCCCATCCACATGATCACGTAGTACACGAAGATCACCGCCACGCCGACCACGAAGCTCGACAGTTTCCCGTCCCGCCGGCTCGACGCCCCCAGCGCCAAACCGATCAGGGCGAAGACCAGGCACGCCACCGGGATCGAGAACTTCTTCTGGATCTCCATCTCGGGATCCTTCGAGGAGAGCCCGAGCTTGTTGGACTGCTGGATCTGCTGGTGCAGCTGCTGGATGGTCATCTCGCGCTCGCCCCGCATCAGGGTCGACCGCGGAAACACCGCCTGCGGATCCAGCGTCAGCACGAACTGCTTGAACGCCATCGCCTGGTAGCTGTCCGGCTTGTCGGCGACCGTCGTGTGCCGGGTCCCGTCATCCAGCACCATCGCCACCTTCCGGTGCACCCGGTCGAGCGCCAGCCGGCCGGTCTTCGCGAAGTAGACGACCGTCCGGTCCGGCTGCTGGGTGTCCGCCAGGAAGACCCCGTGCCAGCGGCCGTCGGCCGTCACGTCCTGGACGTACAGCACCTGCTGCGGGAAGTCGTCGAAGAACACCCGCGGCTTGACGTCGGAGGCGGCCCGCGACGCGATGATGCCGTAGGTGATCTCCCGGAAGGCCTGGTTGGCGTTCGGCAGCGCCACGATGATGACGTAGGAGGCCGCCGCCCAGCAGGCCAGCGCCAGGATCGCCACCGGCCGCAGCAGCCGGTACAGGCTGACCCCGCAGGCCTGCAGCGC
The DNA here is from genome assembly GCA_035534615.1 of Vicinamibacterales bacterium. Classification (GTDB taxonomy): domain Bacteria; phylum Acidobacteriota; class Vicinamibacteria; order Vicinamibacterales; family CAVVIG01; genus JAGWRA01. Next base: position 10,480 of record DATLRO010000025.1, read on the forward strand.
CACGAACTCCCGGTCGGCCGACAGCCGCCCGAAGCCGATCAGCAGGCCGACCAGGAGCGCCATCGGGATGGTCAGCGCCAGGGCCTGCGGCAGCAGGGTGGCCAGCACGCGCAGGATGATGGGCCAGGCCACCCCTTTGGCGATGAGCTTCTCGGCCTGGTCGGCGAGCGGCGGAATCTCGAGTACGAACGTGAGCACCAGCAGGCTGATCAGCAGCGGCGGGATGATCTCCCGGACGATGTAGCGGTCGACGGTGCGGAACATGCGGCTGTCTGGCTGGCACGCCGGGCCGGGTGGTGACGGCCGATTCGGTGCTGCGGCCCGATTGTACCGCGGCCGCGCGCATGACACGAAGCGAAGATCCGAACGGAATCGAAAGGGCCTGGCGGCTGCGGGGCGACCGGGCACGGAAGCCTAGGGCATGTCCCTGCGCCGGGCATCCGCAAAGCATGCACAGGGGGCTTTTCCGATGGATTTCCTTTGAGTCCGATAATATATGTTATGTTAACTAACAACTCCTGTGGCCCGCACATCCCACAGCGACACATGCCGCGGCGACCGGTCCGCGCCCACTCCGACTCCCCCGGCCCCTCGTGCTACGATCGTTCGCGTCATGCCCCTGCCTGAGAACGCCGTCACCCCGGATTCGACACCTCCTTCGGCACCGCACGCCTCGGGCGACTCACGCGTGGCGCGCTGGCTGCCACGCTACGCGTGGGGCGTGCTGGCCTACAACGTCGCCGTCATCCTCTGGGGCGCCGTCGTCCGCGCCAGCGGCTCCGGCAACGGCTGCGGCGATCACTGGCCGCTGTGCGAGGGCCAGGTCATTCCGCACGCGGCGCAGATCGCGACGGTCATCGAGTTCGCCCATCGGCTGACCAGCGGCGTCGCCGTGGTGCTGGTGGTCGGCCTGCTGGCATTCAGCCTGCGGTCCGTCGCGGCCGGCCACCCGGCCCGCCGGTATGCCGCGGCGGCACTCGGGTTCACGCTCGTCGAGGGGCTGATCGGGGCGGCGCTCGTCCTGCTCGGCGACACCGGCACGAACGCGTCGATGGGCCGGGTCGCCATCCTGTCGGTCCACCTGGTGAACACGTTCCTGCTGCTGGCCGCGCTGGCGCTGGCGGCGCGCGCCTTCGGGGCGGCCGGACGGGCGCCCGGGGAGGAACCGCGGCCCGGGGGCGGCCTGTCGGCGCTGTATGGCGCCGGACTGCTGGGAACGCTCGCCGTGGCGGTGACCGGCACGATTGCGGCGCTCAGCGACACGCTGTTCCACGTCACGTCGCTGGCGACCGGCCTGCAGCTCGATTTCGCGGCGACGTCCAGCCCGATGCTGCGGCTCCGGATCGTCCATCCCGTGCTGGCCGTGACGGTCGCCGGCCTGCTGCTGGCGCTGGCCGGGCGCACCCGGGCGTCGGCGGCCGCCCCGCCGCGTGCCCGGCGGCTCGCCGCCCGTCTTGCGGCGCTCGTCGTCCTGCAGCTGGGCATCGGGGCCTCGGACGTGGCGCTGCTCGCGCCGTTGTGGATCCAGGTGCTGCACCTGCTGACGGCCGACCTGATCTGGATTGTGCTCGTGCTGCTGTCGGCGGAGATGTGGCCCGTGCCGGCCACCGGTCGGGCGCCGCGGTCGCGGCCGGCGGCTGCGACCGGCGCCGGCGTGACCGCCGGCTGATCGGCCGGCCGGCGGCCGCGGGTCAGCCCTTCCGCAGGTCCTTCAGGATGGCTTCGAGCGCGGAAATAATCTCGTCCCGGTTCACGCGCCCCTTCGAGAACTGCATGCGGAGGTTGAAGGCCTTCGAGGGCGGGCGGAACTTGAAGACGAACGCCTTCGGCCGGCCCGGCCTGGGCTTGGCCGTCTCGGCGCGGACCTGCTGGCGCGTGGCCCCGCCCTGGCTCGCGATCTTCTCCACGAGCGCCATCATTTTTCCGACATCCGCCTGACGAACTATCTGCAGCAGCAGTGACTTAGAGGAAATGTCGGCCAGCCGACAAAGCTGGCGGACGTCCTCGGGCATGACGGCAATCGACAGCGACTCGGTGATCGACGTCCGGGACTTCCCCAGCCGCCGCGCGAGGTCTTCGTGGGTGTAGCCGCACCGGTCGGCGAGCGCATGGAGCGCCTCCGCCTCCTCGAACGGCGTGAGGTCCTTCCGCTGGAGGTTCTCGACGAGCGCGAGCTCGATGACCTCCGTGTCGTCCACCTCCCGGACGATGACCGGCACCTCCTGGATGCCGGCCTGGACGGCCGCCTGATAGCGGCGCTCGCCGGCGATGATCTGGTACCGGTCGCCGCGCTGCCGCACGACGAGCGGCTCGATGATCCCCTTCTCGCCGATCGAGGCGATCAGCTCGGAGAGGTCGCCCATCAGCTGCCGCGGCTGGCCCGGGTTCGGATCGACCCGGTCGATCGGCACGAGGCGGCCGATCGGCGCCCCCGCCGAGGCGGCCAGGGCGTCCACGTAGTGCTCGTCGTGGCGCATCTGAATACTGGACGGCAAGCCGCGCCTAGGCACGATCGATGACCTCCTCGCACAGGCTGTAATATTCCGTGGCGCCCGACGAGTCGGGCGCGAACGTGAAGATCGATTCCTTGTACGCCGGGCTCTCCTCGAGCCGGACGCTCTTGGTGATGACGGTCTTGAAGACCTTCCCGCCGAACACCTTCTGGATCTGGGCCCGGATGTCCCGCGCGAGCGACGTCCGCCGGTCGTGCATGGTAATGACGACCCCGAGAATCTGCAGCGCCGGATTCGGCCGCGCCCGCACCTTCTCGATCGTCTCGAGCAGGTCGTCGGTCCCCTCCAGCGCGAAATAGGACGACTGAATCGGGATGAGCAGGTGGGTCGACGCCACCAGGGCGTTGACGGTCAGCAGGCCGAGGGTCGGCGGACAGTCGATGATGATGGCCGCGTACTGGTCCCGGATCGCCTCCAGGCGATCCTTCAGCCGGAAATGCGCATCCATCTCCCCCACCAGCTTGGCCTCGAGCTTGGCGAGCGCAATCCGCGACGGCGCCACCCACAGGTTCGGCAGCGACGAGGGCTGGATCACGTCGGCCAGCGTGCAGTGGTCCTCCGCGATCGCGTCGTACACGCTCCGCGTCACCTGCTGCATGTCGAGAAACGACATGGTGCTGTTGGCCTGCGGATCGAGGTCGATCAGAAGCGTCGGCTTGCCGCGCAGGGCCAGCGCGGCCGCCAGATTGACGGCGGTCGTGGTCTTGCCGACGCCGCCTTTCTGATTCGCAATGGCGACGATCATGAGGGGTGACTGTTCCTGCCGGAGTGAAGGGTCCGAGCCATTCTAGGGAGGCCCGGACGGCCTGTCAAGGATGGGGCGCCCGCCGGGCGGGCCGGTCACATCTTGTACTTGCCGAGGTCGTCGGAATCGAGACTCTCGAGCCACTGCTGGAGCCGGTCCGCATCCGCCTTCTCCGACGAGAAGTCGACCGTCTTGGCGTTGTCGATCACCGCGTCCTCGACGAAGATCGGCGCCCGCGCCCGCAGCGCCAGCGCAATCGCGTCGCTCGGCCGCGCGTCGACCGCCATCGTCGCCCCGCCCGACACCAGGTAGATCAGCGCGTAGAACGTGTTGTCCTTCAGGTCGGAGACCACCACCTTCTCCACGCTCGCCTGCAGATCCTGGATGACGTTCCGCAGCAGGTCGTGCGTCATCGGCCGGGGGGTCGAGACGTTCTCGATCTGCAGCGCGATGGCGTTCGCTTCGAACACCCCCACCCAGATCGGCAGCACCCGCTGGCCGTCCCGGTCCCGCAGGATGATGATCGGCATGTTGGTGATCGGGTCCACCATCAGCCCCTTGATTGTCATCTCGATCTGCATGATGCCCTACAAGCTAGGCGCCGCCCCGGCCCCTGTCAAGCCGGACCGCCCGCCGCCAGCTCGCCGGCAAGGCTGTTCGGCCCCGCCCGGCAGATGCGCACCGGCAGCGTCCGGCCGATCCAGGCCGCCGATCCCCGGAAATTCACCACCGTGTTCCCCGTGGTCCGCCCCGACAGATCCTCCGGCCGGCGCCGGCTGACCGCGTCCACCAGGACGTCGACCACCCGGCCGACGGCGCGGGCGTGCAGCCCGCTCTGAATCTCCCGCTGCAGCCCCTGCAGCGCCACGATCCGCCGCGTCTTCTCCACCTCCGGCACGTCGTCCGGCATCCGCTTGAGCGCCAGCGTCCTCGGCCGCGGCGAATACTTGAACGAGAACATGCTGTGGTAGCCGACCGCCTGCGTGAGCGACAGCGTCTCCTCGAACTCGGCCGCCGTCTCCCCCGGGAACCCGACGATCATATCGGTCGACAGCGCGATGTCCGGCACCGCCTCCCGGATCCGCGCGACCAGGTCGAGGTAGCTCTCACGCGTGTACCGGCGGCGCATCGCCTGCAGCACCCGCGTCGAGCCCGACTGCACCGGCAGATGCAGGTGCCGGCAGACCTTCGGCAGGTCCCGGACCGCGGCAATCAGCCTCGGCGTGACGTGCCGCGGATGCGGACTCGCGAACCGGATCCGCTCGAGCCCGGGCGCCTCGTGAACCGCCTCCAGCAGGCCGGCGAAATCGCACGCCGGGTCGTCCGGCGCCTGGTAGTGGTTCACGATCTGCCCCAGCAGCTGCACCTCGCGCCGCCCCGACGCCGCCGCCTCCCGCACCTCCGCCACGATCTCCGCCTTCGGCCGCATCCGTTCCGGCCCGCGCGTGTACGGGACGACGCAGAACGCGCAGGCGTCGTTGCACCCTTCGATGATCGTGACGTACGCCTTCACGGGATCCTGCCGCCGCGCCACCCCCAGCGGAAACGAGACCTCCTCGTACGCCTGCAGATCGACGAGCGGCCCGCGCGCGCGCGCCGCCTCCTGCACCAGCCACGGCAGCCGGCGGACCGCCTGCGTCCCGACCACCACGTCCGCCTCCGGCGACCGCCGCAGAATCGCCGCCCCTTCCTGCTGCGCCACGCACCCGGCCACCGCCACGACCGGATCGCGGCCGGTCGCCAGCCGCAGCTCCCGCAGCTCGCCCAGGCGCGTGTACAACTTGTCTTCGGCGTGCTCGCGGACGCTGCACGTGTTGATCACGATCACGTCGGCGTCCGCTTCATCGTCCGTCGCCTCGTAGCCCGCCTGCTCGAGCAGCCCCGCCATCCGCTCGGAGTCGTGCACGTTCATCTGGCAGCCGAACGTTTCGATCAGGTACTTCTGCGCCATCCTTCTCCGCCTCTCGATTCCCGTGCTGCGGTCCCGGCTCAGCGCGACGACCGGCGGGCTTTCGCTTTCGCCGTTTCGCTTTCGCCTTTCGGTTTATCTTCGCTTTCGCCGCTGCGCGCCTCGAGCATTTCCCTCGCCGTCGCGCGCACCTGCGGGGAGACGGCGGCGCCGCCGAGCATGCGCGCCAGCTCCTCGACCCGCGCCTCCCGGGCGAGCCGTCCAACCCGTGTCACGGTCCGCCCGCCGCTGACGTCCTTCTGGATACTGAAGTGTGTCGCCGCCCGGGCCGCGACCTGCGGGAGGTGGGTGATGCAGAGCACCTGGAACGTCCGGCCGAGCGCCTGGAGCTTTTCCCCGACGACGTCCGCGACCCGGCCGCCGATGCCGGCGTCGACCTCATCGAAGACCAGGGTGGTCCCGGGGGCGCCGGCGGCGACGAGCGTCTTGATGGCGAGCATGATCCGGGACAGTTCCCCTCCCGAGACGATCCGCGCCAGCGGCCGGA
>DATLRO010000026.1:0-20555 GCA_035534615.1 Vicinamibacterales bacterium
CTACTACGCAGGCCGCCCGGCCATCGATCGGATCGTCATCACCCCTTATGCCACGCTGCGCACGGCCTGGGCCGACATGATGCGCGGTCAGGTCGACTTCCTGTACGAAGTTGGAAGCGATGCCCTGAGCTTCGTGCGCGAGTCAAACAACGTCAGGGTGTTCCCCGTTCACCGGCCCTACGCCTATGTCGTCCTTCTCAATCAAGGCGTGACGGCGCTCCGGTCGCCGCTGGTTCGCAAGGCGCTCAATGCGGGGGTGGAGCGCGGGAAGCTCGTCCAGGCCGCCCTTGACGGTCACGGGACTCCGGAAGACACACCGGTCTGGCCGGACAACTGGGCCTACGACCCGAACGCACCGAGGTTTCACTACCGGCCCGAGCAGGCGATTCGCTGGCTTGAGCAGGCGGGGCTGCACATGAAGCCGAACCCGGATCCGGACGCCGGTCCGCCGGCCAGGCTGCGCCTCGGCTGCCTGGTGCCGACCGGCTTTTCCACCGCGGAACGGGTCGGCCTCGTCTTGCAGCAGCAGCTCCGTCAGTTGGGGGTCGACCTGCAGCTGCAGGCCGTCCCTCCCGATAAGTTCATCGCCCGCGTCACTTCGGGCGATTTCCAGGCGGCCATCATCGACTTCATCGGCGGATACGGCATGACGCCACCGTACTGGGAATGGCATTCCAGGCCGGCTGGAAGCCGGATCGGCTTCAACTTCGGCGATTATCGAGACCGCGCTGTGGATACCGCGCTGGACTCCGTCCGCCACGCGCCGAACGACCAGGCCTACCGGGAAGGTGTGTCCGAATTCGAGCGATCGATCAACGAGGATCCTCCGGCGATCTTCCTCGCCTGGAGCGAGACGTTCAGGGCCGTCAGCGACCGCTTTGTCGTGCCGTCGACCTCGGAGGACCAGGACATCCGGTATTCGATCCGGTTCTGGAAACCGGCAGCGACGGTTGAATTCGCGTCCCGATGAACAGAATCGGCACCCGCTTCGTGCTGCTGCTCGCGGCGGCGGCGATCCTGCCGCTGCTCGCATACGGCGGCGTGTCGATGTACTCCCTGCGCAAGGGAACCGAGCAGTCGGTCACCGAAGGCAACCTGAACGTCGCGCGCCGCGCCGCCGCCGAAATCTCGCACTACGTCACGACCAACGCTGAAATCCTGCAGGCGCTCGCCTCCGACCTCCGCAACACCGACCTCTACCAGTGGCAGCAGAGTCAGATCCTCAAGAACTACGTCCTCAAGTTCCCCGAGTTCCGCGAGATCACGCTGTTCGACGCCACCGGCCATCCGGTCGCCACCAGCCGCATCGGCGTCCCTGGGCTCGTGTTCGCGAAGCCGACCGGCCGGCGGATCGGCGACGTCTGGATGTCCCCGATCGTGGTGGACGATGATCTGCTGCCGACGACGATCTTCACCGTCCGCCTGCAGAGCCTCGACCGCACCACCGGCTGGCTGATGGGCGAGTTCAGCCTCGAAGAGATGTGGCGCATGGTCGATCAGATCCGGATCGGCCGGCACGGCTTCGCGCTCGTCATCGCCTCCGACGGCCGCCTCATCGCCGACGGCGACCCGAACGAGAAGCCGCTCGTCGCCCAGGGGCAGAACATGGAGGCGAACCCGCTCTTCCGGGCCGTCAGGGCGGAAACGAGGGACGCGCCCCTGTCCGCCCAGTACCGGGCCGTGTCCGGCCACCGCGTGCTGGGCGTCGCCTCCCGCATCGATCCGCTCGGCTGGGCGGTCATCGTCGAGCAGCCGACCACCGAGGCGTACGCCATCGCGACCCAGCTGCAAGGGCAGCTCATCGTCGCCATCAGCCTGGCGCTCCTCCTGACGATCGCCGTCGGCTTCGTGTGGGGCCGGTCGTTCATCCGGCCGATCTTCGTTTTGATGCGCGGCACCCAGGCGCTGGCCGCCGGTCACCTCGACCAGCGGGTGCACGTCGCCTCGATGCAGGAGTTCAACCAGCTGGGCGAGGCGTTCAACACGATGGCCGACCGGCTGGTCGAGCTCCAGGAGGACGTGAAGAAGAAGGAGCGGCAAGCGATGTTCGGCCGGATCGCAGCCGGCCTGGTGCACGACCTTTCCCACCCGATTCAGAACATCGGGAACAGTTGCCGATTGATCGTGAAGATGTACGACGACACCGAGTACCGCGAGACGTTCAAGCGGACGGTGGATCGCGAGTTCCAGTCGATCAAGCGGGTGCTCGACGACCTGCGGAACCTGGCCCGGCCGATTCCGCTGGAGCGGTTCCCGGTCGACATCAATCGCTCGGTGGCCGAGCTGGTCGAGGCGATGCAGGCCAACGGCGAGCGCGCCGGGGTGAGCGTCGAGGGGCATCTGACGACCGAGCCGGTGTTCATCGAGGGCGACGTGTTCGCGCTCGGACGCGTCTACCGCAACCTGGTGATCAACGCGCTGCAGGCGACCGCGCCCGGCGGCCACGTCCTGATCAGCACGGCGCTGGTCGGCGGCCAGGTCGAAATTACCGTGACCGACACCGGATGCGGCATCCCGCCGGATCGGCTGACGGCGATCTTCGAGGATTTCGTGACCACGAAGCGCCGGGGCCTTGGCCTGGGTCTTGCCATCTCCAAGAAGATCGTGGAACAGCTCGGCGGCGTCATCAGTGTCACGAGCCAGGTTGGCAAGGGGACGACATTCGTCCTGCGGTTCCCGGCGACCACGGCGCGGCCTCAGCAGGCGGCGGTGGCCGCCAGCTGAGGCGCACCCGTGCAGGCGGGAAGGAAGGAGCGGACATGTTCCGCAAGCTTGTGAAGACGGAAGGCTTCGAAGTCGAGGGCCGGATCTACCCGGTGCGGTACTACGCCACGAAGACGGTGCACGGCGCGCGGCGGTACAGCGCCGAAGTGCTGCTCGGCCCGTCCGACCTGATCATCATCGACGACAGCTCGGTCAACAACCTCGAGGCGCGGCTGGCGCATCTCGTGCCGGCGACGCTGTACTGCCGCCTGCTGGCAGGCCGCGCGACCGCCGCGTAAGAGGCGCCGCGGTCACGCCGCGCGGGATTCCGGTGGGTCCGGCAGGCCGGCGGCAGCGGCCCGGCGTTCTCGAGAGGGAGCGCAGCGGCGACACCCGCTGACGGGCCATCCCGCACGGGCGGCCGCTGCGCATCTCGAAGAACCCGGGGCGGAGACGCCAAGTCTCATTGGGGGTGCGGTCCCCGATCGATCCCCGGTCACCGGCCCGATCGATCGGGGTGCGATCGCGCGCGCCGCGCGACCTACTTCCTCGGCAGGACCGTGTCCTTGAGCTGCTTGGCGATTCGCGCCTTCACAACGGTCTTGGCCGGGATCTTGATTTGTTCGCCGGTCGCCGGATTGCGCCCCATCCGCGCCTTCCGCTTCTGAACAACCAGCTTCACCATGCCGGGCAGCACGAATTCGCCCGACCGCTTCAGCTCCTTTTCCGCCAGCGCCGTCAGCTCATCGAAGAACTCGCGCGCCTGGGTGCGCTTCATCTCGAAGCGTTCGGCAAAGTGCGAGAAGAGCTCGGATTTGCCCATCCTGCGGGCTTCAGCCATCTGCGTCCCCCTTCACTCGAGCGCGCATTCGTCTGCTCCGGATCGCCGTGCGCGCGGACCGTGATCGCGGATTCATCCCGGGTTTTTGCGGTATCCTAGCGCGCCGCTCTCTGCAGTGTCAATCAGATCGGCCCGGATTTCCAGTAGTTTTCCACCCGCGATGGTAGACTGTCGGCATGGCCGACGCCACGCTCGAGACGTTTCCCAACCCGCGCCCCGAGCGGGACTACGAAATTGACATCCGCTGCCCCGAGTTCACGTCGGTCTGCCCGAAGACCGGATTGCCCGACTTTGGAGAAATCCGAATCACCTACACCCCGGCGGATCGCTGTATCGAGCTCAAGGCGCTGAAGTACTACCTCATCGAATTCCGCAACCGCGGCATCTTCTACGAAAATGTGACCAACCAGATCCTCGACGATTTGGTGGCCGCCTGCCAGCCCCGGCGGATGACCGTCGTCGGCGACTTCTCCGTCCGCGGCGGCATCAAGACCGTCGTGACCGCCGGCTACACCCGCCCCTGACCGCCCGGCGGCCGGCCGGAGACGCCATGGCCGATCCCTCCGAGCCCTTCGAACTCCCGGTCGACGGCACGCTCGACCTGCACACATTCGCGCCGCGCGACGTCCGCGCGGTCCTGCTGGACTACCTCGAGGCCGCGCATGGCAAGGGGCTGCGCGAAATCCGCATCATCCACGGACAGGGCATCGGCGTCCAGCGGGCCATCGTGCAGGCGACGCTCGATCGCCATCCGCTGGTCGTCGAATTCCAGGACGAGTGGCACCTCGGCGCGACGGTCGCCCGTCTCGCGCCGTGAGTCGGCAGAGGGGGCCGGCAGATTCGTAACGGCCGGTTCAAAACTGCTCCGACCGCGACGCCCGGCCATCGGCGCCGGCCGGCAGACGCGCGGGAAACAGGCCCAATCCGCACCCTCCGCGACAGCCCTTCCGCGGCACATTCTTTGCGGGAGCCGCAGGTGGATCCATGTCTGGACGGATAACCGGGAGCGGGACCATGGGTACACACACACCTCTCGCGAACGACTTGACCAGCCCGATCAGCCAGCCTCCGGAGTCGCTGTCGGCGGAAGCGCAGCAGCGTCTTCAGCTGGCGGACGTCGACGTCGAAACGTCGGCTCCGCCGACGGCTCAGCCAGCCCTCGAGTCGGAGCCGGACGCCGGACACGACGAGTGGGGCTTCTACGATCCCGATCGCTACGGGCTCCGTGCGGTCATCGCCAGAATCGGCGGCGTGGCAGCGTCCGACTCGCAGGATCGGCAACGCACCCGCGCCACGGTGCTCCGGCTCCAGCCGGACGACGAGTAAGGCGGCCCGCGCCGGGCACCGGCCTGCACACCGGGCGTTCGGCCTTCAGCCCGCCGGTGGCCGTGCGTCCGCACGTATAATGCGGAAGAATGTCGACTCGCCACCTGTCCGACTCCCGCGCGTCTTCCGTCCGTTCTATCCGGCATCCCGGAATCCTCGCCGTGCTCTTGCTCGCCGCGCTGACGCTGGCCGGGGCCCGGCCGGCGTTCGCACAGCGGCCGCCGGAAAAGATCGGTCCGTTCGCGATCGACATCCGCGGCGCCATGCCGAAGTACGGGCAGAACGCCGATCTGGCGGCCGAGCACGGTCTGAATGCCGCCGACCTGCCGTCCCGCGGACTGGGCCTCGCGATCGACGGCCACTATTACTTCCTCAAGTGGCACGCCATCACGTTCGGAATCGGCGGCGAGATGCTCCTGTCGCGCGGAAGTCAGAGTGCGTCGGCGACCGGTCCGGCGGTCACCACGACCTTCAAGGAGTATTCGCCCCAGATCTCCTTCAACTTCGGGACCGGCCGCGGGTGGAGCTATCTGAGCGGCGGCCTGGGAAAATCGACCCTCACCATCCAGGCGCAGACGGCGCCGCCCGAACAGGCCCAGGCGCTCACGACGATCAACTACGGCGGCGGCGCGCGATGGTTCGTGAAGCGCCACGTGGCGCTCACGTTCGACGTCCGCTTCTACGACATCGGCCAGCATCCCGCGTCCGGCGGCCATCCCGGCAACCCGCATCTCTCGATGCTCGTGCTCAGCGCCGGCATCGCGCTCAAGTGACCCCGAGCACCAAGCGCTGAGGAGTCGGGCCGGGCTGAAGCCCGGCGCTGCGAGTTTCTGCGCGCCCGAGTCCCCGAGTCCCCGAGTCCCCGAATCCCCGAGCCCCGCCCCCGGCACCGCTGTTGCTCACGCGTGCCGCATCGCGCCAGCAATCGCGCCGGCGCCCAATGAATTCCCCGAGGTCTCGTGACGCCGCGCAATGGTTGCGCCGCTGCCGGTGTGGTCATGAAGCAGGAGTTGCAACAGCCGGTGCAGGCCGGCGACCCGGTGCGGGTCCGCGGCGAGGATTGGGACGTGGCGGAGGTCGCGCCAGGCGACCGGTGTGTCGCGGTCACGCTGATCGGCGCCGGCACCGGGAACCGCGGCCGCCGCCGGGTGCTGCTGGCGCCGTTCGACCGGCTGCAGCGGCTGCCCGCGCGCCGTCTGCCGCGGCATGTGAGTTACCGGACCTGGCTGCACGCGGCCCGGACGCTGTTGACGACGACCGGACCGGCGGACCGCCTGCGCGCGGCGGCGGCGGCCGGGATCCTGCTGCTGCCGTATCAGCTCGAGCCGGCGCTGGCGGCGGTCCGCGGTCTGGCGACCCGGTTTCTGCTCGCCGATGCCGTCGGTCTGGGCAAGACCATCCAGGCGGGTCTGCTGCTGGCCGAGCTCCGCGTGCGCGGCCTGGCGGTCCGGAGCCTCGTCCTCACGCCCCCCGGGCTGCGCGATCAGTGGGTCGACGAGCTGTGGCAGCGATTCCAGATCGCCGCCACGGTGATCGACCGGCCGTTCGTGCGGAACGCACGCGACCGCTTCGCGCTGGATGTCAACCCGTGGCAGCTTCCCGCGGTCGCGGTCGCGTCGCTCGACTACGTGAAGCGTCCCGACGTCAGGCCGTCGGTCGTCTCGCTGCCGTGGGACCTGCTCATCATCGACGAGGCGCACGGGGTCGCGCCGGGCACCGACCGTGCGGCGCTGGTCGACGCGCTGGCGGTCCGCTCGCGGCGGGTCGTGCTGCTGACCGCGACGCCGCACGCCGGCGACCCGGCCGCGTTCGCGCATCTCTGTGGAATCGGCGCGCTCGACGAGGGCCCGGTGCTGCTGTTCCGGCGGACGCGCCGCGATGTCGGACTGGAGACGAGGCGGCACACGACGCTGCTGCGGGTCGCTCCCACGGCGGCGGAGCGGCGGATGCATCGCCTGCTGGCACGCTACACCGCCATCGTCTGGGCGGGCGCACCGGCGGCACGGCGGTCCGACGCGCTGCTGGTGCTCGCGATCCTGAACAAGCGCGCGCTGTCGAGCGCGCACTCGCTCGAACAGTCGCTGGCCCGCCGCCTCGCCCTGCTCGAACGCGACGCGGATGACGATGACGGCTTCTCACAACTGGCCTTCGGCTTCGACGCGGGGGAGGCCGACGCGGAAGACGAAGCGCCGCGGGGGCTCGGTCGCCGGGCACTCTCCGACGGTGCGCGTGAGATCCGGCACCTGCGCGCGTTGCAGGCGGCCGCCGCGGCGGCGGCCGCCGCCGGCGAAAGCAAGGTCGCGGCGCTGCGGCGGCTGCTGCGCCGCGTGGCCGAGCCGGTGCTCGTCTTCACCGAGTATCGCGACACGCTGCAGTGGGTCGCCGAACGCCTGGCGCCGGAGCCGGTCGCGGTGCTTCATGGCGGCCTGGCCCGGCAGGAACGGCTGGCGGCCGCGGAGCAGTTCTCGGCCGGCGCCGTCCGTCTTCTGCTGGCCACCGATGCCGCCGGTGAAGGGCTGAACCTCCAGGCACGCTGCCGCCTCCTCGTGAACCTGGAACTGCCGTGGACACCGCGGCGGCTCGAGCAACGGATCGGCCGCGTCGACCGACTCGGCCAGCGCCGGCCGGTGCACGCCCTCCATCTGCTCGCCCGCGACACGGGCGAAGCGCGCGTGCTCGCACGCCTCGTCCGGCGTCTGGCACGCATCCGGCGCGCGCTGGGCGACGGAGCGGACACGACCGGCTTTCCATCCGACGCGGACCTGCTGGGCGCGATGTCGTGCGGGCAGGTGCTGCCGGAGCCGGGCGCACCGGCGGCGGCCATGCCTGCCGCCTCGACCGACGCCGGCGGCCCGGAAAACGCTGCCGCCGGGATCCTCCGCGTGGACCTGCGCGCGGAGGCGGCCGCGGAGGCCACGCGCCTCGACAGACAGCGACGGATCACGCAGGGTGCCGTGCCGGCCGGCCGCCTGTCGGCCGCCGGCGCGGCGCACGACCGGGCCGCCTTCGATCGGCGGTGGCCCTGGTTCGCCGCCGCACCGGCCGGCCGGCTCCGCAATTTCCGGGATCCCGGGCTGCTGCTGCTCTGCCGGTACCGGGTACTGACCGGCACCGGGTCCCTGCTCGAAGAGGACCTGCTGCCGGTCTGGCTCCCGATCGACTCGGGCGGCGGCCGGCCGACGGGACGCGAGCTTCGGGGGCTGGTCGCTCGCGCGCTGCACGAACGTGGCGCGACGATCCAGCCGGCCATCGACCGCCTGGCGGCCGGCCGGCTCGACGTGCTGCGCGTGTCGCACGGCGGCGCGATCGGGCGTGCCGCCGGCCGCGATCGCGCGATCGCCGCGCACGCCGACGCGGTCACGGCCCTGTCGGCGCACCTCGTTCAGCAGGGATTGTTCGATCGACGCGCCGTCCGCGACGCCGAGCGGCAGCTGCGGCGGCAGGCGATGGATCGCGACGAGCAGGCGCAGCGTCAGGCAGCGCTCGATGCGGACTGCCGGCTGCACCTGGCGGCGCCGCCCGAGCCGGTCCTGATCCTGTTCGTCCCCGGCTGCCGTCCCGTCCGCTCGTAGGAGGGCACCAGCATGCTGCCGGGAATCCGCGGCCGTCTCGTCTCGACCTACTTCGCGAGCCAGCTGCTGGAGACCGCGTTCGCGGGCCGGCTCGGCGAACGCGATCGCCAGGCGGCGCAACGACGGCTTGCGACATGGTGGACCCGGTGCGAGCAAGTGCTCGGTCCGGCTTCGAGCCTTCGGGCGATGTACGATGTGGCCGTCGCGCCGCTGGCGGCCCTGCTGTCGTTCACCCCTGGCCGGGTCGTCTCCGTGCCGCCGCGCCCGTTCCTGCTGGCGCCACTGGATGGCCCGTCGGCCGCGCGTGTCGCGCTGGTCATCGCGCCGTGGGACGCCGATCTCGGCCTCACGTGGCGCGACGCCCGCATCCACGCGGCGTTCGACGTCCGGTGGGCGTTCGGCTTCAACGGGCGCACGCTTCGCGTGATCGACGCCGGGCGGCCGTACGCCGGCCGCTTTCAGGAGTTCGACCTCGACATCGTGGCGGGCGCCGACCGGTCGTTCGCCGTCTTCTGGGCGCTCGTGCAGGCCCGGGCGTTCGCGCCATCGCCCGGGGCCGGCTCGGCCCCGGAGGGCTGTCTGCTCGACGCCGTCATCGACGCGTCGGCGCGACACGCCTCCGGGGTCTGCCGATCGCTGCGCGACGGCGTGCTCGAAGCGCTCGCCGAACTGGCCGAGAGCCTGCTGACGGCCGGCACGCCCCGGCATCGGCCGGCTGCCGCGCGCACCGGGCCGGATCTCGAGGCGACGGTCGAGCAGGCCTTGACGATCGTCTACCGGATTCTGTTCCTGCTGTTCGCCGAGGCCCGGGGTCTCGTCCCGAACTGGCACCCGACGTACAGGGACGGCTACACGATCGAGACGCTGCGCGACATCGCCGAAGCGCCGGGCCCGGCGGGCGGCCTCTGGGAGTCGCTGCAGGCCATCACGCGCCTCGCCGCCGTCGGCTGCCGCCACGGCGATCTCATCGTCACCGCGTTCAACGGACGCCTGTTCTCACCCGCGCGGACCCCTCTCGCCGAGTCGCTGGCGCTGGACGACGAACGGGTGCGCCGGGCGCTGGCCGCGCTGTCCAGCCGGCCGCAGGCCGGGTGCGGGCGGCGCGAGCGGATCGCTTACCGCGATCTCGGCGTGGAGCAGCTCGGCGCCGTGTACGAGAGCGTCCTCGACTACACGCCGCGGCGGCTCGAACCGCCGCTCCCGCAGCCGCGTGGCGCCGGCGACGACAGCCCGCGCGTGCGGTTCGAGCGCACAGGCAGCCGGCGCAAGACGACCGGCAGCTTCTACACGCCACGATCCATCACCGATTACCTCGTCCGGCACGCGCTCGCCCCGCTCGTCCAGGATCGCGATCCGGACGCCATTCTCCGGCTCCGCGTCGTCGATCCGGCCATGGGCAGCGGGGCGTTTCTCGTGGCGGCCTGCCGGTATCTCGCTCAGGCATACGAGACCGCGCTGCTCCGGCGCGGCGATTGCCAGGCGGGCGACCTGGGGCCGCCCGAACGCGCCGGCTTCCGCCGCACGGTGGCACAGCGCTGCCTGTTCGGCGTCGACGCCAACCCGACGGCCGTTCAGCTCGCCCGGCTGTCGATGTGGCTGGCGACACTCGCCGCCGACAAGCCGCTCACGTTCCTCGACCACCACTTCGTCACCGGGGACAGCCTGATCGGCGCGTCGCCGGATGACCTCGCCCGCCAGCCGCCAGGCGCCCGCGGCCGCCCGGCCGTGCTGCCGCTCTTCGAGAGCGGCCTTGCGGGCGCCGCCGTGCGCGAGGCGCTGCCGATCCGCCAAAGCCTCTCCAGCATTCCAGACGACTCCGTGGCGCTCGTGCGGCAGAAGGAGCGCGCCCTCGAGCGGCTGGAGGATCCCGCCGCCGCCCTGGCGCGCTGGAAAGCGGCGGCGGATCTCTGGTGCGCGGTCTGGTTCATGACCGACGGGCCGCCGCCGGCCCCCGGGCTGTTCGCCGAACTCACGGCTGCGCTGCTCGACGGCCGATCGGCACTGCCGGACGACGTCACCTCCTCGTGGCACGCGCGCCTGCGGACGATCGCCGCCCGGCATCGCTTTCTCCATTGGTCACTCCAGTTTCCAGAAATCTTCTTCGACGACGATGGGCAGCCGGCGGCGGATGGAGGATTCGACGCCGTGCTCGGCAATCCGCCGTGGGACATGCTGCGCGCCGACTCGGGCGGCAGCGAGGACCGCCGGCGGGACCGCGCCGATCTCGACCGCACGCTGCGGTTCATCCGCGCTTCGGGCATTTACCACGCGCAGTCGTCGGGCCAGCCGAACCTGTATCAGCTGTTCGTCGAGCGTGCGCTGCGGCTGGCGCGTCCGGGCGGACGCGTCGGTCTGGTCGTGCCGTCCGGCCTGTTCACCGACCACGGCAGCGCGCCGTTGCGTCGCCGGCTGCTCGAGCAGAACGACATCGACGCCGTCGTCGGCCTCGACAATCGGGCGGGCGTCTTCCCGATTCACCGCAGCACCAGCTTCTTGCTGCTGACCGCGACAACCGGAACCCCGACGGAACGGATGGCGTGCCGCTTTCACGAGACCGATCCCGGCCTGCTCGACGCCGTCCCCGAGTCCCCGGCACCGGCCGGCCGGGCGTCCGGCGCGATTGTGCTGACGCCGGCGACCATCCGGCGCATCGGCGGCCCGTCGCTCACCATCCCGCTGCTCGCCGGCCCGGTCGACCTGGCGATCACCGATCGGATCGCGAATGCGTTCCCGGCGCTGTCGGACCAGCACGGCTGGGGCGTGCGATTCGGTCGCGAGCTCAACGCCACGGACGACCGCGCACACTTCCACCGCGACGCCGGGGGCCTGCCGGTCGTCGAAGGCAGGCAGATCGAGCCGTTCGCCGTGAATCTGGCCGCATCGCGGTTTCATATCCGGCGCGCCGACGCGGCCCGCCTGATCGACGGCGCCGATTCCTTCGACCGTGAGCGGCTCGCGTACCGCGACGTCGCCGGCGCGACGAACCGCCTGACGCTGATTGCGGCGATCCTGCCGGCCGGCTGCGTGACCACGCACACGATCTTCTGCGTGAAATCGAAGCTGGAGGCCGACGCCCAGGCGTTCCTGTGCGGCCTGCTGAACAGCCTGGTCCTCAACTACCTGGTGCGCCAGCGCATCACCATGCACGTGACCACGGCAGTCCTGCACGCGCTGCCGGCTCCGAAGCCGCTGCGGACCAGCCGCGCGTTCCGCGACGTGGTCCGGCTGGCGGGCGAGCTGCGGGCGCGACCCGATGCGGGCGCCCCCCTCGTCCGGCTGCAGGCCCGGGTCGCACGGCTGTATCGTCTCGATCGGGCCGAGCTCGCGCACATCCTCTCCACGTTCCCGCTGCTGGCCCGCGAGTACCGCGATGCGGTGCTGGCGGCGCACGGGGATCCGCCTGAGCCTTGACCCCCCGGCGCCCGTGCGTTGACGGGGGCGGCGGTTCGAACGCCGACAACGGGACTTCGGTGCCACGGAGTGGAGATCGAGGGGCCGCGAGTTGCGATATAGTCGGGTAAACATATGCCCAACTACGGCTTCGCGATCGACCTCCGCAAGTGCATCGGATGCCACGCGTGCACGATTGCGTGCAAGTCGGAGCATCAGATTCCGATCGGCGTCAATCGCTGCTGGGTGAAGACCGTCGAGAAGGGCACGTTTCCGGACACGCGGCGGTTTTTCTTTCCCGTCCTGTGCAATCAGTGCGACGAGGCGCCGTGCGTGCGCATCTGTCCGACCGGCGCGCTGTTCAAGCGGCGTGACGGCATTGTCGATCTGCACGGGGACTCGTGCATCGGCTGCCGCGCCTGCATGGTGGCCTGCCCGTACGATCAGCTGTTCATCGATCCGGGGACGCATACCGCCGAGAAGTGCAACTTCTGCGCAAACCGGATCGAGAACCGGCTCGAGCCGGCGTGCGTGAGCGTCTGTCCGACGCAGTGCCGCATCTTCGGCGACCTGGACGATCCCACCAGCGAGGTCGCCATCATCGCCCGCTCGCAGGCGATCAGCGTCCGGAAGCCGGAAAAAGGGACGCGGCCGAAGGTCATCTACCTCGCGGCCGAGGAAAGCGCGATCCGGCCGGAGGAAGCCACGAGGCCGTTCTGGTTCAAGGAAGGCCAGGTGAGGTTGCGACCGGTCGCCGCACCGGCCGAGGACCCGGCCCGGCCCGGCGCCCCGCGCGTCGATTACGACATGCCGCACGAGAAGGCGTGGGGCATCGACATGGCGCTGTACCTGCTGACGAAGGGGATCTCGTCGGGCGCCATGCTGCTCAGCGCGCTGCTCTGGTGGCTCGGCCTCCATGACGCCCTGACCACGATCATCGGTCCGGCCATCGCGCTCGTGGCGGTCGCCATGACCGCGGTGATCCTGGTCGTCGATCTCGAGCGGCCGGAGCGGTTCTACTACATTCTCGTCAAGCCGAACTGGCGATCGTGGATGGTGTGGGGCGCCTATTTTCTGACCGTACACGGCGGCATCTGCACGCTCTGGCTGGCGGCCAGCTGGTTCGGGTTCCCATCGATCCTGACGCTGCTCGCCGTACCGGCCATCATCGTCTCGGTGCTGACGACGTCGTATACCGGCTTCCTGTTCGCGCAGGGGCTGGCGCGCGATCTGTGGCAGGGGCCGCACGCGGCCTTCGATCTGCTGGCGCAGGCGCTGGCCGAGGGATCGGCCGCGATGCTCCTGGCCGCCGCCGTCAGCGGCTCCGGCGCGGCGGTCCGGCCGCTGACATGGGTGCTGCTCGGCGCGCTCGGCGTGCACCTGCTGCTCATCGTGTTCGAGAATCTGCTGGCGCCGAGTCCGTCACGGCACCACGAGCTGGCCACGGAGGCCATCCGGCGCGGGCCGTTCGCGCGCGTGTTCTGGGGCGGCGCCATCGTGGGCGGGGGGCTGGTCCCGCTCGCGCTGCTCACGGCCGGGGCGACGCCGGCCGCCGGTGCGCTGTCGTCCGCGCTGGCGCCGATCGCCGCCCTGCTGGCGCTCGTCGGCAACTTCGCCTGGGAGTACATCTGGGTCGAGGCCGGACAGAGCGTGCCGTTGTCGTGATTCTGGGCTCGGGGCTCAGTGCTCGGTGCTCGGTGTACGTGGCAAGTAACAAGGCCTCATCCCCATGAGTGACTCCACACGCGACCCCCGCCGCTTCCGTTCTCACCCCGATCCCTCGCAGTGGGACGACTATGTCGACTACGAGTCGACGAGCTGGCCCCGCAAGGACCGCCGTCATTACTGGGTGATTCCGAGCATCTGCTTCAACTGCGAGTCGGCGTGCGGCATCCTGGCCTACGTCGACAAGGAGACGCTCCGCGTCCGGAAGGTCGAGGGGAACCCCGTGCACCCGGGAAGCCGCGGCCGGACCTGCGCGAAAGGGGTCGTGACGCCGAATCAGATCGACGATCCCGAGCGGATTCTCTATCCGCTGAAGCGGGACGGGGCACGCGGCAGCGGGCGCTGGCGGCGGGTGACGTGGGACGAAGCGCTCGACGACATCGGGGCGCGGGTGCGCCGGGCCATCGTCGAGGGGCGCCAGCGCGAGATCATGTATCACGTCGGCCGGCCGGGCGAGGACGGGTACGCGAACCGCGTGCTGCAGGCCTGGGGGCTGGACGCGCACAACAGCCACACGAACGTCTGCTCCTCGTCCGCGCGGCTGGGCCATTTCCTGTGGACCGGCGACGACCGGCCGTCGCCCGATTACGCCAACGCCCGGACGATCCTCCTGCTGTCGTCGCACCTCGAGACCGGCCACTACTTCAATCCGCACGCGCAGCGGATCATCGAAGGACAGGCCGGCGGCGCCACGCTCATCGTCATCGATCCCCGGCTGTCGAATTCGTCGGCGAAGGCCGACCTGTGGCTGCCGGCGTACCCCGGGACGGAAGGGGCGCTGCTGCTCGCCATCGCGCGGATCCTGATCGAGGAGGAGCTGTACGACCGTCAGTTCGTCCACCGGTGGGTGAACTGGCGGGCCTATCTGCAGGCCGAGCGGCCGGAGCTCGCCCTGACGTTCGACAACTTCATCCAGAGCCTGAAGGAGCTGTACGGGGCATTCACGCCGGAGTTCGCCGAAGGGGAGACCGGCGTGCCGGCCGCGCGGATCGTCGAGGCGGCGCGGGCCGTGGGGCGGGCCCGCGGCCAGTTTTCGACCCACAGCTGGCGATCGGCGGCCGCCGGCAACCTCTGGGGCTGGCAGATTACGCGCTGTCTGTACCTGCTGGTCGCGCTGACCGGGTCGGTCGCGACGCCTGGCGGCGTCAACCTGCACCTGTCGAACAAGTTCGTGCCGGCGCCGCCGCCGCCGGCGCCGCCGCCGGCAGGCTACTGGAACGAGCTGCTGTTCCCGCGCGAGTATCCGCTGGCGTTCTTCGAGATGAGCCACCTGCTGCCGCACTTCCTGAAGGAGGGCCGCGGGCGGCTGGACGTGTACTTCACGCGGGTCTACAACCCCCTGTGGACGAACCCGGACGGCATGTCGTGGATGGAGATGCTCCAGGACGAGGAGCGGCTCGGCCTGCACGTCGCGCTGACGCCGACGTGGAGCGAGACGGCCTGGTTCGCCGACTACATCCTGCCGATGGGGATCGGGACCGAGCGGCACGACACCATGAGCCAGGAGACGCACGCGGCGCAGTGGATCGGGTTCCGGCAGCCGGTGCTGCGGGTCGCCCGCGAGAAGCAGGGCAACCCCGTGTCGGCCACCCACGAGGCCAACCCCGGTGAGGTGTGGGAGGAGAACGAGTTCTGGATCGCGCTCAGCTGGAAGATCGACCCGGACGGCGCGCTCGGCATCCGCCGCCACTTCGAAGCGCCCGGGCGTCCCGGCGAGCGGATGACGGTCGACGACTACTACGGCTGGATGTTCGAGCATTCCGTGCCGGGACTGCCGGAAGCCGCCGCCGCCGAACATCTCACGCCGCTCGCCTACATGCGCAAGTACGGCGCCTTCAAGGTCAAGGACTTCGTATACCGCGCGTACGAGCGGCCGCTGTCGGACGCCGAGCTGGCCGGCGCCTCGATCGATCACGACCGCGAGGTGGTGACGAAGGACGGCCGCCGGATCGGCGTGCTGGTCGACGGTGTCGCGTGCACGGGCTTCGCCACTCCGTCGCGCCGGCTCGAGTTCCACTCGGCCACGCTGGCGGAATGGGGCTGGCCCGAGCACACGGTTCCGCGCTACGTCCCGGGACATGTCCACTGGCGCGACCTGAAGCGCGAGGAGGGCGAGTTCGACCTGCTGCCGAACTTCCGCCTGCCGACGCTCGTCCACACCCGGTCCGCCGTGAAGTCGCTGTACGAGATCTCCCACAGCAACCCGCTGTGGATCGCGACGCCGGACGCCCGGCAGCTCGGCGTCGCCACGGGCGATCTCGTGAAGGTGAAGACGCGGATCGGCTACTTCGTCACCCGCGTGTGGGTGACCGAAGGCATCCGCCCCGGGGTCGTGGCCATGTCGCACCACCTCGGGCGGTGGCGGCTGCACGAGGAGCTGGGCAACTCACGGACGGCCTCGGCGCTGGTGACGATCGAGCGAGACGGCCGCGGCTATCGCATGCGGCAGGCCCACGGCGTCCGCCCCTACACGAGCAGCGATCCCGATACCGAGCGGATCTGGTGGAGCGAGATCGGTGTGCACCAGAACCTGACCTTCCCCGTACAGCCGGATCCGGTCAGCGGCATGCACTGCTGGCATCAGCGCGTCCGGCTGGAGAAGGCGGGCGCGGACGATCGGTACGGCGACATCTTCGTCGACACCGACAAGGCCCACGAGGTCTACAAGGAGTGGGTTGCGATGACGCGGCCGGCCCCCGGTCCCGGCGGGCTGCGCCGTCCCCTCTGGTTCGACCGCCCGCTGCGGCCGGTGGCCGACGCCTACAAGATCGACGTCTGACGCGCCGGCGCGAAGCGGCGGGCGCCCGGCCGCCCGCGCGCCCGGGCCGCACCCCCGTCAGCCGGGCTGGCTCGCCGGGTCGGCCAGCGGCGTCCGTCCCGCCGACAGACCCGCCGGTGCGATCCAGCCGATGAGCGGCGTCGCCATGAACGTGGTGACGATCGCCATCAGCACGAGCATGGAGAACAGGGCGGGCGAGATGACGCCCAGGTCGAGGCCGATGTTCAGGAGGATCAGCTCCATCAGGCCCCGGGTGTTCATCAGCGCGCCGACGACCGAGGCCTCGCTCCAGCTCAATCCGGAGACGCGGCCGGCGACCGTCGCGCCGGCCAGTTTGCCGGCCATGGCCACGAAGACGACCAGCAGGAAGAACACCCACATGGCGGAGCCGTGGATGAGACCGATGCTGGTTCTGAGGCCGGTGAAGGCGAAGAAGATCGGCAGCAGCAGCACCGTCGCCAGCGCCTCGATCCGCCCGACCAGCGCCTCGACGAACGGCCGGCTCTTCGGCAGCATCGCGCCGAAGAAGAAGGCGCCGAACAGCAGGTGGATGCCGAGCCACTCGGTGGTGACGGCGGAGGCGACCAGCAGCAGCAGAATCACGGCGAGCAGGTCGTCGTCGACGCGGCCGGTACGGGTGAAGCGGGACAGGATCCCGCGCAGGACCGTGCGGCCGGCGATCACCATGACGACCAGATAGACCGTGAGCCCCAGCAGCGTGACCCACGGGCGGTGCGCCCCCTGCGACGCCCGCACGAGCGCGACGATGTAGGCCAGCAGGCACCAGGCGGTGACATCGTCCACCGCCGCGCAGGCGATGGCGACCGAGCCCAGGCGCGTCTGATGCCACTGCCGCTCGTGCAGGATCCGGGCCAGCACGGGAAACGCGGTCACGCTCATCGAGGCGCCCATGAACAGCGCGAACTGGTAGAAGGGGACGTTGTCCGCGGACAGACGCGGATAGAGGTAGAGCGCGAGCCCCGCCCCCAGCAGATAGGGCGCGGTGATGCTGACGTGGCTCGTCAGGAAGGCCGCCTCGCCCCTGCCGCGCAGCGCCTCGGGATCGAATTCGAGACCGACCAGGAACATGAACAGCAGCAGCCCGATCTGGCTGAGCACATAGAGCTCGCCGAGGCTCGACGCCGGGAAGAGGGAGACGAAGGCGTGGGGAGCGAGCCAGCCGAACAGGGACGGTCCCAGGGCGATGCCGGCAATCATTTCGCCGACCACCTGCGGCTGCCCGAACGCGCGGAACAGGATCCCCGCGATACGGGCCGTGACCAGGATCGCGCCGATCTGGAGCAGGAGAATGACGAGGTTTGGCATCAGGGTTCCTCCGGGGCCAGTTCCGGCCCGGCCGGCACCCGCCGGGCCGTGATCGGCACCTTACCGCAGCGGGGACAGGCGCGCTCGTGGAGCGCGCCCTGCAGCCGGCGCCCGGCGCCGTCACCGACGATCGTCGCGCTGAGAACCAGCGGTCCGGAGCAGCCATCCGCCGGCGCCGCCGCGGTCAGTGAAACGGTCCGCGCGCGCAGCGTGCCTTCCAGCGCCATGCCGGCGCTGGCGTCAGCCCGGCCCAGGCGGCCTGCGAGGTACTGTCCCGACTGCGAGATGGACAGCACGAGGTCGGCCGGCGTCCCTCCGCTGAGACAGGCGGCCAGCCGGTGGAGCGGCGCGGCCGGCTCGATCTGCCAGCGGCCGGCGATGGCCGGAGCGGCGGTCAGGCTGCGCCCGAGCTCCAGCACGATGAGGATGCCGATCACCGGCACGCCGACCATGACCAGGTAGTGCGTGACGATGCGGCGAGGTGCAAGCATGTCGGCTCCGTTTCCTGTGGTTCAGACGACGATCCGCTTCCGGACGGCGTAGAGCACGATCTCGGCCGTGTTGTGCAGGTCCAGCTTCTGCATCAGGCTGCCGCGATGCGTCTCGACGGTCGAGACGCCGACGTTGAGCAGCGCGGCGACTTCCTTGTTCGACCGCCCTTCGGCCAGCAGCTGCAGGACGTCCTTCTCGCGGTCGGTCAGCAGATGGTAGGAGTCGTCCATCCCGCGCCGTCGCAGGTGGTGCACGCGCTCGGCTTCCGCCAGCAGCCTCGCGATCGCCGGGCTGAAGAACGACCGGCCGGCCGTCACGGCCCGCACGGCCGGGATCAGATCCTCGTCGGTCCCGTCCTTGAGCAGATACGCATGGGCGCCGGCGGCCAGCGTTCGCAGAACGTACGCCTCGTCCGCGTACATGCTGAGCACGACGACGCGGAGCTTCCGGTCGGCCCGGACCGCGCGCGCGGCCACCTCGATGCCGTTCAGCTTCGGCATCGCGATGTCGATGATCGCGACATCGGGCCGGAGGGTCCCGCAGACGGACAGCGCCTCGTGTCCGTCGGCCGCCTCGGCGACCACGTCGAAGCCCGGCTCGGCCTCGAGCAGGGCGCGCATGCCGCGCCGCACGAGCGCGTGATCGTCAGCAACCAGAATGCGCACCGGCGGCTTCCCTCTGCCCGGCGGGCACCGGCAGCCACATCACCAGCACCGTCCCTTCGCCGGGAGCCGAGCGGATCGCCATCGTGCCGCCCAGCTCCCGCAGCCGCTCCTCGATCCCGATCAGGCCCAGCCCTTCGTGTTGCCGCCGCAGATCCATGCCGACGCCATCGTCGAGCACCGACAGGCTGATCCGGTCGCCCTTCCGCTCGACGATGACGCTCACCCGGGTCGCCCGGGCGTGCCGTGCGCAGTTGGTCAGCGCCTCCTGCACGACGCGGTACAGGCACGTACGGTGCGGCTCCGGCAGTTCCTGCAGGTCGCCCGACACCGAGAGATCCACCGGAACCTTGTAGCGCCGCGAGAAGTCCTGCGTGTGCCACGACAGGGCCGGCTCCAGGCCGAGATCGTCCAGCATGTTCGGGCGCAGTCCCATGGCGAGGTCGCGCGCCGCGTGGGTCACCTGATCGATCAGGCGCCGGCACTCGGCCACGGCAGCCACGAACGTCGGCGCCGACAGGGCGGGGGCGCGCTCGGCCCGGTGCAGCTCGATCCGCAGGGCGGTCAGCGTCTGACCGATCTCGTCGTGCAGCTCACGGGACAGCCGGCGGCGCTCGTCCTCCTGCGCCCGGACGAGCTGATGCGACAGCCGGCGCAGTTCGCCCTCGGCCCGCTCGGTCCGTTCGCGCTGCCGCTCGGACCGGCGCTCGAGGATCAGGATGCGGATGACGGCAGCCAGCGCGGCGAACAGGCCCAGCGCCAGACTCCGCCACAACAGGCCATCCAGATACTGGCGCAGCTCCCGCTCGCGTTGCGCCACCTCGGCGCGCTGATCCTCCAGATTCGCGTTGTTGATCCGCTCGACTTCGCCGGCGATCGCCAGCACGGCGTTGCGCCGGGGCAGGACCTCCTGCCTCAGGAAGCGGCCGCTCCGGGCGGCCTTCTGGGCCGGTGTCTAGTCGAACAGCGGATCGAAGGTCTGCCAGTAGTCGTCCAGCCGCGTCCGCAGACTCTGCAGGCGGCGGCGTTCCGGCTCCCCGACGAGCGGCGTCAGTGTGCCGATCGTCGCCGTGGTCGACTGCCGGAGGTCCTGCAGCTCAGCGCGGTACTGCGGAGCCCGCCGGGTGTGGTGATCGAGCAGGTAGTCGCGGATGAAGATGCCCGACAGGTTCACGTCCGACCGCAGGCGCCGCAGCTTGGCTTCGACGTAGCGGTGCCGGACGTTGAGCGCGTCGAGCTGCGAGTAGATGTGCTGCGCCTTGCGCCGCGTGTCGGACAGGGACACCACGAGCAGCAGGAGGAGCGCGGCAGATGCCACCGCGACGACGGACCAGGTGCGCAGGCGCATGAGCAATATGGGCCAGCGTACCTCCGAATGAGGAAACGGAGCCATCCCTTCAAGGGGGGAGGCCGCCGACCGGCACGGGGAACGAAAACAAATCGAAACCGCGCCGCACCCCGGCTGAATTTCGGCCGCGCGATATCAGGCCGGCGGCTGATCGCCGCGCGCCTTACTTGAGGAAGAGCAGGCCGGTCAGCGTGAGGAGGAGGACGAAGAACGTGACGACGGTGTAGAGCCGGTCGTGCTCCTCGAAGAAGAACAGCACCATGGAGGTGACGACGCGGAGGATGGGCGTCAGGACGAGCAGATAGATGCCGACGTCGATGATCGATTCCCCGCTCAGCGCGCGCACGCCGTCCCAGATCTGCGAGGCGTGGCCGTTGAACGTCGCCCGCTG
>DATLRO010000027.1:0-69985 GCA_035534615.1 Vicinamibacterales bacterium
CCTCCAGCAGCTGCAGAAACGCCGGCAGATCGCCCAGATCGGCCAGGGCGACCTCGGCGCCGCAGGCGCTGAGCGCCGCCACGTCGTGCGACCCGGTGGCCACGCCGATCGCCCGCGCGCCGGCGGCGCGGGCGCACGCCACGTCGGACGGCGTGTCGCCAATGACCAGCACCTCGGACGGTACGGGCTCCGGAACGCCGAGCGCGGCGACCCGCTGCAGGGCGACCGGCACGAGCCCGTTCCGATCGGGGGCTTCGTCGCCGTACGCGCCGCACCGGAAATACCGCCAGAGATCGAAATGTTCCAGCTTGATGCGCGCCGCCGGCTCGTAGTTGCCGGTCAGCAGGGCCAGCAGCACGTCGTCGCGACCGGCGAGCGTGTCGAGCAGCGCCCGTACGCCCGGCATGACACCCTTGCGCGGGCCGCCGATGGCGACCTCGCCGGTCAGATACGCGCAGTAGCGCTCGCGGAAGGCGAGCCGGCGCGCGGCATCCAGCGGCACGCCTGCCCGCGCCGCAGCGTCGGCGAGAATGAGGGGATCGGTCCGGCCGGGCATGTCCACGCCGCGGAACGCGTCCGGCACGTGGAAGAGCTCGTCGAACGCGCGCGTCATCGCCCGTCCGCCGGCGCCGCCGGTGAGCACGAGCGTGCCGTCGATGTCGAACAGCAGAACGCGCGGCATACCGGCGATCACGCCCGTGGCGCGCCGCGCCGCGCACTGCCGCACCGGTCCGCCCCGGCCGTCATCATGCCGGTCTCACATTGCCGGCCCGCGGCCCCTTGGGCGACGGCTCTTCGTCGAACGCCACGCGCTGTCCTTCGCTCAACTGATCGAACGCGCCGTCGCTGACCGCGCTGCGATGGAAGAACCACTCCTGCCCGCCCTCGTCCTTGATGAATCCGAACCCGCGATCCCGCACCAGACGCTTGATCGTTCCGCTTGGCATCCGACACCTCGCTTGCAGCCAGACGTTCGCCGATTCGTCAATTGTCGGCCAGCCCGCGCAAGACTGCAACGACGCTCCCGGCCGCGGGGTGCGGTGTGATTACGATGAGCTCGATCGTGAGAACCAGCGCCCCCACCCGCCCGCCCGCGCCAGCTCGCCGGTCGCCGGCCGCAGCGTCAGCACGTCGCCGGCCGCCGCGTCGGCGAACGGCCTGTCGCCGGTGAGCACCAGGACGCTCAGCCGCCGCTCGGCCGCGATTCGCCGGACGTCCGTCGCCAGCCGGTCGACGGCATCGCGCGGCAGCCCCACCGTGGGGTGTTCCAGCAGCAGCAGCCTGGGATCGAGCGCAATGGCCCGCGCCAGCCGCAGCCGGGCGCGCGCCTCGGGCGACACGGCGCCGGCCGGAGCGTCCAGCACAGGGCCGGTCAGGCCGACTTCGGCCCCCAGCCGCCGGGCCTGATCGGCGAGCGGCGGCGGAATCGGCTCCAGCTCCAGCGTGAACGGCATCGCCAGGTTCTGCACGACCGACATCCGATCCAGCAGCACGACGCGCGCGCTGACGATGCCGAAGCGTTCCAGCAGGCCGAGCCATTCGTCGCCGTCTCGGATCTCGGCCGTGCTGCGGCCGAACAGCTCGACCTCGCCTTCGTCCGGCAGCGCGGTCCCGGTCACCAGGTCGACGAGCACCTCCACCGCCGTCGCATCGACGTTGAGAATGGCCACCGACTGTCCAGCCTGGAGCCGCAGCGCCTCGACGCGCAGCGGCCGCAGACCGCCGTACGTTTTCCTGACCTGTCGTAACTCGAGAATGGAGGGTTCACCGGCCGTCATATCGCACTCGCCCGTTCAGCCGGTCCCGTCCGGACTGGCCCGACGCCCTGCCGCTGTCGCGGCGGCGTCCGCTCGTGTATCGTGCAGACCATGCACGACGATCCGCTGCCGTTCGTCGAAGCCTGGCTGCCCCGGCTCGCCGGGGCCCTGGCGACGGCCGGCCGCCCCGCGCCGCGGGCGCTCGACCTCGCGATGGGGCGCGGCCGCCATGCCGTCTGCCTGTGCCGGGCCGGCTTCGTCCCGTTCGGGGTCGATCGTCGGTTCGACGCCGTACTCGATGCCAGGAAGCGCGTCGCCGCAGCCGGCTGCGCGCTCCGGGCGTGGGTGGCGGACCTGGAGCGCTCGCCGTTGCCCGCCCGGTGGTTCGACCTGGTGCTCTGCACCCGCTATCTGCAGCGCGACCTGATTCCTGCGCTGCGGGCGGCCGTGACGCCAGGCGGGTTCGTGCTCTACGCCACGTTCACCGAAGGCCAGCGGCTCCGGCCGGCCGGGCCGCGATCGCCGGCGCACCTGCTCGCGCCGGGCGAGCTGCCGGCGCTGTTCGACGGCTGGTCCGTCATGTTCACCGAGGAAGTCGAGACGGACACCGACGCGGTCGCGCGACTCATCGCCCGGAAGCCGGACCACTGACCCATCGTGCCGCCAGGTCCGGCCGGCCCGCGCGCGTGGCGAGCCGGGCGAAGTGTTCGGGCGGCAGCGTCACCGCGCCCGGGGCGTCGACGCCGTGCGCGCCGCCGCCGTGGAAATCCGAGCCGCCGCTGACGGCCAGTCCGAGATCGCGCGCCATCGCCAGGTAGCGGGTCGTCGTCGCAGTCCCGTGCTCGGAATGGTACGCCTCGAGGGCGCCCAGACCGGCGTCGACGAGCTCGGGAATCAGCTCGTCGTGGCCCAGCAGACCCGGGTGCGCCAGGGAGGCGACGCCGCCCGCGTCGGCAATGGCCTGGATCACCACCGCCGGGGCGCCGCCCCGCCGCGGCACGAAGGCCGGACGGTCCGTGCCGAGCCAGCGGTCGAAGGCGTCGCGCGTGTCGGTCACGTAGCCGGCCTCGACCAGGGCGCGCGCGATCCACGGGCGGCCGGCGGCCCGGCCCGGGTGGTCGAGCGCCGGCTGGATCACGGCGTCGATGTCGATCGGCATCCCCAGTTCCGCCAGCCGCCGCGCGATGACGCGCAGCCGGTCGAGCCGCTGCGCGCGCTGTCCTTCGAGGAACGCCCGCAGCCGGGCCGAGTCCGGGTCGATGAAGTAGCCGAGCACGTGGACGTCGAGCCCCTGCCAGACCGCCGTGATCTCGATGCCGGGCACGGCCTCCATGCCTTCGCCCGCCGCGAGCGCGGCCACCTCCGCCACGGCCGCGACCGTGTCATGGTCGGTGACGCTCATCACGCGCAGGCCGGCCTGCCGGCAGAGCGCGACCACCTCCGGCGGCGGGCAGACCCCGTCCGACGCCGTCGTATGCATGTGCAGATCGATCATCGGTCTGGGTATCCGTGGGACGGGCGGCGCCGCGTGCGGGCCGTCAGGCCTGCGCCCGCCGCGCCGACTGGCGCCGGGGCGGGGTGCGCCCCTGCCGCTTCCTGAGGGCCCGGTACTCGCGGATGAGCATTTCGAGGTGCGACCGTTCCTCGTCCGCGAACTCGAGGAAGATCTGCTTGCCTTCCGAATCCTCGAACCGGTCGCCGTACCGCTTGAAGAACTTGTGCGAACCCCGCTCGCACCGGATCCCGATCATCAGCGCCTGCGCGTCGTCCACGCCGCGGCGCAGCCGTTCGGCGCCTTCCGCGAACAGCCCGTTCGCCGCCCCTTTGAAGAACAGGAACGTCGGCCGCGATTCGAGCTGCGGATCCTGGCGCAGCAGGGCGTGGTACCGCGCCTCGAGCGCGGCGAGATGCTCGCCCTCTTCTGCGGCCAGCTTCTGGAAGACGTGCCGCCCGCGCCCGTCCGACGTCAGGCTCGCCGCCCGCGTGTAGAACTCCAGCCCGCTCCGCTCCGTCGCGATCGCGATCCGGAGCGCGTCACGCGCGAACAGCAGCTCCGTCGTGCCGCCCGCCACCGGACTCGGGTGGCCGGTGCGGCAGGCCTCGCACGTCCCGTAGATCTGCAGCACGCTCTGCCGCGCCGTGAAGTTCCGCGCCGCGGCCACCTCTTCGATGAGCGACTCGATGTCAGAGCTGAGGAATTCGAACGACTGGTTGCAGGACTTGCAGATCAGGTGGAAGTGGCGCGGGTGCCGGTACGAGTGCTCGAACCGGAACCGCCCCTCCCCGAAGTCGACCTTGCGGGCGATGCCCGCGTCGACCATCCACTGGAGCGTCCGGTACACGGTCGCCCGGCTGATCCGGTGATCCTGCCGCCGGATGACGTCGACCAGATCGTCGGCGCTCAGGTGGCCTTCCTGGCGCAGGAAGACATTGACGATCAGGTCGCGCTTGCTGGAGCGCTTCCCACCCGCCGGCCGGAGCTGATCGAGGTCGAGCTGGGGCGTATCCATAGGCTGCTGGCGTCTGCCGCCTCAGACGGGTCGCCGCTGCTCCCGTCGCCACCTGCCCACGGTCGCTCCGGCAAGCGGATTAGTAGTGGCCGTTGGCAGCCCCTTCGCCCTCGACCGTGAACGACTGGCCACAGCCGCACGTCGAGGTCGCATTCGGATTCTTGATCGTGAACCCGCCGCCGGTGATGGTGTCGACGTAATCGACCTCGGCACCGATCAGGTACCGGACGCTGATCGGATCGACGTACAGGGTGACGCCGTTCGACTCGTACACCTGATCCATCTCGCCGCTGCCGTTTTCCTCGATCATCAGGCCGTACTGGAAGCCCGAGCAGCCACCGCCCTGGACGAAGACGCGCAGGCCGCTGCCCGGCTTGTTCTCCTCGGTGAGAAGTTCGGTGATTTTCGATGCTGCCGTCGGCGACACGTTGATCATGGGGCCTCGTCTCCTGTTCCTGGCTCCGGAAAGTGCTCTGCCTATTATAGCCCCCGGACTCCGGGGGCCGCAACCAGCGCCCGGCCCCGGCACTCCGGCCGAGTCGGCCGATATCGTCTTGTCGGTCAGATGTTTAGGCGGCTGGCCGAGCTGACGCTCGGCGCTACTTCATCGCCTCGAGCCGCTCGCCGGAGGCCTGCTCGACGTCCCGGTGCAGGCTCCGGCCGTGCGCATCCATCGTGACGATGGCCGGAAAGTCACGGACCTGCAGGTGCCACATCGCTTCGGGCGACCCGAACTCCATCAGCGACACGCCGTCCACCCGCTCGATGCACCGGGCATAGAACTGCGCCGCGCCGCCGACCGCGTTCAGGTACACCGCGCCGGTCTCGGCCAGCGCGGCCAGGGTCCGGTCGCCCATGCCGCCCTTGCCGATGACCGCGCGCACGCCGTACCGGCGCAGGATGTCCCCCTGATACGGTTCCTCGCGGATGCTCGTCGTCGGACCGGCCGCGGTCACCTTCCAGCCGTCGCCGTCGCGGGCGACGACCGGCCCGCAGTGATACAGGACGGCGCCGCGCAGATCGACCGGCGGCTCGTGCTTGATCAGGTGGGCGTGCACGGCGTCGCGGCCGGTGAACATCCGCCCCGAGACGAGGACGACGTCGCCGACGTGCAGCTGGCGGATCTGCTCCTCGCTGATGGGCGCCTGCAGCCGGATCTCGCGGCCGGTGCGCTGGAAGCCGGCCTGGTCGATCATCGGGACGATGGGGACGGCCGGATCGCGGTACAGCCACTGCCGGATCGCGCCGGTGCGCGGATCGAGCGTCACGCCCAGGCGGCGGAACGCCCAGCAGTCGTAGGCGACCGAGACGAAGAAGCTGGCGGGCAGGCGGTTGAGCGCGCCGATCTTGCACCCGATCAGCGTGACCCGGCCTCCGAAGCCCATCGTGCCGACCTCGAGGCCGTTCACCGTTCCCATGATCGACGCTTCGAGCTCGGCGAGCCGCGGGTCGGGGTTCACGTCATCAAGCGTCCGGAACAGCTGCTCCTTCGCGTGGAGGTAGCCGGCCGTGCGATCGCCGCCGACGCAGACGCCGACGGCGCCCGGGCTGCAGCCCTTGCCCTGGGCCTGCCAGACGGCGTGCAGGATGCACTTGCGCACGCCGTCGAGCGTCCGGTCGGCGCGACCGAGATGCGCCAGCTCGCACGGGACCGAGTACTGGGCGTTCATGTTCTCGCACCCGCCGCCCTTGAGCAGCAGGCGGACGTCGATCTCGTCGCGCTCCCACTGCTCGAAGTGGATGACGGGGGTTCCCGGGCCGAGGTTGTCGCCGGAGTTCCGGCCGGTGATCGAGTCGACCGAATTGGGCCGGAGCTTGCCGCGGCGCGTCGCTTCGGCGACCGCCTCGCGGATCTGCTGGCGGAGCTCGATCTGGTTGACCCCGACCGGCACCCTGACGTCGAAGGTCGGCATGCCGGTGTCCTGGCAGATCGCGCCTTCGTCGGTGGCGGCGAGGTCGATGTTCTGCGCGATGATCGTCAGCGCCTGCGCCGACTGCGTCCCGGCCGGCTCGGCGGCGCGCGTGTCGCGCATGGCGGCGCGCACGTCGGGCGGCAGGTCGGTGGACGTGCGGACGACCAGCTGGACGATGCTGTCGAAGAATGCGGGCAACATACCGAGAGTATAATTCACGGGAGCGACTGGATCGGCCCGCGCGCTTCCGGCGTCCCCGCACGCGCGTCCCGCCCGGGCGCCCATGGAGGTCCGGTGATGGACTATCGCACCGAGCACGATTCCCTGGGCGAACACCGCGTCCCCGCGGCGGCGTATTACGGCATCCAGACCCAGCGTGCCGT
This sequence comes from Vicinamibacterales bacterium, assembly GCA_035534615.1. Classification (GTDB taxonomy): domain Bacteria; phylum Acidobacteriota; class Vicinamibacteria; order Vicinamibacterales; family CAVVIG01; genus JAGWRA01. The sequence goes on from DATLRO010000027.1 coordinate 6,564, forward strand.
CGAGAACTTTCCCATCAGCGGCCTCCGGGTCCCGTCCGATCTCGTGACCGCCACGGTGCTCGTCAAGAAGGCGGCGACCGAGGCGAATCTCGCGCTGGACCGGCTGCCGGCCGACGTCGGCCAGGCGATCGTGCACGCCGCGGACGAAGTGCTGGCCGGCGCGCTGCGCGATCAGTTCGTCGTCGACGTCTACCAGGCCGGCGCCGGCACGTCGCACAACATGAACGCGAACGAGGTGCTCGCCAACCGCGCGGCGGAGCTGCTCGGCGAGCCGCGCGGCCGGTACGCGCGCGTGCACCCGAACGATCACGTCAACATGGGCCAGTCGACGAACGACGTGTTCCCGACGGCCACCCGCCTGGCGCTGCTGATGGGCGCGCCCGATCTCGTGAGCGCGGCGCGCGAGCTGGCGCGGGCCTTCGCCCGGAAGGCGGAGGCGTTCGCCGGCGTGATCAAGACCGGCCGGACGCACCTGCAGGACGCGGTGCCGATCACGCTGGGCCAGGAATTCAGCGGCTACGCCGCCTGCCTCGACGTGGCGGCCGACGGCGTGGAGCAGGCGTCCGAGGCCCTGCTGGAACTGAATCTCGGCGCGACCGCCGTCGGCACGGGGCTCAACGCCGGCGAGGAGTACCAGCGGCGCGCCGTGGCGAATCTCGGCCACTACACCGGGCTGCCGCTCCGGCCGGCCGCCAACCCGTTCCGCGTGACCCAGAGCATGGGCGACGTGCTGGCCTGGTCCGGCGCCGTCCGCCGGCTCGCCGTCGAACTGTCGAAGATCGCCAACGATCTGCGCCTGCTGAGCATGGGGCCGCGCGCCGGCCTCGCCGAGATCGCGCTGCCCGCGGTGCAGCCCGGCTCGTCGATCATGCCGGGCAAGGTGAATCCGTCCGTGCCCGAAATGGTCAATCAGGTCTGCTTCCAGGTGATCGGCTGCGACACCACCGTGACCATGGCGTGCGAGGCGGGCCAGCTCGAACTGAACGTGATGATGCCGGTGATCGCGTGGAACGTGCTGCACGCCTCCGGCATCCTGCGCCAGGCCCTCAAGGCCCTGACGCACCGGACCGTCGCCGGCATCGTCGCCAACGCCGAGCGCGCGCGCGAACTGCTCGAACGCAGCACCGCGACCGCCACCGCGCTCAGCCCCTACCTCGGCTACGCGGCGACCGCCGAAATCGCGGAGGAGTCCGTGCGCACCGGCACGCCCATCCGGACGCTCGTGCTCGCGCGCGGCCTGATCGAGCCACGGGTGCTCGACGCGATCCTGTCGCCCGAGGCGATGACACAGCCGGGGGTCGCCGGACAGGACCGGGCGGCCGGCGGCCGTGCGGCTCGCCGCCCGGCCGGGAAACGCGCATGAGGCGATGGCGGCGCGCGTCCGACCGTGGCCACCGGCCGCCGCGCGGGCGGCGCGCGGCGTTTGCGTGCCTGATGGTCCTGCTCGCCGCCGGCGTCCGGCTGCCGGCGCAGGCCCGCGCCCAGGCGCCGGACCACCACGCGCGGCTCTTCCCGCCGCTGGATCTCGGCCTGCTGGAAGCGCCCGACCGCGACCTGTGGCAGAAGCCGGAATTCATCATGGACGAGCTCGGCATCGCCGACGGCTCCGTGGTGGCCGACATCGGCGCCGGCGGCGGCTGGTTCACCATGTACCTCGCCCGCCGCGTCGGTCCGAACGGCCTGGTCTACGCGGAGGACATCCAGCGCCAGATGATCGAGGTGATCGACCGCCGCGTCACGCAGGAAGGGCTTCACAACGTGCAGACGATTCTGGGGACGCCCGACGATCCCCGCCTGCCGGACGGCGCGCTGGACGCGGTGCTCATCGTCGACGCGTACCACGAGATCGAGAATCCGGTCGCGCTGCTGCGCCACGTGGCGCGCGCGCTCAAGCCGCAGGGACGCGTCGGCATCGTCGACTTCACGGCCGGCGGCGGCGGACCCGGGCCGGCGGCCAACGACCGGGTCGCCCCGGCCACCATCATCCGGACCGCCGCAGAGGCCGGGCTCGGTCTCCTGAAACAGGAGAGCGTGCCGCCGTACGAGTTCCTGATCGTCCTGGAACGGCGGAGCGCGAACGTGACGCCGCGGTGAAAGCCCCCGCGGACAGGACGAGCCGCGACGCGGGCGGAACGGCGGCGGCGCCGCGGTGTCGCGGGCCGATCGCCGCACGGGACGGGAATCCCAGCCGATGCCGATCGCACTGACCATTGCCGGCAGCGACCCGACCGGCGGCGCCGGCCTCCAGGCCGACCTCAAGACCTTCGCGGCGCACGGCGTCTACGGCCTCGCCGTCGTCACCGCCGTCACCGTCCAGAACACGCTCGGCGTCGATGACGCGTTCGCCGTCACGGCCGACCGGGTGACGGCGCAGGTCGAGGCGCTGGCGGGCGACTTCGCGATCGACGCCGTGAAGATCGGCATGCTGGCCAACGGGGCGATCGTCGAGGCCGTGGCCGCGCTGATCGCCACGCTCGATCCTCCCAACGTCGTGCTCGACCCGGTGCTGGCCTCGGCGGGCGGGCGGCCGCTGCTCGACGCCGACGGCATCCTGACGATGGTGCGCGAACTGCTCCCCCGCACGCTCGTCGTCACGCCGAACGTCCCGGAGGCCGAGACGCTCGCCTCCGTGCGCATCCGATCGGTGGACGACATGAAGACCGCGGCCGAACGGATCCACCGCCTCGGCGCGCGTGCGGTCGTCATCAAGGGCGGGCACCTGCCGGGAGCGCGCCTCGTCAATGTGCTGTTCGACGGCCGCCGGGCGATCGAGATCGCCGGCCCGCGGGTCGACGGGTCGGCCCACGGCACCGGATGCGCGTTCTCCGCCGCGCTCGCCGCCGGCCTGGCGCACGGCCGGGCTCTGGCGGAGGCCGTGGAGGCCGCCGGGCACTATGTGGCCGGCGCGCTCCGGCACCGCCTCCCCCTCGGCCACGGCGCCCCGCTCCTGGACCACTTCTGGCAGACCCGGGAGCGGGAGATCCTGTGATCCCACCGGATTCCCGCCCGCGGTGACCCCGCTTGTTATACTGGCAGGGATGCCGGTTGCTCTCCTGGCCGTCGGTGCCGACGCAATCGACGTCGGGGCGCTCGCTGCGGCGCTGACCGGCGCGGCGCCGGGGTCCGGGCCGTCGGACGGCGCCCTCGTCACGTTCCTCGGAGTCGTGCGCGACCACAACCAGGGGCGGCGGGTCGAGCATCTGGAATACGAGGCGTACGAGCCGCTGGCGCTCAGGGTGTTCGAGCGGATTGTCACCGAGGCGGCCGGCCGCTGGCCGTCGGCGCGCCTGGCGCTGCACCACCGCGTCGGCCGCCTGGCGATCGGCGAGACGAGCGTGGCGGTCGTGGCCGCGTCGCCGCACCGGGCCGAGGCCTTTGCGGCCTGCCGCTACGGGATCGAGCGCCTCAAGCAGATCGCGCCGATCTGGAAGCGTGAATTCTTCGAGGGGGGCGACGTCTGGATCGAGGGCGCAGTCGCCGACCCGGATGACGAGACCGCCCGCGAGGAAGCCTACCGCCGCGCATGCGCGTGACCGTGCGGCTCTTCGCCCGTCTGCGTGACCTGGCCGGCGCCGCGGAACTGATCCGGGACGTGCCGCCCGGCTCGACCGTCGGCCGCGTCTGGACCGACCTGGCCGGGGAGTTTCCGGCGCTGGCGCCGTACGGCCGGTCGGTGTCGGCGGCGGTCAACGCGGACTACACCCGGATGGATCGGGCGGTGGCGGACGGCGACGAGGTGGCGTTCCTGCCGCCGGTCTCCGGCGGCTGACGCCCGGCGACGAGGCGCGCGCCGGCCCGGCGCGCGGATGAATGAGTATGTTCGACAAGCTGACCACGGTCGAGGCGCGGTACGACGAGCTCCTGCAGCGGCTCGGCAGCGCCGAGGTGCAGGCCGAACCGGCCGAGTACCGCCGGCAGGCCAAGGCGCTCGCCGAGATCGAGCCGATCGTCGAGAAGTTCCGCGAGTACAAGACGGTGGTGACGGAGATCGCCCAGGCGGAGGAGATCGCGCGGCAGGCCACCGATCCGGACCTGCGCGAGCTGGCTCACGAGGAACTGCGGTCGCTCGAGACCCGCCGCGATCAGCTGCTCGCCGACGTCAGGCTCCTGCTCGTGCCGAAGGATCCCAACGACGAGAAGAACGTCGTGCTCGAGATCCGGGCCGGCACGGGGGGCGACGAGGCGGCGCTGTTCGCCGCCGAGCTGTTCCGGATGTACAGCAAGTTCGCGGAGCGCCAGGGCTGGCGGCTGGAGGTGCTCTCGTCGAACGAGACGGGCGTGGGCGGCCTCAAGGAAGCGATCGCCACGATCGAAGGGCAGAAGGTGTACAGCCGGCTGAAGTACGAGAGCGGCGTGCATCGCGTGCAGCGCGTGCCGGCGACCGAGGCGAGCGGCCGGATCCACACGTCGACCGCCACGGTGGCGGTGCTGCCGGAAGCCGAAGAGGTCGACATCCAGATCAACGAGAAGGATCTCCGGGTCGACACCTTCTGCTCCAGCGGCCCGGGCGGCCAGAGCGTGAACACCACCTATTCGGCGGTCCGGATCACCCATTTGCCGACCGGCATGGTCGTGTCGCAGCAGGACGAGAAGTCGCAGATCAAGAACCGGTCGAAGGCGATGAAGGTGCTCCGGTCCCGGCTCTACGAAATGGAGCTGCGCAAGCAGCAGGAGGCAATCGCCAAGGACCGGCGCAGCCAGGTCGGCACCGGCGAGCGCTCCGAGAAGATCCGCACGTACAACTTTCCCCAGAGCCGGATCACCGACCACCGGATCAACTTCACGACGCACCGGCTCGTCGAGGTGCTGAACGGCGACCTGTCGGAGCTGCTCGACCAGCTGCTGAGCCACGACCAGTCCGAGAAGCTCAAGGACGCGACCGCCGTCAGCTGAGCCGCGCGGCGGCTCCGCGCCGGCCCATGCCCGCCATGACGCTGCACGACCAGATCGCCCGGGCGCGGGATCGCCTCGTCCGGGCCGGCGTGAGCGCGCGCGAGGCCGACCTCGACGCGCGCCTGCTCGCCCGCCACGTGCTCGGCTGGGACACCGCCCGCCTGCTCACCGGCCTGCGCGACGCGCCGCCGCCCGGCTTCGCCGCGCCGTTCGACGCGGCTGTGACCAGGCGCGAGCGGCACGAGCCGGTCGCCTATATCACCGGCGTGCGCGAGTTCTGGGGCCTGCCGTTCGACGTGTCGGCCGACGTACTCGTCCCGCGGCCGGAAACCGAGCTGATCGTCGAAGAGGCGGTGACGGCGCTGCGCGAGTCGGGCGTCTGGGCCTCCCCGGGCCGGCCGATCATCGTCGATGTCGGCACCGGCAGCGGCTGCCTCGCCGTCGCCCTCGCGCGCGAATGCCCGTCCGCCCGGGTCGTCGCCACCGACATCTCGGCGGCGGCCCTGCGCGTGGCGCGCCGCAACGCCCTGCGGTTCGAGACCGCCGCCCGGACGCGGTTCGTGCGGACCCACCTGCTGTCGGGGCTCGGCGCGGCCGCCGATCTCATCGTGTCCAATCCGCCGTACGTCCCGACCGCCGACGCCGCGACCCTGCCGCCCGACGTCCGCACGCACGAGCCGCCCGTCGCGCTGTTCGCCGGCCCCGACGGCCTGAGCCTGATCCGGGAGCTGCTCGATCAGGCGGCGGATCACCTGCGGCCGGGCGGCTGGCTCATCTTCGAGTTCGGCTTCGGCCAGGCGGACGCCGTGCAGGAGTTGATCTCGGCCCGCGGCCGCTGCACAATCACCAGGATCCGGAGCGACCTGCAGGGCATCCCGCGCACGGCGGTCGTGCGCCGGCTCGACCGCTGACGCGTCCGGAATGCGGACCCCCGACCATGGCTGACTGTCTGTTCTGCCGGATCATCGCGCGCGAGATTCCCGGCGCGATCGTCTACGAGGACGAGCGCGTCGTCGCGTTCCGGGACGTCAATCCGCAGGCGCCCGTCCACATCCTGGTCGTGCCGCGCCGGCACGTCGCCTCGCTCAACGAACTGACCGGCAGCGACGACGGGCTGATCGGCGAGATGGTCAGGCGGGCGGCGGCGATTGCCGCCGGCGAGGGGATGGCCGAGCGCGGGTACCGGACGGTTTTCAACTGCAACCGGGACGGCGGCCAGACCGTCTTCCACGTCCACCTGCACCTGCTCGGCGGCCGCGCCATGACGTGGCCTCCCGGCTGATCCGTCAGGCGTCTTTTCTCGCGAGCAGGTAGGCGCCGCGCCCCTGCGGCCGGTCGAGCAGGAAGTCGACCGCGCGGTAGCCGGCCGCGAAGTAATGCCGGAAGATCCCGCGGGCCGCCATCCGCCAGGCCCGGGCGAGGTCCGGCTCGGCCGCCAGCATCCCGGTGAACCCGACCGGAATCTCCACCAGCAGCCGCCGATCGGTGCGCGTCAGATCGGCGCCGTCCGGCGCGAGCCAGCGCCCGGCCGGGCGCGTCCGGTTGACCAGCGGCGCGTCGGCCACCTCGGCCGACCGCACGAGCGGCCCCGTCCCCTCCAGGCGGCGCTCGACGTGCGGCCGCCGGATCCACCATTCCGCGACGAACCGGTCGGTCGGCATCCGGCCATGCAGCGGACTGGTCGATTCGCCGTAGATGTTCTCCTCGTACTCCTCGACGACGACGCCGAGCCTGTGGAAGTTCAGATGGGCGTTGGCGGCCTGCAGGGGATCGTAGGTCCACTCGATCAGATCCAGGCCCATCGCCAGCGCCCGGCGCCGCTGCTCGAGCTTCAGCAGCCGGCCGAGCCCGGCGCTCCGGTGGCTGTCCGCGACGCCGAGCATGTGCGACCACTGCGTCGGCCGGCCGTCCTTCAGACCGGCCAGCGAATAGACGAAGCCGACCATCCGGCCGGCATCGAACGCGCCGATCAGGATGCCGCCGCGCCTGACGGTCACCGCCAGGATCGCGAGCGGCACGGCGTCGTCGCCGGCGGCGAAGGCCCAGACCTCGTGTTCGAGCGCCACCACGGCGCGGAAGTCGTCGAGCGTGGTCAGGTCGCGCAGTTCCATCGGTGTCCCGCGGCCGTCAGAGCAGGGCCGGCAGCCCGGCGAGCGAGTCGATCACGGCGATGCCCTGGCGGCGCAGCGCCTCTTCCGTCTCGTCCGGCGGAATCCGCCGGTCGCGTCCGCGGCGGACGAGCACGGCCCGCATGCCGGCCCGCCGCGCTCCTTCGATGTCGTGCGGCAGGCTGTCGCCGACCATCACCGCGGCGCTGGCCGGCACGTCGACCTGCCGGAGCGCCGCCTCGAAGATGCTCGGGTGCGGCTTCATGTACCCGTGCTCGGACGAGGACACGGCGGCCGCGATCAGGCCGTCCAGGGCGAAGTGGGCGGCGAACGACGCGAGCGATCGCTGGGCGTTCGAGATGAGCCCCAGCCGGATGCCGTCGGCGGCCAGCTGCCGCAGCGTCGGCTCGACGTCCGGGTACAGCGAGAAATGGCGGTACGACGACCACTCGTCGTAGATCTCCCTCGCGCAGGCGTCCAGGCGCGGGCCGCGCCCGCCCATGCCCTCGATGATCCGGCGCGTGTAGCGGATGAAGAACTGCGGGTCGTAGACCTGCCCGTCCAGGTCGTCGAGCAGCGGCGCGGCGTCGCCGACGGCGGCGTCGAAGCGGGCCGGGTCGACCGTCAGGCCGTGACGCGCGCAGAAGTCGCGGTAGCCCCCGCCCTGAAACGCCGGACCGGGATGAATGAGCGTGAAGTCGACGTCGAAGAAGACCGCGCTCGTCACGTCACGCCTGCGGCACGGCGTCCGGGCCGTCCTCGTACGGGCCGGCGATGACCACGGCGGCCCGGTCGACGCGCAGCATCCGGCGGGCCGCCCCGTTCACCTGGTCGAGGGTGACCGCCCGCAGCCGTTCCGGCACCCGGAGGTCGTAATCCAGGCCGAGGTCGAAGTATTCGACCATCTGCAGGAACGCCGCGATGCCGGCGTTGGTTTCCAGCGTCCGCGGCATCGAGCCGATGAGATACTGCTTCGATTCTCCCAGCTCCTTCGCCGTGACGCCGTCGGCCGCCATCGCCGCCATTTCGCGGTCGATCGAGGCCAGGGCCCGGTCGACGTTCGCCGGGTTCACGCCGGCTCGGACCAGCAGCGGGCCGGCGATGGCGTTCGGGTCGAACGTGCTGGAGACGTAGTAGGCCATCCCCTGCCGCTCGCGGATGCTCTCGCCGAGCCGGCCGCCGAGCGCGTACTGCCCGAGCACGTTGTTCATGATCCAGCAGGCGTCGTAGGCCGGATCGGCCCGGGCGATCGTCGTGAAGCCGTAGGCGATGTCGACCTGCGCCTTGTTCATCATCGGCAGGACCACCCGGCGGCGCCCGGTCGCGGGGACCGGCGCGGCCAGGACCGGCGCCGGCGCCGGCGCGGCCGTCCAGTCCGAGAAGACGCGGGCCGCCGCGTCGGTCGCCCGGGCCGCCGCCACATCGCCGACGATCGCCAGCGCGGTCCGGGCCGGAGCGAACCAGGCCCGGTGGAACGCCGACAGGTGCGCTGAGGCGATCGCGGTGACCGACGCGATCGTCCCTTTGGCCGGCCGCCCGTACGGATGATCGTCCCCGTAGAGCAGCGCCATCAGACGCTCGACCGCCGCCACGGCCGGATTGTCCTGGTCCTGGCGGATGGCCGTGATGATCTCCCCCCGGCGCGTGTCGACCTCGCGGTCGGGAAACGTCGGCGCCGTCGCCATCTCGCCGATCAGGCCGAGCACCGCGTCGAAGTCCTCCGCCAGGCAGGTGCACGCCATCGTCAGCAGGTGCCGGGTGACGTGGACCGCCAGCGCGATGCCCCGGCCGTCGAGCTGGCCGGCGATCTCGTCCGCCGTGTGCTGCGCCGTGCCGCGATCGATCGTGCGCGACACGAACAGCGCGGTGCCGAGCGCATCCGCCGGATCGCACACCGACCCGGCCCGGACGGCGAGGTTGATCGTGACCGCCGGCGTGGTCCCGTTTTCCTTCGCGATGACCACCAGGCCGTTGGAGAGCACGGAGCGGCTGGGCGCCAGCCCGGCCGCGGTGACGCCGCTCATCGTCCCTCCGCGATGGCCGGATCGGCCGCGCGCCGGTCGTCCGCCGCCTCGTCCGCGGCGTCCGCCTCCGGCTCGAACCAGCCGATCGTCCGGTTCCCGGGGCGCAGGCACCGGCCGGCCGCGTCCGCCACCTCCGCGGCCGTCACCGCCATGACGCGCGCCGCGAGCGTGCGGTAGAGGTCGACGCTGGCGACGGTGGCGAAGTAGCCGAGCTGGTGGGCGATGTTCGTCACGCTGTCGTTCTCGAACACGAGGCGGGCCCGGAGCTGGCGCTTCGCGCCCGCGAGCTCCTCCGCGGTGACCCCCAGGCGGCGGACCTCGTCCAGTTCGCGCAGCGTCGCCGCTTCGACCTCCTCCGGTGCGGCCCCTTCCCGGACGGTGACCGACACCACGTAGAGGAACGGGTGCTGGGTCGGCAGCAGCGCCGCGTTGACCGCGGAGGCGAGGCCGGTTTCGACGAGGGCGCGGTACAGGCGCGCGCGCCGCTGCGGCGGCGGCGTCCGGAAGCTCGCCCACAGGTTGAGCCCCTTCGCCCCGCTCAGCACCGCGTCGAGCACGAGCATCGGAAAGAAGGCCGGATCGCCGACGGCCGGCGCGTGGAACGCCGCCTTGAAATAGGCGGTCGTGCCCGCCTTGCGGATCGTGACCCGCCGCTCGCCGAGCTGCTCCGGCTCGACCAGGCGCGGCCGGTGGGGCAGCGGCCCGGCCGGAATCCGGCCGAACGCCGCCTCCGCGCGGCGCAGCGCCTCATCCGCCTCCACGTCGCCGACGATGACGAGCGCCGCGTTGTTCGGCACGTAGTGCCGGCGGTAATAGCCGTAGAGATCATCGCGGCTCATCGACTGCAGATCCGGCAGCCAGCCGATCGTGGGATGCCGGTACGGGTGCGCCTTGAACGCGGTGGCGGTCACCTCCTGATCGAGCAGCTGGTCGGGATCGTTCTCCCCGCCCTGCAGCTCGGAAATGATGATCGTCCGCTCCGCTTCGCAGTCCTCGGGATCGTACAGGCAGTTGGCCATCCGCTCGGCTTCGATGAACAGCATGCGATCGAGGGCGTCGCGGGTGGCGGTTTCGAGGTACGTCGTCTGGTCGATCCAGGTGTAGCCGTTCCAGCTGCCGCCGAACTGCTCGATGATGCCCTTGACCTGATCGCGCGGGATGTTCGTGGTACCGCGGAAGTTCATGTGCTCGACCCAGTGCGAGACGCCGGTCAGGCCGGGCGTCTCGTCCTTGGATCCGACGCGGTACCAGCACCACACGGAGGCCAGCGGCGCCGTGTGGACTTCCTGCACGAAGACGGTCAACCCGTTGTCGAGCACGGTCGCCCGCACACCGGGCGTCCCGGACGCCTGTTCGGCCATGAAGGCCATTATACAGGCCGGTTCTGCCGCGTCCCGGTCCGCAGCGGCCGCGGCGCCCGGGCGCGCGGGCCGCCGGGCGGCCGGCGGGCCCCGGGCCGCCCGGAGCAGTTGCACTACAATACAGACTGCGCGCCACGCGCAGCACGGTCGTGGCCGGCGCCCGCGGCGGTGCGGCCGGCGGTGTCACGACGAACCGGACGTCATGCCTGACTGGAAAGAGACCGTCAACCTTCCGCGCACCGACTTCCCGATGAAGGCCAACCTCCAGACGGCCGAGCCGGAGGCGCTGGCCCGCTGGGCGGCGATGGATCTGTACGGCCGGATCCAGGCGCGGCGGCAGGGGGCCCCGAAGTTCGTGCTGCACGACGGGCCGCCCTACGCGAACGGCAACATCCACACCGGCACGGCGCTGAACAAGATCCTCAAGGATCTGGTGGTGAAGTCGCACTCGATGGCGGGCTGCGACGCGCCCTACGTGCCGGGCTACGACTGCCACGGCCTGCCGATCGAGCTGCAGGTGGACCGGGAGCTCGGGCCGAAGAAGCGGGAGATGTCCCCGGCCGATTTCCGGCGCGCCTGCCGCGCGTATGCCGAGCGGTTCATCGGCGCGATGACGCGGCAGTTCCAGCGGCTCGGGATCTTCGGCACGTGGGACGATCCCTATCTGACGATGAACTTCCGCTACCAGGCGGCGATCGCGCGGGCGCTGGGCCGGTTCGTCGAGCAGGGGCTCGTCTACAAGGGCAAGAAGCCGGTGCACTGGTGCATCCACTGCCGGACGGCGCTGGCCGAAGCGGAAGTGGAATACGAGGAGCACACCTCGCCGTCGATTTACGTGGAGTTTCCGCTCGCGCCGGAGGCGGCCGGGGAGCTGGCGGCCCGGGTGCCGGCGCTCGCCGGCCGCGCGGTGTCGGTGCTCATCTGGACGACGACGCCCTGGACGATTCCGTCGAACATGGCGATCGCGTTCCATCCGGAGTTCGAGTACGCGGCGTACGACGTGGACGGCCGCGCGGTCATCGTCGCCGAGGCGCTGGCGCCGCGGGTGGCGGCCGCCGGCGGCCGGACGTTCGGCGCGCCGATCGCCCGGATGACGGGGACGCAGCTCGAAGGCCTCCGCTTCCGCCATCCGCTCTACGCGCGCGAGTCGCTCGCCGTGCTGGCCGACTACGTGACGCTGGACGCCGGCACGGGCGCGGTGCACACGGCGCCCGGACACGGCGCGGACGACTTCCACACCGGGGTGCGCTACGGGCTCGAGATCTACGCGCCGATCGGACCGGGCGGCCACTTCCTCGACACCGTCGAGCTGTTCGGCGGGATGCGGGTGTTCGACGCCAACCCGGCGATCGAGAAGGCGCTCGCCGCGGCCGGCCGCCTGTGGCACCGCGAGCCGTTCACCCACCAGTATCCCCACTGCTGGCGCTGCCACAACCCGGTGATCTTCCTGGCGACGGCGCAGTGGTTCATCCGGATGGACGGGCCGCTGGCCGACGGCCGCAGCCTCCGCGACGCGGCCGTCGAGGCCATCGACCACCGGATCCGCTGGATTCCCGCGTGGGGACACGACCGGATGTACGGCATGGTCGCGCACCGGCCCGACTGGTGCATCTCGCGCCAGCGCGCGTGGGGCGTGCCGATTCCGGCGGTCGACTGCACGGCGTGCGGCGAGGCGATCCTCACGCCCGCGCTCGTCGACCGGGCGGCGGCCGTGTTCGACGTCTACGGCGCCGACGCCTGGTACGAACGCCCGATCGCGGAGTTCCTGCCCGAAGAGCTCTCGTGCCCCGCGTGCGGCGGCACGTCGTTCGAGCGCGAGCGCGACATCCTCGACGTCTGGTTCGATTCCGGGTCGAGCCACGAAGCGGTCCTGCCGTTCCGGCCGGAGCTGACCTGGCCGGCGGACATCTATCTCGAGGGGAGCGACCAGCATCGCGGCTGGTTCCAGAGCTCGCTGCTCGTCGGCCTGGGGACCCGGGGCCGCCCGCCGTTCCGCCAGGTGCTGACGCACGGCTTCATCGTGGCCGAGGACGGCCGGAAGATGTCGAAGTCGCTCGGCAATTCGATCGAGCCGGACGAAATCATCAAGCAGGGCGGCGCCGACATCCTGCGGCTGTGGGTCGCGATGAGCGACTACACGCAGGAGATCAGCCTGAGCCGCGAGATCCTGGCGCGCGCCGTCGAGGCGTATCGCAAGCTGCGCAACACCGTGCGGTACCTGCTGGCCAACCTGTACGACTTCGACCCGGCGACCGACCGGCTCGACGGTCCGCAGCTCGAGGACGTCGACCGCTACATCCTCGCCCGCTACGCCGACCTGGCCGGGCGCGTCGTCGGCGCCTACGACGCGTACGACTATTCGACCGTCTTCCAGGCCCTGAACGCGTTCGCGACCGTCGACCTCAGCTCCTTCTACATCGACGTCTCCAAGGACCGGCTGTACACCTTCGCCGCGCGGTCGCGCGAGCGTCGGTCGGCCCAGACGGTCATGTACGTCATCGCGGACGGGCTGACCCGGCTCGTCGCCCCGATCCTGCCGTTCACCGCCGACGAGCTCTGGCGGTTCCTGCCGGGTGTCCGGGACGACTCGGTGCACCTGGCCGTCTTTCCGACCGCCGACGAGCGGGCGCGGCACGCCGATGCCGCGCTGGTGCAGCGATGGGAGCGGCTCATCGCGCTCCGCAACGAGGTCGTGGCGGCGATCGAGCCGCTCCGCCGGGCCAAGCAGATCGGCGGCTCGCTGCAGGCCCGCGTGGTGCTGTCGCCGGAGCCCGACGAGCTCGCGGCCGTCGAGCCCCATCTGGCCGACCTGCCGATGCTGTTCATCGTCTCGGAGGTGGAGGTGCGGCCGGCGGCGGCCGGCGCCGCCACGCCCGCGCCGCGGGTGGCCATCGAACGGGCCGGCGGCGTGAAGTGCGAGCGCTGCTGGCGCTACGTCCCGCGGGTCTCCGAAGATCCCGCGTGGGCGGGCCTGTGCGACCGCTGCCACGACGCCCTCGCGGAACCCGTGGAACCGTGATCAAGGCACACCTGTCGGGACGTCGCCTGGAACTCTGGCTGGCGCTGGCGATCGTGCTGGCCGATCAGGTCACGAAGGCGATGGTGCGCGCGATGCTGCCGCTCTACGGCACGGTCGTGGTGATTCCGGGCTTCTTCAACATCACGTACGTGCGGAACAGCGGCGCCGCGTTCGGCATCCTCAACGCCGTCGACTTTCCCTTCAAGACGATGATCATCGCCTTCGTCGCCACCGCCGCGCTGATCGGCGTGGCGCTGTACGCCGCCGGCCTGGCGCCTCACCAGCGGGCCGCACGCGTGGGCCTGGCGATGATTCTGGGCGGCGCCGCCGGCAATCTGCTCGACCGGATCGTGCATGGATCGGTGGTCGACTTCATCGACGTCTACTGGCACCAGTACCATTTCTGGGCGTTCAACGTGGCGGACTCGGCCATCACGATCGGCGTCACGGTCCTCATCCTCGACATGCTCCGGACGGCGCCCCACCTGTCCGACGCCGACGCCTCCTGAGCGGGCGCCCGCACCATGGACATCGTCCACCTCGCCGTCACGCCCGAACACGACGGCCTCCGCCTCGACCGCTACCTGGCCGACGCCGTGGCGGGGGTATCGCGCTCGCGGCTCCAGCAGCTCATTCGTGACGGCCAGGTGACGGTCGGCGGCCGGACCGTGCGGCCGAGCGCCGCCGTTCACAGCGGCGACACGATCGTCGTCACGCTCCCCGCACCGGTCGAGACGGCGGTGGAGGCCGAGCCGATCCCGCTCGACGTCGTGTACGAGGACGAGGATCTGCTCGTCATCAACAAGCCGGCCGGCCTCGTCGCGCACCCGGCCCCCGGCCACGCCGGCGGCACGCTCGTCAACGCGTTGCTGCATCACGTGAAGGATCTGAGCGGCATCGGCGGCGAGCGCCGCCCGGGGCTCGTCCACCGGCTCGACCGCGGCACGTCGGGCCTGATGGTCGTCGCCAAGCACGATCAGGCGCACGAGGCGCTGGCGCGGCAGTTCCACGACCGGGAGGTGGAGAAGGAATACGTCGCCCTGGTGTGGGGAGGCGTCCAGGCCGGCCGGCGGATCGACCTGGCCATCGGCCGCGACCCCGTGCACCGCCGCAGGATGTCGGCGCGGGCGCGGCGGGCGCGGACCGCGGTCACCCGGATCACGCGCGCCGTCACCGTCAAGGGCGTGTCGCTGGTGCGGGTCGTGATTCAGTCGGGCCGGACGCACCAGATCCGCGTGCACCTGAGCGCCATCGGGCATCCGGTCGTCGGCGATCCGCTGTACGGCGGCGTCCGGCGGCGGATTCCCGGCGATCTGCGCGCGCTGGCGAAGCTGGATCGTCCGTTCCTGCACGCGGCGCGGCTCGCCTTCCACCACCCGCGCGACGGGCGGCCGATGGAGTTCACGGCGCCCCTGCCGCCCGATCTCCAGGCGGCGCTCGACGGCATCCGCCCCGCCACACTCGAACCCGAACAGCTGAAGGTGTGACCGTGCCGACCATCTATCAGGGCCGCGTGTTCACCGTCACCGTCGATCGCATCCGCCTGCCGCACGGCGGCGAGCTCGACATGGAGGCCGTCCGCCATCCCGGCTCGGTCGTGCTGCTGCCGATGCCCGACCCCGATCACCTCGTGCTGATCCGGCAGTACCGCTACGTCATCGACCGCTGGATCTGGGAGCTGCCGGCCGGGACGCTGCAGCCGGGCGAACCGCCGGCGGAGGCGGCCGTCCGCGAATGCGCCGAGGAGACCGGCTTCCTGGCCGGCCGTGTGGAAGGTCTCGGGGCGTTCTTCCCGTCACCCGGCTTCTGCGACGAAGTGATGAATTTCTTCAGGTTGACCGACCTGCGGCCGGCGCCGCCCGGCTCGGCGACGCCGGACGAAGACGAGCGGATCGAGCCGCAGATCGTGACGCTCGCGGAGGCGCGCGCCATGGTGCGGCGCGGCGACATCGTCGACATGAAGACGGTGTGCGGGCTGTCGATCCTGTAGCCGGGCAGGCCCCGCGGCCGCCGGTCAGCCTTCCAGCGCGCGGCGCGCTTCCTCGACGGTCGCCACGTGGATGTCGACCGTATCCCGCACCCGGCGGGCGTAGCCGCCGGCGAGCGTGACGACCAGCGGCACCCCGGCCGCCCGGACCGCGGCGAAGACCCGCCGATCCCGATCACGCAGCCCCGCGAACGTCAGCCGCAGCCCGCCGAGCTGATCGTCCTCGTACGGATCGGCGCCCGCCAGGTAGAACACGATGTCGGGGCGGGCCTCGAGCACGCGGGGCAGCGCGGCGTCGAGCGCCTCGAGATAGGCCGGGTCGCCCGTTCCGTCAGGCAGCCCGACATCGAGCGAGCCGGCCGGCTTGAACGCCGGGTAGTTGTGTTCCTGGTGGAGCGAGAAGGTGAACACGGACGGATCGCCGGCGAAGATTGTGGCGGTGCCGTTGCCATGGTGCACGTCGCCGTCGATGATGGCGGCCCGCCGGATCTCTCCGTCACGCTGGAGGCACCGGATCGCCACGGCGACGTCGTTGAACAGGCAGAATCCCTCCCCGTGGTCCGGGAACGCATGGTGGAGGCCGCCGCCCAGGTGGACGGTGAGCGGCCAGCCGCCGGTCCGCCGGCCGGCAGCCGCCAGCCGGCCGGCCAGCCGCGTGCCGCCGGTCATCAGCCGGAAGCCGTCGACGATGGCAGGCGACCACGGCAGCTCGAGCGTCGCCTGTTCCTGCAGCGTCAGGCTGCCCGTCCGGAGCTTCTCGAGATAGGCGGCCGTGTGGACGGTCTCGAGGTCCTCCCACGAGGCGGTCTCCGGCTCGATGATCTCGGAGGGCGCCGCCAGTCCGGCTTCGATCAGCCGGTCGTGGATCAGGCGGAACTTGACCGTCGGAAAGACGTGCGCGCCGATGTCGATGGCGTAGTTGGGCGAGTAGACGATCTGCACGGGCGTCCGCGGGCGCGGGCAGCCAACCTCGATATGACGGCCCGGCGCACCGCGCCCGCCTGGCCGGCCGGACTCAGCGAACCGTCTGGTGCAGCTCGGCGTCGAGCTCCGCGCGCTCGGTGGGCGCCGGGCGCCCGGACGGTCTGGGCGTCAGCGCGAGCCGGAGCACCTCGTCGATCTCGGTCACGTACTCGACGGCGATCTCGCGCCGCAGATCGGGCGCGAGGTCCTCGTTGACGTTCTTCTCGTTCTGGCGCGGCAGGATGACGCGGCGGATCCCCGCGCGGCGCGCCGCCAGCACCTTTTCCTTGATCCCGCCGACCGGCAGCACGCGGCCCGAGAGCGTGATCTCGCCGGTCATCGCGAGGTCGCCGCGGACGGGCCGGCCAGTGAGGGCGGACGCCAGGGCCGTCGCCATCGTCACGCCGGCCGACGGTCCGTCCTTGGGAATGGCGCCCGACGGGACGTGGAGATGGATCTCGGACCCCTTGTAGAAATCGGGATCGATGCCGAACTCGCCGGCGTGGGTCCGCACCCAGGAGAGCGCCGCGCGGGCCGACTCCTTCATGACGTCGCCGAGGTGGCCGGTCAGGGTCAGCGTCCCGGGGCCCTGCATGCGCGAGGCCTCGACGAACAGCACCTCGCCGCCGGCCGGCGTCCAGGCGAGGCCGATGGCAACGCCCGGATTCTTCGTCCGCTCCTCCATCTCCTCGTCGAGGAACGACGGCGCGCCGAGCATCTGGAGGACGATGTCGGGCGTGACCGTCAGCGACTCCTCGCGGCCCTCGGCCCGGCGGCGTGCGACCTTGCGGCACAGCGCCGCGATCTCGCGCTCGAGGTTCCGGACGCCCGCCTCGCGCGTGTAGCCGCGGATGACCGCCCGGAGGGCCTCGTCCGTGAAGGTGACCGTCTCCGGCATCAGCCCGTGGTTGGCGATCTGCTTGGCCACCAGGTGTTCGGTGGCAATCCGCAGCTTCTCCTCCTCCGTGTAGCCCGGCAGCTCGAGCACCTCCATGCGATCGCGGAGGGCGGGCGGAATCGGGTCCAGCACGTTCGCGGTCGTGATGAACAGCACTTCCGACAGGTCGAACGGCACGTCGAGATAGTGGTCGCGGAACGTATTGTTCTGCTCGGGGTCGAGCACTTCCAGCAGGGCGGACGAGGGGTCGCCGCGGAAGTCCGAGCCGAGCTTGTCGATCTCGTCGAGGATGAACACCGGGTTCTTCGACTCGGCCCGGCGGAGCCCCTGGATGATCTGCCCGGGCAGGGCGCCGATGTACGTCCGGCGGTGGCCGCGGATTTCCGCCTCGTCGCGCATGCCGCCGAGCGAGACGCGCACGAACCGGCGGTCGAGCGCCGTCGCAATCGACCGGGCCAGCGAGGTCTTGCCGACGCCGGGCGGCCCGACGAAGCAGAGGATCGGCCCCTTGACCTGCGGATTCAGCTTGCGCACGGCCAGGTACTCGAGGATCCGGTCCTTCGCCTTCTCGAGCCCCGAGTGGTCGGCGTCGAGAATGCCGCGCGTCCGGCCGAGATCGATCACCTCGTCCGTGCGCTTCGCCCAGGGCAGCGTCACCAGCCAGTCGAGATAGGTGCGGGAGACCGTGTACTCGGCCGCCGCGACCGGCATCTTCGACAGGCGATCCAGTTCCCGCAGCGCCTCGCGGGCGACCACCTCGGGCATGCCCGCCGCGTCGATCTTCTCGCGGAGCTCCTCGATCTCCTTGGTCTGCTCGTCGCCCTCGCCGAGCTCCTTGTGGATCGCCTTCAGCTGCTCGCGCAGGAAGTACTCGCGCTGGTTCCGGCCGACCTCCGACTGGACCTGCGACTGGATCTTCGAACCGAGCTCGAGCACCTCGAGCTCCTTGATCAGGATCCGGTTCAGCGCGTCCATCCGGGCGCGCACGTCCAGGGTCTCCAGCACCTCCTGCTTGACCGCCGTCGTGATCGTCGTCAGGCTCGAGGCGATGAAGTCCGCGAGCCGCCCCGGCTCCTCGATGTTGCCCGCGAGCGTCTGCAGGTCGTCGGACAGCAGCGGCGAGAGCGAGACGACCTGCTGGAAATTCGTCTTGATGTTGCGCTGGAGGGCGTCGATCTCGAGCCGATCCTCCTCGCGCTCGACCTCGGGCGCCACGCTCACGACCGCCCGGATGTACGGGCGCGCCGACAGCACCTCCTCCAGCTGGAGCCGGGCCAGCCCCTGGACGATCAGGCGCAGGCTGCCGTCGGGCAGCTTGAACATCTTGTGGATGTGGGTGGCCGTGCCGATCGGATAGAGCTCGTCCCGCGCCGGTTCCTCGACCGACGGGTCGCGCTGCGTGAAGACGCCAATGAGCTTGCTGCCCCCGATCGCCTCCTCGATCAGCCGCACGGAGCTCTCGCGCGCCACCGCGAGCGGCATGAACGAGTTGGGAAACAGGACCGTGTCGCGCAGCGGCAGCACCGGCAGCTCGCGCGGAATCGCGAGCGGTCGCTCGCCGGCAGGGACGTCCCCGGCATGCAGATCGACCTGATCGCTCATGTAAGGAAACTCCCGGGGTCCCACAGGGACCCCATTATCTCTCAGCAGGCTGCGGCCGGGGGCAGGGCAGGCCCCGCCGCCGGCGGAGCCTGGGGCAGAGGGCGCCGGAACTCAGTTGGACATGTCGAAGAACAGCGAAGACGAGCCTCGCCGCTGCGCCAGCAGCCGCTCGCGCCGCTCGGCCGTCTCGCGCGCCTCCTCGCAGTCCTTGCATCGAACGGCGAACGGGAGCGCCCGCAGCCGCTGCTGCGAGATCTCTTCGCCACACTCGAAGCAGTACCCGTAAGCCCCTTCCTCCAACCGCGACAACGCCTCGTTGATCTTGTGCAGCGTCTCGGCCTTCATCTGAATCAGGGCGAATTCGATGTCTTCCTGGATGTCCGCCTCGGAGCTCTCCCCGGCATCCAGCACGTCGTTCGTCTTGGTCCAGCTTCCTTCGGTCCGGACGTCACGGATTTTTTCCTGAACCTCGCTCAGAATCTCCCGGCGACGGTCCTCGAGCATCTTCTTCAGCTCATCGTACCGCCCCTTGTCCATCCGAATCCGTTCGCTCTTGTTCGCCTTCATGATCCCTGCCGCTCCTTCCACTCCACCAGCCCCTGAGGGCCCCATATAGGATGACTGCTGCGGTATGCAAACAAAATGCCGATATTAGTCCATTTCGAAGCCGCGCGCAACGGAGCCGAACCGGTCTGATTTCACTGTCTGAGGGGGGAGCAGCGGGAAGGAACGTCCGGCGGAGCCCCCTTCATGGACTCCCCCTGCCTCTCCCACTGACACCCGCCATCCCATTCATGATAAGGACCTTAACTGACCACAATCTCGTCTGTCCTGCCGCCTCGAGCGGCGCCATTTGTTCTGTTAGACGCCACGGTTCGCCGAACGGTTCTATGAAGTGATGATCTTCTCTGTGTCACCTGGAAGTGACAATTCTGGTGTGGTAGAAACAGACGGACCGTGGTGGAATGGTGTCAAAAGCGGACAGCGTCTCGGTGCTCAATGCTCAGTGCTCGGGGCTCGAGCGCCGCGCCCCGAGCCGCCATCGGCCTCGGGCTAATGGACGTGCCGGCCGTCGCTCGAATGGCCGAGCACGATGCCGTGCTCCACGAGCAGCTGTTCATTGCGAACACTTCCCGTGCGCAGCCATTTCTCGTACAGGCGCAGGAGATCGGCGTTCGTCGTGAGCGCGCTCCGCTCGCTCACCTCCGACAGCACGTCGACGAACGCGACGAACCGTCCGGCGAGGTCGGCGAACACCGCCGCCACCGTGTCGCGTTCGTGCTGGCTGAGCCAGGCGTACGACGTGGCGCCGAGCGAGACGTAATAGTCGATCGGAATCAGTCGCGACGCCAGGCTGTCCCCGAAGAATCCCGACAGGAACAGCGCTTCGTCTGCCACCTGCCGGAACTCCGTGCGCTGGCGTGCGCCGCCGGCCTCGAGAGCGCGGAGGAACCGCACCCCAAGCGGCTGGTCGTCGGCCGATTCGCCGGTCGCGGAATCGAGCTGAACGAAACCGGCCAGCAGCTGGACGAGGTAAGAGGACGTCAGTGCGCCGGCCTGCAGCCGCTGGTGCAGCAGCGCCGCCTCGACGGCCTCCTTGAAGAACTCGACCGGCGTGTTCACGTGCAGGAGCCGACCCATATGCGCCTCCCTGGTTCTCGCGGCGGTCCGGCGCCCCTCGCTGTCGCGCGCCGACGGACGCGCCGGCGGTCCGGGCCGTCCATCGGAAAAACTGCAAGGGGCGTTCCGGCGCCGCAGTGGCCTGAAAACCAGCATGTTTTCCGCCGTGGTCGCCCCGCGGCGACCGTGCGCTCGTGACGGCCGTGCGGTTCCGGATGTCGGCGATCTGACCATCCGGCACGCCGGGGTCTCGTTGACGCTCGTGGCCCCGTGTGACAAGCTGGCGCCGTGATCTGCCCCCTCTGCCGGAAGCGGAAGGCCCGGCGCGTCTGTCCGGCCCTGGACCGGTCGATCTGCACGGTGTGCTGCGGCACCAAACGGCTGGTGGAGATCCGCTGCCCGCCGGACTGCGGATACCTGTCGTCGGCGCGCGAACATCCACCCGCCGTCGTCCAGCGGCAGCGGGAGCACGATCTGACGCTGCTCGTCCCGGTCGTGCAGGATCTCACGCGCCGGCAGTCGCAGATCTTCTTTCTGCTGCAGACGACGGTGGCGCAGCACAAGCCGGAGGGGTTCTACACGCTCACGGACGACGATGCCGCGGAAGCGGCCGCCGCGCTGGCGGCCACGCTCGAGACCGCGGAGCGGGGCGTGATCTACGAGCACCGGGCCGCGTCGCCGCCGGCCGCCGCGCTGGCGCGATCGCTGCGGCAGACGCTGGAACAGGTGCGGGGCGAGGCCGGCAGCGGCTTCGACCGCGACGCCGCCGTCGCGCTGCGGGCCGTGGAGCGCGCGGCGCGCGAGCTGCGCCGGCAGGAGGCAGGCCGCCCCGGGGCCTATCTCGAGCTGGCGCAGCGCTTCGCGGCGCGCCTGCCGCCGCCCGAACCGGGCGGCACGGGGCCGGCCGACGACCGCGCCGGCGGCGAGCCGCGGCTGATTATCCCCTGACGTCGCGGGCGGCGGCCGGGCCGGGGGCTGCCGGCCGCCGCCGGCCGTGCTATAATCCTGAGTTTGTGTCGCGGTCGACATTCAGAACGGACAAGCGAATCATGGCCAAGCGTTGCGCAATCTGCGGCAAGGGCCCGGTCTTCGGGCGCATCATCAGTCACGCCCACAACGTGAGTCCGCGCCGGTTCGAGCCGAACCTGCAGACCGTGCGGGCCGTCGTGAACGGCGCCACCCGCCGGATCCGGGTCTGCACCCGGTGCCTGCGGTCCGGCAAGGTCACCAAGGCCGCGTAGGACGGACGATGCGCGACGTGGTGTCCAGTCCGAACGCCCCGGCCGCCCTGGGGCCGTACTCCCCGGCCGTGCGGGCGGGCGCCTTCCTGTTCCTGTCGGGCCAGATCCCGATCGACCCGGCGACCGGCGCGCTGATCGACGGCGACATCGCGGCCCAGACGCGCCGGGTGATGGACAACCTCGGCGCGCTGCTCCAGGCGGCGGGGCTCTCGTTCGACGCGGTCGTCCGGACGACGGTCTACCTGGCCGACATGGGCGATTTCCCGGCGATGAACGAGGTCTACGGGACGTACTTCGCGCCGCCCGCGCCGGCCCGGTCGACCGTGCAGGCCGGTGCGCTGCCCAAGGGCGCCCGGGTCGAGATCGACGTCATCGCGCACGACGGCCGCTGACGGCGGCTCCCGCCTACTTCGCCGCCCGTTCGATATCGATCACGCCGGTCACGCCGCGCAGCGCCTTCATCACCTTCTGCAGGTGTTTCACGTCGGCGATCTCCACCGTCAGGTCGATGCGGCCGCGGTGATCCTCGCCGGACCGGGCGGCGGCGTTGGTGATGTTGGTGTTGATGTCGGCGACCTTCGAGCTGATGTCGCCGAGGATCCCCTTGCGGTCCTCGACGTGGATCAGCAGCCGCACGGTGTAGCGGGTCGGGTCGCCGCCCTTGTCCCACTCGACGTCGATCCGGCGCTCGGGGTCGTACAGCAGGTTGACGACGTTCGGGCAGCTGGCGGAGTGCACGGAGACGCCTTTGCCGCGGGTGACGTAGCCGACGATCTTCTCGCCGCGGATCGGGTTGCAGCAGCGGGCACGGAAGACCATCAGGTCGTCGGCGCCGCGCACCTTGATCTTGTCCTCGCCGGTCCCCAGCACCCGCCGCACGACGGAGGCCACGCCGCGGCCGGGCGGCTTCTCGCGCAGTTCGTCCTGGGGGACGAGGCGGCCCAGCACCTGGCGCGCCGACATCTTGCCGTAGCCGATCGCGGCGAAGACGTCCTCGGCCTTCTGCAGCCCGAGCTCGCCGAGGCAGCGGCCGAACGCCTCGCCGTCGGTCAGCGTCCGCGGGTTGAGATCGAAGCGGCGCGCCTCCTTCTCGAACAGCTTCCGCCCCAGCTCGATGCTCCGGTCCTTCTCCTGCGTCTGGATCAGGTGGCGGATCTTGTTGCGCGCGCGGGACGTGGCGACGGAAGCGAGCCAGTCGCGGCTCGGCTTGTGGCCGGCCTGGGTCATGATCTCGACGATGTCGCCGTTCTTCAGCCGCGTCCGCAGCGGCACGATCTTGCCGTTCACCCGCGCGCCCACGCACTGGTGCCCGACGTCGGTGTGAATCGCGTAGGCGAAGTCGACCGGCGTGGCGTCCCGCGGCAGGGCCTTCACCTCGCCCCGGGGGGTGAACGTGTAGACCTCCTCCGGGTAGAGATCGACCTTCAGGTTCTGGATGAACTCCCGCGGATCGTGGACCTCCTGCTGCCACTCGATCAGCTGGCGCATCCACTGGAAGTAGCGCTCGTCGCGGTGATCGCCGACGCGGCCCTCCTTGTACTTCCAGTGCGCCGCGATCCCCTCCTCGGCCCGCCGGTGCATCTCGTCGGACCGGATCTGCACCTCGAACGGGAACCCGTGCTCGCTGACGACCGACGTGTGCAGCGACTGGTACCCGTTGGGCCGCGGCATCGCGATGAAGTCCTTGATGCGGCCCGGCACGGGCGGCCACGTCTGGTGGATGATGCCGAGCGCGGCGTAGCAGTCCTTCACGCTGTGCGTGATCACGCGCAACGCGACGAAGTCGTACACCTGGTCGAGGTCGATCTTCTGCCGCTTCAGCTTTTCGTTGATGCTGTACAGGCGCTTGATCCGCCCCTCGATCTCGACGACCGGCACCTGCGCCTCGGCCAGCTTCGACGCGATCGTCCGCTTCAGCCCCTCGACCATGCCTTCGAGCGACTTGCGCTTGGTCTCCACGCGGGCCCGCAGCGACTCGTAGACCTTCGGCTCCAGGTGCTTGAACGCCAGCTCCTCCAGCTCGTTCTTCAACTTGCTCATGCCGAGCCGGTTGGCGATCGGCGCGTAGATGTCGAGCGTCTCCTGCGCGATCTTGAGACGGCGCTCCTCGGGCAGATGGTGGAGCGTCCGCATGTTGTGCAGCCGGTCGGCGAGCTTCACCAGGATCACCCGGATGTCGTCGACCATCGCCAGGAGCATCTTGCGGAAGTTCTCGGCCTGGCGCTCCTCGCTCGACGAGAACGGAATGGCGCCGATCTTGGTGACCCCTTCGACGACGTGCGCCACCTCGGGCCCGAACAGCTCCCGGATCCGGTCGATCGACGTGAGGGTGTCCTCCACCACGTCGTGCAGCAGCCCGGCCGCCACCGCCACCACGTCGAGCTTCATCTCGACCAGCAGGTCGGCCACCTCGAGGGGGTGGACCAGGTAGGGCTCGCCCGAATGGCGCACCTGTCCCTTGTGCTCGAACGCCGAGAACACGTAGGCTCGGCGAAGGAGCTCCAAATCGGCATCCGGGCTGTAGGCCCGGATCTTTTCCAGGAGGTCCTCGAAACGAATCATCGGGAATGGTGTCTAAGTCTCTGCCGTCCCGCTTCTTATCTCCATGATAGAGAGGGGGTCTGAACAGGGTCAAGACGGCCGGCCCACCGGCCGGGCCCGATGAGGGCCGTAACGGACTGTCACGAGGCGGGTTCTTGACTTGCGATTTTTCGCTTCACTATACTGGCCCGTCTCGGCGGTAGCTATCTTTTTCGCTCTTGCAAGCCTGAGTCGGCCACGATCAGATGCTCGGGGCGCCTGGCGCTCCGGGCACGAAACAGCAAGCCTGCGTCGGAGTGGGCGTAAGGGGGACACGATGCGCATGCGGTTGAGGGGAGCGCTGCTCATGGGCGTGGCGGTGCTGGCCCTGTCGTCGCTTGTAGCCTGCGCGAAGTTCGGGCAGCTGAAGGCCATGAAGGCCTTCAAGGATGCCAACACGTTGTACCAGCAGCAGGAATACAAGAGGGCGGCGGCGTTGTACGAACAGGCGGTGGCGGCCGATCCCAACATGGGACAGGCCTACTTCTTCCTGGCCAACAGCTACGACAACCTGTACAAGCCGAGCCTGAAGGGGCAGCCGGACAACGACGCGTACATAAACAAGGCGGTCCAGGACTATCGGCTCGCCGCCCAGAAGCTCCCGACCACGGACCCGACCGACGCCAAACTGAAGAAACTGGCGCTTGAGTACCTGGTGGCGGCCTACGGCCCCGACAAGCTCAACGACCCGAACAAGTCGCTGCCGGTGGTCCAGCAGATGATCCAGATGGAGCCGTCCAACCCGGACAACTACTTCGCCCTGGCCAAGATCTACGAGGACGCGGGCCAGTACGACCTGGCGGAGCAGACCTATCTGAAGGCGAAGCAGGTCAAGCCGGATGACCCGGCCGTCTACCTGCAGCTGGCCGGCTTTTACAACCGCCAGGGCGAGTTCGACAAGACCATCCAGGCGCTCCAGGAGCGGATCCAGAACGATCCCAAGAACCCCGAGGCCTACTACACCGTCGCGACCTATTACTGGGACAAGGCCTACCGCGACGCCACCCTGACGAACGCCGACAAGCTCGGCTACGTCGACAAGGGCATCCAGGCGATCGACCAGGCGCTGCAGATCAGACCGGACTACATGGAAGCGCTGGTCTACAAGAATCTGCTGCTTCGGCTCGAAGCCAACCTGATCAAGGACCCGAAGAAGCAGCAGGAACTGCTCAAGGAAGCCGATAAGCTGCGGAACGAGGCGAACGAGCTGCGCAAGAAGAAGGCCGCAGGCATCGGCGACTAGGCCGCCTGCTCCCTCACGCCACGCTCCGGGCCGTGTTCCCAGCGGGAACACGGCCCTTTTTTTTGCCTCGCCTTCCGGGCGGCCGGGAAGACACCCTCCAAGCCCGGTCGACGGCCTGCCCGGGTGCCGACTCCCGGCCCCCGGCGCCCGGCGCCCCTGTGCCCCTGTCCACATCGTTCCCCTCAGCCCCGCTCAGCGGCCCGTCCAGACGCGCGGAGGGGGCGGGTGGAGCCATCCCGGCACCATCGGCGCTGGAGACGCCTCCGGGCGATTCAGCAGCCTCCTGAAGGGGCAGCGGGGGGGCGCGTGGATATCCCTGGGAAGGCGGAAGGGTTGGAAAGCGAAAGCGAGGAGAGGGCGGAAGGCCTGGAGAGGAGCCGCAAAAAAAAACGGGCGGGGCGCCGCCTGGAGGGGCGGCGCCTCGCCCGTGGAACGGTTCGGGTGGACGGTACTCAGCTGCCGGCGACGACGCCGGCGGCCTTTCGCATGCCTGTGGTGACGATGCCGACCTTTTCGACACCGGCTCCCTTCGCAGCGTCGATCACGCCGACGATGTCGCTGTACCGGAGCGTCGGTGCGCCGATGATGAACATCGTCTTGTCGCTGCGCTGGGCGAAGATCTTGGTCAGCCGGTCCTGAAGGTCCGGCAGGGCCACGTCCTGGCTGTTGATCGAGATCTTGTGATCGGCCGTGTAGTTGAGGACGATCTGGCTGGTATCGTTCTGCTGCTGGGGCTGGTTCTTGGCCTCGGCGGGCAGGTTGATATCGAGCCCCTTCTGGGTGAGCGGCAGGGCCGCCATGAAGATGACCAGCAGGACGAGCAGCACGTCAATCAGCGGGGTGACGTTCATGTCACAGCTGGCGTGCGGCACCTCGCCTTTGAAGACGTCTTCGGCGCCGTGGTGCTTGTGCGCGTGCTTCATGGCTACTGGCCTCCTCCGAGGGTCCCCATTCCCACCTTCTTGTCGGTGATCAGACCGACGTTCTCGACGCCCGCCTGGCGCAGGGCATCCATGGCGTCCATGACGGCGCCGTACTGGACGTCCTGATCCGCCTTGATGACGACCTGCTTGTCGTGCTTGTCGGCGAGCATGTCGCTCAACTTGGAGGCCAGTTCGGCGTCGTTGGCCACCGGCACCGAGTTCAGGTACAGGTTCTTGCTGGCGTCGATGGCGACGACGGTCTGGTCCTGCGTGTCCGGCTTGTCCACGGTGTTGGACGCCACCGGCAGCTTGACGTCCACGCCCTTCTGCAGCATCGGCGCGATCAGCATGATGATGATCAGCAGCACCAGCATGACGTCGACCAGCGGCGTCACGTTGATGTCCGACTTGACCTTTCCTCTGCCGGCGCCAACATTCATGGCCATGAGGCGGATCTCCTGAATAACTGACGTCGCGGCGTGACGCCGTCCGGCGGGCGGACGGCGTCAGCGCGCGACTTCCTGCGTTCCCCGGACGGCGCTAGGCCGTCTTCTTGATGAAGTAGTCGACCAGCTCCGACGAGGAGTTGTCCATCTCGACGTTGAAGTACTCGATCCGGCCGGTCAGGTAATTGTAGAACCAGACGGCCGGGATGGCGACGAGCAGCCCGAGCGCGGTCTCGACGAGCGCTTCCGCGATACCGGCGGAGACGGCGCCGATGCCGCCGGAGCCGGTGGCCGCGATCCCCTGGAAGGCCGCGATGACGCCGACGACCGTGCCGAGCAGTCCGACGAACGGGGCGGTCGAGCCGATGGTCGCGAGCGCCGCGACGCCCTTCTTCAGGTCGGAAGCGGTCAGCGCGGAGGCGCGCTGGATCGACCGGCGCACGGTGTCGACGAGGTCTTCACGGCTGAGGCCGCCCCCACTTTCCTGCTGGAACTGGTATTCCTGGAGCCCCGCCAGCACGACCTTCGCCAGGTGGCTGTAGCGGTAGTTCTTGGACGACGAGACCGCGATGGCGTCCTTCAGCCGGCCTTCCTTGAGGTGCTTGGCCACCTGAGGCGCGTAGACCTTCGACTGGTTCCGGGCCTGCGTAAACGTGAAGATCCGTTCGATGGCGACGCCGAACGACCACATCGACATGATGAAGAGGACGCAGGCCACCAACTTGGCCACGATCGACATCTGCTGCCACATTTGCATCAAGTCCACAGTCCACCCCTCCCGAATAAATCTGACTACGGTTACGCGTTTCGTCGCTGGCCTGCGCTGCTCTCGTCAGGCCGGCCATCTCGTCATTCAGCGGCTATTGAAGCGTGAAGTTGACCGTGACCGTCATGATGACCGGCACCGGGACTCCATTCAGCAGTGTCGGCGTGAACACCCACTGCTTGACCGCGGTCAGCGCCGCCTGGTCGAGCAGCGGAATGGACCGCAGAATCTTCGCTTCCGTCACGTGGCCGTCTGTGCCGATCGTCGCCTCGATGATGACGACGCCCTGCACCCGTGCTGCCTGCGCGATCTGAGGATAGATCGGCGCGACATTCCTGATCTTCGTCGGAGGCTTGATGTTGCCGCCCACCCGCACCGGCTTCGGAGGCGGCGGCGGAGGCGGAGGCGCCGGCAGACCGCCGACCACGCCGCCCATGACGCCGCCCGGGACTCCGCCGGCCACCCCGCCCGCCACCCCGGCGGACAGGTCGGCCAGGCCGGTCTCAGGCTTGATTTCCTTCGGCGCCTCGACCGGCGCGGCGTTCGGCTGCGGCGGCGGCACCTTGGGCGCCGGCGCGGCCTTCGGCGGCGGCGGCGGCGGTGGTGGCGGCGGGGGCGGCGGCGCGGAGACGAACGCCGACATCATGTTCGGCGGCGTCGGCAGGGCGCCGGCCGCCATCAGCGGGATGATGATCAGCGCCGAAATGATCGCCGTGTGGGCAATGATCGAGAGCGGAACGGTATACCACTTCTTGCTGCCCACTTTAATCGAGGGCTCGACGATATCGCCGAACATATTACGTGGCACGGGTATTCTCCTCCTGCTCTCGTCACTTACACCGGGCCCAGCCCGTGAGGCCGGCGATTATAGCTAGAGAAAAAAACAGGTGTCAACGAACCGATACAAAGTTAGACACCGGAAAACGGGAAATGGCGTCAGCCCCTGCGGCTTACCCGGTAATTGTCAGCAAGTGTCACCGTGAGGACGGCAAACCACTCACAAGAGGGGCGCATTCTACCGAGCCGGCCCCACGCAGGTCAACGACAAATCCACGTGTCGGGTCGGCGAGGGCCGGCCCCGCCGCCGGCCCCGCCGCTGTGCGGCCCGGGGCGCCCGGGCCGATCCGCCCCGGCTAGGTCGTTTCGACCGCCCGGGCGTCGGGCGCGTCCGCCACGTCAATCCTCATGCCGTAGAACGAGCGCCACACGAACACCAGCGCGAGCGCGAAGAACACCGCCGAAATCAGCGAGGTCACGATCACGCCGGCCTGCGCCCCCACGCTCACCGCGAGCTCCACGGCCAGCAGCCCGAACAGCGTCGTGAACTTGATGACCGGGTTGAGCGCGACCGAGGAGGTGTCCTTGAAGGGATCGCCGACCGTGTCGCCGACCACCGTCGCCGCGTGCAGCGCGGTCCCCTTCATCTTCAGCTCGGTCTCGACGATCTTCTTGGCGTTGTCCCAGGCGCCGCCGGCGTTCGCCATGAAGATCGCCTGGTAGAGCCCGAACATCGCGATCGAGATCAGGTAGCCGATGAAGAAGTACGGGTCGAGGAACGCGAACGACAGCGTCGTGAAGAACACGGTCAGGAAGATCGTGAACATGCCCTTCTGCGCGAACCGCGTGCAGATCTCGACGACCTTCTTGCTGTCGCTCACCGACGCCTTCTCGACGCCCTCGAGCCGGATGTTCGCCTTGATGAACTCGACCGCCTTGTAGGCGCCGCTCGTCACCGCCTGCGTCGACGCGCCGGTGAACCAGTAGATCATCGCGCCGCCGCTGATCAGCCCCAGCAGGAACGGCGCGTGCAGCAGCGACAGCTTGTCGAGGTTCTGCGTCAGGCCGTCGGTGAGCGCCACGATGATCGAGAAGATCATCGTCGTCGCGCCGACCACGGCGGTCCCGATCAGCACCGGTTTGGCGGTCGCCTTGAACGTGTTGCCGGCGCCGTCGTTCTCCTCGAGCAGCGCCTTGGCCCGCTCGAAATCGACGTCGATCCCCTCGGTCCGCCTCAGCTCCTCGCGGATGCCCGGCAGCTGCTCGATGACCGACAGCTCGAAGACCGACTGGGCGTTGTCCGTCACCGGGCCGTACGAGTCGACCGCGATGGTCACCGGCCCCATGCCGAGGAATCCGAACGCCACCAGGCCGAAGGCGAACACCGGCGACGCGTGCATGAGCACGTCGAAGCCGGTCGTGCTGATGCCGTAGGCGATCGACATGAGCAGCACGATCGTCAGCCCCAGCCAGTACGCGCTGAAGTTGCCGGCCACGAAGCCGGACAGGATGTTGAGCGACGCCCCGCCCTCGCGCGACGAGGTCACGATCTCGCGGACGTGCCGCGATTCGGTCGACGTGAAGACCTTGACGAGCTCGGGGATGATCGCGCCGGCCAGCGTGCCGCACGTGATGACGGCCGACAGCTTCCACCACAGCGTGGAGTCGCCGCCGATGTCCGGGATGAGCAGCCGCGACGCGATGAAGGTCAGCACCACCGACACGATGGAGGTCAGCCAGACCAGCGAGGTGAGGGGCGACTCGAAGTTCATCTCGTCCGCCTGCGCGTACCGCGCCCGGGCGACGGTCTCGTTCGCGAGGAAGGACACGCCGCTGGCCACGATCATGATCACGCGGATCAGGAAGATCCAGACCAGCAGCTGCACCTGGATGACGGCATTCGGCACCGCCAGCAGGATGAACGCGATCAGCGCGACGCCCGTCACGCCGTAGGTCTCGAAGCCGTCGGCGCTCGGCCCCACCGAGTCGCCGGCGTTGTCGCCCGTGCAGTCGGCGATCACGCCCGGATTGCGCGCGTCGTCCTCCTTGATGTTGAAGACGATCTTCATCAGATCGGACCCGATGTCCGCGATCTTCGTGAAGATGCCGCCCGCGATCCGCAGCGCCGCCGCGCCGAGCGACTCGCCGATCGCGAAGCCGATGAAGCACGGCCCCGCGTAGTCGCCCGGAATGAACAGCAGAATGCCGAGCATCATCGTCAGCTCGATGCTGACGAGCAGCATGCCGATGCTCATGCCCGACTTGATCGGGATGGCGTACACCGGATACGGCTTGCCCCGCAGGCTGGCGTGCGCCGTCCGGGAGTTCGCCAGCGTGTTGATCCGGATGCCGAACCACGCCACGCCGTAGCTGCCGGCGATCCCCAGCAGGCTGAACGCCAGGATGATCACGACCTTCAGCGGCTCGAAGTGCCGCAGCACCCCGAAGTAGAAGATCATGATGACCCCGATGAACACCTCCAGCAGCAGGATGAACTTCCCCTGCGTGATCAGGTAGGTCTTGCAGGTCTCGTAGATCAGGTCGGAGACGTCCTTGAGCGACCTGTGGGCCGGCAGGTTCTTCACCTGCGTGTAGATCACCAGCCCGAACAGCATCCCCAGCGCGCAGACGACCAGCCCCAGCAGCAGCAGCGGCTGGGCCTCGAAGCCCATGAACCGCACCCCCGTCAGGCTCGGCAGCACCAGCGCGGCCTCACCCCCGGTCGCCACGGGTGGCGCCGCCGGCGGCGCCTGCGCCATCGCCTGCGCCATCGCCTGGGCCGCCGCGCCGCCGGCGGCCGACACCGTCGCCGGCCAGATCATCAGCGCGCCCACCAGCGCCAGCCCGGCGCCCAGCCACCAGGCGCGGCGCCGCGCGCGACCCCGCGTGCCGCCGAACAGCCGAGAACTCTTGACGTCCATGACACCTCTCTCGCGAATCAACCTGGCCTCCCGATACATACCTGCCGAACAAGGGATACAAACGATCCGACGACAGCCGCAGGGGATGCGGCTGCAGAGCAAACCGGCGACGACCGCGCCGCCGCACGCCGGGCCTCACGGCCCCGCGCGCCGCGCCGCCGCGAACCTCGCATTATAGGCGATACCGGCCGGCCGCGCGACCACGTCCGCCGCCCCCGTCCGGCCGGCCCGTCCGGGGGCTCCGGCCCCGGGACACTAGGACCGCCACGGCCCGATCCGCCCGCCGCCCGGCTGCGCCTCGGCCCGGATCCGTCCCGGCAGCGCCATGCCGCCCGTCAGGAAAATCCGGATGCCTTCCTGCACGGTCAGGTCCGGGAACGTCGCCTGGTCGCGCCGGCAGATCACGATGTCGCCCAGATACAGATGGTTGGTCGGCACGTAGACCGCGATCAGCGCCTCGGGACCGCCCGGTCCCCGTTCGATCGTGAACTCCTTGGTGAGGAAGCCGAGCGCCAACCCCCGGTGCGGATCGTCGATCAGGACGACCCGCTTGAAGCCGTACTCGTTGTCGGGCGAGAAGGCGACGATGAGCTGCTTGACGGGCGCGTAAATGGTCCGGAACACCGGCACCCGCAGCAGGTAGCCCTCCGCGCGCTGGAGGATCCGCTTGCCGATGACGTTCGTCGCGAACACGCCGACCGCCAGAATCGCCGCCGCTGTCGTGGAGATGCCGAGTCCGGGAATCCGCCGGCCGAGCAGGCGATCGTACAGCGGCGTCGTCAGGCCGTCGACGACGCCGAACAGCCAGACGAACGCGGCCACGCTGATGAACAGCGGAACGGTGACGAAGAAACCGGCGAGAAAGCTCCGGCGCAGCCACTGCACGAAGGAGGGCCGGCCGCCGTCAGACACCGGCGGCGCGCCTCCGGCGCCCGGGCCCGGCCGGCTGCGTGACGACCACGAGCGGAACGGCGTGCAGGACGATCACTGACCGATGTGCGTGCCCTTCGGCGCGGCGGCCGGCAGCCGATCCTACGACGCGCGGACCTTGCGCTGCGGCTTCGACCGGGAGGCGCGGACGGACGGCGCGACGGCCGCCCCGCCGGCGGCCGCGGCCTGGACGCGCGGCTGCGCGCCGCGCCCGCGCCAGAACGTGACGATGGTGCCCGCGATGAACACGCTCGAGTAGGTGCCGGTGATGATCCCGACGATCATCGTGAACGCGAAGCCGCGCAGCACGTCCCCGCCGAACAGGTAGAGGGCGATGACGCTCAGCAGCGCCGTGCCGGCGGTGATCACCGTCCGGTTCAGCGTCTGATTCACGGCGCGGTTCATCACGTCCTTGACCGGCAGGTTGCGCAGCAGCCGCGCGTCCTCGCGGACCCGATCGAAGATGACGATGGTGTCGTTCGTCGAATACCCGCTCATCGTCAGAATGGCGGCGATCACGTTCAGCGACAGGTCGACGTGGAAGAACGCCAGGAACGCGAACGTGACCAGCAGGTCGTGGATCGTGGCGATCACCGCGCCGACGGCGAAGCTGAACCGGAACCGGAACGCGATGTAGAGCAGCAGCCCGATGAGCGAGAGGACCATCGCCAGCGTCCCCTTGCGGGTCAGCTGCCGGCCGACGATCGGCCCGACGATCTGCGTCCCGACGACCGAGAACCTGCCGAGGTTCGCCTGCACCAGGGCGCGCTGGACGTCATCGGCCGTCGTGCTGAGCCCGGTCGCCGCCGGGGCGGCCGGCGTCCCGGCCTTGACCACGGGGGGCGCCGCCGGCGCGGCGCCGGCCGTCATGGCGGGGGCGTCCGCGCGCGACGGCCCCACCTGCGGCACGCGGATCATGATCTCGCGGAGCGCCGGCGTCCCGTACCGCTGCACGACCGCCTGGTCACCCATGCCGGCATGGATCCTGTCGAGCGCGGCGCGGACCTGGCCGATCGACGGCGGCGCGGCGTCGAACTGGGCGATGACGACCGTGCCGCCGGAGAACTCGACGCCGAGCGGGATGCCCCTCGTCCAGATGGTGAACAGACCGGCGAGGATCACGATCCAGGACAGCACCAGCGCGTGCCACCGCCACCGGACGAAGTCGAACTGCGGATTCTTGAAGATATGCATGATGCGTCATCGCGCCGGCCGGCCGGGGGGCGTGCCGCCCCGGCCGGCCGCGGCAGTCAGATACTGAGCGTGGCCACCTGGCGGCGTCCGGACAGCATCGCCTCGAACATCGTGCGCGAGACGAACGTCGCCGTGAAGAGGTTCGCCAGCAGGCCGAACGTCAGCGTCGTGGCAAACCCGCGGATCGGCCCGGTGCCGAACTGGAACAGGAACGCGGCGGAAATGAGCGACGCCACGTGCGTATCCAGCAGCGTCCAGAACACGCGGTTGAACCCGGCGTTCAGCGACGCGCGCACGCCGTGCTGGGCGTCGATCTCTTCCTTGATCCGCTCGAAGATCAGCACGTTCGAATCGACGCCCATGCCCATCGTCAGCACGAAGCCGGCGATGCCCGGCAGCGTCATCGTGGCGCCGATGTACGCCATGAAGCCGAGCAGGATGAGCAGGTTGAGCACCAGGGCGACGATGGCGTTGATGCCCGCCAGGTGATAGTAGCCCAGCATGAAGACGACCACGAACGCGAAGCCGACCAGCGACGCGAGGATGCCGTCGCGGATCGAGTCGGCGCCGAGCGACGGACCGATCGTCTGCTCTTCCAGGTAGGTCAGCGACGCCGGCAGCGCGCCCGACTTGAGGACGAGCGCGAGATTCTGCGCCTCCTCCTGCGTGAAGCTGCCGGTGATGCGCCCGTCGCCCGTGATCCGGCCGTCGATCCGCGGCGCCGACTGGACGCGACCGTCGAGAATGATGGCCAGGTTGCGGCCGATGTTCTGGCCGGTCGCCGTGCCGAACTTCTGCGAGCCCTCGCCGCTCAGCGTGAAGCTGACCGCCGGCTGCGCGTTCTCATCGAGCGTCGGCCGCGCGTCCCGGAGGTCGCGGCCGGTGATGACCGGCACCTTCTTGACGAGGTAGTAGACCGTCGCGGCCGCCCCCGCCGCCGGCTGCGACGTGTCGGCCAGCCCCGGCACCACCTGGTCCTCTTCCGGCACCACCCCGTTGGTCGCCTGCAGCAGCTGCTTTCGCGACGAGGCCGGCCCGCCGTCGACGAGGCTCAGCTCGAGCATGCCGGTCGACTGGATGACTTCCTTCGCGCGCGCGACGTCGGTGACGCCCGGCAGCTGCACCATGATCTGGTCGCCCGCGCTCCCCTGCAGGGCGATGCTCGGCTCGGTGACCCCCAGCTCGTTCACGCGCCGCTCGATCGTCTGCCGCGCCTGCTCGACCGTCTGCTCGCGCAGGTTCTTGACGATGTTCGGCTTCATCGTGAAGGTGTAGTTGCCGTTGATGTCCGGCACGCGATCGAACGTCGCGGACAGGTCGTCGGCCACCTGCCGGAACTGCGAGTCCTGCGCCGGCGGCACCCCGGTCACCTGGAACGACGTCCCGCCGGTCAGCGTCAGATCGGTGACCTTGATGGCCTTGGAGGCGAGCGATTGGCGCAGCTGCTCCATGTCCGTCTGCGTCTCCAGCTTCAGCGCGTCGCCCGTGTTCACCCGGAGCACGAGCTGCACGCCGCCCTGGAGGTCCAGCCCGAGCTGGATCTTCTTGGCCGGCGGGTAGACGGCCCACGCCGCCAGCGCCGTCACCACCACGATGAGGATGATCTTCCAGCGGAGACTCATGACGGTCCTCTCGGTAACGCTATTGGCGGGCGGGCTCGGCCTGCTGCACCGGCTCCTGCCCCTGATAGCCGCCGACAGCGTGCCGTGCGATCTCGACCCGCACCTTGTCGGCGATCTGGAGCTGCACGGTCTGGTCGCTCAACTTCATGATCTGACCATACAGGCCGCTGGTGGTGACGATCTTGTCGCCGACCTTCAGCGCGTCCAGGAACTCCTGCACCTTCTTCTGCTTGCGCTTCATCGGGAGCAGGATGATGAAATAGAAGATGGCCAGCACCAGCACGAACGGGAGCAGCTGAATCAGCGCGCTGCTCCCGCCGCCGGCCGGCATCAGGCCCATGGCCACGAGGCGGAAATCCATCAGCGATAAGGGCGTCATCGGTCAGTCACGTGGTCGGGCCGTGTACGCTTCGCGAAACGCAGCCCGGAAAGTTTCAAACGACTTAAACACGATAGCATTTCTGATGCGCCTCATCGTGTCAAGGTAAAAGTGCAGATTATGCAATGTGTTAAGGCTGGCCGCCCCGATCTCGCCGGCTAGAAAAAGATGACGCAGATACGCCCGCGACGCGTGCCGGCAGGTGTAGCAGGCGCACTCCTCGTCCACCGGGCGGTCGTCCTCGGCATACCGGGCGTTCTTGATGTTCAGGCGCCCGGCCCGCGTGAACAGCTGGCCGTTCCGGGCGTTGCGGGTCGGCAGCACGCAGTCGAACAGGTCCACCCCCCGGGCCACCGCCTCCACCAGGTCCAGCGGCGTCCCGACCCCCATGAGGTAGCGCACCCGGTCGGCCGGCAGCCGCGGCGCCGTGTAGCCGACGACCTCGTACATGACGTCGGGCGGCTCGCCGACGCTCAGCCCGCCGATGGCATACGCCTCGAACCCGATCGCCACCGTGGCCGCGGCGCTCTCTTCCCGCAGCGCCCGGGAGACGCTCCCCTGGACGATGCCGAACTGCGCCTGCCCGGGATTCGTGACCGCGACCCCGTCGGCCGCGCCGGCGCCGTCGCGGAGCGCGAGGAAACGGCGCCGCCCGCGCCGCGCCCAGCGCAGGGTCCGCTCCATCGCGTCGCGCGCCCTGGCCTCGTCGCCCGTATTGGCGCCGCACTCGTCCAGCACCATCGCGATGTCCGAGCCCAGCCGGGCCTGGATGTCGGCCGCCCGTTCGGGCGTCAGCTGCTGCGGGCTGCCGTCGAGATGCGAGCGGAAGGCGACCCCCTCCTCGCTGACCGTCCGCCGCCCGGCCAGGCTGAAGACCTGATAGCCGCCGCTGTCGGTCAGGATCGGGTGCGGCCACCCGATGAAGCGGTGCAGGCCGCCCCGCCGCGCGATCAGCGCGTCGCCCGGCCGCAGGCACAGGTGATAGGTGTTGCCGAGCACGAGCTCCGCGCCGATCCGCTCGAGATCGGCGTGGGTGATCGCCTTGACGGCCCCCTGCGTGCCGACCGGCATGAAGGCCGGCGTCTGGACGACGCCGTGCGGCGTGGTCAGCTCGCCGCGGCGGGCGGCGCCGTCGACGGCGGTCACCCGGAAGCCGAAGGCGGTGGAAGTCACATTCACTATGTTAAGGTAACTGGTGTCCGGCCTCCCGCGCGTGCTGCGACGGCCGGCAGGAACAGCCGCATCCCGCATCCACGAGTCCCGTGAAGAAGCTGCGCATCGGTGTGATCTACGGCGGGCGGTCGAGCGAGCACGAGATCTCGCTGGCGTCGGCCGCCTCGGTGCTCATGAACCTCGATCGGACCCGGTACGAGCCGGTGCCCGTCAGGATCGAGCGCGACGGGCGCTGGACGCTCGCCGACCGCGCGCCGGCGGCGATCTCGGCGGCCGACGTCATCGAGGCCGCGCGCACCCAGCTCGCCCGGCCGGCACGGCCGGGACGCGAAACCTATCTGGCCCCGCGCCCGGGCGAAGACACGCTCCTGACCGTCGACCGGCCCGGCGCAGGCGACGGGGCGGCCGCGGATGCCGCCGGGCTGGAGCAGGCGCGCGTCGCCGGCCTCGGCCTCGACGTCGTCTTTCCGGTCCTGCACGGGCCGTACGGCGAGGATGGGACCGTGCAGGGGCTGCTGGAGCTGGCCGACGTGCCGTACGTGGGCGCCGGCGTCCTGGCCTCGGCGGTCGGGATGGACAAGGCGATGATGAAGCTGGTGTTCGCCGCCAGCGGGCTGCCGATCGTCGACTACCTCGTGGTGTCCCGGCGCGACTGGCTGGCCGATCGCGGCCGCGTGGCGGCCGCGGTGACCGCGCGGCTGCCGCTGCCGGTCTTCGTCAAGCCGGCCAACCTCGGCTCGAGCGTCGGCATCTCGAAGGTGAAGGAAGCCGGACAGCTCGGCGCGGCGCTGGATCTGGCCGCCACGTTCGACCGCAGGATCGTCGTCGAGGCGGCGGTGCCGCGCGCGAGAGAGATCGAGTGCGCCGTGCTCGGCAACGACGAGCCGGAAGCGTCGGTGCCGGGCGAGGTGGTGCCGTCGCGCGAGTTCTACGACTACGAGGCGAAGTACCTGGACGAGGGGTCGACGCTGCGGATTCCGGCGCCGCTCACCGAGGCCCAGGCCGCCGAGGTCCGGCGGCTGGCGGTCGCGGCGTTTCGCGCGATCGACGGCGCCGGCCTGGCGCGGGTCGACTTCCTGATGGACGGCGGCGCCGGGACGCTGTACGTCAACGAAGTGAACACGATCCCCGGCTTCACGACGATCAGCATGTATCCCAAGCTCTGGGAGGCGACCGGCCTCGCCTATCCGGCGCTGCTCGACCGCCTGATCGCGCTCGCGCTCGAGCGGCACGCCGACAAGGCGCAGCGGCGCACGACCGCGTGAGTCCCGGACGCCTGCGCCCGCTGCGCGGCCCCGCGATCTGGATCGTCGCGGCGCTGCTGACGGCCCCGGGGGCTGCCGCCGCGGCCCCCGTGCAGGGACTGACGGACGTCGCCCCGCTCGCCCACGCCTACGATCAGATTCTCGACGCCGATTTCGATCAGGCCCGCGTCACGCTGCAGCAGGCCTGCCCGCCGGCGCCGGCGGAGGCCTGCCGGACGCTGGACGCGGTCGCCGACTGGTGGCGGATCTCGCTCGACCCGGCCGATCGCAGCCGCGACGCGGCGTTCACGCAGGCGGCCGACGGCGCCATCGCGGCCGACCGGGCCTGGACCGCGCGCGAGCCCGACCGCGCCGAAGCGTGGTTCTATCTCGGCGGCGCCTACGCCACGCGCGTGCAGTGGCAGGTGCTGCGCGGCCAGCGGCTGGCCGCGGCGCGCGACGGCAACCGGATCCGGGAGGCGCTCGAACACGCGGTCCAGCTCGATCCGTCGCTGCAGGACGCGTACTTCGGCATCGGCCTCTACCACTACTACGCCGCCGTCGCCCCGCTGGGCGCCCGCCTCCTGCGGTGGCTGCTCATGCTGCCGGGCGGGAACCGGGCGCAGGGGCTGCGCGAGATGCAGCGGACGCGGACCCTGGGCCAGCTCCTGCGCGGCGAAGCCGACTACCAGCTCCACTTCATCTACCTCTGGTACCAACACGACACGGACGGGGCGCTGAAACTGCTCGAGGCGCTGAAGGCGCGCTATCCGCGCGATCCGCTGTTTCCCGCGCAGATCGCGTCGGTGCAGGACCTCTACCTCCACGACTATGCGGCGAGCGCGGCCACGGACGAGGCGCTGATCGCCGCGGCCGGCGCGCACGCGGTGAACTTTCCGGAACTCGCCGAAGCGGGCGCGCGCTTCCACCTCGCGGTCCAGCTCGACGCGCTCGGCCGGACCGGCGACGCCGCCCGCACGCTGCAGGAGGTGATCGCCATGCGGCCCGCGGCGCCGTACTCCGTCCTCGCCCGTGCGCACCTCCACCTGGGCCGGCTGTACGACCGCACGGATCAGCACGCGCGGGCGGCGCAGCAGTACCGCGCCGCGATCGCGAGCACGCCCGACGGCGATCCCTACCACGTGCGCAATCGCGCGCGCGACGCGCTCGCGCACGAACCGGCGCGACGCTGATCGCCCGGCAGCCGCACCGCAGAGGACGCGCGCGGCCCCTTCAGCCCTGCAGCGACCCCTTCGCGCGGCCGAAAAAACTTGATGATGACGGGTCCGCATTTTGACTTTTTCTGAACTTTGTGCTTGACATCGGAAATTTCTCATCGATAATCTACATCTTGTATGAGGGTGGCGTGCTCAGGCCACCCGTAGTGACCTCGGTTCCGGTTGTAAACCTGGGCAGCCTACCCAATAGGAGGAAGAATGGCGAAGAAAGCCGCCGGCAAGAAGAAGGGCGCGAAGAAGCGCTAGACCGGCCGTCAACCGGTTCCGGGGGTGGTCACCATCTGACACCCCCTCTCTTTTCTGCGCTCCCGCGACACGACGACAATCCGGCGGAAGCGCTCCGATGCTGAGAGTCTCAACACGGACGGACGGACGTGCCAGGCGGCAGGCGTTCGTCGTGGCGATGAGGGCTCTGGCACTCGTCAAACCAGCCAGTGAAGGGGGGAATTCAGCTAATGGCAAAGAAAGCCAAGGGCGGGAAGAAGAAGGCCGGCGCCAAGAAGCGGTAAGCTGGCATCCTGCCAAGGGGGCGGCGGTCGCCCCCTTATTCCACACCCTCCTTCACGGTTCCCCGATCATCTGCCGGCCGTTCCAGATCCGCACATCCTCGATCACGTCGCCCGGCTGCAGCCGGTCGACCACGTCCATGCCGGAGACCACCTGCCCGAACACCGTGTAGCCGGCGTCCAGCCGCGGCTGCGGTGAGAGGCAGATGAAGAACTGGCTGCCGCCGGTGTCCCGCCAGTCGAGCGCCATCCCGACCGTCCCCGGCGCGTACAGCCGCTCGTTCAATTCGTCGCGAATCGTGTAGCCCGGCCCGCCGTCGCCGTCGCCGCGCGGATCGCCCCCCTGCACGACGAAGTCGGGGACGACGCGCGCGATCGGCACGTGGTCGAAGAAGCCGCGCCGCGCCAAATCGATCAGATTCTGCACGGTCAGCGGCGCGTCCAGCACGGCCAGCTCGATCTCGATCGTGCCCTTCGCGGTGTCGATGTACATCTCGGGCGACACCTGCGGATCGACCAGCTGCGGACTGGCATACGTGGCCGCCGTCCAGATCGTCGGCGCCGGACGGATGGCCGCAGCGGCGTCGAAGGTCGGATCGAGGCGGTGCAGCAGCTCGGCCGCCTTCACCCGCACGGCCCAGTCCTTGTCGGCGAGCGCCGTCTTCAACGTGGCGGTCGCCGCGCCCGCGCCGTATCGCGCCAGCGCTTCCAGCGCGGCCGCGCGCGCCACGTACGTCGAATCACCGAGCCCCTGCCGGTAGGCGGCCGCGAGCGCCGGCGCCGCGTCCGGCGGCTTCAGGCGTCCGAGCCCCTCGGCCGCCGTCTTCCGGATGTAGGGGTCGGGGCTCTTCAGCCGCTCGAGCAGCATCCCGTCGATGCCGGGCGCGCGCAGGGCCACGAGCGCCCGCAGCACGGCCGCGACGACGCGCAGATCGTGATCGCCCAGCATCGGCAGCAGGCGCGGCACGGCCCGCGCCGCCGGCAGCTCGCGGAGCGCCGACGCCAGCGCCGCGCGGACGGTCCACTGCCGATCGGGCGTCAGCCCCGACAGCACCAGCATGAAATCGTCCGCGTCCTGCCGGGCCACCGCCTGGAGGGCCGCGCCGCGGACGGCCGGCGACTCGTCCGACACCATGTCCAGCAGCGCATCGACGACGCCCGGCGCCCTGATGAACCCGAGCGCATTCACCGCCTCGAGCCGCAGCCCGGGATCGGTCTTCAGGTTCTCGATGAGCGGGATCAGGACGGGCGCCGCCCGGGGATCGCCGATCTCGCCGAGCGCGCGCACCGCCTCGATCGCCGGCGGCAGGCTGGTCCCGGCGGCGTGCACCAGATCGAGGAGCGGCTCGACGGCCGCCCGATCCTTCAGCGCGCCGAGGCCGCGGGCGGCGAAGGCGCGCGTCCAGACGCCGTCGGCGCGCACGAGCGTCATCAGCGCCGGTTCGCCGCGCGGATCGTCGAGCCACTGCAGCGCGTACGCCACCGGCCACCAGCGGACGAGCGGCTGTCCGCCCGGGCTCAACACCGCGGCCGCGAACGCGGCGTACGCGTGCAGGCGGGCGAGCGCGGACACGCCCAGCTGGAACACGCACGCCTCCGTGTGCCGATCGCCGGCCATCGCGTCGGGCCCGACGGCCGCCAGCGCGCCGCTGCGCACGATCCCGCCGACGAGCTGGCCGATCGGCGCCGCCGCCGCCGGATCGCCGATGAGCCCCAGCGCCTGCGCGGCGCTCCCCTGCACCAGCCGCGAGGGATCGTGCAGTGCCGCCACGAGCGGCGTCACCGCCTTCCGGTCGCCGATCAGGCCGAGCGCGAACGCCGCCATCTGCCGGACTTCCGGCTCGGGGTCCGCCAGGAGCGTCACGAGCGGGCCGACCCCCTCGGGCAGGCCGACGCGCCCGACCGCCAGCGCGGCCCGGCGCCGGATGCGTGCGTCTGGATCGGCCAGCAGCGCCAGCAGATCCGGCCGCGCCGGCGGCGGGGCGGACGCGGCCGCCGGTCCCCTCCCGCGGCGGCGCCCGGTCACCGGAGCCGGCGCCGCGACCGGCGACGGCTCGGGCGCGCGCAGGATCCGCTGGTCCTCGAGCCGGAGGATCCAGCCGACCTTCTCCGCGTACGTCACGGCCGGCTGGACGTGAGGCGCGACGCGGGGCGCCGGCGGCGCACAGGCAGCCGCGAACGCGGCGGCCAGCGCGGCGGCCGCCAGCCGCACTCCCCGCACCCTGATGTTCCACCGCGTCCGAATCTGCATGCCCCTCCGTTCAGCGGACCGGCGCCCGGTCCAGCGTCAACGCCCGCTCGGTCGCCCGATCGACGCGATCGGGCACGATCGTCACGCCGATCCCGGGGCCGTCCGGCACGGGGATGGTGCCGTTCGGCCGGACCTCGATGGGCGGCTCGATGAGGTCGGGCACGTAGTAGCGGCGGCTGGCGGCAATGTCGCCCGGCAGCGTGAAGTTCGGCAGCGTGGACAGGTGAATGTTGTGCGCCCGGCCGACGCCCGATTCCAGCATCCCGCCGTGCCACACGGGCAGGCCGTGGGCGGCGCACAGATCATGCACGTGGATGGACTCGCGGAAGCCGCCCAGGCGGCCCGGCTTGATGTTGATGATCCGGCAGGCGCCCTGCGCGATCGCCTCCTCGGCCAGCCGGACGGTCTTGATCGATTCGTCGAGGCAGATCGGCGTCCGGAGCTGCGCCTGCAGCTTCGCGTGATCGCGGATGTCGTCATCATCGAGCGGCTGCTCGATCATCATGAGGTCGAAGGCGTCCAGCTGCCGGAGGTGCGCGGCGTCCTCCAGCAGGTAGGCCGCGTTGGCGTCGACCATGAGCGGGATCGGCCCGAAGCGCCGCCGGACCATCTCCACCGTGCCGACGTCCCAGCCCGGCTTGATCTTGATCTTGATGCGGCGGTAGCCGGCCGCCAGCTCCTGCTCGATCTTGGCCGCGAGCTGATCCAGCGAGTCCTGAATGCCGATCGACACCCCCGAGGCGATCGGCCGGCCGTTGCCCCCGAGCGTCCGCCACAGCGGCTCGCCCCGCTGGCGGGCGTACAGATCCCAGGCGGCCATCTCGAGCCCCGCCTTGGCCATGTGGTGCCCGCGGATCGCCTTGAGCGCCGGGAACACCTCGCGCGGGTGGGCGAACTCGACGCCGAGCACGAGCGGCGCGACGAAGGCGCTCAGGATGTGCCAGGCCGTCTCGGTGGTCTCGGCGCTGTAGAAGGGGTTCTGGTCGGCGACGCACTCGCCGTACCCGGACAGGCCGTCGCCGTCGAGGCGGATCAGAATGAAGGTGCGGTCGTACGACCGCCCGAAGCTCGTCTCGAAGAAATGCACGAGCGGCAGGCGGAGGAGGCGGAGTTCGATGCGCTCGATCTTCACGATCGCCGGTCCGGAGGCGTAGCCACCGTGATACTCGCGCGATGATACCACGGCGACTGCGCGCGTCTCCGACGCGCGCGCCGGGCGCCGGTTCCGCCGGCCGCCTGCCCGGCGCTTGCCTGCGCGGAAAAGCGGCCGGTATACTGCGCGGGTCTTGGATTTCCGCTATCTCGCCATCGAAGGGCCGATCGGCGTCGGCAAATCCGCGCTGACCGAGCGGCTGGCCACCCGGCTCGACGCCACGGTCGTCCTCGAGGATCCCGAGAACCCGTTCCTCGCGGACTTCTACGCCGACCGGCCGGGCGCCGCGCTGCAGGCCCAGCTGTTCTATCTGCTGAACCGGCACCGCCAGCTGACCGCCCTGCGCCAGACGGACCTGTTCAGCCAGGTGACCATCTGCGATTACGTCTTCGACAAGGATCGCATCTACGCCTACCTGAATCTGGACGACAACGAGCTGTTCATCTACCAGCGCCTGTACGACCTGCTGGCGCCCGACATCCCGCCGCCCGACCTCGTCATCTACCTGCAGGCGCCGACCGACGTGCTGGTCCGCCGCCTGCGGAGCCGGCCGGCCGATCCCGAGCAGCAGGCGCTGCGCCCCGGCGCGGAATACCTCCGCGAGCTGAACGAGGCCTATCAGCACTTCTTCTTCCATTACAGCGCCACGCCCCTGCTCGTTGTCGAGACGTCGCACTTCGCGCCGGACGCCGACGATCAGGCGCTCGACGACCTGATCCGGCAGATCCGCGGCATGGGGCCGGGCACGCAGTACTACGTGCCGAGAACGTCATAAGGCAGGCGGGCAGGCGCTCAGGCGCTCGCCCTTCGACAGGCGCGGGGCGGGGCCCGCCCTGTGCTAAGCTCAAACCTCATGGCCTGGTTCAAGAAGACCCGCATCCCGATTGCGGCCTCCAAGGACAAGTCCAGCCGCGTCCCGGAAGGCCTGTGGGTGAAGTGCCCCGGCTGCTCGCAGATCATCTACAACAAGGATCTGGCGGCCAACCTCGGCGTCTGCCC
Source organism: Vicinamibacterales bacterium (assembly GCA_035534615.1). GTDB lineage: Bacteria > Acidobacteriota > Vicinamibacteria > Vicinamibacterales > CAVVIG01 > JAGWRA01. Next base: position 50,625 of record DATLRO010000027.1, read on the forward strand.
GAAGTGCGACCACCACTTCCGGATGGGCGCGGCCGAGCGTCTGCGCATGCTGTTCGACGACGGCGAGTGGCGCGAATTCGACGCGTCGCTGGTGTCGACCGACCCGCTGCACTTCACCGATACGAAGCCGTACCGCGAGCGGCTGCGGAGCACCATCGCCGCGACCGGCGTGAAGGACGCGGTGCTGGTCGGGCGCGGCCGGCTCGCGGGCGTCGAGACGATCATCGCCGCCATGGAATACAGCTTCATCGGCGGCAGCATGGGCGTGGTCGTCGGCGAGAAGATCACCCGGGCGATCGAACGGGCGATCGCCGAGCGCCTGGCGGTGGTCGTCGTCTGCTGCTCGGGCGGCGCCCGGATGATGGAAGGGGCGCTGTCGCTGATGCAGATGGCCAAGATCAGCGCGGCGCTGGCCCGCCTCGACCGCGAAGGGCTGCCGTACATCTCCGTGCTCACCGACCCGACGACGGGCGGCGTGACGGCGAGTTTCGCGATGCTGGGCGACCTGAACATCGCCGAGCCGGGGGCGCTCATCGGCTTCGCGGGTCCGCGCGTCATCGAACAGACGATCCGGCAGAAGCTCCCCGACGGCTTTCAGCGGAGCGAGTTCCTGGTCGAGCACGGCTTCCTCGACTTCATCGTCGATCGCCGCGAGCTGAAGGCGGCGCTCGCCGGAGCGCTCCGGTTCATGAGCGTGGCGACCGCCGCGGCCCCGCCGCGCGCGGCGGCCGGCGTCGTGGCGCCGCCCGCCGCCGTCGTCGAACACCGGTAGTCGCACCCCGGCCGGCCGATGTCCGCGCGGCGTCGCGCCGGTCGCCGGCCCCTCCAGCCATGGATCCGATCGACTCGCTGCTCGCCCTCGAGCAGTTCGGCATCAAGTTCGGGCTGAACCACATCCAGGCCCTCTGCGCGGGCCTCGACCATCCCGAGCGGTCGTTCCGCTCCGTCATCATCGCCGGCACGAACGGCAAGGGGTCGGTGGCCGCCATGGCCGAAACGGCGCTGCGGGCGTCGGGACGCCGGACGGGCCGCTACACCTCGCCCCATCTCGTCCGGCTCGAGGAGCGGTTCGCGATCGACGGCCGGCCGGTCGGGACCGCGGCGCTGCGCGAAGCGGCCGGCACGGTCATGACGCAGATCGCGGCGCTGCGGGCGTCGGGTGCGCTGGAGACCGAGCCGACGTTCTTCGAGGCGGCGACCGCCGTCGCCTTCGATCTCTTCCGGCGGGCGCAGGTCGACGTCGCCGTGCTCGAAGTCGGACTCGGCGGGCGGCTCGACGCGACGAACGTCGTCACCCCGCTCGCGGCCGCCATCACGACGATCGATTTCGATCACGAGCGCTATCTCGGGACGACGCTCGCCGCCATCGCCTTCGAGAAGGCGGGCGTCATCAAGCCGGGCATGACGGTCGTGGTCGGCGAGCGGAAGCCGGAGGCGCTGGACGTCATCGCGCGCGCGTGCCGGGAGCGGGGCGCGACACTGGTGGCCGCCGCCGAGGGGGTCACGGCGGCGAGCGCGCTCGTGGAGGGCGCCACGCAGCTGACGCTCCGGACGCCGGCCGCCGACTACGGGACCGTCCGGCTGGGGCTGGCGGGCGCGCACCAGGTCGCGAACGCCGTGACCGCGGTGCGGCTGCTCGAAGCGCTGGCGCGACACGGCCTCGACGTGCCGCCGGCGGCGGTCGTCGCCGGCCTGCGGGACGTGCGCTGGCCGGGCCGGCTGGACTGGCGGCGTCTCGACGCGGAAGGCCGCGTGCTGCTCGACGCGGCGCACAACCCGGCCGGCGCCGCCGCGCTGGCCGCGTATCTCGGGCAGGCGTGCCCCGGCGGTCTGCCGATCGTGTTCGGCGTGATGCGCGACAAGGACGTGGCCGGCATGCTCGCCGCGCTGCTGCCGTGCGCCACGCACCTGTTCCTCACGCGGCCGGCCGGCCGGCGGGCGATGGCGCCGGCCGACATCGCGGCGCTCGTCGCGACGATGCGCCCGGCGCGGCCGGTGACGATCGTGGCCGATCCGGTGGATGCGGTGCGCGCGGCGCGGGCGGTCGCCGGCGACGTGTGCGCGGCCGGGTCGATCTTCCTGCTGGGCGAGATCCTCGCGTGGCTCGATCGGCCGTGAACGCGCGTCCGGCCGATTGCCCTCTCCTGCGTCGCATGCTATTCTTCGGTAGTTTTCCGCGCTTCCCCGTTCACGCACATCCGGGTCCGGCTCCCTCGATGAAGCGCCTGCTGCTCCTCGCCTGCTGCACCGGCCTCTTCGCGTCGTTTGCGGTCTCCCGGCTGCGGGCGCAGCAGGGCCTCCCCGGCTTCGACACCTCGGTGAGCTGGACGCGCGAGCGGATCGGCGACAACCACTGGCGGCTGACCGGGGCGGTCGAACTCCAGCGCGGGGACATGAAGCTGTACGCGGAGCAGGTCGACATCTATCCGAACACGCACCGGGCGGTGGCGGTCGGCAGCGTCGTCTTCACGCAGGGGGACAACCGGATTTCGGCCGACCGGGCGGATTTCAACTATCAGACGCATCTCGGGACGTTCTACAACGCGACCGGCATCTCCCGGCTCAGCCCGCAGCAGGCGAAGAACATGTACGGGACGCAGGAGCCGGACATCTATTTCTACGGCAAGCAGATCGACAAGATCGGCCAGAAGAAGTACCGGATCCACGACGGCGGCTTCACCACGTGCACGGAGCCCACGCCCCGGTGGCAGATCGTCGCCTCGTCCGCGACGGTGAACATCGGCCACTACACGGTGCTGAAGAACTCGGTGCTCGAAGTGAAGGGCGTGCCGCTGCTGTACATGCCGATCTTCTACTACCCGACGAAGAAGGGCGACCGGGCGACCGGCTTCCTCATTCCGCAGTACGGCACGTCGACGCTGAAGGGGCAGTCGATCAGCAACGCGTTCTTCTGGGCGATCAACCGCAGCCAGGACGCCACGTTCTACAACGACTGGTATTCCAAGACCGGCTTCGGCAACGGCGGCGAGTACCGGTACAACTACGGGGCGGGGGAGAACGGCAGCCTCCGCGCCTACGCGCTGAATCAGCAGACGGCCACCTATCAGACGGCGAGCGGCGCCACGACCGTGCCGGGGCAGAACAGCTTCCAGCTGGACGGCTCGATGAATCAGGCGCTGTTCGCGGGGCTGCGGGCGCGGGCCAACGTCGATTACTTCTCCAGCCTGACGGCGCTGCAGACCTACAACACGAACATCTACAACGCGTCGCTCAACCAGCGGAACTACGGCGTGAACGTGTCGGGCAACTGGGGGCCGTACGGGCTGAACGCGACGTACAACCGGGCGGAGTACTTCTTCGGCACGACCAGCACGTCGCTGACCGGCGGCACCCCGACGATCGCGTTCAACCGCGCGGAGGAGCGCCTCGGCCGGACGCCGTTCTACGCGTCGGTGTCGGGCCAGTACGCCGACCTGCTGCGGCGGAACCAGGCGGGGACGACGATCCAGGACAACGGGCTGAACCGCCTGGACGTGCAGCCGACGATCCGGTTCCCGTTCACGAAGTGGCAGTTCTTCACGATCAACTCGTCGGTCTCCTGGCGGGACACCTACTACACGCGGAGCCTGGATCCGGCCACCGGACAGGTCACCGGCACCGGACTGTCGCGCCGCTACTGGGACCTGAACGCGCAGCTCACGGGGCCCGTGCTCCAGCGGATCTTCAACACCCCGCACAGCCGCTACGCGGCCAAGTTCAAGCACACAATCGCCCCGTACCTGAACATCGAGCGGATCTCGTCGATCAACAATTTCAGCCAGATCGTACAGCTCGACGGCACGGACGCCGTCGTCGGCAACGCGACGAGCTTCACCTACGGCGTCAACAGCCGGCTGTTCGCCAAGGCCCCGGGGGCCGCGGCCGGCGCCTCGCAGGACATCCTCGACGTCGCCGTCGGGCAGTCGTACTACACGAACGCGCAGACGGCGCAGTACGACCAGCAGTACGAAACGAGCTTCACGGGGGCGCCCCCCAGCAACTTCTCGCCGATCCTCGTCTCGGTGCGCGCCGTCCCGAGCGGCCGCTACACCGCCAACCTGCAGGCCGAGATCGACAGCCAGTATCACCAGCTGCGGACGATCTCGCTGAACGGCACGGTGAACCGCAGCTGGTTCCAGACCACGCTCGGCTGGAGCCACAAGGGCTACATCGCGCAGCTGCCGGGGTTCAACGATCCGACGCAGCTCGACAACTACCTGAACGGCTCGGCGAGCGCGCGCACGCCGGGCAACCGGTTCGGCGGCAACTACTCGTTCAACTACGACATCCTGCGCGGCAACATGCTCCAGCAGCGCCTCACGGCGTACTACAACGCCCAGTGCTGCGGGGTCGCGATCGAGTACCAGACGTACAATCTGCAGGGGCTCAACACGCTGCTCCCGGTTCCCCAGGACAACCGGTTCAGCTTTTCCTTCACGCTGGCCGGCATCGGCACCTTCGCGAACTTCTTCGGCGCGCTGGGCGGCGTCCCCGGCGCCCAGCGCTGACACCACGGGCCGGCCCGGCCGGCGGTGGTGGAGGAGCCACACGATGATCGAGGTTCTCGTCACCGGAGGCGCCGGCTTCATCGGCAGCAACTTCGTGCGCCACGCGCTCGCCACGCATCCGGACTGGCACGTGACGACGCTCGACAAGCTGACGTACGCCGGCCGGTCCGACACGCTGAAGGACGTGCTGGACGATCCGCGCCACGCGTTCATCCGCGGCGACGTCGGCGATGCGGCCCTGGTCGGCCCGCTCATCTCCCGGGCCCACATCGTCGTCCACTTCGCCGCCGAAACCCACGTCGACCGGTCGATTTCCGGCGCCCTGCAGTTCGTGCGCACCGACGTGCTCGGCACGGCGGTCCTGCTCGAGGCGGCCCGCGCCGCCGGCCACCTCCAGCGGTTCATCCAGATCTCGACCGACGAGGTGTACGGCTCGGTCGCGGAGGGGGCGAGCCGGGAAACCGACGAGCTCAAACCCAGGAACCCGTACTCCGCCAGCAAGGCGGCCGCCGATCGGCTCGCCTACAGCTACTGGGCCACCTACGGGGTGCCGGTCGTCATCGTCCGGCCGTCGAACAACTACGGCCCGTTCCAGTATCCCGAGAAGGTCATCCCGCTGTTCATCACCAACGCCATCGACGGCCTGCCGTTGCCGCTCTACGGCGACGGCCGGAACGTCCGCGACTGGCTGCATGTCGGCGACAACTGCCGGGCGATCGACCTCCTGATCGCCCGGGGCGAGCCCGGCGAGGTCTACAACATCGGCGGCGGCAACGAGGTGCGGAACATCGATCTGACGCGCCGGATCCTCGCGCTGCTCGACCGGCCGGAGTCGCTCATCCGCCCCGTCGCCGATCGCCCCGGCCACGACCGCCGCTACTGCCTCGACACCACCAAGCTGCGCGGCATGGGCTGGACGCCGCAGGTCCCGTTCGACGAGGGGCTGAAGGCCACGGTGGAGTGGTACCGGGACAACGAGTGGTGGTGGCGGCCGATCAAGGACGAGGATCCGGCGTACCGCGCCTATTACGAGGCGCACTACCGGCATCCCTGACTCACGCATGACCGCCGACACGATCCTGGTCACCGGCGCCACCGGATTCGCCGGCAGCCACCTGCTCGACGCCCTGCGCGGGAACCCGGCGCGCATCGTCGCCTGGCGGCACGCCAAGGCCAGCCTGTCCACCCGGACGCCCGGCGTGCTCTGGCAGCAGGTCGATCTGCTCGATCGCGACGCCGTCCGGACGGCCGTCCGCGCCATCCGCCCGGACTTCATCTATCACTGCGCGGGCGCCGCGCACGTCGGCCATTCGTGGAGCGCCTCCGCCGCGACGCTGTCGGTCAACGTCCTCGGGACGCACCATCTGGTCGACGCCGTGCGCCTCGCCCGTCTGCAGCCACGCCTCGTCATCCCGAGCTCCGCGATGATCTACCGGCCCTCGTCCGGCCCGATCCGCGAGGACCATCCGATCGGCCCCGCCAGCCCGTACGGCCTGAGCAAGCTCGCCCAGGAGATGCTCGGGCGCCACGGCCTCGCCGGCGGCGCGCCGGCCGGGCTCATCGCGCGCGCGTTCAACCATGTCGGCCCGCGGCAGGATCCGTCGTTCGCCGCCGCCGGCTTCGCCCGCCAGATCGCCCGCATCGAGGCCGGACTGGCGCCGCCCGTCCTCATGGTCGGCAATCTGGACGCGCAGCGCGACCTGTCGGACGTCCGCGACACCGTGCGCGCCTACCGGATGATCATGGAGCGGGGCACCCCCGGCGTCCCCTACAACGTCTGCTCGGGGCGGACCCGGTCCATCCGCGTTCTGCTCGAGCTGCTGCTGGCCGGGACGACGGCGCGGATCACCCTTCAGGTCGATCCCGCCCGCTACCGGCCGAACGACGCGCCGGTGCTGCTCGGCGACAACAGCCGCCTGCGGACCGAGCTCGGCTGGAGCCCCCAGATTCCACTCGAGACGACCGCCGCCGACCTGCTCAGGTACTGGCGGAGCAGGGTCCAGGAAGACCGGTGAAGGTCCTGGTGACCGGCGGCACCGGCTATCTGGGACAGGCCGTCGTGCGGGCCCTCGCCGCGCGCGGACACGAGCCGACGGTCTTCGCCCGCACGGCCGCCGCCAGCGGCCTGCCGGGACGCCTCGTGAGCGGCGACGTCCGCGACATCGACGCGCTGGGTCGCGCGGCCGCCGGCTGCGAGGCCATCTGCCACATGGCCGCGCTGGTCGCGCTGTGGCGCCCCCGCCGGGAGGACTTCGACGAGGTGAACGTCGGCGGGCTGCGCCACGTTTTGCAGGTGGCGGCGGCCCGCGGCATTCCGCGCATCCTGTACACCTCCTCGTTCCTGGCGCTGCCGCCGAGCGACGGGACCGCCGCGCTGCGCGCCAACGACTACCAGCGCACGAAAGTGGACGCGGAGCGCGTCGCGGCGGAGGGGGCCGCCGCCGGCAGTCCGATCGTCAGGCTGTATCCGGGCGTCGTGTACGGGCCCGGGCCGGGAACCGAAGGCAATCTGGTCGGCCGGCTTCTCGCCGATCATCTCCGCGGCCGCCTGCCCGGCCTGATCGGCGCCGATCATCTGTGGTCGTATGCGTACGTGGACGATGTCGCGGCCGGCCACGTGGCGGCGCTCGACCGCGGCCGGCCGGGGGTCGCGTACCGGCTGGGCGGCGCCAACGTGCCGCAGATCCGCCTGTTCGAACTCGTGCGCGCGCTGACCGGGCGCGCGCTGCCCCGCCGGATTCCCTATGGCGTGGCGCACGCGATCGGCCTGGCGGAAGAGCTGCGGGCGCGGATCTTCCACGGCGCGCCGGTGCTGACCCGCGGTACGGTCGAGATCTTCCGGCACGACTGGGCGCTCGATTCCACCCTCGCCGCCGGCGATCTGGGCTATACGATGACCGCGCTGGAGGACGGCCTCGCGCGGACGCTCGCGGCAGTGAACGCCACGGCCGCCTGACCCCGGCGATGGAGGCACCGATCCGGATGTCCGAACCGGGCTACTCGGAAGATCGACGCCAGATCCTCCACATGGCCATGGCGGCGTTCGCGCTGCTGCTGCGGGTGCTCTCGTGGGAGGAGGCGCTCGCGTGCGCGCTGGCGGCCCTGGCGTTCAATCTCGGCCTGCTGCCGCGCCTCGGCGGCAGGCGCCTGTACCGGCCCGCCGATCGCCTGCGCGGCTATCCGCCGGGCATCGTGATCTATCCGCTGTCGGTCGCGCTGCTCATCCTGATCTTTCGCCACCGCCTGGACATCGTCGCCGGCGCCTGGGGGGTGCTGGCCTTCGGCGACGGGATGGCCACGATCGTCGGCCGGCGGTCCGGCGGGCGGCGGCTCCCGTGGAACCCCGGCAAGACCGCCGCCGGCCTGACCGCGTTCATCGTGTGCGGCGCGGCCGGCGGGGCCGCCCTGGCGACGTGGGCGCGCCCGGGTGTCGCGCCGGTGCCGTCGATCCTGTACACCGCCGGCGCGCCGGTGATCGCGGCGGTGCTGGCCGGGTTCGTCGAGACAATCCCGATCCGGCTCGACGACAACCTGTCGGTCCCGGCGGCCGCGGCGGCGGGGCTCTGGGCGCTGAGCCTGATTACGCCCGACGCGGCGGCGGCGGCCGCGCCGCGGATGCTCGCGGCGCTGGGCCCGGCGGTCGCCATCAACGCGCTGGTCGGGTGGGCCGGGTGGAAGGCGCGGACCGTGTCGCTCTCCGGCGCGAGCGCCGGCGCGGTCATCGGGATCGTCGTGTACACGTGCGGCGGACCGGGGGCCTGGCTGATGCTGTTCGCGACCTTCGCGTTCGCCGCCGTGGCGTCGCGGCTCGGCCTGCAGCGCAAGGTCCTGCTGGGCATCGCCGAGGAGCGGGGCGGACGCCGCGGGCCGGGCAACGCGATCGCCAACTGCGGGGTCGCGACCGGCGCGGCCGTGGTCGCCGCCCTGGGGCCGCACGTCGTCCTGGCGCAGCTCGTCCTGGTGTCGGCGTTCGCCGCCGCCGGCAGCGACACCGTCGCCAGCGAGGTCGGCAAGGCGTGGGGACGCCGCACGGTCCTGATCACCCGCCTGACGCGGGTGAAGCCGGGCACGTCCGGCGCCATGTCCCTCGAGGGGACGGCCGCCGGGCTCGTCTCGGCGTTCGCCCTGGCGGCGGTCGGCGTGCTGGTGTCGCTGACCGCCTGGGCGCACGTCTGGATCGTCGTGGTGGCGGCGACGGCTGGTGCGCTCGTCGAGAGCGTGCTCGGCGCGACGCTCGAACGGTCCGGCGTGCTGGACAACGACACGCTGAACTTCATCAACACGGCCGTGGCCGGCGCGGTCGCCCTGGTCCTGGTGCTGGCGCCGATCTGAGCCGATGCCCGAATCCCCGTCCATCCGCGAATCGCGCTGGCGCCTCTACCTCGAGCTCGGGCGGCCGTTCACGCTCGTCGCCCCGGCGCTGGGGATGGTGTCCGGCGCCGCCACCGCCGCCGGCGCACGCCCACCCGAGCCGTGGAGCTGGTCGCTCCTCCTGTTTCCGGCCATCGGCGCGCTGATGGCGGCGGTGCTCAACGCGGGCAACAACGCCCTCAATCAGATCTACGACCTCGAGATCGATCGGGTGAACAAGCCGGCGCGTCCGCTGCCGAGCGGCCGCCTCACCGTGCATGACGCCTGGATGTTCACCTGGATCACCTACGTGCTGGCGCTCGTGCTCGCCTGGCTGGTGATGCCGGGCGGCCGGCATCAGTGCTTCTGGCTGGTGCTCGTGGCGATGGCGGCGACGTTCGTGTACTCGGCACCGCCGCTGCGGACGAAGGCGCGCGGCGTCTGGGCGAACCTCACGATCGCGATCCCCCGCGGGACGCTGTTGAAGGTGGCCGGCTGGTCGGCGGTCAGGACCGTCGGGGGCCTCGAGCCGTGGTACATCGGCCTGATCTTCGGGCTGTTCCTGCTGGGCGCCTCGACGACCAAGGACTTTGCGGACATGGAGGGGGACGCGCGCGGCGGCTGCCGGACGCTGCCGCTGCGGTACGGCGTCACGCGCACGGCCTGGATGATTTCCCCGTCGTTCGTCGTGCCGTTCCTGCTGATTCCGATCGGGGCGTGGGCCGGCATCCTGACGGGGCACTTCTGGCTGCTGAACATCCTCGGCGCGGTGATGACCGTCTACGGCATCTACGTCTGCTACCTGATGCTGCGCCGCCCCGAGGAGCTCGCCGTCGAAGCGAACCACGTCTCCTGGGCCCACATGTACCGCATGATGTTCGTCGCCCAGATTGGATTCGCGCTCGCGTACCTGCTGTAGATCCCGCCTCCCCCGGCTCCGCCTCCGCGCCGGCCGCCTGCGACACCGCGATCAGTCCGCGCGCGGCGCCAGGAGGTCGGCCGCGGTGAGCGCATAGATCGCCGCGCACTCCACGACGCGGTCCATCTTCACGAACTCCTGCGGGCCGTGCGAGACGGCCAGGACGCCCGGGCCGTAGGCGAACGCCGGGATGCCGCGGGCCGCGTAGAACCGGGTCTCCAGGAGGCCGGGGCACAGTTCGAACACGGCCGGCCGGCCGGTCACCGCTTCCACGCTCCGCGCGAGCGCCTGCGCCGCCGGCCCGTCGCCGCCGGTCGCCGACGAGCGTCCCTCCTGCAGCACGTCGACCGTCACGTCGATGCCGTCGCGCCGCGCGGCCTCGAACACCTCGTCCAGCCGACGGCGCTCCTCGTCCAGATGCTCTTCGGGGTTGATGCGGCGGTCGATCGTGAACCGGCACTCGGCCGGCACGACGTTGAAGTTCGTCCCGGCCTCCACCCGGCCGCCGATCAGCAGGATGGACGCGCGCGCCTCGTCCGGCTGGACCGCGTAACGCGTCCGGCGTGCCGCCACCTCGTCTCTCAGCGCCTGGAGCCGCCGGACGAGAGGCACCGCCTGCTCGAACGCGTTCACCCCCTGGTGCTGGAGGCTGACGTGCGCCGGCCGGCCCCTGACGGTGACCTGCAGCGAGATGGCCCCGCGGTTCGCGTTCCACACGACCCCGCTCGTCGGCTCGGGCGTGAACATCGCCACCGCATCGCTGCCCAGCAGGTCCTCATCGGCGAGGTACTGCGAGCCCAGCGCCCCGCCCGTCTCCTCATCCGGCACGAACGCCAGACAGACACGGCCATCGAGCGACGCGTCCAGGTCGCGCAGCACGCCGGCGGCGTACATCATCGCCACCAGGCCGCTCTTCATGTCGGACGACCCCCGCCCGAAGATCGTGCCGTTCTGACGGCGGGGCTCGAACTGGCCGGGGACCGACGCCGGCACGACGTCGTAATGGCCGTGAAACCAGACGCTCCGCGCGCCGCTGCCGTATTCGCCGAGCACGCAGTAACGCGGCCTCTTCTCGGCGCCGGTCGGCGGCACCGGCACCACGCGGCTCTCGAAGCCCAGACGGTCGAGCGCCTGCACGATCAGCTCGACGCACTCGGCGTAGTGGACGCCCGGCGGATTCTCCGTCGGCACGCGCACCAGCGTGGCGATGAGATCGGCCATCGCCTCGCGGACGAGGGCGAGGCGGGACGAGACGGCGGATCGGGAGAGTACGCCGGGCATGGGATCGGCCGGCCGCCCGGGCGGCCGGCTCCAGTCATTATCGATGACCCGGGCCACCGGCGGGGCCCAACTTGACAGGGCAGCCGTCATAACCTATTATGGCGAAATAAAAGCGAAGCACTCTTCGAACTTCGAGGGTTTCCTGCCATGAACGGCCCCACGCTGTTTCCGCTCGCCGCCGCGCCCCGCACGACCGCCCGCGACGTCGCGCGGCGCGTCAGGACGGGCGGCATCGGCGCCCTGTCGGAGGCGCGCCGGCGCGCCGACCAGGCCACGTACCAGGAAATCCAGTGCCGGTCGGCCTTGAACAAGGTCGAGGGGATGCCGTTCCGGTGGACGCTGAACCCGTACCGCGGATGCACCCACGGCTGTCATTACTGTTTCGCCCGCCGGTACCACACCCAGTTCGAGATGAACAGCGGCGACGAGTTCTCGTCGATCATCCTGGTCAAGACCAACGTCGCCGAGGTGCTCCGGCAGGAGCTCGACCGCCCGGCGTGGACGCGCGAGATGGTCGCGCTCGGGACGGCGACCGATCCCTACCAGCCGATCGAGGGCTACTACAAGCTGACGCGCCGGGCGCTCGAAGCGCTCTGCGACAGCCGGACGCCGGTCGGCCTCGTCACCAAGGGGCCGATGGCCCTGCGGGACCGTGATCTGTTCGTCGAGATCGGCCGGCGCGCCCGCTGCACGGTGTACTTCAGCGTGCCGACGGTCGACGAAGAGGCCTGGCGCCGGCTGGAGCCCGGCACGGCGCACCCGCTGCAGCGGCTGCGGGCGGTGCGCGCGCTGGTCGACGCCGGCGTCCGCACGGGCGTCCTCATGGCGCCGATCGTTCCCGGTCTGACGTCGCAGCCGGCCAGGCTGGAGCGGACGGTCAAGGCGATCGCCGATCACGGCGCGCAGTTCGTCGGCGCCATGGTGCTCCACCTCGAGGCCGGCACCCGCACCCACTTCCTGCAGTTCCTCGCGAAGGAATTTCCCGCGCTCGTCCCGCGTTACGAGCGGCTCTACGCGGGCAAGTACGCGTCGAAGCGGTACGTCACGGAGGTCGAGGGGATGGTGTCGCTCCTGCAGCAGCGCTACGGGCTGCACGCGCGACGCGACGAGCGCGACGTGGCGAACGATGCGGCCGCGAAGACGGCCGGGGGGACCGACGAGGCGGGCGGCGGACCGGTGCAGGCGCGGTTCAGGTTCGGCGGCCGGCACGCCGGCTGATCGCCGGCCCGGGCGCCGGTCGGTCCGGCCCGGACGGGCTCAGGTCCCGCACACCGACGCGGTGCCGGACGGGAACGCCAGCGGGCCCGGCGTCACGACGAGCCGGTCGTCGCGGAGCTGCACGTGGAAGTGCCGGCCCTCGCGCCACTGTTCGCTGATCGGCAGCTTGATCCGGTCGTCGATCACGCGCTTCAGGAACCGCGCGCCGAACGCCAGGCTGTAGCCCTCCTGCACGAGCCGCTCCAGCGCGTCTTCGTCCACCTGGAGCGTCCGGCCGGACTTCGCCAGATCCTCCGCGATGCGGCCGATGTCCAGCGTCGCAATCTGCCGCACTTCGTCCGGCGTCAGCGGCGAGAACAGCACGACCTCGTCGATCCGGTTGCGGAATTCCGGCGAGAAGCGGCGTTCGAGTTCCCGCCTGACGTCGCCCTGCACCTGGTCGAAGCTGACTTCGCCCGCCAGGAAGCCGAGCGGGTTCGTCAGCTTCCGGAAGTGCTCGGATCCGGTGTTCGACGTCATGATGACGATGGCGTCGCTCAGATAGACCCGCTTGCCCCGCCCGTCCGTGAGCCAGCCTTCGTCGAACGCCTGCAGGAACAGGTTCAGCAGGTGCGGGCTCGCCTTCTCGACCTCGTCCAGCAGCAGCACGGTGCACGGGTTGTCCCGGAGCTGGTTGGTGAGCACGCCACCCCGCTCGGCGCCGACGATGCCGCGGGGCATGCCGATCAGCTTGTCGACCGACACGGCGCCGTCCTGGTACTCGGACATGTCGACGCGGATCATCTTCTTCTCGTCGCCGAACAGGAACTCGGCGACCGCCTTGGCCAGCTCCGTCTTGCCGACGCCGGTCGGCCCGAGGAACAGCAGCACGCCGTCCGGCCGATCGAAACGGCCCTTGAGCGGCCCCTTGTTCAGCACGAGCCGGCGGGCGACGGCGCGGACGGCCTGCGCCTGGCCGATGACCCGCCGCTGCAGGCGCGCGTCGATGTCCTGGAAGCGGTCGGTCACGTCGCGGAACACCATGTCCTCGGGAATCTGCGCGGCTCCCGACACCACGGCGACGACGTCCGAACCGGTGACGTCGGCGCGCTGGGCGATCTCGGCCTTCACGGCGGCCGTATCGAGCCAGCCGATGACCTTGTCGGGCAGGTGCAGGTGCCGCAGGTACCGCGGCGACAGTTCGAGCGCGGTCTCGAGCGCCTCGTCCGCGATCCGGACCGAGTAGTTGCGTTCGAGCCGCGGGCGCAGCTCGTGGAGGATGTGGCGGGTCTCGTCGATCGTCGGCTCGCTGACCTGCACGGTCCGGAACCGGCGCGCCAGCGCCTCGTCTTCCTGGATGTACTCCTTGTATTCGCTGAGCGTGGTGGCCGCGATCAGCCGGACCTCGCCGCGCGCCAGCACCGATTTCAGGACGTTGGCGGCATCCGACGGCGCGCCGAGGGCCGACCCGGCGCCCACCATCGTGTGCGCCTCGTCGATGAACAGGATGAACTGCGGCCGCTCCCGCAGCTCCCGCAGCACGTTCTGGATCCGGTCCTCGAACATCCCGCGCAGCATCGTGCCGGCCACCATGCTGTTCAGCTGCAGGTTCACGACCTGCGCGTCGCGCAGGCGCACCGGCAGCGTCTCCGGCTCGAACTCGATCCGCCGGGCGAGCCCCTCGACGATGGCCGTTTTGCCGACGCCCGGCTCGCCGATGAGCATCACCGAGTTGGCGCGCTCGCGGTGGCAGAGGATCTCGAGCACCTGCTGGATCTCCCGGTCGCGGCCGTACACCGGCGGGACGCGGTCCTGGTGCGCGAGCAGGTTCACATTGACGGCGAAATGCTTCAGGAACGGCGGCAGCTCGAACCGCTTCCGCAGCCGCTCGTCGCGCAGCTCGAGATCGCGCACCAGGCCGGCCACCCGCGCCATCACCTGGTGCGGCTCGACGGCGTGGCGCCGCAGGATCGCGACCGACACGCCCTGGCTCTCCTCGAAGATCGCCGAGAAGAGATCGGCCGCCTCGATAGCCTGCCGCCCCGCGCGGCTCGCGTGATGGAACGCCAGCTTGAACAGCAGCTTCGTCGCCGGCGAGACATGCGGCTCCTGCCGGCCGTAGGCGGGCACTGTCTGCAGCTGCAGCTCGATCTCGTGCAGGATGGAGCGCGCGTCGACCTCGAGGTCGTGCATGACCTGCGCGAACAGATCCCATTCGACCTGCGCAAAGGCGAGGAAGACGTGCTCGTTGGTCAGCAGCGGGTGCTCGCGCCGTCGCGATTCCTCGAAGGCGCGATCGATGACCCGCTGGGCCGACTCGCCGATCTTGCTGGGGGAAATGTCGAATTCGTCGACGTGCACGGCGCCCCTCCCTTTCACCGCCGGTCCACGGAAGGGTCGGACCGGCCCGCCGGTCCGTCCGCCGGTGCCGCCGCCCGGGCCCGGCGGGATCGCCTGCCGGGCCGCCGGGAGCGCGCGCGGCCGGGCAGGCCGCGGCGCGGAGGCCGCCGCCGATCGTCAGGACGCGGCCCGCTCCGTCGCCTCGCGGCGCCCGAGCAGCGCGGCAATCCGATCCTCGGTCGGCGGATGGGTGCTGAACAGCGCCCGCATGCCGCCCGGCGAGAACGGCCTGACGATGAACAGGTGCGCCGTGGCCGGATTGGCCGCCAGCGGCACCCGCTTCGACACGGCCTCGATCTTCCGGAGCGCGGACACCAGCCCCTCCGGGTGTCCCACCAGTGACGCGCCGGCCGCATCGGCGGCGTACTCCCGCGAGCGAGAGATTGCCGTCTGGATCAGCATGGCGGCAATCGGCGCCAGGATGATCGTCGCCAGCATCGCCAGGGGGTTCTCGCCGTTGCGGTCGTCGCGGCCGCCGAATCCGCCGAACAGCGCCGCGAACTGCGCAAACCGCGCCAGCATCATGACCGCCGCCGCAATGGTCGCCACCACCGAGCTGGTCAGGATGTCGCGGTGACGCACGTGGCCGAGCTCGTGGGCGATGACCCCCTCCAGCTCATCGTCATCCAGCAGGTTCAGAATCCCGCGCGTGGCGGCGACCGCCGCGTGGCTCGGGCTGCGCCCGGTCGCGAACGCGTTCGGCGAGGCGTCCGGGATGACGTACACGCGCGGCTGCGGCAGGTTCGCCCGCCGGGCCAGCCGGCTCACAATCTGAAACAGGCGGTGATCCGGCCCGACCTCCTCGGCGTGATACATCCGCAGCACCATCCGGTCGGAGAACCAGTAGGACGCGAAGTTCATCGCCCCGGCGATGAAGAACGCGAGCACCAGTCCCTGCTCGCCCCCCATGGCCTCGCCGATCACCAGGAGCAGGCCGCTCAACGCCGCCAGCAGTGCCGTCGTCTTCAACGTATTCGTCATGTCCGTGACTTCCACCTTCCCGCCGCATCGGTCAGAGGCATCGCCTCCGATTCCATGTTAGCCCCCGGTGCCGGACCCGTCCAGACGGGCAATCAGTCCGGCCAGCAGGGCCGCCCGGCCGGCCAGCGCGTCGATCTCCACGTGCTCGTGCAGCGCGTGCGCCCCGTCACCGACGGCACCCAGCCCATCCAGGGTGGGGATCCCCAGCGCGGCCGTGAAGTTCCCGTCCGACCCGCCGCCGGTGGCCCCTTCCCGCAACTCGAACCCCAGGTCGCCCGCCACCGACCGCGCCTGATCGTACAGACGCCCGACGCCGGCCGTCCGTTCCAGCGGCGGCCGGTTGAACCCGCCGGTCACCTCCACCCGGGTGCCCGCCAGGGCCGGTCGCAGCGCCCGGAACGCCGCGTCCAGCCGCGCCTCGTCTTCCCGCCGGGGAACGCGCACGTCGACGATGGCGCGCGCCTGTTCGGCGATGACGTTCGCCCGCGAGCCGCCACTGATGAGCCCGACGTTGACCGACACGCCGCGATCGAGATCCTGCAGGGCGGCGATCGCCCGGATCTGTGCCGCCAGTTCGTAGATGGCGCTGGCGCCCTTGCCGGGATCGACACCCGCATGCGCCGGAATGCCGTGCACCGCCACCGTGAATTCCGCACAGCCCTTGCGCGCCGTCTTCACCGCGCCGCCCGGCAGCGACGGCTCCAGCACGAGCACGGCCGCGCTCCGGCGCGCCTCCGCCTCGATCGCCTCGCGCGAGGAATCGCTCCCCGTCTCCTCATCCGCCGTCCAGAGCATGGTGAGTCGGCGCCCGGCCAGCCCGCCCGTCGCCGCCAGCGCCCGGGTCGCCAGCAGGCCGAGCGCGATACCCGCCTTCATGTCGAACACCCCCGGCCCGTGCAGGCGGCCCGCCTCGCGTCTCAGCGGCATCCGGGCCAGCTGGCCGACCGGCCAGACGGTGTCGAAGTGGCCCAGCAGCAGAATCGAGGGGCCTTCCCCGCCGAATTCGGCGCGGAGATGATCGCCGGCCCGCTCCCGGCGGAGCCGCTCGATGCGTCCCCCGATGGCGTCGATCCTCCGGGCCAGCTCGGCGCCGCAGCGGTCCACCGCGGCCTTGTCGGTCGTCGGCGACTCGAGACGGACGAGCGATTCAATCGTGTCGAGCAGCCACGGCTGCTCGGACCGGCAGAAGGCGAGAAGAGGATGCATAGGGGAATTGTACCGGCCGCCCCGGACGCGGTCGAGGGGCGGCGACGCATGAGCGGCCGCCCGCGCGCCTGCGCGCTTCGGCCAGCGTATAATCAGCGCATGAAGCAGTCGGCGCTCGGGGTGATGCTGGCCGCTGGCCTGTTCGCAGCGGTAGCGGTTCCGCCGGCACGCGCGGCACAGCAGCCGCCGGCCCCGGTGCCGCAGCCGTTCCCGCAGACGGGCGGCCAGACGTCCGAGCCGCCGCCCTCTTCCGCCCAGCCGCCGGCCGCACCGGCGCCGCAGACGTCACAGGTGCCGCCGCCGGCGGGCGCCGGCAGCGCCCCGGCGGCCGCCACGCCCGGCTCGAGTCTGGCGGCCACGCTCGGCCTGCCCGTGTATCCGTCGGCGCAGTTTCTGGCGTCGTATGACGCCGGACGGGGCCAGCGCTACTACCTGTTCGGATCGACGGCGCCGTTCGACGATCTCGTCGCGTACTACCGGTCGGTGCTCAAACGGAAGGGCACCCTGGTGTTCGACACGCCGGCCACGTACATGTTCGAGGTCGGCAAGTTCGACCAGGACACCATGGCGTTTCCGCCGGGGGTGACGATCAAGGATTTCCAGTCGTCGCTGGCGCAGGGCTATCCGAACCCGAAGCCGGGCGGTCAGCCGGCCTTCTTTCCCACCATCATCCAGATCGTCCCGGCGCCCGCACCGCAGGTGAAGCCGTAGGCTGGCGCCAGGGCGCGTCACGGGCGACGTTCACGAGGCCGGACCCGGCGGACGCAGCCCTTCTACGCCTTCGGCACGTAGATCTCGCGCGCCTGCTGGAATTCGGCCGACTTCTCCTTCATGCCGGCCTCGATCGCCTCGCGGGTCTCGAGCCCGTGCGCCGCCGCGTAGTCGCGCACCTGCTGCGTGAGCTCCATGCTGCAGAACTTCGGACCGCACATCGAGCAGAAGTGTGCGACCTTCGCCCCTTCGGCCGGCAGGGTTTCGTCGTGGTACGCGCGGGCGGTCACCGGGTCGAGCGCCAGGCTGAACTGGTCCTCCCACCGGAACTCGAACCGCGCCTTCGACAGCGCATCGTCCCAGGCGCGGGCGCGCGGGTGGCCCTTCGCGAGGTCCGCGGCGTGCGCCGCGATCTTGTAGGCGATGACGCCCGCCTTCACGTCGTTGCGGTCGGGAAGGCCGAGGTGCTCCTTGGGGGTGACGTAGCAGAGCATCGCCGTGCCGTACCAGCCGATCATCGCCGCGCCGATCGCCGACGTGATGTGGTCGTAGCCGGGGGCGATGTCGGTGGTGAGCGGCCCGAGGGTGTAGAACGGCGCCTCGTCGCACCAGTCGAGCTGGTGCTGCATGTTCTCCCGGATGAGGTGCATCGGCACGTGGCCGGGCCCCTCGTTCATCACCTGCACGTCGTGCGTCCAGGCGATGCGCGTCAGCTCGCCCTGCGTCTTCAGCTCGGCGAACTGCGCTTCGTCGTTCGCGTCGGCGATCGAACCGGGCCGGAGCCCGTCGCCCAGCGAGAACGACACGTCGTACGCCTTCATGATCTCGCAGATCTCCTCGAAGTGCGTGTACGTGAAGTTCTCCTGGTGATGGGCCAGGCACCACTTCGCGATGATCGAGCCGCCGCGCGAGACGATGCCGGTGACGCGGCGCGCGGTCATCGGCACGTAGCGGAGGAGCACGCCGGCGTGGACGGTGAAGTAGTCCACCCCCTGCTCGGCCTGTTCGACGAGCGTGTCGCGGTAGATCTCCCACGTCAGATCTTCCGGCCTCCCGCCGACCTTCTCGAGCGCCTGGTAGATCGGCACCGTGCCGATCGGCACCGGCGCGTTGCGCAGGATCCATTCGCGCGTCTCGTGGATGTGTTTCCCGGTCGACAGATCCATGACCGTGTCGGCGCCCCAGAGGGTCGCCCAGCGCAGCTTGTCGACCTCCTCCTCGATCGAGGAGGAGACGGCGGAGTTGCCGATGTTGGCGTTGATCTTGACCAGGAAGCTGCGGCCGATGATCATCGGCTCGAGCTCCGGGTGATTGATGTTGGCCGGGATGATCGCCCGGCCGCGCGCCACCTCCGCGCGGACGAACTCCGCGTCGAGCCCCTCGCGGGCCGCGATGAACTCCATCTCGGGGGTGACCGTCCCCTGCCGGGCGTAGCGAAGCTGCGTGACGGCACCGGAGCCGCGCAGCACCGTGCGGCCGAGCGACGGCGGGATCTCGGCCGGCGCCGCGACGCCGCGCACGGGACGGTACGACCGCTCGACCTCCGCCACCCCGCCGCGGGCCCGGATCCAGCCGGCCCGGAGCGGCGGCAGCCCCTCCCGGACGTCCGCGCCCTGCGGGCCGCTGGTGTCGTACACGCGCAACGGCGGCTCGCCGCCCGACAGGACGATCTCGCGCATCGGGACCTTCACGCCGTGCCCGTCGACGAGCACTTTGCGCGAGTTCGGATAGGCCGCCGCAAAGTCGATGGCGGAAGCGCGAGAAGCGGTGGCAGTCCGTGCAGCCATGGTGTCCCTCCTGCCGGCCCG
>DATLRO010000028.1:0-2325 GCA_035534615.1 Vicinamibacterales bacterium
CCGCTGTGCACCTCGCGTTCCAGTGCCTGGAGCGCCGCCGCGAGCGGCGCATGGTCGGCCATCAGGATCGCAACCATCCGCCGCACGGCCGCGTGGGCCGCGGGAATGGAGGCCGGCACGCCGTTCCTGGGGAGGAGCGGCACGGCCTGGCGGCCGCCGCGCGCGAGCAGCGGGCCGCGGCCGCTGGCGGCCGTGCCGAACTCGATCGGATTGGTCACGAACTCCCCGTTCCGGAATCCCGCGTAGAGCTTCGCCTTCCTCTGCGCCTCCGGCGACTGCGGATCGTTCCGGAGCATCGCGTCTTCCACCCGCCAGCCGGCGTTCATCCGCTGCATCTCCCGCCGCATGATCTTCTGGTAGTTCGTCGCCCGGCGCAGGAGGAGATCCAGCGGGTTGGTCGGCTTCGGCGGGATCCTGTCGCCACCCAGGTAGCCCATCGTGACCCGCATGGGATGCGTCTTCAGGTACTTGTAGAAGTACGGATAGACGTCGGTCGCCCCGAGATCCCACGCGCCCAGCGACTGGTCCACCCCGTAGATGGCCGCGCGGAGCGTCATCGACGAGGCGGCGGCCCCCCCGGCGGAATAGAACCCGTCCTGCTGCTCACGCTGCGGCATTTGCGCGAGAATCGTCAGTCCGCCGGCGACGGCGAGATCGGAGAACGTCCGGATGAACGGATAGCGCTTGCTGTCGAGATACCGCGACAGCGCTGGGTCGCCCTGCACCGCGGGGAATCCGGGCGGCGCTTCCGACAGGGCGCACACGCCGCGCCGTTCCAGTAGGAACGTCGTCGCCCCGCCCGAGCAGCTGCCGTCGATCACGACGAGGTTGATCCCGCGCCGCTCGGCGAGCGTCGCCAGCGCGGAAATCTGGCCGGACGTGATCCAGCAGGCGTCGTGATTCGCCATCTGCTGGCCGCCCTTGTCCACCTGGAACCCCTCCCTGTTCACCCGGGTCGTGGGATCGAGATAGACACCCACGTTCAGAGCGCCGTCGCACTGGAACGACAGCACGAGCTCGTCGCCGGGGGCGAGCGGCGTCCGCGCGGGCGAGGAGGCCCAGGTCGCGCCAGGCACGGTGGTCGTCCTGCCCTGCAGATAGGCGGCGATCAGGTTGTGGACGTTCTCGTGGCGGCGCGCCGCGGCCTGCGCGTCCACCACCTGCGCGGCGTAGCCGCGCCGGGCCATGGCGACCGTGAAGGCCTTGGCCTCGGCTTCGAAGGCCGGCGCCTCGTTGTAGAAGACGAGCGCGTAGCGCCGGCCGCCAGCCGCCGAGCCCGTCCGGGCGGCGGCCGCGAGCGCGGCAGCGACGAAAATCGCGAGCGCAAGACGACGCATCAACGGTGTCATGAGAGTCTCCGCAGCTAGGGAGCGGTCACCGAGAAATCGAACACGGCATCGAAGAGCCTGGCGTTTCCGGATCCGTCCGCGAATGTCGAGCCGTCGAATCGCATCCCGGTGTCGATCGGCCGGAGGACCACGGCGTACTCGCCCGGCGCGAGATCGACGGACGGCGTCAGCTCGACCAGGCCGGAGGACAGGCGTCGGATCCCGGCCGCCACCCTCGTCTGCACGAAGTTCTCGTACGGCTGCCAGCGGTGGTCGCTCGCCAGAGACGCGGCGCCCTTCGCGGCGCCGACGATGCGCCACCCGTCCGACGTGGTCGCGAGGCGGACCAGGACGGGCGCGAAGGCGTTCGTGTCGATGCCGGGCAGGGCGTCGAAGCCCACGCGGATGACGGGCCGGCCGGGCGCGACGCGCACGGCGGCCTGCCGCCCGGGAATCGCCCAGACCCAGGTCGTCGAGGCGCGCGTGAAGAAGTGAGCCAGGCCGCCGACGACCGAGGACACGTTGGAATCGCCGAGCAGGCTCCCCAGGGATCCGGCCGCGTGGTCCTCCGCGCCCGCGACGGCATCCCGCGCGGCGGGGCTCGTGAGCACGGCGTTCACGGCGCGCTGGCCGGCCAGCGCGGCGAGGCTCCTGCGGCTCGCCCCGGGGACGCCGGCGACGCGGGCGGTGGTGTCCCGCAGTTCCAGGCGTGGACCGGGGGCTGCGAGGATCGCCCGGAACTCCCCCGGCGCGATGTCGGGAACCGGCGGCGGCCGAGTCGCGGCCGCGGCCGGCGCGATGGGACCGGCGGCGGACGCGGCGGCACCCGATGCGGCGCCTTCGGCCGCGCTGCGCCCGCCGGCGAGCATCGCCGAGAACGCCGCGGACATGTCGGTACGCGCGGCGCTCTCATGGTGTCCGGCGTCCGGGTCCGGCGGCCCGGCGGCGAGCATCATCTCCGAGATGACGCGATCGGCGACGCCGTCTTCCTTGAGCG
>DATLRO010000029.1:0-3806 GCA_035534615.1 Vicinamibacterales bacterium
CTTGGCGAGCAGACCGTCGCGATCCTGCGCCAGCAGCGGATCCCACTCGCGCCCGAGCAGCACCTTGACGACGTTCCAGCCGACGCCGCGGAAGATCGCCTCCAGCTCCTGGATGATCTGGCCGTTGCCGCGCACCGGGCCGTCGAGCCGCTGCAGGTTGCAGTTGATGACGAAGACGAGGTTGTCGAGCTTCTCGCGCGCCGGCAGCGAAATGGCCCCGAGCGCCTCCGGCTCGTCGGTCTCCCCGTCGCCCAGGAACGCCCAGACCTTGCCTGCGGCCGGCTGCTTCAGCCCCCGGTCCTCGAGGTACCGCTGGAACCGGGCCTGGTAGATCGCCATGATCGGGCTGAGCCCCATCGAGACGCTGGGAAACTCCCAGAAATCCGGCATCAGCCAGGGGTGCGGATAGGACGACAGGCCGCCGCCCGGCTTCATCTCGCGCCGGAAGTTCTCGAGCTGCTGCGCCGACAGGCGCCCCTCGAGAAACGCGCGGGCGTAGATGCCGGGCGACGCGTGACCCTGAAAATAGACGACGTCGCCGTTGCCCTGCTCGTCCCGCGCCCGGAAGAAGTGGTTGAACCCGACTTCGTACAGCGTCGCGGACGAGGCGAACGTCGAGATGTGGCCGCCGATCCCCTCCTCGTGCCGGTTCGCCCGCACGACCATCGCCGCGGCATTCCAGCGCACGAGGCTCTTGATGCGGCGCTCGATGTCGCGATCGCCGGGCATCAGCGCTTCTTCGTCGGCTGGAATCGTATTGATGTAGGGCGTGTTCGCGGTGAAGGGCAGCGACACGCCCTTCTCCTTCGCGTGATTGCTGAGATCCTGCAGCAACCGGCCGACCCGCGCGGCCCCGCCGCGCTGCAGAACGTAATCCAGCGAGTCGAGCCATTCGCGCGTCTCGATGGCGTCGAGCTCTTCCACGTGCTCCGGCGAGATGTTCCTCATGGTCCCGAGTCCTCGAACCCGTCCTGGTCTATCCAGACAGTCTGATGATGGCAGCAGCCCCCGGGCCACCGGGTCACCACGACGCCGGGCCTCTGAGCTGCCGATCGAACCCGATACAACCTTGTATTCTATCGCTACGGCCGGGCAGGCGGTAATCGGGCCTCCCGCTGGCGCTGCCGGCGCCTGCATGTCCCGTCACGCGCCGCCACGCGCGCGGGTCGGCCGCGGGCCCCGGCCGGCGCCCGCTCAGGCCCGGCGGCGCCCCAGCGGCCTCCGCGTCGCCCGCCACCGGAAGCGGACGCACCGCGGCCGACCCCGGCTTCCCGTCCTTATCGGCAGTTGCCACCCCGGCCGCCAGAACGCCGCCGCCCAAGAGACGGACGCCGGCCGTGCCGGACCGACCGGGCCTTCGGAGTCTGGGGGGGGGGCGGGCGGGCGTGGAGGAGGGTGGCCGGCTGACGCGAAGAGCGCTACTTTCCGTGATCGTCCGCGTTCAGGTCGGCCAGTTCGAGCTGGTCGTCCGGCGCCGGCAGCAGCGGCGCCTGGCCGGCCGGCAGTTCCTGCACGTCGCGCAGCTTCCGCTCGAGCACGCGCGTCCGCCTGAAGGTGTCGTCCATCCGGCTCGACGCCTGCTGCAGCTTGTCACGCACCGCGTCGAGCGCGTCGCCGAACTTGCCGAACTCGGTCTTGACCACGCTGAGGAGCGACCAGACCTCGCTCGACCGCTTCTGGATCGCGAGCGTGCGGAACCCCATCTGCAGGCTGTTCAGCAGGGCCGCCAGCGTCGTCGGCCCTGCGACGTTGACGCGGTAGTCGCGCTGCAGCTGCTCGACGAGACCCGGCCGCCGCAGCACTTCGGCGTAGAGCCCCTCGGTCGGCAGGAACAGCACACCGAAGTTCGTCGTCCGCGGCGGGTTCAGGTACTTGTCGCAGATGTCCTTCGCGCACAGCCTGATGCGGGTCTCGAGCTGCCGGCTCGCCACCTCGAGGCCGTCCTTGTCACCCCGCTCGGACGCCTCGACGATGCGCAGGTAGTCTTCCTGGGGGAACTTGGCGTCGATCGGCAGCCAGACCGGCCCCGCCCCGGCATCGTCGCGCCCGGGCATCCTGATGGCGAACTCGACCCGCTCACCGCTCCCCTCCTTCAGGGCGACGTTCTGTTCGTACTGGTCGGGCGTCAACACCTGTTCGAGGAGCGAGCCGAGCTGAATTTCGCCCCAGGTCCCGCGTGTCTTGACGTTCGTCAGCATCTTCTTCAGGTCGCCGACGCCGGAAGCCAGCGCCTGCATCTCGCCGAGACCCTTGTGCACCTGCTCGAGCCGGTCGCTCACCAGCTTGAACGAATCGCCGAGCCGCTTCTCGAGCGTCCCCTGCAGCTTCTCGTCGACCGTCTGGCGCATCTGCTCGAGCTGTTTCGTGTTGTCCTCGCGGATCTCCTTCAGCTTCGTCTCGACGGCCGTCCGCATCGCCTCGAGCCGCGTCTCGTTCGACTCGGTGAGCTTGCCGAGCTGCTGGCTGAAGGTCTCGAGCTGCTGCTTCTGCGCGGCGGAGATCTCGCCGATCGCCCGCACGAGCGAGTCGCCCGTGCTCCTGAGCGTGCCGCCGACCTCCTGGCGCAGCTCGTGCCCGTGCGTCGACTGCTCGGCACTCAGTCCCTTGAGATCCTCGCGAATCTGCCGGTCGCGCTCGCCCTGCAGCTTCATCAGGGCGTCGAGCTTCGGCGCCAGATCGTCGGCGCCACCGGGGCGGCGCAGCAGGAGCGCCACCTGCAGGACGATCAGGATGAGGATTCCGAACAGGATCAGCAGGGACGCCGACACCATCCCGGTCATGTGGTCCGTGGCCTTTCGCCGGCGAGCGCGCCGGCCTCAGTGGTTCAGCACCCGCCGCAGCGTCGCCGTGTCGAGATTGCCGCCGCTCATCACGCAGACGACCTTCCTGCCCTTCAGAGAGTCACGGCGCTTCATGGCCGCCATCAGCGACGCCGCGCCGGCCCCTTCCGCGAGGTTGTGCGTCGCCCGCAGGGCCAGGCGGATCCCCTCGGCGATCTCCTCCTCGCTGAGCGTCACCATGTCGTTCAGTTCGCGCTTCAGCAGGTTGAACGTGAGGTCGAAGGTGACACGGGTCGCCATGCCCTCGGCGAAGGTATCGGCCCGCGCGCCGACCACCCGCTCGGTGCCCCGCCACGACCGGGTGAACGCATCCGCCCGTTCGGCCTGGACGCCGATCACCTCCGCGCGGCTGCCGAGCCCCGTGCGCGCCATGACGCAGCCGCACGCGCCGCTGCCGCCGCCGATCGGCACGAAAATGGCGTCGACGTCCGGCAGCTCCTCGAAGATCTCCAGCGCGTAGGTCCCCACGCCCGCGAGCAGCAACGGCTCGTTCGCCGAATGGACGTAGCGGAGGCCGCGCTCGGCCTGCAGCTGCTCGACCCGCGCCCGGGCCTCGTCGAAATCCCGGCCCTCCTCGAGGACCTCGGCGCCGTACGCCCGCATCGCCGCGTTCTTCTCGGGATTGTTGCCGACCGGCACGACGATCGTGCACGGCATGCCCGCGAGCCGCGCGGCGAGCGCCATCGACTGGCCGTGATTGCCGGTCGACGCCGAAATGACGCCGCGGCGCCGCTCGCCGGCCGGCAGCGATCCGATCAGATTCAACCCGCCGCGAATCTTGAAGGCGCCGGTCGGATTGTGGTTCTCGTGCTTCACGTAGACGTCGCAGCCGAGCTCCTGCGCCAGCAACGGATGGCGGAGCAGCGGCGACGGGCGCATGGCCCGGTAGACCCGCGGGCGGGCCTGATAGATGTCGAGCAGCGTCGGTTCGGTCATTGTTCACCTTGCGCTGGGGCCCCACCCCCA
>DATLRO010000030.1:0-20268 GCA_035534615.1 Vicinamibacterales bacterium
CCGGCATGCCGGCCGTCTGGATGCCGGACGCCCGGTTCGACCACCGCGCGCACCGGCTCACGACCTGCACGGTCTGTCACGCGGCCACGACCAGCACGAAGACGTCCGACGTGCTGATGCCGTCGATCGCGACCTGCCGGCGGTGCCACGCGCCCGCCAAGGGGGCGAGCTCGCGCTGTTCCGAGTGCCACCTGTATCACGACTGGTCGAAGACGAAGACGACCGCCATCCGAGATTCCGGGCTCGGCCTCCGGGACGTCACCGGTCGGTGATCGCCGTCTTCCTGCGGCCGGATTCGGGGGCCCTGGCGCGACCGCCGTCTCAGTGCGGCCGGCGCTTCTGCCCGGCCGCGGTCGTGTCGGGCGAGACCGGCGGCCCGGGGGGATCGTTCGTCACGGTGAACAGCTTGCCGTTGATCATGTAGAGGCTGCGCTGTTCCTGGAAATTCAGCGGGCGTGCGCCCCGGCGCCCGAACACGGCCAGCTGGTCGCCTGATTCATCGACCGCCCGGTCGCGGTCGATCCCCTCCGACACCGCCAGTGCCGGCTCTTTCGTCTTGTAGGTCGCAATGAGCGACGGCGTCGGCTCCGGGCTGTAGCCGGCGAAGTTGTCGTTGTCCGCCGGCGAGAAGAGCTGGACGACCCGCAGGCCGTTGACGCCGTCGGCGACGAGCGCGAACTGGCTGGCGTCCACCATGCCGATCTTCACGTCGCGCGTATCGTTGATCACCCCCCCGGCCGTGAACGTCTTGTCGAACCTCGGATGCTCGGGCCGCTCGATGTTGACGATGACCAGCCCCTGCTTCCCGCCGGCCACGTAGGCGTACGTCCGCGCGAGATAGACGTTCCGCGCGTCCTCGAGCGGCACGAACGCCCTCTTCACCACGCGCGGCGCGGCCAGATCGGTGATGTCCAGCACCTTCAGCCCCGTGCGATCGACCACGAACGCATACCGGAACTGCACGGCAATCCCGCGCGGGTCCTCGAGGTCGGGCGCGCCGATCTGCGCCGTCACCTTCGGCTCGAGCGGGTTGTTCAGGTCCACCACGACCAGGCCGCGCGCCGTCAGGACGTACGCGTAGTGCCCGGCGAAGGTGATCCGCCGCGCGCCGGTCAGCACCCCGCCCGGGTTGAACGTCACGGCGCGCGTGATGAAGTTGTCGCTCGGATTGCCGTCGAGCAGCGTGCCGACGCCGGCCATGTGGCGGCTGCCCGGCCTGTTGCCGATGACGATCAGCCCCTCCTGCGCGTCGGCGACGTAGAGGAAGCCGTACATCGGGTGGATCTGCTGTTCCTCGTTCTCCGGCCGGTGCGTCCGCAGCGGATCGACGGCCAGCGTGGTCGGCGTGGCGACCGCCACCGCGTCCTTCGTCTTCACGTACAGCCGCTGTCCGAACGGCGACACCGGCGCGGTGACGATCTTCTCGGAGATGTCCTTGTTGTCGACGTCGGCGATGTCGTAGATGCGGAAGCCGCCCGTGCCGAGCGCCACGTAGGCGTACTCGCCGCGCACCTGGATGTCGAGCGCTTCGCCCGCGTGGTGGTGCGCCCGGTCGAGCGTCCGGCCGCCGTCCACGAACTTCCGGTAGTCGTCCGGGTAGGCGATCCGCTGCAGGTGGCTGCCGTAGAAGGCCGGCGGCTCGTGGCGCTCGGCGAGCGTGATCCCCTCGAAGCCGCCCTTGCCGGTCGCGACCCACGCGTAGCGGCCGAGGTGATTGACGAAGTTCGTCCCCTGCAGCAGCACCGTCGCGAGCCAGGCGTTGTTGTCGTCCGCCTTCGACACGTGACAGTCGGTGCAGCGCTTCGTCTCCTTCGCCCGCACGGTGTGCGGGACGAACGTGCTGAACGCCTCGCCGCTGAAGCCCTCGGCCGAGACCGGCTGCTGCTCGTAGTAGAGCCAGTCGCGGTTCAGGTTCTGCGAGCTGACGAGGACGGCGCAGGCGGAACGGACCGGTGCGATCCGGTTACCGGTCACCGTGCCGTCACGCCCCAGCATGAACATGTCGCTCCGCAGCACCTGGAAGTCGTAGGACGTCCAGTTGCGCGTCGTCAGCCCTTCGTTGTGGAGCATCGGCATCCGGCGGTTCGCGCGCATCGACAGGTGGCAGCCGAAGCAGCTCGGCGACCAGGAGGTGTGGCACGTGTAGCACGTCATGTCGCTGTCGGGATGCGCCAGCGAGCGGTCGCTCGCCGGCACGACGCCCCACGTCTTCCCGTCCTTCTGCATCGTCTTCGCGAGCCGCGACTGCTCGCTGTAGTGCGGCGCCCCCGGCGTGATCGTGTCGAGCACCTGCACGACCTCCCACTGGAGCTTCGGGTCCATCATCGACCGCTGGTACAGCCTGCCGCCCTTCCAGTAGAACTGCCGCGCGCCGAACGGCGTCCGCATCGCCTCGAGGTGCGTGCCGCCGGGCGGCGCCGCCGGACCGTGCGTCACCAGCGTCGCCTTGTGGCGGATCGTGCCGTGGCAGTCCGTGCAGCCGATCTCGATCGCGTCCCGCGTCTCGCCGTACAGCTTCCCGTTGCCGTGGTTGTCGAGCGCGAAGTGGCAGTCGACGCACTGCATCCCCTTCTCGAGGTGGATGTCCTCCAGGTGCACCGCCTTGTTGAACCGCTGCGGATCGTCGTTCGAGACGATGTGACCGTCGGCGTCGAGCAGGTGGCCGGCCCGATCGCGCTTGTAGACGGCGCTGAAGATCCAGCCGTGGCTGTGGAAGTCGCCGAACTGCGTATGCGTCAGCTTCGCGTTGAACGCCGGCGTGCCGACCTGCTTCAGGAAATCGACGGAGGCCCACAGGCCGCGCACCGCGGCCCCCTCCGGATCGCGCACCTCCACGGACTGCCGGAACGCTTCGGACGGATGCCGCTGGCGGGCCGGATACATCACCTCGCCGTCCGTCTCGTTGTCCCAGAACGTATAGCCGTAATAGGTCGCCATCATGTTCGTGCCGGGATGCACGTGGCACGTCATGCACTGGCTCGACGGAATCGACATGGTGAAGACGTGCCGCAGCGGATGGCCGGACTCGTCCTTCGGAATCGTCGGATCGACCGTCACCGAGCGGCCGTCGTTGCCGAAACGCGCGTACTGTGCGGAATGCGCCCGCGACCGGTCGTTCGCGTAGATGACGTGACAGGCCGTGCAGCCGCTGCCGCGATAATCACCCGGCTGGTCGTTGGTGCCCGGCAGCGACAGCATGGGGTCGAGCAGCCGCGTCTTCTGCAGCCCGAGAAAGACCGGGTCGGTCCGCAGCTTCGTGCCGAAGCCCCGGTCGCTCAGGGTCACGTCCGGGCGCCCCGGCTCCTCGTGGCGGTCGGGATTGCCGATCCCCCCCTTGCGCCGCCCGCCGCGCTCGAACACCCGCAGCACGTTGCCCGGCTGCGAGATCTCCCACCGCTCGAGCGGATCGAGGAACGGCAGCACGCCCTTCTTCCTGGTCTCTTCCGGCGTCGGCGGCGGCCAGGTCACGAGCCGCTGCGGCTGGCCGTTGCGCGCGTAGCTCTCGCCGAAGCGCGCGTTCTTCTCGGGGTACGCGCCGTTGTTGTACAGCGCCGCCTCCCACAGCATGGCGCCGGTCGTCATCATGCTCGTCCGGACCTGGAACACCTCCGCCGCATGACACGGCCCGCAGGTCTGCTCCGCCACCCGGAGATCGCCGGGGTTGATGAACCGGATGTAGTCGGCCGACTCGCGCAGCCAGGCGGTGTACGGCCGGATCGGATTCGCCGAACTGTCGGCGTTGAAGACGCGCGGCGTCGGATGCGCGGCGCGCTTCGCCCGCTCGTAGGACGGATCCGACGGAACGGCGCCCTGCGGCGCGCGCACGCGCGCATCACCCCCGTGACAGTCCGTGCAGCCCAGACGCACCAGCCCCCCCGGATGCATCGTCGGCGAATCGGTCGCGGTGTGGCACGTGATGCAGCCCGCGCTCTTCGCGTCCGCCTCCGCCTGCGTCTGGGCGAGCAGCCGTCTGCCTGTCGCCGTGATCGGCCCTCCCCCGGCGATCCGGGCCGGCGCAGGGCCCGGCCGGGGCGCGCCCCACAGCGTGGCCGTGACCAGTACGGCACAGAGGATCGAACAGGCCGGAATCAGCCACGTGCCGCGGATCGTCACCATCGGGTCCCCTCTTCAGAATTCGAGCCGCAGATCGGTGAACACCGAGAGGAAATAGTGCTGGTCGGGAAAGATGTCGCGCAGCCCCTGCCCGAGCTTCAGCGCCGAGGCGCCGACGACCAGGACGATGTTGTCGCTGAGCGGCGGACGGTACTCGACGCCGCCCCCGACATCGACGCCGATCGTCTTCCGGATCGGCGCCTGGAACAGCAGCGCCTCGAGCGGCGCGGTGGTCTGGAACCAGAGCCCGCTGACCGTGCCGAACGCGCGCAGCTTCGGCGTCAGATTCGCGTTCGTCGCTCCCTGCACGATGAAGATGCCCGGGTTCACGAAGTTCTGCTGCCCTTCGTCCTTGCTCGTCCTCAGATCAGGAAGCAGGCTGAACGGGCTGACGAGGCCCGTGCCGGTCTGCGGCAACCGCACGCCCTCACGGTTCCAGACGCTGAACGGCCCCCCCGAGAACACGGGCTCGTCCAGGATCGAGTCGAACCCGCGGGCCGTGCCGTCCGAGATGTTGCTGTCGCCCGACGCCCAGAAGAAGCTGCCCGCGATCCGGAGCCAGTCGCGATCCTCCGACAGCTCCGCCGCCGCCATCTGCGCGTTGATGCTGACCGGACGCGCGGCAATCGGGTTGAAGTCGTCCGTGCCGATCACCTCGTAGAACGCATGGCTGACGTTGAGCCGGCCGATGTGCCCGTCGCCCGCCCAGCCGAAGTACGATGTGCGGATCCCGTGCGGCTTCACGAAACCGATCGGCGCCGGCCGCACGAGAAAGCCGTTCGTGTCGTACTGCACGCCGCCGGCGTCGTGGCTGTAGTGATAGCTGAATTCCGTCGTGTAGCCCCTGGCCAGGAAGTCCTGGATGTAGATGTTCGCCACCACCATCTGCTGGTGGCGCCGGTCGAAGGTGTTGAACCCGCTGTTCGTGTCCTTTTCCAGGAAGTCGAACGCCGCCACGTTGTACTGGAGGCGGTTCGACCTGAGCGTGCCGAACACCCGCACGCCCGGCTCCTCGACCACCGCGACGAAGCCGCGGAAGTCGGTGCTGAGATCCTGGATGCCGGCGCGCACGGAGATGAAGTCGTAGTCCGGGCCGAGGTCGAACAGCTTCTTCTCCACGAACGCTTCCTGCAGGGCCACGTGCGTATCGAACCGCGCGGTGCCCGCCCGCACGTCGGGGTTGACGACGCCGGTCTCGGCGGTGTGGAGGTAGTTCAGGCTGATCGCCGGCTGCACGGTGACGCGCCAGTCGACCGGGCGGAACGCCGTGTCGCCGTGGAAGAGATCGAACGACGTCCGGATCACCTGCACGGGCACGTACTGGTTCCCCTGCCCGAAGAACGCCTCGCTCTGCGGCCGTTCGGTCCCGGGAATCGTCGCCGTCGGCAGGTTGCGCCCTTCGATCAGCGTGTCGCTCACCCCCGTGAAGTCGAAGAACGTCTGCTGGCCGAGCACCGGGTAATCGCCCTTCAACCGGTTGCGGTCGTAGGGATCCCACCAGTGGCCGGCCACGTACGGATATTCTCCGCGCACGCCGTAGCGGCTCCAGTCCGGCATCGTGATGTTCCACCGGTCCGGCATCGGCACGAACACCTTGGCGTCGGGCGGAAGGGTGGCGGGCGGCACCGCGGCCGGCGCCGCTCCGCCGGTGCCGGTCGGCAGGCCCGATCGCATGGGTCGTCCGGCCGGCGGCGCCCCCGCCGGCGGCATCTTCCGGCCCGGCGGGCGCGGCAGCGGATTGAGCGGACGCGGCGTGGTGCCGGTCGACGGGGCGAGCGTCACCGTGCGCGAGACGAGCTGGCCGCGTCCGATGCCCACCGTCAGCATCGCCGGCGCGAACCCCGGGGCGCTGACCGCGATCGTGTAGGTGCCCGGCGCGAGGTCCGCGACGCGCGCGACGCCGTCGCCCGCCGTGGTCGCCGTCGCCGCCGGCCGGCCGGCCTCGTCGCGCACGGCGACCTGCGCGTCGGCGACCGGGCGACCGCCGGAATCACGCACCTGCACGGCCAGACCGGCGGGCGGCGGCCGGGGCACGCCGGTCTGCGCGGACGCGCCCGACGCGACGGACAGCAGCAGGGCCACGACGACGGCAGGGCCTCGCGCCATCATCGCCGCCACTCGTCGATCAGGTTCGCGACGAGCCCGGTCCATCCGGTCTGGTGGCTCGCGCCCAGGCCGGCGCCGTTGTCACCGCGGAAGTACTCGTGGAACAGCAGCCAGTCGCGCCAGTGGGGATCGGCCTGGAATTTCCCCGCGCCGCCGTAGATCCGGCGGCGGCCGTCAGCGCCGCGCGTGAACAGCCCGATCAGGCGGTCCGCGATCTCCTGCCCGATCCCGCGCGGCGTCACCGGATCCGGCGGTCCAGGCGCCCGGATCGCCAGCCCCGACCGATACGCCTCGTCGAACCGCACGAGCGCCTCGAGCAGCAGGAACGACGTCGGGAACCAGATCGGCCCGCGCCAGTTCGAGTTGCCGCCCTTGATCTTCACGTCGGCCTCGGCCGGCTCGTAGCGCACGGCCCGGCCGTCGAACTCGAACGGCGCGCGCTCGTGGTGCTTCGACAGGCTCCTGATGCCCGCCTCGGACAGGAACTCGTCGGGATCCCAGATCCGCTGCAGCAGCTTCTCGAGCTGGTGGCGATCGACGATCGACAGCACGTGCCGCGTCCGGCCGCCGGCCCGATCGGTGAAACACGCCTGGCCGACCAGGTCGGGCCGGTTCCGGATGAACCAGTTGATGTCGGTCAGGAAGGCGGGCAGGTCCGCCACGGCGCACTCGTCGATGATCTCGATCGCATAGAGCGGAATCAGGCCGACGAGCGACCGCACCGCGAACTTGTGGAAGCGCCCGTCGGGGTAGCGCAGCACGTCGTAGAAGAAGCCGTCGGCGTCGTCCCAGAGCTGGTAGTCGCGGCCGCCCATCTTCTTCATCGCGCCGCCGATGTACACGAAGTGCTCGAAGAACTTCGTCGCCATCGTCTCGTAGGTGCGGTTGTCGTGCGCCAGCTCGAGCGCGATGCGCATCAGGCAGAGGCAGAAGAAGCCCATCCAGCCGGTCGCGTCCGACTGCTCGAGAATCGCCCCGCCCGGCAGCTTGTCGCTGCGGTCCACCACGGTGATGTTGTCGAGGCCGAGAAAGCCGCCTTCGAAGACGCTGAGCCCCTGGCTGTCGACCTTGTTCACCCACCACGTGAAGTTGATCAGCAGTTTGTGGAACGCCCGCTCGAGGAACTGCCGGTCGCCCCGGCCGGTGCGCTCCTTTTCCAGCGAATACACGCGCCAGCACGCCCACGCGTGCACCGGCGGGTTGAGGTCCGAGAACTCCCACTCGTAGGCCGGCAGCTGTCCGTCGGGATGCTGGAACTGCTCGAAGAGCAGCAGCCAGAGGTTCTGCTTCGCGAGGCCCGGGTCGACCAGCGCGCGCGTCACGCAGTGGAAGGCGAGGTCCCACGCCGCGAACCAGGGATACTCCCACTTGTCTGGCAACGAGAGGATCCGCATGGAGTTCAGATGCCGCCAGTGCGCGTTCCGGATGCCGCGGCGCGACTCCGGCGGCCGCCGCCCCGGATGGTCGCCGTCGAGCCACTGCGCGACGTCGAACAGGTAGATCGCCTTCGTCCACAGCATGCCGGCGAGCGCCTGCCGCTGCACCAGCCGCTCGTCGCCGGTCGCACGCGGCGGATGCACCGCGGCGTAGAAGTCGTCGGCTTCCGCCCGCCGCCCGGCGACGACCGCGTCCACCTCATCCAGCGGGTGCGCCGCCCGCGCCGGCGTCAGCCGCAGCCGCCACACGGCCGAACCGCGCGCCGGCACCACCGCCCGGTAATGGACGCACGCCTTCGTGCCGATCCGCGCGGGATTCACGGCCGGCTCGCCGTGCACGACGTGACGATGGAAGGCGTCCTTCACGAAGGGCGAGGCGCTCGCCGCCTGCGGCCCCCACACCGCCTGCGCGTTCGTCTCGTTGTCGGTGAAGAGCGGCTCGCCGCCGGCCGGCGCGTACAGCCAGCGCTCGCCGAGGCGGTACGTGAACGGCAGGTTCGGCAGCGGATCCGCGGCCCCCTCGTCCGCGACCAGCGCGATCGCGCCAGGGCGTCCGCCCCCGTCGACGGCGATCCGCGGCTCGGCGCCGCGGCGCTCGCCCCACGCCCACGTGTTCCGGAACCAGAGATGCGGCAGGACGTGCAGCTCCGCGTCGCGGTCGCCGCGGTTGAACGCCTCGAGGCGGATGCAGAGGTCCTCGGGCGACGCCTTCGCATACTCGATCACGATGTCGAAATAGCGGTCGTCGTCGAAGAGGCCGGTATCGAGCAGCTCGAACTCGAAGCCGCGCCCGCCGCGCCGCCGGTTCTCGTCGACCAGCGCGGCGTACGGATACTCGCCCTGCGGATACTTGTAGAGCATCCGCATGTGGCTGTGCGTCGGCGTGTTGTCGAGATCGAAGTAGTACTCCTTGACGTCCTCGCCGCGATTGCCCTCGCTCGACGTCAGCCCGAAGAACCGCTCCTTCAGAATCGGGTCGCGCCCGTTCCAGAACGCGGGGGCGAACACCAGCAGCTGATACCGATCGCAGAGCCCGGCGATCGCGTCCTCCCCCCACCGGTACGCCCTGCTGCGCGCCTGATCGTGGGTGAAGGAATTCCAGGCGTCACCGTCCGCGCTGTAGTCTTCGCGGACCGTGCCCCAGGCGCGATCGGCGACGTAGCAGGCCCAGCGGGTCCACTGCGGGACGACCCCGGCCGGCGGCTCGTTCAGACGCCGGTGCTCAGCGGTCTCGGGCGTCGGCGGCATGACGGTGGGAGGCGAATGCGCGGCCATGCAGGTTCGCACGGATTGTCACAGGGCCGGCGATCACCAGCTTGCCACTCCCCCTGCGACGTAATAAGCTCGAAGCCTCATGCACGTCCGCTTCTGGGGCGTTCGTGGATCGGTGCCGTGGGCCACCACCGACTCGATAGGGTTCGGCTGCAACACGCCCTGCCTCGAATGCCGGGACGAGCAGACGGGCGGCACCCTCGTACTCGACGCCGGGTCGGGCATCGTCGGCCTCGGCGAGGCGATGACCGGCGAGCCGGAGCCGGTTCCGATCCTGCTGACCCACTATCACTGGGACCACCTCCAGGGCCTGCCCTTCTTCGGACCGCTCTTCAAACCGGGATGGACGCCGACGATCTGGGCGCCGGCGCTCTCCGACAGGTCGTCCGTCGAAGCGATCTTCGATTCGCCGTTCTTTCCCGTGCCGTACCGCCGGCTGCCGGCGCCGCCGCCGATCAGAATCGTGCAGCCGGGCGGGCTGCGCCTGGGGCCGTTCGACATCCGCGTCCAGCCGCTCAACCATCCGGGCGGCGCGTTCGCGTACCGGATTCGCGGCGCCGCGGGCGATCTCGTGTACGCGACCGATCACGAGTTCGGCGACGAGACGGTGGACCGTGCGCTCGGCGCGTTCATCGCCGGGGCGCGCGCGGTGGTCCTCGACGCGCATTTCACGCCCGACGAGCTCCCCGCGCACCGTGGCTGGGGCCACGGCGACTGGGCGCAGTGCGCGCGGTTCGCCGCCGCTCACGACGCCGGCCGCCTCTGGCTCTTCCACCACAAGCCGGGCCGCAGCGACGACGCGCTCAAAGGCATCGAGACCGAGGCGCGCCGCATCTTCCCTGCCACCGACGCCGCCGGCGAAGGGATGACGTTCGTGATCTAGGAAGCCCCGCTCTCCCGCGAGAGGGTTCCAGAGGTCCCAGTGGAACCCCCGGCACGCCCCTACTGCCCGAACTCCGGATGCCTCGGAAACTTCGCGTACGGCAGCCGGACGACCTGTCCCTTGCTGTTGCGGATGACGCTGTTGTCCACGCGCAGAGCGTCGGGCGGATGGAACCCGTCGCTGCCGATCTGCGCCACGTAGTCGTCCTGGTCGACGCCGTCGCCGCTCACGCCCATGCCGCCCACGAGCTGCCCGTTCTTGTAGAGCGGCGTGCTGCCGGGGAACCAGACGATCCCGCTCTGATTGAAGTAGCCCGGGTCGGCGCCGAGCGTCGGCCCTTCGGTGCACGGGTGCATCGAGTCGTAGACGAAGAGGTCGAACCACGGGCCGGGCGTCGGCCTGGCCCTGAGATCGATGCCGGGCGGGAACAGCGGCTGCCCGCCGAAGCTGATCGTCCGGGCGGTGATCGCCCAGCCCTGGCCGGCCGGCGGATCGGGCTCCCAGGTGTAGTCGTCGTAGGGGTTGCTCTCCACGTAGCTCTTCAGCACCTCGTAGCCGTCCCGGGTGCTGAAGTAGTACGCGTTGCGCGCCTTGGTGATCGCCGTATCGATCGAGAAGATCGTGGCGTCCGGCATGCGATAGGCCGCGAGGATGTTGCCCGATTCGTCGGAGATCGAGATGACCATGCGCGTCGGCTGGCTGATCGGCAGCCGGATCTGCGCGCGGGTCCGGAGGGCCACCGCGACCGCCTGATCGACGAGGCGCCGCACGTCGTCGATCGTCAGGGCGCCCGTCGTGCTCCCCCGCGGGCCGATCAGGTAGTTCTCCGGCGCCTGCTGGCCGCCGCGCGGCAGGACGATCAGATGGCCGTCGCTGAACCGGCCGGGCGCCGCGCCCGGCGGCAGGGTCTTCAGCGTGGAGCGGATGCACGGGATGTCGGGGCACGTGCTGAAGAACGGCAGGCGGATGCCGTTGATGAACACCGCCCCCGGCGCGCCCAGCGGTTCGGCGAAGTCGATGCCGCGCCCCGAGCCGGCGGCGGCGAGCGTGGCGGCGTACTCCGCCAGGTCCGGAGCGACGCCCGCTACGCCCACGCCGCCAATCAGCTTGCCGCCCCGGTAGATGGGGATGCCGCCCGGGTCGACCGGGACCGTCGACGGATCGCTCTGGCCCGAGTCGAGCACGTCCGACTTGCCGGTCGTGATGCCGACCGAGGGCAGATCGTGGCCGTTCAGATCCGTCATCGGGCCGCCCCGCGCGCAGCCGCTGGTGTTTCCCGGGTGGCAGGGCAGCGCCGGCAGCCCCGGGATCGTGCCGAAGGTCCCCGCGATCGACCGCGGCAGCACCACCGGCTGATTGAAGATGTTCTGGCCGGCCGGCGCCACCGCGCAGCCACGGTTGGTATTCTCGATGCCGTACAGCGGGGCCACCGGGGTGTTCCGGACGCCGGGCGGGAAGTGGATGCCGCTGATGAAGCGGACCGTGCGGGACGAGAGCGGCGCCTGATCGTTCGAGAAGAACGCGCCCGTGCGCGCCAGGCTCACCGCGATGTCGGGCGTCTGCTCCGCCGCGTCGGGCCGCACGTACACGCCGAGGATGGCGCCGTTGCGATCGACGACGGCCACCGCCATCGTGGAACTGTCGAGGGCCGTGGCGGCCACGTTCAGGATGGCCCGGACGTCGTCGGCCGTCAGGATGGCCGCAGGGCCGCCGACGTTGGCGGTCGGCGTGTTCTGCGACAGCAGCGGAACGACGGCAGACACGAATACCAGAATCGTAATTGCCGTGCGGCGCATGGAGGCCTATAGTATCGGACCGTGCGCAAGGTTGTCGCCGGTTTTCTGATCGGCCTCACGGCGGCGGCGACGGTGCTCGTGGCGAATGCGTGGTGGTCCGCGGCCGCGGGCGGCACGGCACGCAATCCGCTCGACACCATCGAGCTGAAGACGTACGACTGGCGCATGGCCCGCACGGCGCGGCCCGACACCGCGCGCAAGGACATCGCGCTCGTCGCCATCGACGAGTACTCGCTCCGCAACCTCGAAAAGAACGCCGGCCGATGGCCATGGCCGCGCGCCGTCCACTCGATGCTCATCGACTATCTCGCCAGAGCACCGGCGAAGGTCATCGCGTACGACGTGGATTTCGCGGACCCCGACACGCGCCGCGGCTTTCCGTTCGGCGGCAGCACCTGGTCCGGCGCCGAGTCGGATCAGGCGCTCGTCGACTCGGTCAAGGCGGCCGGCAACGTCATTCTGCTGGCCGATGCCACCTACGAGGCGGCGTCCGGTGCGTCGCACGGCCTGCAGGACGCCGGGTTCAGGCTCGACGCCCCGGGAATCCTCGAGCGCCGCGTCGTG
Source organism: Vicinamibacterales bacterium (assembly GCA_035534615.1). Taxonomy (GTDB): domain Bacteria; phylum Acidobacteriota; class Vicinamibacteria; order Vicinamibacterales; family CAVVIG01; genus JAGWRA01. Next base: position 12,171 of record DATLRO010000030.1, read on the forward strand.
TTCCCTCCCTTCGCGAAGCTCGCGGCGGTCGCCTCCGGCCTGGGGCACAACCTGTTCATGCTCGACGCCGACGGTCCGCTGCGCCACACCGTGCCGTTCGTCAGGACCGGCCGGATCGCGATCCCGTCGCTCGGCCTGGCCGCGGCGCTGCGCCAGGCCGGCATCAGGCCCGACCAGGTCCGGCTCGACGGCCGGATGCTGCATCTCGGCAACCGCGTCATGCCGCTCCAGTGGCGGCACGTGCAGACCGCGAAGGGCGTCACGAGCTTTCTCTGGGGCCTGATCAACTTTCATGGACCGGCGCTGCTGGCCGATCTGAAGACGCACACGTATCCGACGTACTCGTTCTACGATCTCGAGTACTCCGAGGAGCAGATCCTCGCCGGCGTGAAGCCGAACATCGACCCCTCGGTGTTCCGGAACAAGATCGTCTTCGTCGGCGTCACCGCGACCGGGCTGTACGACGTGTTCGAGACGCCGTTCGCGCACGGCAGGATGCCGGGCATCCAGGTGCACGCCGCCGTGGCCGACGACCTGCTGTCGGGGCGCTTCATGTGGCCGGCCAGCAGGGGCGTCCGGATCGCGACCGTCCTGGGGGCCGGTCTCCTGATCGGCGTCGCCGCGACGATGGTGCCGGCCTGGTGGGCTACCGGCGTCGCGCTGCTGGCGATGGCGCTGTTCGGGTGGGTCGCCACCCGCCTGTTCGCCGGCGGCTACTGGCTGAACGTCACGCAGCCCGGGCTCACCGGCGCCTTCGCGCTGTTCGGCGGCGTCGGGTATCAGTACTTCGTCGAAGGGCGCGAGAAGCGCGAGATGAAGAAGCTGTTCGGTCAGTACGTCTCGCGCGACGTCTACGACCAGCTCGTCGCGAACCCCGCGTTGGCGCGCCTCGGCGGGCAGCGGCGCGAGATGACCGTCCTGTTCTCCGACATCCGCGGGTTCACCACCGTCTCCGAGCGCGGCCAGCCCGAAGACATCGTCCATCTGCTGAACGAGTACTTCACCCGCATGGTGGAGATCGTGTTCCACCACAAGGGCACGGTCGACAAGTTCGTCGGCGACATGGTCATGGCCCTGTTCGGCGCACCGCTCGACGATCCGCATCACGCCGACCACGCGGTCGAGGCGGCGCTCGACATGATCGCGGAACTGGAACGACTGAACGCCAGGTGGGAGGCGCACGGGCGGCCGCGGATCGACATCGGCATCGGCATCAACACCGGACCGATGATCGCCGGCAACATCGGGTCGGAGCAGATCATGAGCTATACCGTGATCGGCGACGCCGTGAACCTCGGCTCCCGGCTCGAGTCGCTGAACAAGCAGTACGGCACGCACATCATCATCAGCGATGCCACCCGGGCCCGCCTGACCGGGGCCTACACGTTCAGGCCGCTCGGCGACGTCGTCGTCAAGGGGAAGACACAGCCGGTGGCGATCTTCGAGCTCGTCGGCCGGGCGACGCCGCCCGCCGACCCGTCAATCGTCCTGCGGCCGGCGGAGCCGGCCCCCATGAAAGATGAGGCTGGGGTATGAAGGGTGTGGTCCTCGGTCTGGTGTTTCTCGGGCTGTGCACCCCCGCGTATGCGCAGTTCGGCGGCCTGCTGCAGAGGGCGGAGCAGGTCGCCCAGGCCAAGAAGAAGATCGACGACCTGAATGTCACCGAGAAGGAGGAGATCCAGATCGGACAGCAGGTCAGCGCGAAGATCCGCCAGCGGTTCGGCGTCGTCCAGGATCCGGCCGTCACGACGTATGTGACGCTGGTCGGCATGCTGCTGGCCAGGGCGTCCGCCCGGCCGAACCTGCCCTGGCAGTTCGTCGTCCTCGACACCGACGGCGTCAACGCCTTCGCGGCCCCCGGCGGCATCATCCACATCACGCGCGGGGCGCTCGGCCTCATTCACAACGAGGCGGAGCTGGCGGGCGTGCTCGGCCACGAGATCACCCACGTCGCGCACAGGCACACCGTCAACGCCATCCGGAAGAACAGACTGGTGCAGCTCGGCACGCACGAGGCACTGAAGGACCGCGCCCAGTTCCTCGAGAAGGTCGCGGACAAGACGTACGACTTCGTCCTCGAGAACGCGTTCGACCGTCACGACGAGCTCGACGCCGACAAGGGCGCGGTCGCGCTGACCCGCAAGCTCGGCTACGCCCCGTCGGGCCTCGCCGACTTCCTCGAGCGCCTCGATCAGCGCAACCAGGGCATGGCGATGCGCAACGGCTGGTTCAGGTCGCATCCGGCGACGCAGGAGCGCATCGAGAAGATCCGCGCCCTCGTCGGATCGGAGACCGGGGCCACCGTGGAGGCCCGATACAAGGCGAACGTCTCGTACCAGGCGACGCCGCTCACGCAGATCGCGACGGTCGTGGCGGGGTCGGCCGGCCTCGCCGGCTCCAGCTCGAATGCGCGGAACGGGAACGGCAAGGAGAAAAAGGCGGACCAGCCGAAGGCCGAGAAGAAGAAGGGCTTCGGGCTCGCGAATCTGCAGGCCAGCCTGTCGCCTGAGAGCCAGTCGGCGCAGGTGTCGGCCTCGGGCGGTGCCCGTGGACTCGGGCCGGACGTCGCCGCGAAGGGCGGCCCCGACCCGAACATCGTGGTCGTCACGGTGACGAACGCCGAGCTCGCGGCGTTCAAGAAGGGGATTCACGACTGACGCGGAACGCCGGCTCGGACACGAGAAGGGCCCTCCCTCCTGCGTACCTCCTGCGCCGGCGCTCGCTCACATGCCGAGCTGGAAGAACGCCCGCAGCCGCTGCAGCATGCCGGCCTGCGTCCGCCCGGCCTGCGCTGGCTCCGGCGTGGTGCCGGGCCGTTGCTCGTTGGCGATCTGCCGCTGTGCGAGCAGCTCGCTCAACCGGCCCAGGACGTCGGGATTCTCGTGAACGAGGCTGGCGAAGGCCGTCTTGGGAATCTCGATCGCCTCGACCTCTTCGTCCAGCGCCACCACGGTCGCCGAGCGCGGCTCTCCGGTCAGCGCCGACATCTCGCCGAAACAGTCGCCGGCGCCCAGTTCCGCCACCACGGAGGTCAGGCCGTCGTGCGCCATCCGCACGGCGACCCGGCCGCGCACGACCAGGAACATCGAATCGCCCGGGGCCCCCTGCTCGATGATCTGCTCCGTGGCGGAGAACAGGACGACCGGGCTCTCGCGCAGAAGGCCCTCGACCTGCCCGGCGGTCAGGAACCCGAAGATGGGATGGCCCTGCAGCGCCCGCCCCGCGACGGCGCGGGCGCGCTCGGCGGCCCGATCGGGCCTGGGCTGATAGACGGTGACGATCGGGAACGGAATCTCCATGCCGGCCCGGCGCACCGCATACCAGCAGTGCGAACGCAGGTCGCTCAGCACGCGGTTGAAGATCGCGTGATCGTCGATCCAGACCTTGATCTCGTAGGTGACGGCGGAGTCGGCGAACTCCTTGACGTAGACGATCGGCGCCGGTTCCCGGCAGACGCCGGTCACGCCGACGGCGGCCGCGCGCAGCACCTTCTGCGCGCGGGCGGGCGGCACGTCGTAATGGAGGCCGATCGTCGCGTGGACGGCGTGCTTCGGCGTCGGCATCACGAAGTTCGTGATGGTGTTGCTGACGATGCTGCTGTTCGGGACGTCGATCAGCACATCGTCGGTCGTCACCAGCCGGGTGGAACGCCACGAGACCTCCACCACGCGCCCGTGCGTGCCGTCCACGAGCAGCCAGTCGCCGGTCGAGAACGGCCGCTCGAAATGAAGTGCGATGCCGGCGAGGAGGTTGCTCAGCAGGTTCTGCAGCGCGAGGCCCAGAATGATCGCGACGACGCCCGACCCGGCCAGGAGCCCGGGCACCTTCACGCCGTAGACGTACTGCAGCACGACCAGCGCCGCGACCAGCAGCACGATGATGGCGGTCGTGTCGGCCAGCACCCGCGGCGCGTCGCCGCCGGGCCCGCCGCGCCGCGACCGCTTCCACAGCAGGCGATTGAGGAGGGTGATGACCGGAAACGCGGCGAGCATCAGCGCCGCCGCCGCCAGCTGGCGCTGCAGCGCGTCCACGAGCGGCGCTCGCCAGGCGGAGCACTCAATCCCGACGAGCACGCCCGTCACGATCGCCAGCAGGTGGAAGGTGACGCCGAAGCTCACGGCCCACCAGCGACGCAGCACCTGGGCGGCCGCCACGAGGACCACGTAGACCGCGGCGGTCGCGCCCACAATGAGGAGCGCGTCGTGCAGGGACGGAGCTGGACCGGTCATCGCGGCCTGATTATCGCTCGGGCGGCGCGCTTGTCAACGATCATGACCTGCCGCGCGTCTTCCGGACCACCTGAAGCCTGAGATGAGAAGCATATGAGCATCACTTCCAGCCCCGATTCACAACTCGAAAGCAGTCTCGCGGTGCGGGGAGCAGGTGCGCGATGGATTTCACTGGCTGAGGCAGTCCTTGGCAGTGTGGTCGTCCTTGGCGATAACGTCTGGCACGTGTTGCCCAATTCAGTCCTTCTCCTTTGCGCAATGGCGTTGGTGTCTTTCCGATTGCGGGAAGGCCATTGGGGCGCGATCGGATTGAGGCTGCGAGAGCCCTGGCTGCGGATCGTTCTGATAGCAATCGTTGCGGTCGTGGCCCAGCAGGCGTTGGGCCAATTTGTTGTAGACCCGCTCACGAGGCCTTACTTGCGCTACGCCGCAGGGGCAAATCCCATGGAGGGCATACGCGGATATGGAGGGTTGCTGCGCTGGCTCGGCATCATCTGGACGTATGCCGCGTTTGGAGAAGAACTCGCCTATCGCCGGTACCTGCTGAATCGCGTGGCCGATCTCGGAGGCCATTCCCGCGCCGCTCTCCTGCTCGGCCTGCTATGGTCGAGCGCATTGTTTGGCTGTGCGCATTGGTATCAAGGACCGGCAGGCGTCGTCTCCGCCATGGTCAGCGGCCTGGTATACGGAGCCGCTTATCTGGTGACCGGCAAGAATCTCTGGACATCCATCTGCGCGCATGGCCTCAGCGATTCTTTCGCGCTGTTCGCCACCTATTTTGGATTTGCCGGCTGAGACCATGGTCGGATCCCTCTTGAAGGCCGGGCGGTACGCCCTTTCGGCGTTCCCGAGGTTGTCGAGCCCGGGCCGGCCGTTGCCGACGGGCCGGCGCCCTCGCAAATGGCACGGCGCCGCGAACATCGGGTAGACTCGCTCCGAGTTCCCAAGGAGGCCCCATGAGAATGAGACGGCTGGCGGTGCTGGCGATGGCGGTGGCGTGCGCGGCAGTGCCGCTGACGGCGCGCCAGCAGCAGACGCTTCCAAGCGAGACCCCGGCGACGTTCACGCCGGTCACCAGGACCTTCGACTACGTGCGGCGCGACGTCATGATCCCGATGCGCGACGGCGTGAAGCTGCACACCGTCATCCTCATCCCGAAGGGGGCGACGCATGCGCCGATCCTGCTGACGCGCACGCCATACAACGCCGACGGCATGGTGAGCCACACCGAGAGCTCCCATCTCGGCCCGATTCTGCAGGGCTACGACAACGCCACCGACGTCATCGTCGATGGCGGCTACATCCGCGTCATCCAGGACGTCCGCGGGAAGTACAACTCCCAGGGCGATTACGTGATGAACCGGCCGCTGCACGGGCCGCTCAATCCGACCGCCGTCGATGATTCGACCGACACGTACGACACGATCGACTGGCTCGTGAAGCACGTCCCCGAGTCGAACGGCAAGGTGGGCATCCTCGGCATCTCGTACGACGGCTTCCTGCCGCTCATGGCGCTGGTCCACCCGCACCCGGCGCTCAAGGTCGCGGTGCCGATGAATCCGATGGTGGACGGCTGGCGGGGCGACGACTGGTTCCACAACGGCGCCTTCCGCGAGCAGATGATGGCGTACATATACAACCAGGAAGCCACGCGGTCGGGCACCGTCAAGTGGTGGCTCGCGTACGAAGACGACTACGACATGTTCATGCACGCCGGCTCGGCCGGCGAACTGGGGATCGAGCGCGGGATGGGTCAGCTCGGCTTCTGGCGCAAAATCCTGGCCCACCCGAGCTACGACGCCTTCTGGCAGGACCAGGCGATGGACAAGATCCTCGCCAAAGAGCCGCTGAAGGTGCCGACGATGCTGGTCGGCGGCCTGTGGGACCAGGAGGACATCTACGGGGCGTTCGCCGTCTACAAGGCCCTTGAGCCGAAGGACACGCACAACGACATGGTGTACCTGTCGGAGGGTCCCTGGTACCACGGCCAGGAGATCGGCGATGGCAGTTCGATCGGTCCGATCCGGTTCGGCAGCGACACCGCGCTCTGGTGGCGGCAGCACGTGCTCGCGCCGTTCCTCGCGCACTATCTGAAGGACGGCGCGCCGCCGATGAACGTGGCGCCGGTGACGGTGTTCGAGACCGGGACGGACCACTGGGAGCGGCTGAAGGCGTGGCCGCGCGGCCAGGAGCGGAAGCTCTACCTGGAGCCGGGGCTGAAGGTTGGCTTCACCGCGCCGGCTGCCGGCGGCGAGGCGTACGACGCGTACGTCTCGGATCCCGCCAAGCCGGTCCCGTACCGGCCCCGACCCAACCGGTATCCGGATCCCGGCTGGCACACGTGGCTCGTGGGTGATCAGCGCGAGGTGTCGGGCCGGCCGGACGTGTTGTCGTTCGTCTCAGACCCGCTCACGCATCCGGTGACGATCAGCGGCCAGCCGGTCGTGCACCTGGTGGCGTCGACCACCGGCACGGACGCCGACTGGGTGGTGAAGGTCATCGACGAGTACCCGCCCCAGGTGGCGGCGCAGCCCGAGATGGGCGGCTATCAGCTGATGATCTCGGCCGACATCTTCCGCGGCCGGTACCGCGAGAGCCTCGAGAAGCCCGAGGCGATCACGCCGAACGTGCCGCTCGTCTACCACTGGGAGCTGCCGGTGGCGAACCACGTCTTCCTGCCGGGCCACCGGATCGTGGTGCAGATCCAGTCCAGCTGGTTCCCGCTCTACGACCGCAATCCGCAGACGTTCGTGCCGAGCATCTTCTTCGCGAAGCCCGACGACTACAAGAAGGCGACCGACCGGATCTACCACGCGCCCGGCCACGAGAGCTTCATTGAACTGCCGGTCGTCGGCACGGCGGATCTCGGCGGCAAGTGAAGTTGATGCCCGGAGTGGCGAATCCTTCAGGGTCGCCACTCCGGGCTGACGACTCCGCGTCCGGCGCTAATCCCTGCTGCCGGTTCCTTGGCCTTTGTACACGACGCCGCCCTTCATCACGAACTGTACGTGCTCCACCGCCGTAATGTCCTCCAGCGGATTCCCCGGCACCGCGATCACGTCGGCGAAGTATCCGGCCTTCAGTTGTCCCACTTCGTCCTGCCAGGTCAGAATGCGCGGATCGTTCAGGTAATCGGCCTCGAGCACGGCGAGCGGCGTCATCCCGTACTTCACCATCAGCTCGAATTCCTTCGCCTGCGTCCCGTGCGGGAACGGCCCCACATCCGACCCGACGGCCATCGGAATCCCCGCCGCCACCTGCCGTTTGAACTCGTGGATCTTGTAGTCCAGCATGGCGTGCTCGTGCGCCGCCGCCGCCGCGTTCGGCGCGTGGTCCGCGAAGTACTGGAAGACGATGAACGTCGGCACCGCGGGGATGTGCTGCTCTTTCATCAGCGCCATGGTTCCGTGGCTCAGTTGCGTCGCGTGGTCGATCGACGCCACGCCCGCCTCCACCGCAAACCGCGCCGCCGGCTCGCCCTGGCAGTGCACGCCCACGTTGGTGTCGAGCCGGGCCGCCTCGGCCACCGCCACCTTCAACTGCGCCTCGGTGTATTGATAGGGCGTATGGAAGTCCCAGAACTGCGGGTCGCCCGCCTGCTCGCCGAGCCCGAATTGGGCGCAGATCGGATTGCCCAGGCACGGAGTCGAGCCGTCCGGCACCATCCGATCGCGGCCGGTTTCGTAGATCTTCACGAAGGTCGACCCGTCCTTGTGCTGCTGGCGGATCGTCTCGATCAGCTGTTCGGCGTCGTTGGCGTAGTCGGCGTTCCCCAGGACGTGCTGCGCCGGGTTGAAGCCGATCGCGTCTTCATGCCCGCCCAGGATCGAGATGGCCATGCCGCTGATGCGCAACCGCGGCCCGGGAAT
>DATLRO010000031.1:0-6398 GCA_035534615.1 Vicinamibacterales bacterium
GTGACGCGCAACGGCACGACCCTGCAGGCGTTCGACGTGACGTCGCCCGAGACGACCAGCTCGCAGCTGCACGAAGTATTCGCCGGCGTGGAGGCCTCACGGGCCCTCGGAGACGGCTGGCGGGCGTCGCTCGAGGGGGACGTCTCGCCGGCATCGGTGGGGAGGCTGGCGATCCAGCTGCCGGAGAAGTATCCCGGGCAGACGCTCGTGTACGGGGCGAAGGCGTTCGGCGCGTCGACGCGCGTGACCCTGGCCAGAGGCGGCCGGTGGCCCGTGGAGGTGTCGGTCGACGCCGGACGCCTCTGGTCCTATGGATCGAGCAACGTGGTGTCCCGCGATCAGCTCGGCGTGAGCGTCAGCGCCGGGCGCGCGTGGCGGTGACCGGCGGCCAGCCCGGCCGGCCCGGCGCCATCTGAGCCGCGCCTCCGCTCGACCGTTCGGCGGCCTGCCCGGCCGATTTCGTACAATGGTCGGCAGGCGATGTTCAGGGGGGCACTCGTGGCGTGGCTCGTGTCGGGGCTGACCGCCGTCGGCGCGGCCAGCGTTCGCCCGGACGTGCAGGCCATCGTGGAACGGTCGACCGCCGCCATGCGTGCCGACTGGCGCGCCGAGCCGGCCTACTCCTACTTCGAGCGCGACCGCGACTCGAACGGAACGCGCACCTACCAGGTCACGATGATTGCCGGGTCGCCGTACTACCGGCTCGTCGCCGTCAACGGCCGGCCGCTCGGCCCGGCCGCGCGGCAGCGCCAGCAGCAGCGGCTCCAGGCGGCCGTCGCCAGACGCCGGACCGAATCGCCGGCCGAGCGGGCCGAGCGGATCCGGCGGTACCAGCGGAGCCGCGCGCGGGATCATCTGATGACCGAGCAGATGACCCGCGCGTTCAATTTCAGCCTGGCGGGGGAGCGGCGGATGGACGGGCACGAGGTCTACGTGCTGCGCGCGACGCCGCGTCCCGGGTACGTGCCGCCCAACCTCGAGGCGCGGGCGCTGACCGGCATGCAGGGGACGCTCTGGATCGACACCCGCACGTTCCAGTGGGTCAAGGTGACGGCCGAGGTGACGCGTCCGGTGTCCATCGAAGGCTTTCTGGCCCGCGTGGAGCCCGGCACGTTCTTCACCCTCGAGAACAGGCCGGTCGGCCCTCACGTGTGGCTGCCGACGCGCTTCCTGATGCGCTCGAAGAGCCTCATCCTGTTCTTCTTCACGCATCGGACGCAGGAACACGACACGTTCTACGGCTACCGTCGGATCGAGCCGCCGGGCGATCAGGCCGGTCACGGCGCGGGGCGCTGAGCCCTCCGGTCAGCGGCCGTTCCGATCCGGACGAGGGCGGCGCAGCGGCCGGCTCGCGCGGCGGTGCGGCGCAGCGGTCCGGCCGGCGGCGGGGGAGCCGCCGGCGCTGCGCCTGAAGTGCGTCGCGCAGGCGTCGCACATGCCGTGACTGACCGGCTCGGCGCCCTCCCGCAGGAGGGTGCCGCACCAGGCGCAGAGGATTTTGCGCTCGGCAGACATGGGGTGATGCCGTCGGTGGTGCCGGTTCCTCACCTGCGGCGGGACGGGCGTGCCGGGGTGATCGGGCGCTGACGCTGCCGGGCGGGTCGTTCCCGCGGTGTCTTCATGTTCTGACAGAGAGACGGACGCGCCGGAAAATTTCCGTCAGTGCCAGCCGGCTTCATAGCCGCCGATCAGCGCCTCGATCGCGAGGAACAGCAGCAGCGCCAGCAGCACCCACCCGAGGCGTCGCCAGCCGCGGTGCACGGGCTGCGCGGGGGCGGCCGCCGCGAAGTGGGGCGCCGAGTGCAGGCCGGAGTGCCAGCCGCTCTGCGAGGTGTAGAAGACGCCCGTACCCGGGAGGCCGATCGTCCGGCGGACGCCGGCGCGGCCGACCGTCACGTGCGCCCCGCGGACGCCGAACGACAGCGACGGGCCGCGCTTCGCCAGGTTCAGCGTGACGCCGGGCGCGAGGTGCACGCGCCGGAAGAGCCGGACATAGCCCATTGGAGTCCTGTGCGCCGTAGGGTAGCAGATCCCCCGGCATCCGGCGTATCGCCGCGCCGGTTCGGTCGCAGCGCCGAGCGTCAGCTCGGCTGCAACGCCGAGCGTCGGTTCGGTCGTAGCGCCGAGCTTTAGCTCGGCTGCAACGCCGGCGACGTCCTCGGCCCGTTCGGCCGGCTGCCGAAGAAGTGTGGCCAGAGGCGATCGACAAGATGGGCCCGCCGTCCTACCATGCTCCTGTCGAAGCCGGCATCCTGCTTCGTCCCGAGGATGCCGAGCGCGCCTGAGATACAGGGGCGGCGGCTCGGGACAGCGCTATATGGATCGAACCCGGGACGCGGCAGGGGCGCTCGCGATCGCAGCCGTGAGTCTTGCTCCAATGGGGTTGGCGGCGCGATCCCGGCCCAAGCCGTTGCCGGTGGTGGAGGCGCGACGGTTCGTCCTCCGCGACTCACACGGGAAGATTCGAGCAGACCTTGGCGTCGATGAAACGAACGACGCGTTCTACGATGTCCCGGCGGAGCACTGGCGGCACCTGTGCACGACCAACATCATCGAGTCGCCGTTTGCCACGGTCCGCCTGCGCCAGCGGGTCACCAAAGGGGCCGGCTCACGCACGAAGGCGTTGATGATGGCGTACAAGCTCCTCGCCATGGCCGAACAGCGCTGGCGAAAGTGGATGCCCACCACCACTTCATCGAGTCGAGCCGACACGCCGTCCTCCCGCCCAGACGTCAGCGGCTGCCGTGGTCACGTGGTGGCTTCGCGCTCAGCAGCGGAACGTCTTTGTTCAGTGCCGTGGCCAGATCGATCTGGTGCTCCTGCTCGACCCGCAGAATCTCACGAATCTCTTCCGCGATCGCAAATTCGCCAAGCGCTTCACACTGACCTACGCGCTCGCGGTAGTTGATGATCGTCTCGCCCTCGTTGTCGAGGTCGAACTCCAGCATCGCCTCGGCCTTCTCGGACATCCTGACCTCACGCGGAATCGTGGTGGGCGTCCCGCCCAGATAGTCGATCTGCCTGGCGATCGTCAGCGCGTGCTGCAGTTCCTGCCCGGCGTGTCCTTCGAGTTCCCTCGCAATGGCCATGTACTGCGCGCCTTTGAGCGTCTGCGAGTAGACCACATAGGCGATCACGGCCTGGAACTCACGCGACAGATCCTCGTTCAACAGCGCGATCAAAGTCTTCCTGGTAACGGCGTCGACCCTGTCTGTCATGAATCCTCCTGATGTGACGCGATACAGTGGCGCTTGCTGGCACGTCGAACGCCGGCATTCGCCGCAGTGCCACTCGGTTTCGTTCGCTGCCTCTTTGCCGTGCTCGCTGCGGTACCCTCTGTGCCCTCGTCCGGCAAGCGCCGACGCAGCAGTCTCTCCCCCCGGTAACCAATTATCGCTACTGTCAATCGGGTACGTTCTCCACCGTGGGGTTGTACCAGCCGCCGTCGGACGCGATGAGTGCGTCAGCCTCCTTCGGTCCCCAGCTCCGGCGCCTGTAGGGGAGAGCCCGGTGATGCCTCTCGAGGACAGGATCGACCGCCGCCCACGCGGCTTCGACGGCGTCCTCACGGGTGAAGAGTGCTCCATCGCCGGCCATGGCGTCGGTCAGGAGCCGCTCGTACGGCGTTTCCTCACCGGGCCGGTCTTCGAACAAATGGAGTTCCTGCTGGGTCCCGATGAATTCCTTCCCGGGGCGCTTGACGCGGGCGGCGAGGGCCACGGTCGAGTTCGGGGCGATCCGAAAGCGCAGATAGTTGGGCCGGCCGGTCGCCGGCGCCGAGTCAGCGAACAGTCTCTGTGGCGCCGGCTTCAACTGAACCAGGACCTCGGTCGCCGTGCTGGCGAGGTATTTGCCGGAGCGCAAATACCACGTCACCCCCGCCCAGCGCCACGAGTCGATGAACAGCCGGAGGGCGCAGAACGTCTCAACATCCGAGCGCCTTGCCACGTTCGGCTCCTTCCGGTAGCCGGCGTACTGACCGCGCACGACGTCGTCGGGCGTGAGCGGGCGCATCGCTTGAAAGACCTTGGCTTTCTCGCTGTGCACAGCCCCAAAGTTCCGATCAGACGGTGGCTCCATGGCCAGGAGGGCGACGATCTGGAAGAGGTGATTCTGGATGACGTCTCGCAGACAGCCCGCCGTTTCGTAAAACGCGCCGCGGCTCCCCACGCCGAACTCTTCTGAAAGGGTGAGCTGAATACTGGACACGTAGTTGCGATTCCAGAACGGTTCCAGGAACGCATTGGCGAATCGGAAATAGAGGATGTTCATAATCGCCTCTTTCCCGAGGAAGTGGTCGATCCGGAAGATGGCGTTCTCTGGGAACAGCGCGCGGGCGGCGTGGTTGAGTGCCCTCGCCGAGGCCAGATCGCGGCCGAACGGCTTTTCGACGATCACGCGTGCATGCTCGACCAGGTGCGCGGCGCCGAGCCCTCTGATCACGGTCTCGAAGAGCGAGGGCGGGATGGCCAGGTAGTGGGCCGGGCGCCGAGCGGTACCCAGCGCCTGTGTGATGGCGGTGAACGTCCGCGCGTCGCGATAATCCCCACTGACGTACCTGAGCAGGGACAGCAGATGGTGGAGGGCGCGCTGGTTATCGACGCCGCCCGATCGCCGGATGCTGTCCGTCACGCGCGTGCGCAGCCGCGCCAGGCTCCATTGCGACGAAGCGACGCCGATGACCGGTACCTCGAGGGTCCCTCGTTTGGACATCGCATAGAGCGCCGGGAAGATCATCTTGTGCGCGAGATCGCCCGTGGCACCGAAGAGCACCAACGCGCCCGAACGGGAGGCAGCCATGAAGAATCGTAGAATCCGCCGATGAGCCCGGTCTGTCCACTTCTGCACATTCGCCGGGCCGGCTGAGGTAGTGTCTGTCGACTGGTGGAAATGCTGTCGGCACGGCACGACCGAGCGTACGGTCACCTCCTGAAGCCGGAGGCAGTGCGCGATCTTATGTGCCTGCCCGGCCGGCGCCGTATCTGGAGAAAACGACATGAGAGCGTTTGAGCGTCGGCCAGGGGCTGAGGGACAACTGTCTGCCATCGCTGTCCTTGTGGGGGTGGTGGCCCTCTTCATCGGGCTCGTCGTGAGCTATTGGCGTTTTCGGCCGGCTCTGACTCCGTTGTCCGTAGCCGCCTGGATCTTCTTCGCGACCGGCTATTGGGCAGGACTGTTCGTCCATTTCAGGCTGCTGCGATCAATCCGACGGTTGCACGGGGCCGATGAGCAGGCCCTGGCCGACGCGATCAGGCGCGCCATCGCGGCAATGTACATCCCGTATCTCGTCATCTTCTTCGCCTGGTACGCGTGAGTGCTCCCGTCGATGCGGTGAAGATGGACTACGACCTGGACACCTCGCACCGCCTTTCCTCCCGTCACCGGGCGGCCGTCGAGGCCGCCCCGGTCGTCGGCTGCTTCTTCTGCTGCCGGCTGTACCCACCGGCCCGAATCGATCGGTGGTGCGACGGCGCCTCCGGATCCTGCGCGTCGTCCCCGGCCGCAGCCCGGTCGGCCTCGGCCTTCGCCGCGAGCGCCTCGGTGATCAGCTCGGCGAGATCGACGTTGGCGGCGTCGATGTCCGCGGCGCCGGCGCCCTATGTGCGCTGGCGGCCGAGGAGGCGCGCGCCTGGTACTACTTTGTCAGATCCACGGATTTGCTCCTGAATCTGAACAGAATTGAGATAAAGCGCTTGTACTTTTCGCGGTACTTCGGTCCGCTGCTGCCCGGTGCTGTCGCGACTGCCGCGCAACGCGCCGGTCTGGCTCGATCGCTTGAGCACGTGGCTCGAGCCGTTCGAAGTCTGCTTCACGCACGTCGCCCAGCGCGGGGCGTTTCGTCGCTACCTGCTGGGATTGCTCAGCGACAGCCGCCGCAAGTCGAGGAGTGCGATGCTGGAGCGCATCAGCGATCCGGAGACCTATAGGTGACCTTAACCTCTACAGTGACGGCTGTCTTGTGTAAAGGCATTTATGAGTTGGTGGGCCGCCCGGGGATCGAACCCGGGACACCGTGATTAAAAGGCTTCAGTAGACGGTGTGCACGCGTGAACTGCCGCGTGTTTATCGGACGGTGGCTGCGTAGGCACGCGCTAGAATGAGGGCGGCGAACGGACCGATTCACACGGATTCGCACATGGCCGACCAATCCCCTTTTCCAGAACTGCCGCGCGACCCGGAGGCCCTGCTTACCTACCTCCGCACGTTCGACCCGACCCGCGACTATCGGGGTCGGAAGGCCGTCCCGGACGCGCTGGCGAAGGCAGCACCGCGGCGAAAGCTGACGCCGGCAGAAGTCGAGGTCGTCGGGCACTTCGCGCGGGCCTACCGCCGCCGGAGCCCGGCGCTCGGCCGCCACGCCGAGGCGGTCGTGGCCATGGCCCTTACACGGTGGAGGC
>DATLRO010000032.1:0-9354 GCA_035534615.1 Vicinamibacterales bacterium
CTGCACGATGGCGTCCGGGCCGTAGGAGGGACGCAGCACGGCGGGATCGGCATGGTGCAGCAGTGCCATCAGTACCAGTTCCATCGCGGTCATGTCCCGCTCCTCTTCTGCGCGCGTCGAAACGCGCTCCAGCGTGGCGCCACTCGATCGCGCGCATTATACGCGCCTTCGCGGGCGCCGGAGATCGGTCCGTCGCGTCTGATCCCGCCATCAAGCTCAGCTGAGTGATGACCGGACACGGAGTCCCCGGTGCGGGCGGCCGGGCGTGCGGAGAGGAGCGCCGGTCTCGGAGATCTCACGAACCTGCAGCGTATGACCGATTCCGGTTAGACAGAGAGGATGCCCACGGTCACCGGTTGCGGCAGAGCTGGTTCAGGAGAAACATATTTTTAGAACTAATACCGGACGCGTGTATGCTATGCGTCCGGCGGCGGCAGCAGGTCGCGACAGTCGTTCGGGCAATCCAGCAGGGACGGTCCGGGAGGCTTGTGATGACGCGGCGGAAAATCGCACTCCGTGGGACCGCCTCGTCGCCGATCTGCCACCCCCACGAGCGTCCGCCGATCGCTCTCCTCTCCGGACTCCTTCATCGACGTTTTCCCGTCTGCCACGTACGTCGAGTGCCTGAGACCGCGCGGCGTCTCGCGCGCGGGCCAGCGCGGTCCGCTGCGCGCGGCCCTCTTTCGACGCGGTCCTCGTCCGCCATCGCCGTCGGTATCGCTCGTTGTCTTCGAGAGGAGGTGCAGCCATGACCAGGACCTGCGTTTCGTGGGCCTCCATTCCGGCGGTCGCGGTCGGCCTGATGCTGGTGACCGCCTGCTCTTCGTCGCACACGCCTGCGGCCACGGCGACGGCCAAGGCCGGCTCGCCGGCCGCCGATCCGGCGCCGCGGGCGTCCGCCGCCCCGGCGGCAGCGCCCGACTCCGCTCCGCCGATGAACGACCTCGCCGGTTACACCGGCGCCCGGGATCTGGAGAACCAGACCGCACCGCTGACCGCCGCCGACCTCGACTTCTACCTGCAGACGATGCGCGCGGCCGTGGCGCGCGCCCAGCATCCCTCGCCTCAGGACCTGGCGTCGGTTGCGGCGATGGAGCAGGGCACGACGGCCACCGTGGGGGAGGCGAAGAAGATGGCGGTCGCGCTGAAGGCGGGCGATACGGCTGCCTACCAGGCGGCGGCCGCCGCCATGCAGCGGCAGCAGAACGAAATCCGGGCGGGCGACAAGCTGGTGCAGTTCATGGACCAGGTCGAAGCGGCCGACCGTCACATGCCGGAGGCCCAGTGGTCGGCGTTGCGCGGAAGGGTCGAGGGGGTCGTGACCGTCGGCGGCAGTGGCGGTGACGGCGGCGAAGCGAAGCTGTCAGCCGCCCAGATGCAGCAGGCGGCGCGACGGGCCGCTACGGCGCACAAAATCGAGGCGGCCGATCGGGCGCTGGTGGCCCCGCACGCGGCGGAAGTGCGTCAACTGGGCATGCAGCTGATCGTGGCCGAGGCGGCGCTCGAACGGCGGGCGGGGCAGCCGAAGCCCTGATTCCGCGCCGGCCGGAGCGGACACCTGACACAAGGAGACGGAACGTGCGATTGTCAAAACTCGGATCGACTCTGGCACTCATCGCGATCGTCGTGGCAGTGGCGGGCGGCCCCCATCTGCTGGCCACGTCGTCTCCGCTGTGGCCGCAGGACTATTCCGCGACGACGGTGACGACCGTGGAGGGCGGCCACACCCTGAGCGCGAAGATCTACAAGCGCGGCCTGAAGATGCGGATGGAGCCGCAGACGCCTGGCCGCAGCGCCGGCATGTATCAGATCCTCCTGCTCGATCAGCACAAGGTCTACATGGTCATGCCCCAGGCGCACATGTGCATGGAGCAGGACATGCCGGCGCTGACGCAGGCGCAGCTGCTGGCCGCGGCGCAGACCGGAAAGGGCGTGGTCGTCACCGACGTCGGCGCGCAGACCATTACGGTGGCCGGCAAGAGCTACGCCTGCGAGCACAAGCGGGTGGCGACCACCACGACGAACGGCACGCGCTACGTCGTCGACGTCTGGCTCGCCTCGGCGCTCCACGAGTTCCCGGTGCAGGAGGTGATGCAGGCCCAGGGCAAGACGGTGCGGATTCAGTACGAGAACGTCAGCCTGGCGGCGCCGGCGGCATCGCTGTTCGTGCCGCCGACGAACTGCCACGGGATGCCCGGTCTGGGCGGCATGCTGGGCCGACGAGTTCCCTGAGAGAGAGGATACCCATGAAGCTGTTTCTTTCCCGGTGGCCGCACCGGACCCGGAGTCGTGCGCGGCGGCGCCTGGTCCCGGCGGTCATGCTGGCGGGCGGGCTGGCCGTCCTGGCGGCGCAGCCCGTCCGGGCGGCCGCCAGCGCCGCGCCCGGCTTCACCGTCGGGCTGACGCCGTTCCAGGACGTGAGCGGCAACAGCGATCTGGGCCAGCTGGCGACCGTGCTGCCGTCGCTGCTGCAGAGCGTGCTGCTGGAGAAGACCAGCCTGATCGGGCGGCAGCTCACCGCCGACACGTCCGGTGGAGCGCTGACGGTGGCGGGCGCCGCCGCACTCGGCAAGTCGGCCGGCACGGATCTGGTCGCCACCGGCACGCTGCTGTCCGGATCGGTCAAGACCTCGCAGGGGACGTTCAGCGCCCCCGGCTTCGGCGGCTTTCACCTGTCGGCCAACAGCAACAAGATGGACGTCGTCGTCGTGCTGCAGGTGACGCTCGTGGACGTCGGCCGCGGGGTCAGCCTGGGCACGTTCCGCGCGACCGGCCGCGACAGCAAGACCCACATCGACCCGTCCGTCGACAGCAATTACGGCTCGATGGACATGCAGGGCGCCGGCTTCCAGAACACGGTCCTGGGCCAGGCGACGCTGCGGGCGCTGGCGAGCCTGGCGGGCCAGATGCAGCAGGCGGTGCGGACGTTCAGGCCGGCGCAGGCCGCGCCGGCCGCCGCCGTGGCGCAGCCGGCGGCGGCAGGCGGCTCCGGACCGGCGGACGCCGGCTCCGGAGAGGCGAGCGCCCCTGCCGCGCAGGCGGCCGCGACCGGCGCGCAGCCCGATCTGAAGGCGGTCACGATTGACTTCGTGCCCGGCGAGAAGACGATCTTCTACGACGATTTCACCGACATGGCGCCCGACGAGCCGCCGCCGCACTGGAAGCTGCGGGGCGACTCGGCCACCCTGCTGATCGGCAAGCAGACGCGCGAGCTCAGCCTGCACCGGACGCAGCTGACGTCGCCCCGGATCGCCGTGCCGGCGAACTTCACGTTCCAGACGATCGAGACCTTCCCGACGACCGGCGGCGGCTACCCGCGGCTGAACTGGTATTTCGACCCGGCCACCGGGGAGCCCGGGCTCAGTCTGCTGGTCACCGGCCATGGAGGGAACAACCCGGGCCTGCACGTCACCGCCGAGGACAACAGGCGCAACGATCTGGTCGACATCGACGTCCCCACCGTGGACGTCAGCCGGCCCGTGCATCTCGATCTCTGGGTCCAGAACGGGCGCGTGCGGATCTATCTCGACGGGAACCGGATCATGGACGTGAACCAGATCCGGATTGCGCCCGTGGTCCGGCTCGAACTGCATGCCCACCCCGGCGCCGGCAACACGGCGGTCGGCCTGCGGCAGGTCCGCCTCGCCGAGTCGGCGCCTGAGTTCGCCGCTGCCATCCAGGCGACCGGCAGATACGTGACGCACGGCATTCACTTCGACACCAACAGCGCCATTCTGAAGCCCGATTCGGCGCCCGTCATCCGCCAGGTCGCCGATGCGCTGATCGGCGATCCCAGCCTGAAGCTGGAGATCGACGGCTATACCGACTCGGTCGGCAGCGCCGCGCGCAATCTGGAGCTGTCCCGGCAGCGCGCCGACGCGGTGCGTTCGGTGCTGGTGTCGCAGTTCGGGGTGGATCCCGGCCGGCTGACGGCGGCCGGTTTCGGCGCGGCTCATCCGATCGGGTCGAACGACACGGCGACCGGCCGGGCCGAGAATCGCCGGGTGGAGTTCGTCAAGAAATCCTAGTTCGACCGGGCGTCGGTACGTCGCACGGGCCGGCCTCAGTGCCGGCCCGTGCGACGTACGGGCACGAAATCGGCACTGTGATACGCTGCCTTCCAGGTGAGGATATGAGGCGAACGAGCCTGGCGGCAGCTTTCGTGGCGGTGATCGGCGTGGGCCTGGTTCGCCCCGCGCCCGCACGGGCCCAGGGCACGGCGGATCTCGCGGGTCGATGGACCCTCGACCGCCAGTTGAGTCAGTTTCCGCGCGAAGTCGGATTCGGCGTGGACTGGCTGCCGGCCGGCGGAGCCGGTTCGGGCGCCAGCGCCGACGGCGAACGCGGACGGCGCGGCGGCGGCGTCCAGGCGAATCCCTTTCTGGGCCTTCCTGAAAGCGAGGATGAGGCCGAACGGGTCAAGCGGCTGACGGCGGAGGTGCGCGAGCCGGCGGCGCAACTGACGATCGTCGATACGGCGGCTGCGGTCACCATCACGGACGATCGCGGCCAGCCGCGCACGTTTCACCCCGACGGCAGGGAAGAGCTCCTGCAGGTCGACGGCGTCCCGGTCAACGTGATTGCGAAGCGGGACGCCGGACGCCTCGAGGTGGTGTACGAGGTGGAGCGCGGGCGGGAACTGCGGTACGTCTATTCGCGCGTCGCGAATCCGCCCCGGCTGGTGGTCGACGTGCAGTTCCTCGATCATGGCAAGGGCAGCACGATCAGGCGCGTGTACGAACCTGCCGGCGCGGCCGTGACCAGCGACGCGGCCACCACCGCCCCTTCGCCGTCGACCGCGAGGCCGGGCCTGCCGGTTCCGGCCGCCGGGACGGCAGCTTCCGCCCGGGGGGAGGTGCCCGCGTCCGGCGCGCGCGCGGCGGGGCAACCGGTCGATCAGCAGCCGGACGCGGATCTCAAGGGGCTGACCGCACTGGGTGTCGTCGTCGAGGGGATGAGTCCGCAGGCGGCCGCGTGCGGCCTGCACCGGAGCGCGATCGAGGCGGCGGTGTCGAAGCGTCTTTCGGACGCCGGATTCACGGTGCTTCACCATTCCGACAACGACACGTACGTCTACGTCAACGTCATCACCACGAGCCTGTCCACCGGATTGTGCGTTTCGCGGTACGACGTGTCGCTCTACTCGGAGACGACCGCCAGGCTGTCGTATCAGCAGGCGCCCGTGCCCGTGCAGGTGTCGTTGCTGCACGACGGAGGCCTGGCCGGCAGCGGTTCGTCCACCCATGCGGCGGAGGTGCTTCAGGACGTGCTGGGGTACGTCGATCGGTTCATGACCCGGATCCGCAATGCCGGCAAGTAGGGAGGCGCGAGACCGCGGGAGGAAACGATGATTCTTGTGGCGGGGGCGACCGGCTCGCTCGGACGGAAGATTGTCGATCGGCTGCTCGACCGCGGCGATCCCGTCCTGGCGCTCGTGCGCCCGGCGTCGCGGTACGCCTCGCTCGAACAGGCCGGGGCCGGCGTGATCTTCGGGGACCTCACCGATCGCGACAGCCTGGACCGGGCGTGTCAGGGCGTGACCACGGTCATCGCGACCGCCAGCGTCTCGAAGACCGGAGGCGACACCCTCGAGCGCGTGGACCTGCAGGGCAATCAGCACCTGATCGCCGCCGCGCAGGCGGCCGGCGTCCGGCAGTTCATCTTCGTCTCGACGCGGAACGCGTCGGTCGACAGCCCGGCGCCGCTGTTCCGCGCCAAGGCGGCGGCCGAGCGGGCCCTGCGTGAGAGCCCGATGGGCTGGACGATCCTGCAGCCGGGCGGCTTCATGGATGTCTGGTTCCCGATGTTCATCGAGCGGCCGGCGTTCGCCGGCCAGCCGGTGACGCTCGTCGGTGAATCGCGCCGCCGGCATGCGTTCGTGGCGGAGCAGGACGTCGCCGCGTTCGCGGTCGCCGCGCTGGACCATCCGGCCGCGCGCCACGCGAGCATCGTCATCGGGGGCCCGGAGGCGGTGACCTTCAAGGATGTCGTGCGGGAGTACGAACAGGCTGCGGGCCGATCCGTTCCCGTGCGCAGCGTGGCGCCCGGCGACCCGATCCCGGGGGTGCCGGAGGCGGTGTCGCGGATGGCCGCCGGGCTCGAGACGTTCGACTCGCTGATTCCCATGGAGGAGACCAGCCGTCGATACGGCATCGTCCTGACCACCGTGCATGACTTCGTGCGCGCCCGGCTGGCGGCGTCACCCGACGCACCGGCATAAGGGCGATCCGGCCGTGCCTCCGTGCCGTGCCGGAAAGTGCCAGCCTCCGCGCGTCTGCCTGCCTGAAGCCCTGCCCGCGCCAGGGTCGCGAGCGGACGGCCCTGCCGTCCGCATGATGAATGGTGGTCGCGCCGGGCGCGAACGCGTTGCTAATCGCGTCGTGAATGACTATCATTCAGGACGTGAATAAATCAGCGTTAGCCCGTCTGGTGGCGCGGAGCCTGGACGAGCGTCTCCGGGTCATGCCGGCGGTGGTGCTGACCGGCGCCCGTCAGACCGGCAAGAGCACGCTGGCACAGGCACTCCCGCGCAGCGGGCGGCGGTACGTGTCGCTCGACGACTTCGACACGATGGATGCGGCGCGGCGCGATCCGGAGGCGCTGCTCGGCGGCCAGCAGCCCGTGACGCTGGACGAGGTGCAGCGCGAGCCGGGGCTCCTGCGCGCGGTCAAGCGGGCGATCGACCGGAACCGTCAGCCCGGCCGCTTCCTGCTGACCGGATCGGCGAACCTGCTGCTCATGCGTCAGGTGTCGGAGTCGCTGGCGGGGCGTGCCAGTTACCTCACCCTCTGGCCCATGACGCGCCACGAGCAGAATGGACTGGGCCGCTGCGGGATCTGGGAGGAGCTGCTCCAGGCTCGGGACGAGGACTGGCTCGATCTGGTGGCGGCGCAGCCGCACGAGCCGGAGGATTGGCGCGCCCTGGCGCGCCGCGGGGGCTTTCCCACACCGGCCGTCCACTTCGCCACGACGAGGGAGCGCGCGATCTGGTTCGACGGGTACGTGCGCACCTATCTCGAACGCGACCTGCAGGAACTGTCCTGGATCTCGGCGCTCCCTGACTTCCGTCGCCTGATGCGGGCGGTGTGCCTGAGGATCGGCCAGATCGTGAACCAGACCGAGCTGGGCCGCGATGTCGCGCTGCCCCAGCCGACCGTCCACCGGTACCTGAACCTGCTCGAGACCTCGTATCACCTGATCCGGCTGCCCGCCTACGCCGTCACCCGGACGAAGCGGCTCGTCAAGTCACCGAAGTCGTACTGGAGCGATACCGGCGTCGCGCTTCACCTGACGGAAGAGCGCGAGCCGCACGATGCGCACCTCGAGAACCTGGTCGTGCACGATCTCCTGGCCTGGCGGGATGCGCGGCTCGAGCGCGCGGAGCTCTGCTATTGGCGGACCACGACCGGCGAAGAAGTCGATTTCGTGATTGAAGCCGGCGGGCGGCTCCTGCCGGTCGAGGTGAAGGCCACCAGCCGGCCGCGCCTGCGGGACGCGGCGCACCTGCGCGCCTTTCGGGCGGAGTACGGGGAGAAGAGCCGCGCCGGCCTGCTGCTGCATACCGGCAGCACGTCCGAATGGCTCACGCCCGACGTGCTGGCGACGCCGTGGTGGCGGGTCCTGTGAACCCGGTCCGGTCCACGCCGCAGCAGGCGTCGGCGCGACCGGCGCGGGCGCGGAAGGGCCGAGCGCTGCGGGCGCGCCGGGCTGCGCTAATATAGTGCCGCTTCCGCCCCACACGTCGCGGGCTGGATCCGGGCAATCTCCGGTCCCCTGGGCCGGTCCCTCTCAGGAGGCAGTCTCTGTGCGCATGACTCCGTTCCGCATGGCTCTCGCCCTCGCGCTGCTCGCGGCTTCACCGCTGGTGGCGGCGCAGAAACCGAACGTCTACAGCGACATGCACTGGCGCGAGATCGGCCCGACCCGGGGCGGACGCGCCCGGGCGCTGGCCGGTGTGCCCAGTCAGCCGAACGTCTTCTACGCCGGCTACGACAACGGCGGCGTGTGGCGCTCCACCGACTACGGCTCGACGTGGGTGCCGCTCTTCGACCACGAGCCGACGAGCTCGATCGGCGCGATTGCGGTCGCCCCCTCGAACCCGGACATCATCTACGTGGGCACCGGCGCCGGCATCATCCGGCCCGACCTGTCCACGGGCGACGGGATGTACAAATCGACCGACGCCGGCAGGACCTGGACGCACCTGGGGCTGCGGGACAGCCAGATGATCGCCGACATCGACGTCGACCCGACGAACCCGGATCGCCTGTTCGTCGCGGCGCTCGGCCACCCGTACGGCCCGAACGCGGAGCGGGGCATCTTCCGCTCCACCGACGGCGGCCGGACGTTCCAGAAGGTGCTCTACCATGACGCGTACACCTCGGGCAACGACGTGGTCATCGACCCGGCGAACCCCCAGATCGTCTACGCCGCGCTGTGGCAGCAGCAGCAGTCGTTCCGCGAGGGCCCGGAGTTCGGCGGCTCGGGCGAGGGCAACGGCATCTACAAGTCGACCGACGGGGGAACCACCTGGCAGAAGCTCACCACCGGCCTGCCGAGCGTGATCCAGGCCAATCTCGCGCTCGCGCCCGGCAATCCGAACGTGGTGTACGCCATGGTGGCCGGCACGGCGGAGCCGTTTACCGGCGTGGGATCCGGCGAGGACCCCACCACCACCGGCCTCATCGGCCTCTACAAGTCGACCGACGCCGGGGCGCACTGGACCGCCGTGGACGTCCCCGCCGGCCTGGCGGGCGCCACGTCCCACTTCGACCGGCGTCCGCTGCTGCGGATCGGCGGCGGCGACCTTCCCACGCTGGCGGTCGATCCGAAGAACGAGAACGTCGTCTACAGCGCCAGCACCGTGATGTGGCGCAGCGATGATGGCGGCGCGCACTGGACGGCGGTGCGCGGCGCGTACGGCGGCGACGACTACCAGAAGATCTGGATCAACCCGGACAACCCGGACATCATCCTGGTGGTCTCCGACCAGGGGGCGGTGGTGTCGGCCAACGGGGGCAAGTCGTGGAGCAACTGGTACACGCAGCCGACCGCGGCCATGTACCACGTGAGCACCGACGACGCCTTTCCGTACCGCGTCTGCGGCGGCCAGCAGGACTCCGGCTCGGCCTGCGTGAAGAGCCGGTCGAACGACGGCATGATCACCTTCCACGACTGGCATCCGGTCAACATCCAGGAGTACGGCATTGCGGCGCCGGACCCGAAGAATCCGAACCTGGTCTACGGCAGCGCGCGCAACGACGTGACGCTCTACAACCGCACGACCGGCCAGACGACGCGCGTCGGTCCGGACATGGGCCCGTTCGGCGGCCCCTACAACCGCGACGTCCGGAC
>DATLRO010000033.1:0-4030 GCA_035534615.1 Vicinamibacterales bacterium
ACCATCGTCTTTGGCGGCGCCCTGTCGCACTCGCCGCTGATGAACGTGCCGCTGCAGGGGGACCACGACCTCGTCCAGCGCTTCTCCGCCGCCGTCGGCGAGCTGGGCCGCCTGCTCAGCGAGGCGGAGCCGGACGTGCTCGTCGTCTTCGGCCCCGATCACTTCCGCGCCCTCTTCTACGACCTGATGCCGGCCTTCGTCGTCGGCGTCGGCGCCCTCGACGGCTGGGGAGACTGGGCCTCCCCCGTCGGCCCGTTCGTCACCCGGCCGGCGCTGGCGAAGCACATCCTCACGAGCGTGATGGCCGACGGCTTCGAACCGGCCTTCTCGTACGACCTGAAGGTCGATCACGGCGTCAGCCAGCCGCTGCAGCTCCTGGGCCTCGAACGGTTCCCCGTCGTGCCGGTGCTGATCAACGCGGCGGGGCCGCCGCTCCCGCTGCCGGCACGCTGCTACCGCTTCGGCGCCGCCGTCGCGCGCGCGATTGCCGGCTTTCCCGAAAACCTCCGCGTGGCGGTCCTCGGATCGGGAGGCCTGTCGCACGACCCGCCCACGCCCTCGCCGGAGAGCGACGACCCGGAGGTGGTCGAGCGGGCGGTCCACGGTAAGGCGATCGGCTTTGCCGCCAGCAAGGAGCGCGAGACCGGACTCCTCGGCCGGACCGCGACGCTCGCGCGGCGCATCAACGCCGACTGGGACCGGATGGTGCTGGATCGCTTCGCCCGCGGCGAGGCGGAAGCGCTGGCGGCCGAACTGACCACCGAGGGGATTCAGCGGGACGCCGGCAGCGGCGGGCAGGAGATCCGGACCTGGCTGGCGGTCGCCGGCGCGCTCGGCGACCCGGAAATGGACGTGCTGAGCTACGACCCGATTCCCGCCCTCGTCACCGGCATGGGCGTGGTGGCCTACACGCCGGAATCGGCGTCGTGAGCGGCAGGCGCCGGGCCGGACGGATCGTCGCGAGGAGGGCGGGACGGTGAGAGTCGGAATCGCGGGGATCGGCCGGATGGGCGACGCGATGGCGCGGCGCCTGCTCGGCGCCGGGTGTCAGGTCCTCGCCTGGAACCGGACACGCGACCGGATGCAGCCGCTGGTCGACGCCGGGGCCGACGCGGCAGTGGACCTGCCGGACCTCGCCGCCCGCGCCGACGCCGTGCTCACCATCGTCACCGACGATGCCGCGGTCGAGGCGGTGTACCGCGGTCCCTCCGGCCTGCTGAGCGGCGACGTCCGCGGCCGGATCTTCGCCGACATGAGCACGATCCTGCCGGACACCGTCCGGCGCCTGGCGGCTGCCGCGGCCGGGGCGGGGGCCGCGTTCGTCGACGCGCCGGTCGCCGGCACCGTGGCGCCGGCGCGGGAGGGACGGCTGCTGATCCTCGCCGGCGGCGATCCCGGCGACGTCGCACGGCTGGCGCCCGTCTTCGACCTGCTCGGCCGGCGCACGGACCATGTCGGACCGGTCGGCAGCGGCGCCGCGATGAAGCTGGTGATCAATACGCTGCTGGCGACGCACTGGGCCGTGCTCGCCGAGGCGATGGGGATGGGAAGCCGGTATGGCCTGGATTACCGGCGGATGCTCGAGGTCATCGGCGCCAGCCCGGCCGCCTTCGCCGCCCTGCCCGTGAAGCTGCCGCGGCTGCTGGGTGAACCGGCCGACATCGGCTTCGACATCACGAACGTCCGCAAGGACCTCCGCACGATCGCGCGCTTCGCGGACGCGCTCGAGGCGCCGATCCGCGTGGCCCGCGCGGCGCTGGACGACTACCAGACCGCGGTCGACCGCGGCTTCGGCGACCGGGACGTCGCCGACATCGTCCGGTTCATGCGGGAATGAGTCCGCTACGGCGGCAGCCGCCGTCGTCTGCAGCGGCCGGCGCCGTCACTGCAGGTCGTACACCAGCACCTCGGCCGGATCGCTGCCGTGCGCGGGGACCGAGACGAAGAACTTCCGCAGCGCCGTCACCAGGCAGCCCGTCTTCGCGCCCGGTCCGGACACGACGCGGCCGAGCGACTCGAACTGGTCGCCCCCCTTCTCCTGGTAGACGCTGATCGAGCCGCCGCCACCGCCGGAGACGGCGTACAGCCGATTGTTCATCGCGTCGAACGCCAGGTCGTCGACCCCCGCGCCGATCGGCAGCGCCTTGATCTCCTTGCCGGTCTCCGTGTCGAACACGACGACCTCGCCGCTGCGGCAGCCGACGAACAGCCGGTGCCCGCCCTCATCCAGGGCAATCGCCGTGTTGTGCTGCCCCATCGTCACCGGCCAGCGTCCGACGAGCGTCCAGTTCTCGCGATCGATGACGTCGACCTCGTTCTTCGCCTCGTTGTCGACGTAGATCCGCGGCCCCGCCTTTTCGAGCGCCATCGCCCTCAGCCCGTCGCCGTCGAGGTGCATGTCGGTCCCCTTGTAGCCCGAGGAGGTGTCGACCATGTTGAGGAGCGAGTACTTCTTGTGCGGGTCGCTGCCGTCGCTGTCGACGTACAGGTATTTCGTCGCGGGATCGTAGCCGATGGCGTCGGTATCCGGCCCGAGCTTCGTGCTCAGCACCGGGCGGTAGGTCTTGCCGTCGTAGATCTTCAGATCGCCCTTGGCGCCGTCCGTGACGTAGATGCCGTTGAGACCCGGCCGGAAGAGGATCGCGTGCGGCCGGCCGATGCCGCCGATCGTGTGGACGAGGGCGCCGGTCTCCAGATCCAGCACGAGCACCGCGTGATCGTCTTCGGCCGCCACGAACAGCCGCTTGCCGCCGACGTCCACGCTGAGATGATCCAGGCTGCCCTTGACCGTGGCCGGCAGCCGGAATCGCTGCGCCAGTTTCAAGGGCGCCGCGCCCTGGGCCGACACGCCTCCCGACAGGCACAGCAGGGCCGCCACGACCGCCACCGATTTTCTCACCACGCACCTCCACTCGACACCCGGCCCGGACCACGGCCCGGCCGCGAGCCACGACACGCCATGCCAGCGACTCCAGGGTGACAACAGGGCGGCCGGCCCGCGCGGGCCGGGTCGCACGTTCGCGGTGCGCCCCGCCGACCGGACGGGCCTCGGGCGCCGAACCGCGCCTCGTGTGACACCCTCATCATGGACCGGGAGTCGCCACGGCCGCAATCGTCATCCCCGGCCGGGGGCGCTGATGGGCGGGAGGCGCGGGCTGGAGCCGCAGCGGGCGTCGGCGCCGTTCTACCGTTCGCTATCGAGCATCCGCATCTGCACGTCGCTGTACCGGCTGCCGGCGACCGCCGACGCCGGCACGGCCGCTTCCAGGCGGGTCAGGTCCCCGGGCGACAGCTCGATCCGCAGCGCCCCCAGCGCGTCGGCCAGCTGCGCTCGCGTCCGCGCCCCCACGACCGGGACGATGCGGGGGTCCTTGGCGAGCACCCAGGCGATGGCCATCTGCGCGGGACTGACGCCGCGTTCGCCCGCCAGCGCCCGCAGGGCGGCGGCCAGCCGGCGGTTGCGCTCCAGGTGTTCTCCCGTGAAGCGCGGCAGGTGCGCGCGGAGGTCGTAGGGCCCGGTCGGCGTGGAGCCGCTCAGCAGCCCGCGCGACAGCACGCCGTAGGCCGTGACGCCGATGCCGAGCTCCCGCAGCGTCGGGAAGATCTTCTCCTCCGGTCCGCGGCTCATCAGCGAGTACTCGATCTGCAGATCGACGATCGGCTGCACCTGCTGCGCACGGCGGATGGTCTCCGGCCCGACCTCGGACAGCCCGATCGCGCGGACGTAGCCGGCCTGCACCTGGCTGGTGATTGCGCTGACCGTGTCCTCGATCGGCACCATCGGGTCGAGGCGCGCCGGACGGTAGATGTCGATGTACTCGACGCCGAGGCGGGTCAGGCTGTGCGCGAGCGAGTTCTTCACCGCCACCGGCCGCGCGTCGTAGCCGAGCCAGTTGCCGTCCGGCCCGCGCAGCGCGCCGAACTTGACCGACAGCACGGCCTGGTCACGGCGATCGCGGATCGCGCGCCCGATGAGCATCTCGTTGTGCCCCGTGCCGTAGAAGTCGCCCGTGTCGAGCACCGAGACGCC
>DATLRO010000034.1:0-36791 GCA_035534615.1 Vicinamibacterales bacterium
CAGCAGGATCGACCCGAACAGGATCGACAGGATCTGCGGATTGACCCACCGCGTCAGCACCGCGGCGCCGAACAGCGCCCCGGCCGCCGTCGACAGCTCCAGGAACATCGCGATCCGGATGTTCGTGATCCGGTCCTTCACATACACCGAGCCGGCCCCGCTCGACACCGCGATGACCGACACGATGCTCGCCGCGATCGCGTCCTGGATCGGAATCCTCAGGAACAGCGTCAGCACCGGCACGATCACGATCCCGCCGCCCAGCCCGCTGATCGACCCGACCACCCCGCCGGCCAGCGACGCGCCCGCGATCTTGAACAGCCACAGAAGAGATGCCGTTTGACTATACATATGAAGGCGCAGGGGCTACGCGGGACCCACCCGCACAGGCCGGCCGGCTCCGTGGGCACGTAAGGCCAGGGGGCACGTCATCGACGGGCGCCGCCGACCGTTTCGGTCCCAGAGTTCCTGATGAGGTATTGCTCCACGCGGATTCGTTGGGCGGTGTTCGATCCCCGGCGGGAAGACCCGTGGCCGGCCGGCGGGAACGCGCCGGGCCGCGACCGCGGTCGTCGGAGACCGTCGAGGCGGGGTCGCGCCCGATGCGCCCCCCGGTTTCCGATACAGTACCACAGCCCGGCCGAAAATTCAGGACCCGGTCATTTTTCCGCGTGAACGCCCTACAATGTGAGGAGTTCAGGCAGGCGTCAGGTCTGCGCGGGGAGGAGGGTCAGATGGCAATCCAGGAGATGAGCGTCGGCGAGCTGCAGGCGGCGCTGGACGCGCACCAGCTGCTCACCGTGCTCGACGTCCGCCCGGCGGCCCAGCGGGCCGAGTGGGCGATTCCCGACAGCCGGCACGTCGACGCGTACGACGAACTCTGGCGTGGCGAAACAGCGTCGCTGTGCCGGACGGCGGAAGCACTGCCGCGCGACCGGCCGGTCGTCGCGGTCTGCGCGATGGGCCGCACGAGCCTGATCGCCGCCCAGGTGCTGCAACAGCTCGGCTTCAGCGCGTACTCGCTGACGGGCGGGATGACGGCGTGGAGCGACGCGTGGAACACGGCGGAGGCGGTGCTGCCGCCGACCGGCGGTCCGGACGCCGTCGCGGTCGTGCAGGTGCGGCGGACCGGCAAGGGCTGCCTGTCGTACCTCATCGGCTCGGCCGGCGAGGCGATCGTGATCGACCCGTCGGTCGCACCGGACGTCTACCTGCAGCTGGCGCGGGATCGCGGCTGGCGCATCGTGAAGGTGCTGGAAACCCACGTCCACGCCGACCACGTCTCGCGCGCCCGCGCGCTGGCCGAGCAGGCCGGCGCCGAGTTGCTCCTGCCGCCGCAGCAGCGGGTGCAGTACGCGTTCCGCCCGATTGCGGACGGCGATCGGCTCACGTTCGGCGCGGCGACGGTGCGCGCGCTGCAGACGCCCGGCCACACCACCGAGAGCATGTGCTACCTCGTCAACGACCAGGCGCTCTTCACCGGAGACACGCTGTTCCTGCAGAGTGTCGGCCGGCCGGACCTGGTGGCGCCGGGTGACGAGCCGGCACGCCGGGCACGGATGCTCTTCCACTCGCTGAAGGACACGCTGGCGTCGCTGCCCGGTTCGCTGCTCGTCTTCCCGTGCCACACGAGCGAGCCGATCGCGTTCGACGGCGTCGTCCATGCGGCGCCGCTCGAGCGCATTCTCGCCGGTCTGCCCCTGCTGGCGCTCGACGAGGGCCCCTTCGTGGAGGCCGTGCTCGGCCGGATCCCGCCGACGCCGCCCAACCATGTGCAGATCGTGAAGATCAACGAAGGGAAGGCGTCGATGCCGCCCGATCTGCGGCCGCTCGAGGCCGGCGCCAACCGGTGCGCGGTCTCGCGCTGATCCGCCGCCGCGGACGAGCGGTGCCGGCTTCCTCTCGTGCCGCCCGCGCGCGGCAGGTACCATAGGCAGAACGGGCGACGCGGCCCCGCACCGGGCCGCGTCGCCATCCGACCGGGACGACGGGAGCGCGGCGGTGAAGACAGGCCGGCGCGACCGTCGACCCTCTGGCTCCGGAGGCCCCGTGGCGTCACGACTCACCGCCTGGATCGTGGTCGCAATCGTCGCCGTGACGGTCATCGCCGGCCTGATCGTGGGCGCGCAGCGTCCCGACCGCAACGGTCCGGCCAGCCTCATCGTCATCAACGGCCGGGTCTACACCCCGGCCGGCCCGTCGCATCCGGCGCAGGCTGTGGCCATCCGCGGCCATCGGATCGTGCGCGTCGGGACCGACGCCGACGTCGAGCGGCTCCGCCACCGCCAGACGCGCGTCGTCGACGCACACGGCCGGACGGTGCTGCCCGGCTTCGACGACGCCCACGTCGGCGCGCTCGTGGAACAGACGGCGCTGACCGGCGTGGATCTGTCGGACGCGTTCACGGCGTGGCAGGTCGAGCAGCGGATCCAGGCGTTTGCCGCGGCGCATCCCGGGCAGGCCTGGATCGAAGGCAGCGGCTGGCGGCCGTCGGTCTTCGGGCCCGACGGCCCGACCCGCGCCCGCCTCGACGCGCTCGTCCCCGATCGGCCGGCCTATCTCGTGAGCGCCGACGGGTCGGTCGGCTGGGCCAATTCGCGCGCGTTGAAGCTGGCCGGCATCTCGGCGCAGACGCCGGATCCGCCGGACGGCACGATCGTCCGCAGCTGGAACGGCGAGCCGACCGGGGTCCTCGAAGGAACCGCCCGCCACCTCGTGGACCGCCTGCTGCCGTCGCCGGACGGCCGGACCCGCCTGCGGGCGATCGAAGCGCTGGCCGACCGCGCGCACCGGCTGGGGATCACGAGCATCCAGGCGATCGGCGCGACGCCGGCCGACCTCGAGGCGTACGCCGCGGCCCGCCAGGCCGGGCATCTGGGGCTGCGGGTGTACGCGGCGCTGGCGATCCCGCGATCCTTCACGGCCGCCGACGCGGACCGGTTCGACACGCTCTGGAAGCAGCTCCCGGACGATGCCCTGCTGCGGACCGGCGCCATCGTGCTCGACGCCAGGAGCGCGACCCGGCCGGCCGGGCCTGGCGCCGCGGCACCTGCGGCGCTTGCGCCCCACCCGGCGCCCGCGGCCAAGGCGGTCCGCACGATCCCCCCGGCCGGGATCGGTCGCATCGCCGCGATGATGGACCGCCGCGGCTGGCAGGTGCTGATCGAGGCGGACCGGGCGAGCTTCGAGCGGGCCCTGCAGGCGCTGCAGCGCGCGGCCGCCGTGAACCCGGCGCCGGCCCGCGGCCGGCGCGACCGGATCGAGCACACGGGCAAGCTGGATCTGCACGGCCTCACCGCACTCGCGTCTGCCGGCATCATCGATTCGCAGCAGATCGACGCCGCGCGCGGGGCGCCGCGGCTGTTCGCGTGGGCGGGAATTCCGGCGTCGACGAGCGGGAATGCGGATCAATGGCAGGCCCTGCAGGCCGCTGGCGGGCGGCTGGCGCTGGGAAGCGGCTGGCCTGATGCGCCGCTCAATCCGCTGGCGGCCGTCACGGCGGCGATCGCCCCCGCCGGGGACGGCGCCGACGCGCCGGACGCCTGGACGCCGGCGCTGACCGCGCGCCTGGCCACGGCCATCGACGGCTACACGCGCGGCGCGGCCTACGCGTCGTTCGACGATCGCCGGGTCGGCACCATCGCGCCCGGCCGGCTCGCCGATCTGGTGATCCTCTCGAAGGACATCTTCCAGGCGCCGCCGTCGGCGCTGTCCGACACCGTGGTCGACGCCACGATCTTCAACGGAGAGCTCGTCTACCAGCGGGTGGTGCCGGACGCCACCCTGACGCACGCCGAAGGGACGGCGCCGGTGGCGCCGGTCGTGCCGCCCGGCATGACCCGGCCGACCGACGCGGCGCGGCACTGATCCGCGGCCGCGCGGCCGGCCGCGTCCGCGTTACCGGCCGCGCACGCGTTTGCTGAACGTCTCGTACGCGCCCGGAGAAGTGGCATTGAGCCACGCGATGTAGGCCGTGGCGACCGTCTCGAGGTTCCGCAGGTAGCCCGCGTCGCTGTTCGTCTCGCGGATCTTCGGCAGCAGGTCCCGCAGCCGCTCCCACACGAACAGCAGTTCGCGCCCGCTCTGGAAGAAGAGTTCCTGGTTCAGGACCTCGCTGGTGACGAACGACGCCGCCATTTCCCAGAACGACGTCACCATCCTGAACGACGCGTTCGGATCGGTGCCCGGCGCGCAGATCGTGTTGAATTCGTCGAGACTGCCGGCCTTGAACGACGCGGCGAACCAGGCGCGGGCCTGGCGCATCCGCTCCTCGCGCCGGAGCTCGTAGAGATGAAGGATCAGGTTCACATCGTCGTACGTCGCGTGCGTGCCCATAGCGTGTTGTCCGTCTCCTGTCTGTATGCGCGGTCCTGTCGGCGCCCGGCGGCCCTTCCGCGTCCGGCCGCCCGGCACAGGAGTGTAACCGCATCCGGCCGGCGCTGTCTCGCGCGGGCGGCCCGGGCCCGTTTGCCAGCGCCGCCTGCAACTGAATATAGTCCTTGGATGGCGGCCGTCCGAACGGCCGTGGCGATCCGGCATCCGGCCGGCGCGGGCGGCGCGATCGGGTGATCGCCGCCCTTCCCGTCATGGACACCCTGTCGCTCTACATCGACGGCGCCTTCGTGCCGGCCGCCTCGTCCGGCGAGATCGCCGTGCTCAATCCGGCGACGCAGGAGGAGCTGGCGCGCGTGCCGGCCGCCGGCGCCCGCGATGTCGACGCCGCGGTCGGCGCCGCCCGCCGGGCCTTCGACGAAGGCCCCTGGACGGAGGCGACCGCGCAGGATCGCGGGCGCGTGCTGTTCGCACTGGCGCAGATCGTCCGCGATCGCGCCGGCGAGCTGGCCGAACTCGAGACGCTCAACAGCGGCAAGCCGATCGTCGAAGCCGAGTTCGACATCGAGGATGTCGCGACCTGTTTCGAGTACTACGGCGGCCTGGCGACGAAGATCCATGGCGAGGTGCTGCCGGTCCCCGACCAGGCGATGAGCCTGGCGCTGCGCGAGCCGATCGGCGTGGCCGGCCAGATCGTGCCGTGGAACTATCCGCTGCTGATAGCCGCGTGGAAGCTGGCGCCCGCCATCTGCGCCGGCTGCACGGCGGTGCTGAAACCGGCCGAGCAGACGCCGCTGAGCGTCCTGGCGCTCGCCCGCAGCTTCGCCGACGCCGGCCTGCCGCCCGGCGTGGTCAACATCGTCACCGGATACGGCGAGCCGGCAGGCGCCGCGATCGTCGCCCATCCGGGGGTCGACAAGATCGCGTTCACCGGCAGCGTCGAGGTCGGCAAGATCATCATGCGGTCGGCCGCCGACACGCTGAAGAAGCTCTCGCTGGAGCTCGGGGGCAAGTCCCCGAACATCTTCTTCGCCGACGCCGATTTCGAGGCGGCGGTCGACGGCGCGCTGTTCGGCGTGTTCTTCAATCAGGGGGAAATCTGCTCGGCCGGCAGCCGCATCCTGGTGCAGCGGTCCCTCTACCCGCGGTTCCTGGACGCGATGGTGGAGAAGGCCCGGCGCATCCGGCTCGGTCCCGGAATCGATCGCGAGACGAAGATGGGGCCGCTCGTCAGCCGCGAACAGTTCGATCGCGTGCGCGCGTACCAGGAGATCGGCAAGGGCGAGGCGCGTCTGGCGATCGGCGGCCACCGGGCGACGGGCGGCGAGCTCGACCGCGGCTGGTTCGTCGAGCCGACGATTTTCTGCGACGTGGACAACTCGGCCCGCATCGCCCGCGAGGAGATCTTCGGGCCGGTCGCCTGCGTGATCCCCTTCGAGGACGAATCCGACGCGATCCGGATCGCGAACGACACGTACTACGGCCTGGCCGCGGCCGTCTGGACGCGCGACATCTTCAGGGCGATGCGCGTGGTCAAGCGCCTCCGCGCCGGCATCGTGTGGGTCAACCACATGCAGCCGACCTACGTCGAGGCGCCCTGGGGCGGCTGCAAGCAGAGCGGCTTCGGCCGCGAGCTCGGCCGCTGGGGGGTCGAGGAATACCTGCAGGTCAAGCAGGTCTACATCAATCTGGACGAGCGGCCGGTCGGCTGGTACTGATCGGCGCCTCCAGATTCCTGAGCTGCGGGCACACGCTGCTCGACTCGCAGTGCGACGTCTCTCCCGGCTGCCGCTGCCTGGCCTTCCAGATCGAACAGGTTCTGGAAGAGAATATCAGTCTGATCGAAAACGTACACTGAGGGTCCGGTGCGAGGGCGACGGATGGAGGTATCGATGACAGGCTATGGTGGCAAGGATCTGGCGCGGTCGTTCCGCACCGTGCGCGACAACACGATTCAGATCGCGGAAGACATCCCGGAGGACAAGTACTCGTTCCGCCCGGCCCCCGGGGCGCAGAGCGTGCGCGAGCTCCTGGCCCACCTGGCCGTCAGCTCCCAGGCGAACTACGAGACGCACGCCGTGAAGAAGCTGAAGACCTTCGTCGGCCTCGATTTCGCCGCGTGGCACCAGGCGATGGCCGAACAGCAGGCGGCGCTCACGACGAAGGCGCAGATCGTCGACCTGCTGAAGACGGACGGCACGCGGTGGGCGGCGTACCTGGAAGGACTGACCGAGGCCGATCTGGCCGACCAGGTGACGTTCCCGCCGCACCTGACGCCGCCGGCCAAGACCCGCTTCGAGATGATCCTGTCGGTGAAGGAGCACGAGATGCATCACCGGGCGCAGCTCATGCTGGTCGAGCGGCTGCTCGGCATCGTGCCGCACCTGACGCGGCGGCGGGAAGCCGCGATGGCACAGGCGGCGAAAGGCTGAACACCGGCGCCCCGGCCGCCCGGGGCGATGCACCATGGCCGCCACACCCGCTCCCCGCTTCACTCCGCGCTCGCTGTCGTTCCTGCGCGCGCTGAAGCGGAACAACGACCGCGACTGGTTCCGCGCCCGGCGCGACGAGTACGAGGAGCACGTGCGCGGGCCGCTGCTCGCCATCGTCGAGCGGCTCGCGGTCGACTTCCGTGCGTTCGCGCCGGACATGGTCGCCGATCCGAAGATCTCGACCTACCGCATCTATCGCGACACCCGGTTCAGCGCCGACAAGTCGCCGCTCAAGACGCACGTCGCCGGGGTCTTCCCCGACCGCCGGCTCGGCAAGGGGGAGGGAGCCGTGCTCTACTTTCACATCGGCCCCGACGGCGTCCGGATGGGCGGCGGCCTCTACCATCCCGACACCGCGAAGCTCCACGCGGTCCGCGAGCACCTCGCGTCGAACTTCGCCCGCTTCCGCTCGCTCGTCCGTTCGCCGGGGTTCCGCCGGACCTGCGGCGAGGTCGACGGCGAACGCCTGCAGCGGGTGCCGCGGGGATTTCCCGCCGATCACGCGGCAGCCGAATATCTGAAGCTCAAGGACCTTCTGGCGGGCGCCGACTTCCCGCCGGCATTTGCCGCCGATCCGCGGTTCTACCGGACCCTCATCTCGACCTTCAGGCAGGCCGCCCCGCTGGTCGGCTTTCTGAACGAGCCGCTCAGGGAGCAAAAGACGCGGGAGACGTTCTGGGAGAACGTCTACGAGAGTGAAGAAGAGTAGCCGGCAGCGCGAAGGCGGCCACCCCCGCGCGCAGCCGTCGCCGACGCTCCGGATCCTGCCGGAGGCGGCTCGTTCTCTGCGTTCTGCGCGCTCCGTCAGAGAGCCTCGGATCCCCCCTTCCCCAGCCAGGCTCCGTACAGCTCCGGCCGCCGGTGGCGGAGGAACAGCTGTCGCGCGCGGGACGCCGGCACCTCGCGCAGATCGAGCGTCGCCTGCAGGATCGCGTCTTCGCCGAGCGGCGCGCGCGCGATGACGTTCCCGCCCGGATCGCACACGAACGATTCGCCGGCGAACGCGAGCTGGTCCTCGACGCCGACCCGGTTGCAGAGCGCCACGAAATAACCGTTCTGCAGCGCCGCGACGCGCATCTCGCCCTCGTACAGCCCTTCGGGCCATTCGCCGGCCGTGCCGGCCTGCGGCACGACCACGACCTCGGCGCCGCCGAGGGCCAGCGCCCGCATGTATTCCGGGTAGTGCCGGTCGTAGCAGATCGCCACGCCGATCCGCCCGGCCCGCGTCCGGAACACCGGGGCCCCGAGGTCGCCCGGCGCGTAGTATCCCTGCTCGTGGAAGCAGGGGTACTCGGTGATGTGCACCATGCGCGTGCGCCCGACGAGCGTCCCGTCCGCATCGATCACCGGCGAGCAGTCGTACGTCCGGTCGCCGTCCCGCTCGAACAGGTTCAGGACGACCACCACCCCGAGCTCGCGGGCCCGGCGGCTGAAGGCGTCGGTGATCGGGCCGGGCACCGGCTCCGCAGCCTTCCGGGCGTCCGGCCCGGCGGGATGCTGCGGATAGAACGGCTCGAAGGCCAGCTCGGCAAACCCGACCAGTCCGGCGCCCTGCCGCGCCGCGCGCTCCAGCGCCTGCAGGCCGCGGGCGACGTTGGCGGTGCGGTCGGAGGTGGCGTGCTGCTGAACGAGCGCGATGCGCA
Organism: Vicinamibacterales bacterium; assembly: GCA_035534615.1. GTDB lineage: Bacteria > Acidobacteriota > Vicinamibacteria > Vicinamibacterales > CAVVIG01 > JAGWRA01. Next base: position 8,468 of record DATLRO010000034.1, read on the forward strand.
TGATCGTCTCCGGGGCTCCCCTGACGCCTGCCGCGGCCCCGGGCGGCTTCGCCTCCCTGCCGCCCGCCGGCCGGATCCAGGCCGCCATTATACGCAGCGCCCGCGGGCGGCACGGCGTCCGGGTCCCGGGGACCGTCTCAGGGTAAGATCGCAAGATGGCCGGTGACGTGCCGCCGTTCTCCTTCTCTTCCCGAGGATAGACCATGAAAACCGACACACCCCGCTCGCAGATGAAGATCACCTATGCCACGATGAGCGCGGACCAGATGGAAGACCTCCACCGCGAGCTGGACGCCGCCATCCAGCAGGTCCGCACGACGTTCGGTCGCAGCTACCCGATGTTCATCGGGGGCCGCGAAGTCCGGGCTGCCGCGGAGTTCGAGGATCGCAGTCCGATCGACACGCGGATGCTCATCGCGAAGTTCCAGAAGGGCACGCGCGACGACGTGAAGCAGGCGATCGCCGCCGCGCGCGCCGCCTACCCGGCCTGGAGCAGCCGGCCGTGGCAGGAGCGCGTGGCGCTCGTGCGCCGCGTCGCCGACGCGATCCGGGCGAACCGCTGGGAGCTCTCCGCGCTGATGGGCTACGAAGCGGGCAAGAACCGGCTCGAGTGCGTGGGCGACGTCGAAGAGGCGGCCGATCTGATGGCGTACTACTGCGATCAGATGGAGAAGCACGGCGGCTTCGCCGAGAAGATGAACACGCTCGGCCCCGGCGAGGAGAACTTCAGCGTGATGCGGCCGTTCGGCGTGTGGGCCGTCATCTCGCCGTTCAACTTCCCGATGGCGCTGGCGGCCGGTCCCGCGGGCGGCGCCCTGGTCGCGGGCAACACGGTCGTCTTCAAGCCGGCCTCCGACACGCCGCTGCTCGGCCTGAAGCTCCAGGAGATGACGGTCGCCGCCGGCCTGCCGGCCGGGGTCTTCAACTTCGTCACCGGCGGCGGCGGCACGGTCGGCCAGGAGCTGATCGAGAACCCGGGCATCGACGGCGTCGTCTTCACGGGATCGAAGGAAGTCGGCATGCACCTGATCCGTGACAACGCCACCCGGCCGACGCCGCGGCCGCTCATCATCGAGATGGGAGGCAAGAACCCGGCGCTCGTCATGCGCTCGGCCGACCTCGAGAAGGCGAGCGACGGCGTGATGCGGTCGTCGTTCGGCGCCCAGGGCCAGAAGTGCTCGGCCTGCTCGCGCGTCTACGTGCAGAAGGACGTCCGCGCGAAATTCGTCGAGCTGCTGGTCGAGAAGACGAAGAAGATCAGGATCGGCAACCCGCTGGATCGGGACGTCTGGCTCGGTCCGGTCATCAACGAAGCGGCGGTGAAGACGTACGAGAACGCCGTCGCCCGCGCGAAGGCCGACGGCGGGAAGATCCTCACCGGCGGCCGGCGCCTCACCGGCGACCCGTTCGACCACGGCTGGTTCGTCGAGCCGACCATCATCGACGGCCTGCCGAAGGATCATCTGCTGTTCAAGGAGGAGCTGTTCGTCCCGATCACGGTCCTCACCGACGTGATCTCGCTGGACGAGGCGATCGGCCTCGCCAACGCCACCGAGTACGGACTGACGGCCGGCATCTTCTCGGAAGACGAGGCGGAGATTCAGCGGTTCTTCGACTCGATCGAGGCGGGCGTCACCTACGCGAACCGCCGCGCCGGCGCCACGACCGGCGCCTGGCCCGGCATCAATCCGTTCGGCGGCTGGAAGGCGAGCGGCTCCACCGGCCGCGGCACCGGCGGCCCGCACTACGTGCAGCAGTTCATGCGCGAGCAGAGCCGCGTAAGAATTCGTTGATCAGCCGGGGCTCCGCCCCGGACCCCGGCTCCCTGCGTTCCGCTCGCGATCCGGCTCGCTCCTCTCCGGTCGCGGGCCCGCTGGCGGGCCGCCGGCGCCTGCGCGCCGGGGTTGCTCCAGCCGGGGCTCCGCCCCGGGCTCCGGCTCCCTCCGTTCCGCTCGCGATCCGGCTCGCTCCTCTGCGGTCGCGGGCCCACCGCGCGGGCGTTGGGAGCGGTTGTTCTCAGAAGGCGTCGCCCCGCCAGTACAAGACGTCCTCGCCCTTCAGAACGAAGGGGTCCGCGCGCTCGCCGGTCCAGCGCATCATCATCTCGATGCCGCACGGCACCGCGAGGGCACCGGTCATCTGCGGCGGCCGGAACCCCGCCGGCAGCCAGGCGCGGATCGTCGGCCGCTGCTCACCCGGCATGCGGGCGAGCAGCACCTGCAGCATGGCGCCCAGGCGCGCGCCGGTCGGATCCCGATCCCCGCAATCCTCGATGGTCCACTTGTCCGCGGTCCGACGCCGGCCGGCCGGGAACGGGTCGCCCTGCGGCCGCGCCGCCGGGGACTCGCCGTCCGTGACGGTCATGACCAGGTACGCCACCGCGCGGCCGCCCTCCTCGGCCACGAAGAACTGCAGCGCCCGATGGCCGCGCGCGCCAAAGCCGGCCAGCATCCGCTTCTTCGCGATCGCGTAGCCGAGGTAGCCGGCGTCCCGTTCGAGCGCGAACCGGTACCGCGCCGCCCGCACGGCGTGCATGTCGCCGATCTCGGCGTAATCGCGCTCCTCGCCGGCGCGCACCAGCATCGCGGGCGCGCCGGCTTTGGTGCCGATCTGCAGCAGCAGGTCGCCGGTCGGCACCGTCCGGAAGCCGAGCTGCTCGTAGTAGGGCGCACCGATCTCCGAGAACAGCAGCGCGAGCTCCACCCCTTCGTCGGCCGCCTCCTGGATCATCCGCCGGATCAGGGCAGGCGCGTGCCCGCGTCCTCGCTCCGCGCGCGGCGTGAAGACGGCGCCGATGCCGAGGATCCGCACGCGGCGCCCGTCCAGCCGGCCGGCGAGATCGTAGCGCTTCGCGCTGGACAGGAGGCGGCCGCCGTCGACCAGCGCCAAGCGGCGCAGGTGCGTCCGGCCCCACGGCGTCCGCAGCTGCGCCGCGTTGAACCGCCCGTAGGCGGCGCGCGTCAGGCCGTCCCCCCAGATCCCGAAGGATTCGTCGAGGATCGTTTCGAGCGTCTCGTCTGTCGCCGTGACCACCCTGGCTTCCGACACCTGACCTCCGCGCGTGTCCATCAGCCCGCTCCGCGGGACCGGGTCCGGAGCGACCGCCGTGAGAAACCCCGGCCGCACGCCCGGCCAGGGCCGTTGCCGCGCGCAATCACCGGGCCAATGCGAATTCTACCGGTACCGGCGCCCCGGACAGCGCGGCGTCCGAACCGAGCGCCCGAGATCACCGCCGCCCCTGTTTCTTGTCGCCGGCACGGTCTCGCCCTACACTTGGACGCGTGCACATCACCGATCTCCCCACACCTCAGGTCCTCGTCGATCGGCCGCGTCTGCTGAAGAACATCGCGCGGCAGCAGGCGGCCGCGGCGGCGCACGGCCTGCGGCTGCGGCCGCACGCGAAGACCCACAAGAGTCCGACAATCGCCGCCTGGCAGATCGGCCGCGGCGCCACCGGCATCTGCTGCGCCAAGGTGGGCGAGGCCGAGGTCTTCGTCGAGGGGGGCGTCACCGACATCCGGCTCCCGTACCCGGTGAATCCGGCGAGCGCCCCGCGCCTCCTCGCACTGATGGATCGCGCCGCCATCTCGATCATCGTCGATCACCTGGACGTGGCCCGCGTGTGGTCGGACGTGATGCGGCGCGCCGGACGCACGCTCGACGTCCTGGTGAAGATCGACGTGGGGTTCCATCGCTGCGGCGTCGATCCGGACCGCGTCGACGCCCGCGCCTTCGTCCGCGCCGTGGCCGGCATGCCGGGCCTGCGGCTGCGCGGCCTGCTCAGCCACGCCGGCCAGGGCTACGCGGCCTCGTCCGGGGACGAGCTGAAGCGGATTGCGGAAGACGAGGCCGCCCGGCTCGTTGCGCTGCAGCTCGCCGCCCGCCAGGACGGTATCGCCCTCGAGGAGATCAGCGTCGGCGCCACGCCCACCTTCCGCTTCAGCGTCGCGCAGCCGGGGTTGACCGAAATCCGCCCGGGCAACTACGTCTACTACGACCGGACGCAGGTGTCGCTCGGCGCCGCGAGCCTGGACGACTGCGCGCTGACGGTGCTCGCCATGGTCGTCTCCAAGCCGGCGCCCGACCGGATCATCCTCGATTCGGGCGCCAAGACGCTGACGACCGATGCGGCCCGCGGCTTCGACAAGCCAGCGGGCTACGGCACGATCCTGACGGACCTCGCCATGCCGTCTCCGGCCGCGCCCGACACGTCGCTGGCAATCGAGCGGCTGTCCGAAGAGCACGCGGTCGTGCGCGCCCTGACGGGGTCGACGCCGCTCGAGCCTGGCGACCGCGTCCGCATCGTGCCGAACCACTCGTGCGTCGTGTCGAATCTCGTGGACGAGGTCCGGCTGGTCGACGGCACCGAGATCATCGACACGCTGCCGGTCGCCGCGCGGGGCCGGATCGCCTGACGCGTCCGCCCTTTCCTTCCCGGCGGTTTTGAAGGAAGATGGGGGGGCTCGGGGCTCAGTGCTCGGGGCTCGGTGCTCGGACGTACGGACATGGCAGACAAGAACAAGCCGCTCCCCGGCGAAGCGCTCGGTCTGGTGGAAACACGCGGGCTGGTCGGCATGATCGAAGCGGCCGACGCGATGGTGAAGACGGCGAACGTCGTCTTCGTCGGCTGGCAGAAGGTCGATGCCGGCCTCGTGACCGCCATCGTCCGGGGCGACGTCGGCTCGGTGAAGGCGGCGACCGACGCCGGCGCCGCGGCCGCCCGGCGTGTCGGCGAGCTGGTCGGCGTGCACGTGATTCCGCGGCCGGCCGATGACCTCGAACGCGTGTTTCCGATCCGCTGAGCCGGGCCGCTGGACGGTCAGTCGGCGGAGTCGGAGCGTCCCGTCGCGCGCGGCTTCGCCGCCACCCGCTTCCGCCGGCCGCGCATCCTCCCGTTCAGCTCGCGCAGCACCGTTTCCTCGCCGATTTCCAGCAGCGGCTGCGCCGGCGCCCGCAGCAGGTTGAAGAACTCCCCCGCCCGGGTCCGCGCGTAGATCTCCCGCCCGTCCGTCAGCAGGGTGACCTCCCCGCCGCCGCTCGTCGCCTCGAACAGCCGGACGCCGAACCGCTCGCGCAGCGTCTCGATCAGCCGGCGGATCTTGCCGGCCGAGAATCCACGGCGCCGCAGGTCGGCGAGCACCGCCAGCTCGAGCAGGTCGACCGGCGAGTACCGGCGCTCGGTGAAACCGCCGGCGGCCGTCCGTCTCGGCGCCACCGCCGACAGCACGAGCCGGTGGACGTCCCACCACTGCAGCTGCCGCGCCGTCAGGCCGGTGAGGGCGGCGACTTCACGCGAGCTGTACGTCTTCTTGAGCCGCATGCGCCGGGCCGCGTCACGCCACCAAGTCCGCCATGACGGCGCCGTCGAAGTCCTTCGCCGTCAGGCCGCCTTCGCTGTGCGTCGCGTAGCTCAGCGTGACCCGCTTGTAGTTGATGACGATGTCCGGATGGTGGTCGGCCGCTTCGGCGCCCGGCACCAGCCGGCTGACGAACGCCACGGCGGCCGGAAAGTCGGCGAACGTGAACTGCTTCCGGATGGCGTCGCCGTCGCGTGCCCAGCCGCGCAGGTGCTGCAGGCGCACGCCGATCTCCTGGTCGCTCAGTCTCGCCATGTCTCCCCCTTCCGGCCGGCGGTTCAGTCCGACGGCTGACGTTCGCGGATCTCCTCGAGCCTGGCGCGGGCCGCCTCCATCTGATCGAGCGCGTCGCGCTCGACGTCCGGCGTCGGGCCGTCAGCGGCCGCGAACGCGCTGCCGGCCACCGTCCGCTGATACACCCGCTGGGCGGCCTGCAGCGACCGCAGCGCCTCCTCGTGCTCCTGCTGCCAGACCAGCCACACCGCCACGCGATCGATCGCCTCGGCTTCGGTGTCGCCCTCGAACACCGGCCCGTAGCGGTCGTGTCGATCGCCGCGGTCCGCCTGCGCCACCCAGCGGTCGCCCCGGGAAACGGCGGTCACGTCGAAACGGGCGTCGCCGACCGACACGGTCCGTCCCATGGCTGCCTCGCCTCCGTCTGCCGGTCAGCTCCGGCCGAACCGGTCCGGTCGGACCGCGTCGAGATCGGGATGACGGCGTCCGTCGATCACGAGATCAGCCACGAGCCCGGCGGTGAGCGGCGCCAGCAGAATGCCGTTCCGATAGTGCCCGGTCGCATACACGACGCCGGGGAGCACGCGCGACCGTCCGATGATCGGAAGTTCGTCCGGTGTGGCCGGCCGCAGGCCGACCCGCACGCCGGTGAAACCGGCCTGCCACGCGTGCGGCACCAGGTCGCAGACCGCGTCCAGCAGGTCGCGCACGCCGGCCACCGTGGCGCGCTCGTCGAAATCCACTTCTTCGGCCGTCGCGCCGACGAGCAGCGAGCCGTCGGCCCACGGCACGAGATAGCAGGAGGGCCCCCAGATCACGCGCTCGAGCGGCGCGCCGCGCCAGTCGAGATGCAGCAGCTGGCCGCGGACGGGGCGGACGGGCACCGTCTCGCCCTCCAGGGCGATCTGTCCGGACCAGCTGCCGGCGGCCAGCACGACGGTCGCCGCGGTCATCGTGCCATCGTCCGTGTCCACCCGCACGTCGGGGCCCGCAGCCGAGAGGGCGCGCACCTGGCACGGCCGGAAGACGCGGACGCCGCGCGCAGCGGCCGCCTCCCACAGCGCGAGCGTGAGCTCGACGGCGTTGACGAACCCGTGGGTGTGCACCACCAGGCCGCCCGCCGTCTCCGGCGCCAGGCGCGGCTCCGCCTCGCGAACGGCGGCCGCGTCGAGGAACTCGGCTCGCACGCCCGCCTCGTCCAGGTGCCGCGCGCGCGCGCGGAGCGCCGCGGCCGTCTCCGCGTCCGCCGCCGTCTCGACGGTGCCGGTCCGATCGTAGTGCAGGGGTCCGCGCGTCTCCTCGCGCAGGCGCCCGATGAACTCGTCGTACAGCGCCAGGCTCCTGACCGCCAGATCGAGCAGCGCCCCCTTCTCGTGCCCTTCGATGTACGGCGCGAGCACGCCGGCCGACGCCTGCGTCGCGCCGAGCGCAATGTCGCGGCCGTCGATCAGGCGCACGCGCGCGCCGCGACGCGCCAGCTCATACGCTGTCGAGCAGCCGATGATGCCCGCACCGATGACGATGACATCCGCCTGTTGAGTCACGTCCGTGCCCCGTCACCCTTCCGCGACATTGTGCGTCGAAACTTCGGCGGTAAGATTCTCCCGAGCCCGACATGCCCGGCTTCCACCGCTCCGCCACCCCGTGTCGTTCCGCGATCCGAGCCGCCGGGCGGTGCGCTCCGGGTCTTCTGATTCTATCGCGCCGCCTCCCTCCGCACGCGGCCGTCGTGGCGCAGGCGGGACGGACGTGACCCCCGCCATGCGGCCCGTCAGCCTCGCGCGCGCGCTTTCGAAACTGGGCGCCCTGTCGCGATCGCAGGCGGCCGCTCACATTCTGGCCGGGCGCGTCACCGTCGACGGCCGGCCGGCGCACGATCCGGGCCGGCCCGTCGTCCTGGGGCAGGTGCGGCTGGCCATCGACGGCCGGCCGGTGGAACCGGCCGGCTGGCGGTTCATCGCCCTGCACAAGCCGCGCGGCATCGTCACGACCCGGAGCGACCCCGACGGGCGCCCGACCGTGTTCGATCGCCTGCCTCCGGACCTGCGCCGGCTCGTCGCGATCGGGCGCCTCGATCTGGCGACCAGCGGCCTCCTGCTGTTCACCAGCGACACGCGCCTGTCCGACTGGCTGACGGACCCCCGCCACGGGGTGCCGCGCACGTACGCGGTGACGGTGCGCGGCGAACTGGGCGATGACACGCTGGCCCGGGCACGGGCCGGCGTGATGGACGATGGGGAGCGGCTGCAGCCGGCGGCCGTCGCGGTGCGCAAGCGATCCCGCCGCGAAACCCACCTCATCGTCCGCCTGACGGAGGGGCGGAACCGCGAGGTGCGGCGCCTGTTCGAGGCGCTCGGGCACGACGTGACACGACTGACGCGGACCGCCTTCGGCGGCCTCACGCTCGGCGATCTGCCGTCCGGCGGCTGGCGGGAGGTGACGATGCCGGAAGTCCGCGCGGCGTTTCCCGGTGCGCCGGTCGGACGCCACCGGGGGCCGGCAGGGCCGGGCCGCGGCCGGCCCCCGCGCCGGTAGCCGCGCCAGCCCGTCCCGGTCAGCGCCAGCCTTCGCGGCGCGCCAGCGCCTCGATGTGCGCGAGGTGATGGCGGCCGTGCCACGCGTAGATCCCGAGCGCCGTGTCGAGCCGCATCGGACCCCGCTCGGGATGCACGAACTCGCGCGTCCACTCGCCGGGCGTCATCGTCCGGAGCAGCGGCACCCACCGGCGGTGCAGCGCGTCCAGCAGGTCGAGGGAGACGCCGACCGGTGTCGCCGCATAATCCGGCAGGCTCGCCCATCGATCCTCGGAATACGCCTTGATCGTCGGGCGGTCTTCCGTGAGCGCCCATTTGAAGCGGATGAAGCTGTTCAGATGGCTCTCCGGCACGTGGTGCACCACCTGCCGGACCGTCCAGCCGCCCGGGCGATAGGGCGTCTCGAGCTGCGCCGCCGACAGCGGCTCGACCATCCGCCGGAAGCGCGCCGGCAGCGCCTCGATCTCCTCGATCCACGCGGCCAGGTCCTCTCCGCCAATCTGCGCCGGCCGTTGAAACCGGCCGATCGGGTATTTCAGCGTCTCGATGTCGGTCGCCATCACGTCCTCACCTCCACGGCTCGCCGCCGCCGCGTCCTCATGCCGGCTTCCGCACGACCCAGGTGGTCATGCACCGTTGATTCTGCACGATCGTGGTCTTCAGGGGATCCGCCAGGGCGCCGCCCAGCGCCGTCGTCGCCGTCATGAGCCCGGCTTCATCCACGAGAAACCGCTCGCTGCCGTCCGGCAGCCGGAAGCGGCCGCCGCCGACCGGCCGGACGCGCGACTCCATGCCGATGGACGAAGCGAGCCGGCAGAAGAGCAGCCCGCCCGGCCGCAGCACGCGCCACAGCTCCCGCACCATCGCCTGAAAATGGGCCTCGTCCCGCGCGAAGTGCAGGACGGCGCTGCTGATGACCACGTCCGCGTGCGCGCCGGGAAAGGTCATCGCCTCGACCGGCTCGACACGGAAGCGATCGGCCGGCAGGCCGGGCGCCAGGCGCGCCGCGAGGCTGCGGACCGCGGCCACCGCGTCGGCATTCGCGTCGACGCCGCACACGTCGTACCCCTGCCGCAGCAGGTAGACGAGATTGCGCCCGCCGCCGCAGCCGGCGTCGAGCACGGACATGCCGGGGGCAATCCGCCCGCGCAGGATCTGGTCGAACAGGTAGATGTCGATCTGACCGAATTCCGTGGAGAGGTCGAGCATGGCGCGTGTCGCGTCCGGCGGCGGCGTCAGGCGTCCCGGTGAACCGTCGACGGCGAAAACGCCGGCAGGCATACCGCGATGTACTCGGCACCGTCGGTCCCCGGCGTGCTGTAGCGGACCCATTCGCCGGCCGGCGCGTGCACGGCCTGTCCGGCCCGCACGTCCAGCGTGCCGTGCCGCGTCTCGACGCGCAGCACGCCGGTGAGCACGACCGTGTATTCGTCGAAGGCCGGCGTCTGCCCCGGCTCCTGCCAGCCGGGCGGACTCGTCATCCTGGCGAGGCTCAGCTGCGCGGTGCCGCTGTTGACGAGGCCGATGAACTCTTCGATCCGCTTGGGTTTGTTGCCCGCCGCCTCGACGAGGGTCGGTGCCTCGATCAGGGTCGCCATCGCCGTCGACCGTCCTTTCCGTTCCGCGCCGCCGTCTCGACCTCGAGAGTATCACGCGGCCCGCCGGCGACCGGCGCGGCCGGGGTCAGCCCCGCGGGCTGGCGCGGGCTCGCGTCAGCGTCGCGCGATCAGCGGCTCGAGGCTCATCCACAGCCCCGCCATCTGCAGAAGAGCGAACGCCCAGAACGCGCCGAGCCGGCTCAGGACACCGGCTGCCGACCGCGACCGCACGCCGGCCCCGAGGCCGGCGAGGGCCGACAGGCCGGCCAGCGTGACCAGCCCTGTCGCCGGCGCCGACGCACGGCCCAGCACCACCGGCACCGCCCCGAGCCAGGACAGCCAGGTCACCGTGACGATGACCAGCCAGAAGACGAAGATCGGCACGGCCGCGTAGAACGCCCACGGCCGCCGCCGCTGCACCGCCGCGAGCGCCGCGAGCGCCGGCACGAGCTGCACGAGATCGCACACCGCCGTCCCGCGCAGCACGCCGGCCAGCGTCACGAAGACGATGACGCCGCCGAGCGCGCCGGCCAGCCGGCGGGGCTCCGCCGGCGACGAGCCGCCGCCCGCGTCACGGTTCACCCGCTCACCCGGCGTCACCTCAGACGGTGATCTGGCCACGGAGGTACTCGATGCAGCGCCCGGACAGCCGGACGCGGTCGTCGCGATCTTCACAGAACAGGTCGCCGCCGCGCCGCGACACCTGACGGGCGTGCAGGCGCGGCCGGCCGAGCCGGCGGCTCCAGTACGGCACCAGCGTGCAGTGCGCCGACCCGGTCACCGGATCCTCGGGAATGCCGGCCCGCGGCGCGAAGAAGCGCGACACGAAATCGCAATCGGTGCCCCGCGCGGTGACAATCACCGCGAACGTCTCCAGCCGCCCGAGCGCGGCGAAGTCCGGGCGGAGCGCGCGCACGTCCGCTTCGCCGGGCAGCACCGCCATCAGGTCGCGCGCCTGGTGGACCTCGATCGGCGTGGCCCCGAGCGCGGCCGCCAGGGCCGGGTCGGCCGGCACGCGTGTGGCCGGCCTCGCCGGAAGGTCCATGGCCAGCAGATCGCCGTCCCGCGCGACGGTCAGCGTACCGCCCTGATACTGGAACCGGATCATCTCGCTTGACGTGAAGCCGCGGTTGAACAGGACCCAGGCGGCCGCGAGCGTCGCGTGGCCGCAGAGGTCCACCTCCACTTCCGGCGTGAACCAGCGCAGTCCGAATCCGTCAGACTCCGGCACGACGAACGCGGTCTCGGCCAGATTGTTCTCGCCCGCGATCGCCAGCATCGTATCGGCCGGCAGCCACGACGGCAGCACCACCACGGCGGCCGGGTTGCCCGCGAACAGCCGGTCCGCGAACGCGTCGACTTGAAAGATCGGCAGCTCCATGAGGACTCCAGCCCCGCCCGTCGCACGGTCGCCGACCGGGACGGGCGCGAAGATCCGATCATGCCACAGAGCACGATCGGCCCGCGGCCGCCCATCAATCCCGCGACCATCGCGTGGCGCCGAGGGCCGCTATCGGACGATTCCCTCGGCGCGCAGCGCGGCCCGCAGCCGCTCGACCCTCCGGCGGTTCACGCCGAGGTCGTGCCGGCCGATCCGGGCGGCCGAGCGGACGGCGACGATGCCGTCGGCCGCCCGGAGCTCCAGTTCCAGGTCATCGACGAACCGGAACAGCCGGCTGCGGCACTCCGCGCGGAGGTAGCCCGGCCCGTCCTCGACGATCGTCGCGCGCGGCAGCCGGCCGACCGCGGCGCGGACGGCATGCCACGCGTCGGCCGCCGGCACCGCGAGCGCCAGCGCCGCGACGGCGTGCGCGGCCTCCGGCGCGTCGCTCGAGACACAGTTCGGCGAGGACGGACAGGGCGCGAGGCGTGTGGAAGTCATGGGAGCACCGAGCACCGATTATACGCAGTCCCTCGCGATGGTCTCCGGATGCGCGGGGTCCCATTCCGCCATTGTGCCGCGGCCCTCAGGTGCCATAGGATCAGCGACCATCATGCGAAATCTGTCAGGACCGCTCGCGTGCGCCGCGCTGCTGGCGCTCGGATTCGCCTGCACCGGCACACGGGCCCAGGCTCCGCCGCCGTTCCACGTGGAGGAGGCCACGATCGCGCAGATTCATGCCGCCATGAAGGCCGGCCGCCTCACCTGCCGGGCCCTCGTGGAGCGCTACCTGCAGCGGATCGCCGCCTACGACAAGAACGGCCCCGCCATCAATTCGATCATCATGGTGAATCCCGACGCGCTGAAGGAGGCCGACGCGCTCGACCGCCGGTTCCTGCAGGGCGGGTTCGTCGGGCCGCTGCACTGCATCCCGATGATCATCAAGGACAACTACCAGACGGCGGGCCTCCAGACCACCGCCGGGTCCCTGTCGCTCAAGGGGTTCATTCCGGACAAGGATGCGTTTCTCGTCAAGCGCGTCAAGGCGGCCGGCGCCATCGTCCTGGCGAAGGCGAACATGGATGAGTTCGCCTTCAGCCCGTACGAAACGGTCAGCTCGATCCTGCCGGGCTACACCCGCAACCCGTATGCGCTCGACCGCGTCACGGCCGGATCGAGCGGCGGCCCGGCGGCCGCCGTGGCCGCCAGCTTCGGCGCCGTCGGCCTCGGCACCGACACCGGCAACTCCATCCGCGGCCCCGCGTCGCACCAGGCGCTGGTCGGCATCCGGGCCACGATGGGCCTGACCAGCCGCGCCGGGATCGTGCCGCTCGACCTGCTGGCCGACGTCGGCGGTCCGATGGCGCGCACGGTCGCCGACGCGGTCGCCGTCTTCCAGGTCATCGTCGGCTACGACCCGGACGACCCGGCGACCGACGCCGCGCGCGGCCGGCCGATTCCCGACTACAGCAAGTCGCTCGTGCGCGACGGCCTGCGCGGCGCGCGCATCGGCGTCCTCCGCCAGGCGTGGAAGGCGGACACGGCCGATCCCGAGGTGATGGCGGTCTTCCAGAAGGCGCTCGACGACATGCGCCGGGGGGGCGCCACGATCATCGATCCGGCGACCGTGATCGGGCTCGACGCGATCCATCGCGACCGGAGCGCCGGCCCGTGCATGGGCTTCAAGTACGACATCAACCGGTACCTCGCCGCGCAGGGCGATCGCGTCCCGGTCCACAGCCTCGCGGAGATCATCAAGTCGGGCCTCTTCCACCCGTCGATTGCGCTCAGGCTCGAGCGGGCGGAGGCGGGGCCGGAGAACGGACCGGAGACGCCGGCCTGTCACGCCGAGATGGCGTATCGCCAGCAGGTGCGGACGGCCGTCCTGCAGACGATGGACAGCCTGAAGCTCGACGCGTTCGTGTACCCCACGTGGAGCAACGTCCCGCGGCTGATCGGCGACCTCAACACGCCGGCGGGCGACAACAGCCAGTTCTTCTCGCCGACGACCGGCTTCCCCGCCATCGACGTGCCGATGGGCTACACGCGCGGCGGCCGGCTGCCGGCCGGGCTCACGCTCTACGGCCGCCCGTGGGACGAGGCGACGCTGTTCAAGCTCGCCTACTCCTACGAGCAGGAGACGCACCACCGGCGCCCGCCGCCGACCACGCCACCGCTCAGGTGACCGGCGGCCCGCCGCCGGCCGGGGGCCCGAACAGCAGCGACCCCACGTCCGCGGCGCGGACCGGCCGCGCCGCGGCAATCACGGCGGCGAGCGCCGCCGCGCGGCCGATCACCTGCGGCGCCGTCCAGCCGGCGGCCCGCAGCTCACGGATGCCGCCGTCGCCGTCCGACTTGCTCAGCTTCTGGGTCGCGCTCTTCATGATCAGCGGATGGTGCAGGAACCGCGCCGACTCCCTCCGCCCGAGCAGCCGTCCGAGCTGAATCTGGCGTCCGGTCGACGCCAGCAGATCGTCGCCCCGGACGACCAGCGTCACCCCCTGGCGCAGGTCGTCGACCGCCGCGACGAACTGGTACGTCCAGCAGCCGTTCCGATCGCGAACCAGCAGGTCGCCGCACTGCTCGTGCGGCCGCTGGACCTGCGGTCCGTGCATCAGGTCGTCGAAGCGCTCGACCGACGGCGCCAGGCGGACGCGGAGGCCGCACCCGCGCGCCTCCGGCAGCGCCAGCCGGGCGCACGTCCCCGGATAGCGCAGCTCGGCACCGGCCGGGCCGGCCGCCGCCCGGATCTCCGCCCGCGAGCAGCGGCAGGCATACACGAGTCCTTGCGCCCGCAGCTCCGCCAGCGCCGCCTCGTACACCGCCGTCCGGTCGCTCTGGCGCCCCTCGCACGGGCCCGCGGCGAACGCCGCGATCGGCGGCGCGTCCGGCACGAAGCCGAGCCAGTCCAGGTCGTCCAGCATCGCGCGCTCGAACGCCGGCCGGCTGCGGGCGCGGTCGTGGTCCTCGATCCGCAGCAGCACGCGGCCGCCGAGCGCCCGGGTGACGCCCCACGTGTAGACGGCGTTGACGAGGTGGCCGAGATGGAGGTGTCCGGTCGGCGCCGGCGCGAAGCGGCTGACGGGAGGCGTGGGCCACGCGCGCCGCAGCGTTCCGAGGTCGAGCGGCGCCGGCCGCGCGGACGGCCGCAACACAGGCAAGCAGGCTCCCGGGGCGATCAGCAGAGCAGCCGGATCAGGTCCGATCGCGTGATGATGAACGTCTTGTCGATCTTGAAGTCGCGCACGAGCACGGCCGGATTCTCGGACGTGATCATCGTCGACAGCAGATCGACGGCGGTCGAGGCATCGACGAACGGAAAGGCCGGCTCCATGATCGACTCGACGGGCCGGGTCCGGACGTCCGGGCTCCTGACGAGCTCCGCGTACAGCCGCGCTTCGTTGAGCGATCCGACGAGGCGGCGGTCGCGCGTGATCGAGATCTGCGAGAAGTCGTGCGCCGCCATCAGCCGCGCCGCCTCTTCCACCGCCTGGCTCGCTTCGACACTCCGGAGCTCGCCCGACAGCCCCGACGCCACCAGGTCGCGCGCGGTCAGACCCGACTTGTCGAAGAAGCCCTTTTCGCGCATCCACTCGTCGTTGAACATCTTGCCGAGGTAGCGCGACCCGTGATCGTGAAAGATCACGACGATCACGTCATCGTCCGTGAAGCGGTCCTTCAGCTGCAGCAGACCGGCCATCGCGGCGCCGGCCGAATTGCCGGCGAAAATCCCTTCCTCGCGCGCGATCCGCCGCGTCATCAGCGCCGCGTCCTTGTCGGTCACCTTCTCGAAGCCGTCGATCACGCCGAAATCGACGTTCTGCGGCAGGAAATCCTCGCCGATCCCCTCGGTGATGTACGGGTAGATCTCGTTCTTGTCGAAGATGCCGGTCTCCTTGTACTTCTTGAAGACCGAGCCGTACGTATCGATCCCCCAGACCTTGATCGCCGGGTTGCGCTCCTTCAGATAGCGCCCCACGCCGGTCACCGTGCCGCCGGTGCCGACCCCGACGACCAGGTGCGTGATCCGGCCGTCGGTCTGCTCCCAGATCTCCGGCCCCGTCAGTTCGTAGTGGGCCTGGGCGTTCGACGGATTGTCGTATTGGTTGGCCTTCCAGGCGTTCGGCACCTCCTTCTCCAGCCGCGACGAGACCGCGTAGTACGACCGCGGATCCTCGGGATCCACGTTCGTCGGACAGATGATGACGTCGGCGCCGAATGCCTTCAGCGCGTCCGCCTTCTCCTTCGACTGTTTGTCGGTCGTCGTGAAGATGCAGGCGTAGCCCTTCACGACCGCGGCAATGGCCAGTCCCATCCCGGTGTTGCCCGATGTCCCCTCGACGATCGTGCCGCCCGGCTTCAGCAGCCCCGCCCGTTCGGCATCCTCGATCATCTTCAGCGCCATGCGGTCCTTGATCGAGTTGCCGGGATTGAAGGTCTCGACCTTCGCGAGGACGGTCCCCCTGACCACGCCCTTCGCGATCCGGTTGATGCGCACCATCGGCGTGTCGCCGATGGCGTCCAGGATGGTGTCACAGATCTTTTTCTTCACGCGGTCCTCGGGGTGTCAGTCGCGGTGGTCTGCCGGGCGGCGCGCCGACCGGATCCCGGCGGGCCGCGACCTCAGCAATGTACTGCAGGGGGCGGAGATCGAACAACCGGATCCAGGGCCGCACCGCGGTCGCACGCGCGGGCCGCCTGTCAGACGGCGGCCGCTTCCACCTCCAGCCGCACCATCGCGACGTGAATCGTCCCGTCCGCGTCGGGCGGGTACGCCGACACGTACGCCCGCACGGCATCGTCCAGAAACGACTCGCGCCGCGCGGGCGGCAGGCGCTCGGTGAACGGCAGCCAGGTCGAGCGAAGCCATCCCCGCAGGCCGTCCGTGTCCCGGTACCGCATGTCGCGCGGGAGCAGCTCGAGGCGCTCCGGGCGGAAGCCGCAGCGCGGCAGCCACTCCCGGTAGTCCTCCGGGCCGTGAAAATGCCAGGCCGGCGCCAGGCCGGCGAAGGACTCACGCCATCCGGCCGCCCGCGTCACCTCCCACACGACGGCGAGGATGCCTGCGGCATTGCCGCGGCCGCCCATCTGGAACAGGATCTGGCCGCCGGGCGCCAGGCAGGCGCGGACACCGCGCAGCATCGCTTCGTGATCGTCGACCCAGTGCAGCGCCGCGTTCGAGAAGGCGACCTGAAACGTCCCGGGAAGCCGGATGCGTCTCGCGTCCATCTGGACGAACGACAGGTTCGGGTGCCGCGAGGGCGGAAAGCGCTCGGAGGCGAGGCGGATCATGTCGGCCGACGCGTCGATGCCGACGACCCGGCCCCGCGCGACCCGGCCGGCCAGCAGCGCGTCGATCCTGCCGTCGCCGCAGCCGATGTCGAGCAGCGCGTCGTCGTCGCGCAGCGCGAGCCGCCCGATGAGCTGCTGCGCCCACTCGAACTGGACGGTGGAGTTGCGCGCGTAGTCTTCCGCATCCCAGGTCAGCATCACATGAAGGCGTCCGGCCGGCGTTCATTGTCCCGGACCGCCCGCCCGGAGGCAAGCCGCGGCGGAACCGGCCCGGCCTCACGTCGTGACCGGCGCACCCGCAGGGCGTCACGTCCTCCGGTGCAGCCGGAAGAAGGCCGCACCGACGGCGACGAGCACGAATCCGTCCAGAATCGGACGCGGGACCGTCTGGCCGCCGCCGACCCGGGCGACGATGATGCCGACCGCCAGAAGGATGAGGAGTCCCGGCGGCAGGAACCTCAGGAGCCGGGGCGGATCGACGGAGGGCAGGTCGGCATAATAGAACGCCACGAACGCGACGCAGGCAATCAGGACGAGCAGGTCGAACAACGGCGTCAGCACGCGCTCGAGCGGCGTCTGGCTCGCCCCGGCGAGGCGGGAAACGAGGCCGTAGAGCACCAGCGCCGCCCCCAGATAGCAGAGCGAGCCGAAGAACACCGCCAGATTGACCGCCCGCGACTCCCTCGACAGACCGCTCCTCCGGCTCACCTGCGCCTACCGGATTCTATGCGAAGGGCGCCACCGGCCGGGCGACGCGCACAAGGGCCGACCGGGCGCCCGACCGCCCGCGTCCAGGCCACCCAGCGGCATCTATACTAGACGGTCCGGAAGGACGCACACGGCGCCTTCCGCTGCAACGAGATCGCGGCCCGTTGGGCCGCACAAGGAGACGCGCCGATGCCACTCATCGATCCCGGCCGCAAGGCCCCGGCATTCGCACTGAAGGACCAGGAGGGGAAGACACACCGGCTGTCGGGCTATGCGGGGCAGCCGGTCGTGCTGTACTTCTATCCGAAGGACGACACGCCCGGCTGCACGAAGGAAGCCTGCGCGTTCCGCGACAACCTGCCGACGTTCGATCGGCACCGTGCGGTCGTGCTCGGCGTCAGCATCCTGGACGAAGCCAGCAAGGCGAAATTCGCCGCCAGACACAGCCTCACCTTCCCGCTGCTGGCCGACGCCGATCACGCCGTCGCCGACAAGTACGGCGTCTGGCAGAAGAAATCGCTCTACGGCCGGTCCTTCATGGGGATTGCGCGCACGACGTATCTGATCGACGCGGGCGGCCGGGTCGCCAAGCGGTGGGACAACGTGAAGGTGGACGGACACGCGGAAGACGTGCTGGCCGCGGTGCGGGCTCTGTAGATCCGCGGCGGCGGCCGCCGGCACGGCAGAGCTGAACGCCAGCTCAGCGGTCCGCGCGGGCGCGCGCCAGGCGCGGCAGCCGAGTGTCGTGGGCTATGATGGAAGACAGCAATGCAGGAACGTGGCGGAGCGGTGGAGTGGGGCCCATGGTTGCGGCTGGTGCATTACTGGTGGCCCATCCTCCTCGGATGGTCGGTCGCCATCGTCAGCAGCGCAGCAAGCGGATCCCCGCTCTCGTCCGCCGGTCTCGGCGTGCTGCTCTGGGGCATCTGCGGCGCTTACAGCCTGGATCGCCTGCTCGATCCGTCGTATCATCGTGACCCGCGGTGGCTGCGCCTCACCCTGACGGCCGGCTTTCTGATCTCGTCCGCCGCCTGTCTCCCGCTCATCTTCCGGCTGCCGATCGGAACCGCCGCGCTGGTGCCGGCGCTGGCGCTCGCCGGCCTGTTCTACCGCCGGCTCAAGCAGTATCCGGCCACGAAGACCGTGCTGGTGCCGCTCGTCTGGGTGTGGGCGGCCGTGGCGCTGCCGCTCGCGGACGGATCCTGGTTCGGCTGGCGCGCCGTGCTGCAGCCGGTGTCGCTGCCGCTGGCGGCGCTCATCGGCGCCGGCTGTCTGCTGTGTGACATCAAGGACGCGGACCAGGACCGCCGGACCGGCGTGAAGAGCCTGCCCGTGCGGGTCGGCGTGACGCGCACCATCGCGATCGCCACCGCGTTGTCGATCCTCGGCGCGGCGCTCGCCTGGCTGCAGCACAGGACCGGCCTGGTCATCACGGCCGTGGTCCTCGCCGGCCTCGGCCAGTGGACGTCGCTGCTGGCCGCCGGGCCGGTCGGCGCGCTGCTGGTCGATGTCGTCCTGACGCTGCCTGGCCTCCTCATCGCCACGCATCTCGTGTAGCAGTCTCGCGTGGGGACGGGTCTGAGACCCGTCCCCACGCTGCCAGCCCTGCCAGCGCGCGCAACCTCTTCGATCTCCTGAGACAATCCGTGACGTAACCCGTCCCCATCACGGGATGATGACGGTGCGGATCGCGGCGCCGGACCGCAGCGTGTCGAGCGCCTGGTTGATGTCGGCGAGCGCGAAGCGATGCGTCACCAGCTCGGCGACCTTGATGCGGCCCTGGCGCGCCAGCTCGATGACCCGCGGATAGTCCACCGGCCGGCAGCCGAGCGAGCCGATCACCTCCATCTCGCGGTACATCACGCGGCCGGCATTGAGCGCCAGGGGGTCCGGGCTGTACCCCACCAGCACCAGCCGCCCGCCGGTGCGCACGCATCCGAACGCCTGCTCCTGCGACGCCGGCCGGCCGACCACTTCGAACGCGACGTCCACGCCGCCCCCACCGGTCAGCCGGCGCACGTCCTTGTCGAGCCGCGGCGTGGCGGACGGATTGACGACCGCCTCCGCGCCGAGCCGGCGGGCCCATGCCAGCTTGTCGTCCGACAGGTCGACTGCAATCACGCGTCCGCCGAGCGCCGCGGCGATCTGCACCACGTTGAGGCCGACGCCGCCGCACCCGACGACGAGCACCCAGTCGCCCGGCGCGACCCGTCCCCGGCGGACGACGGCATGAAAGGGGGTCGTGATGGCGTCGGCGATAATCGATCCTTCGACGAGCGGCACTTCGGCCGGCAGCCGGAACAGATCCTTGGCGGGGGCGACCACGAACTCGGCGAAGCCGCCGTCGAGGTTGTTGCCGAGCATCTGGTTGTGCTCGCAGATGTTCTCGCGGCCGCTGCGGCACGCCTCGCAGGTGCCGCACGTCAGCACGGCCGGCAGCAGCACGCGGTCGCCCTCGCGCCAGCCGGTCACGCCGGCGCCGACCGCGTCGATCGTGCCGGCAATCTCGTGGCCGAGCACGAGCGGCGGCGTCTTGAACGTCGGGGTGCCGTGGTCGATGTAGTGCAGGTCCGTGTGGCAGAGCCCGCAGGCGGCCACGCGCACCCGCGCCTCCCCCGCCTTCGGCTCGGGCGTCGGGATGTCGGTGACCTCGAGCGGCTGGTGGGCCGCGTGGAAAATGGCGGCTTTCATCGGTCGGCGCCCTCCCGTTTGCGCGTGTAGATCGTCCTGAACCCGAGGAGCATCACGAGCTGGCAGTCGGCGCAGTCGGGGTCCAGCGTCTCGATCCGGACCGGGTCGGCGGCCACGTCGAAGCCGAGCGATTCGTACAGGGCGACCGCCTCCTCCGCGCGCCGGCCGTCGGCGACGAACCGCTGCTCCCATCCGGCCGCGAGGCGCGCCGGATCGGCCGCCAGCGTCTTCTCATCGAGGATCCGGCGGCTCTCTCCCTGCACCAGCGCCGCCAGCGAGTCGAGCCTGGCGCGGCGGGCGGCCTCCTCGTCCATGGTCAGGCCTCGACGCCGGCCCTGCCGGCCTCCGCCAGCTTCCGCAGGCGGTGCTGGCCCAGCAGGGCCGCGCCGAGGGCGGAGGTGAACTGCACGAGGTCGCCGTCCGGCACGTTGACCGGCTGCCGCAGCTGGTCGCGGACGACGGCCACCATCTTGTCGAACCGCATGATGCCGCCGATCAGGGTGAACTCCGGCGCCATCTGCACGCGCTTCATGAGCTGCACGGACCTTCCGACCAGCGACACGATCGCGCCGTGCATGATGTCGGCCGGCGGCGTGCCTTCCGAGAGCTGGTTGATCACCTCGGATTCGGCGAACACGGCGCACACGCCGGAAATGGCGACGGCATGCTTCGACGTGTTCACCAGCGGGCCGATCTCCTCGATGCCGTAGCCCATGTAGCGCGCCGTCTTTTCGAGGAACGCGCCCGTGCCGGCGGCACACTTGTCGTTCAGCCGGAAGCTGCGGACCGACGCCGCCTCGTCCACGCGGCTCGCCTTCATCGTCTGGCCGCCGACGTCGAGGATGGTGCGGGTGCCCGGGAAGAGAAACGTCGTGCCGCGCGCGCTGGCGGTCAGGTCGGTGACCTGGGTGTCGGCAAAGGTCGCCTGATGCCGGCCGAAGCCGGTGGCGATCACGTAGTGCACGTCCGGCCGCGTCAGTCCGGCCGACTCCAGGGCGCGGTCGAACACCCGCCCGGCCACGTCGGCCAGCTTGAAGCCGGTCGGCTCGAGCGCCCTGCCGGCGATGCGGCCGTCGCCGAAGACGACCGCCTTCGTGTACGTGGATCCCACGTCGATGCCTGCCGTGTATGTCATGATGCGGCCCCCCGGGCCTCCGCGGCCGGCGCGCGGCTCGACACGATCCGGTCCAGCGCGAAGAGCGCGGCGCCGAGCGCGCCCATGAAGTGCGACTCCTCGCTGACGTTCACCTTCAGCCCCAGGCGCTCGTCGAGCGCCCGGATCATCGCGAGATTGCGCGCCACGCCGCCGGTGAACGTGACCTCCTCCTCCACGCCGACGCGCCGCAGCAGGCCGACCGAGCGGGTCGCGATCGACTGGTGGACGCCGAGCAGGATATCCTCGATCTTCTTGCCCTTGCCGAGCCACGACAGCACTTCGGATTCGGCGAAGACGGTGCAGGTCGTGCTGATCTTCACCGGCCGCTCGCCGCGCAGGGCGGTCGGGCCGAGGTCGTCCAGCGGAATGTCGAGCGCACTGGACGCCGCGCCGAGAAAGCGGCCGGTGCCGGCGGCGCACTTGTCGTTCATGCAGAAGTCGACGATCTCACCGCTGGCGCGCACACGGATCGCCTTCGTGTCCTGCCCGCCCATGTCGATGACCGTGCGGGTGCCGGGAAACATGTGCACCGCCCCGCGGCCGTGGCAGCTGATCTCGGTGACCTGCGTGTTGCCGAACGTCACCTTGTAGCGCCCGTACCCGGTTCCGACGACGTACTCGACCTCCTCCTCTCGGAGGTCGCCGCTGGCGAGCGCCTCGTGAAAGGCCTCCTCGGCGGCCCGGATCACGTTCGCGCCGGTCGGCCGCAGTGCGCGGCCGACGATCCGGCCCGTCTCGTCCAGGATGACCGCCTTCGTCTGCGTGGATCCGACATCGACGCCGGCCCCGTACGCCATGACGCCCTCCTACCCTTTCACCGCCGCCGGCTGCCGCCGGCGGGTCGCCAGTCCCTCGAAGAACGCGTCCACGCGGTTCTTGAGCTGCGCTTCCGACACGACGCGGCGGTCCATCATGTCCGACTCGATGTAGAGACTCGACACGTCGCGCAGCTCCATCAGCGCCCGCCGGCTGTCGGCCAGCCCGGTCGACACCGTCCGGCAGCTCTTGATCGGGTGGTAGACGATGCCGTCGGCCTGGTAGTCGTCGATCATGCCGGCCAGGATCGGCGACTGGAAGAACATGCTGTCCATCGCGTCGCGCACGCTGACCAGCAGCCCTTCGGCGAGGCTGTCGAGCGGCCGGGCGAGGTCGTATTCGAAGTCGACGTTCGAGCCGCCCGAGGCGAACCAGAGGTAGGTGGAGTTGACGAACGTGCCGCCCGACCCGGTGAACAGCTCGTTGAAGCGGCGGAAAATCGGATAGCACGGCACGCCCACGAAGATCAGCCGGAACTGCTCCTCGTTCAGCGTTCCGATGCCGTGCGCGGCCTTGTACTCCATCTCCTCGACCAGTTCGGTGAAGAAGGTGGCGCCGGCGGCGTCGCCCCGCAGGCTGTTCGCGACGCCGAGATAGATGGTGCCGTCGGACAGCGCGTTGAAGACCGACGGACGGCTGCGGTTCAGATCGAGCAGGCGCCGCCAGCCGCGGTTCATCGCGTTGGTGTAGCCGAGCGTCTCGCGCAGCCGGTCGATGTCGAACGCGACGCCGCTCACCCGCTCGCAGACGGCAATCAGCTCCTCGAGCTGGGCGCGGACGTAGCGGCGATCGTTCTCGAAATCCCGGTCGCCCGCGTGCGTCTGCCGGCCGGCCGCCCGCGTGCCCGGGACGTCGATCGTGACGGTCGGCATGTGATACATCCGCTCCCAGATCTCCGCCCACTTGATGTAGGTGTTGCAGGCGTTCGTATAGACGGCGAGGCCCGGCTTCGGGATCGTCGCCATCGGCAGCTGCCCCCGGCGGAGCTGCGTGGCGACGTCCGCCTTGACATACCCGCAGATGTCCGGCGAGTAACCGTAGTCCTCCGCCTCGTTCAGGTACTCGTGCGCCGCGTGGCGGACGGCCGTCTGCAGCGAATTGATCTCCGGAAACACGATCGGGAAGTCGAACACGCGGAGCAGCTCGGCCAGGCTCCCCATTACGAAGACATAGGCGGCCCGCCGGTCGTCGGCCGCCGCGGCGCTGAGCCCTGCGTACCACTCGCGGAACAGCTGCGCCCCGTTCCGGTTGCCGCGCCCCACGATCGTGTCGTCGCCGGTGTCGCTCGTCATGATGGCGCCCTCAGCTGAACAGCAGGTTTTCGACGAACGTCTGCAGCTGGATTTCGAGGTGGTCGTAGCTCGTCATGTTCTCCTCGAACTCGCTGACGAAGTACGGAACCTTCGCCTCGTCCAGCGCCCGGGTGTAGGCCACCTGCTCCTCCAGACCGGGCTCGCACATCTTGGCGGCCATCACGATCGCCGCCTCCGCGCCGGCCGCCCGGATCCGCTCGAGGAGCATCCGCTCCTTCGGCTTGCGGAGGTCGTGCTGCACCGGGCTGTAGGACGACCGCTCCAGATACGCCTCCGCCAGCCGCATCAGCGGATCGCCGTCCGCCGGCACGTCCTCCCGGATCCACCGCAGGCCGATCAGCAGGTCGTCGTCCACCACGTAGCAGGACCGGCCGATCGCCCGGATCAGGTCGAGCGGCGGCTGCTCGCAGAATCCGCCCTCGATGACGACGCGGATCTTGTCCTGCCGGCGGGCGGACCTGGCGCGCAGCAGCGGCAGCGTGTGGCGCAGCAGCGCGTTGTGCTCCTCGCGCGGCACCAGCCCGGCCAGGGCGACGAGGGCGTACGCCTCGTCGGCCGTCACCAGCCACGGGGTGTCGCGCTTGATGACGTACAGCTCGCGGAGCAGCGCGCGGTTCTCGTTGAAGACCGCCAGCGACCGCCGCAGCGCCTCGTCGGTCACCGGCCGCCCGCCGATCGCTTCGAGGCCGCGCTGCAGCCGCTGATATTCGCCGTACAGGTAGCCGGCGGCATGGGCCGAGTTGGCGTTCTGCGGCAGGTACAGAATCTCCGCCGGATACGGCACGTTCCGGCCCCAGACGGCCGCGAGGTTCCGGGCGGCGTCGCAGATCGGATGGGTGACGAACAGATCCAGCTGCACCCGGTCGCTCAGCGCCAGCTCCAGCGACGTCTTCAGGATCGAGCAGAGGTACGAGCCGAACCGCGAGTCGGCGTGCGCCGGCTCGATCGGCGCCCCCCGCACCTTGAACGGCAGCAGGCCGGCCGCGTGCGCGAGCTCCTCCGGGAAGTACACCTGGAAGTGCCCGACCACCCGGCCGCCCGCTTCGCGCCAGCGGCGCACCGTCGGGAACGACGTGTCCTCCACCAGCTCGCGGCACTCGTAGAGCACCTCGTCCAGCGGACGACCCTGCCACGCCGGAAAGACCGCGGGGCTCGTCATCGGTGCCTCCACACGGGCGTCCGCTTCTCGACGAACGCCCGAAGGCCTTCCATCGCATCCTCGGTCGCCATGAGGGAATCCAGATAGATCTCGCCGGCCGCCTCGAGTGCCCGGACGTCGGCGTCGCGGTCGCGCGCGCGGAGCATCAGCTTCACGTGACGGAGCGCCGCGGCGCTGTGCCGCGCGATCCGGCCGGCGAGCGCCACCGCCTCGGCCTCCAGGTCGGCGTCGGGAACGACCGCGCGGACCAGACCGATCCGGGCCGCCTCCGCCGCGGTGATCGGGTCGCCGGTGAACACCAGTTCGGCCGCCGCCCCGCGCCCGCAGCGCGACGGCAGCCACGCCGCGGCGACCGGCGGCGCGACGCCGAGCAGGATCTCCGGCTGACCGAATCGCGCGCCCTCCGCGGCGACCACCAGGTCGGCGCCGAGCACCAGCTCGAAGCCGCCGCCGAGGCACCGGCCCTGCACGGCCACGATGACGGGCGCGGGAAACGCGTCGAGATCGGCGATGGTCTGGACGAATTCGGCGATGAGCGCGTCGCACTGCGGCGGCAGGTGCTCGGCCACGTCGGCGCCGGCCGAGAAGTGCCGGCCGGCGGCCGACATCAGCAGCACCCGCAGCGAGTCGTCGGCGGCGAGCCGGCGCAGCTCGTCGCGCAGCGCGCGCAGGACGTCGCGCGTGAGGATGTTCACCGGCGGCTGGTCCAGGACCAGCCGGGCGATGCCCGACTCGACGGTGGTCGAGATCGCGGCCATGATCCTAGGCCTTCCCGGCTCCCTGCAGCGTCGCGCCGCAGGCGCCGCAGAAGCCGAACCCGGCCGGCAGGTTGTTCGCGCCGCACGCCGGACACACACCGCTCGGCGGCCCCCACATCGTCTCGGAGGAGCCGCCTTCCGCGGCCCGCTCGCGCAGCAGGCGGTAGCGGGCGGGGCGCTTCTCCACGAAGGCGCGCATCCCTTCCACCGGCTCCCAGCAGGTGTAGTGCAGCGACAGCCAGTCCTGCGCGTGCCGCACAGTCTGGTGCCACGCGAGATCCTTCCAGAAGTTCACCTGCTGCTTCGTGTAACGCGCGCACTCCGGGAAGGAGTCGAGCAGCTTCTGCGCGACCGCGTGGACTTCGGCGTCGAGCCGGCTCAGGTCGAGGCGGTACCCGTCCTGGCCCTTCTGCGCCTTCCGGATTTCCTCCGCCGTCGCCTCTTCGATCCAGGCGTCGCCCCGGCGGACCGACGGCACGACCCAGTTCACGAGGCCCCACTCCAGCGCCTTGCGCGCCGGCACCGGCTCGTTGAGGAACAGAATCTCGCGCGCCCGCTTGTCGCCGACGACGAGCGGCAGCCACTGGGTGGAGCCGCCGCAGGCCACCGAGCCGACCTGCGTGCCGACCTGCTTGATGAACGCGTGCTGCGCCATCACCGTCAGGTCGCAGGCGAGCTGCGTCTCGTTGCCGCCGCCGACCGCCATGCCGTTCAGGCGCGCGATCACCGGCTTGCCCGTGTTGAGGATGCTCTCGATGTAGGCGCGGAAGAGCGCCATGTACTTCCAGTAGTCGCGCGGCCGGGTCACGTAGTCGGCCGCGTACTCCTTCACGTCGCCGCCCGTGCAGAAGGCGGCCTGCCCCTCGCCCGTCAGCACGATGACGCCGACGCGATCGTCGAAGCTGGCATCACGGAACGCCGTGGCCAGCTCCTCGAGCGCGCGCGTGCTGTACGCGTTGTAGTTCTGCGGGCGGTTGATGGCGATCGTGGCGATCAAATCGGCCTTCGCGTAGCGGACTTCCTGAAGACCGAGGCTCTCGGCGGAACGGGAAGCAAACTGCCCCATGTGCGGACCCTCGCGTCAGGCGGCCGGCGCGGCTTGCACCGTCTCGCCCGCCTCGCAGACCTGTTGGACATAGCGCTCCGCCGGCACGGCGAGCACCGCGTGACACGCCTCGAACAGCCGCGCCGCCTCGTCGCCCTTCCAGTCTTCGGGCAGCAGCGGCGCCGGCAGAAACGGATCTTCCTGGGGAAACGTCCGGTACTCGTGCACGAGCTGAAAGCGCCGCACGAAGCAGTCCTCCGGCGCCGCGCAGGGATGCCCGGGCTCTCCGATCGCCGGGCAGGCGCCGCCGATCTGCCGGCACTCCGCGCAGTGGCCCAGCGCCGGACGCCAGCGGTCGAGAAAGGCGGCATACCGGCGGTTGATCGCCTGCAGATCCCAGCACGCCGCCACGAGCTGGGCGGTCGAGGAATAGCCCAGATGGTCGCCGCGGAACACTTCGAGGTGCTTCGAGACCTTCAGGGCCTCGGCCGTCTCCCGGAGCTCGTTCCGCACGTCGTGCGGCGTGATCCACAGCCCGTTGGTCAGCAGACCGCAGCCGAGCCACTGCAGCTTCACCCGCAGCGCGTCCCGTCGCCGCCGGCCGGTCTCGGGAATCGAATAGGCGACCAGATACCAGGCGCCGTCCCACGGCTCGTTCCGCGGAGGGTGGTAGATCCGCTCGCGGCCGGTTTCGAGCAGGCGGCGGCCGCGCCTGGTCAGGCCGTAATAGCTGCGGATGCCGCGCCGCTCCGCGGACAGCCACCCCTTCTGCGTCATCCGCGACAGCACCACGCGCGCCGCCACCGGCGAGACGCCGAGCCGGCCGAGCAGCGTGATGAGGCTGCCGACCCACACGCCACGCTCGCGGCCCAGGAGGTAGTCGCCGTAGAGCGTGAAGACGAGATCCTGCGAGCGGAGCGCGTTCATAGATATTTCACTCTTGCTACTGTCGTATGCATAGTGACATATTACAGAAAAGCCTGTCAAGGCTGGACCCGCGGCGGTCCGGCGGGAGGCGGCGATGGCGCTCTGGTTCGAGGATTTCACCCCGGGACGACAGTTCGAGACGCCGGCCCGGACAGTCTCGGACGCGGACGTGGCGGCGTTCGCGGCGGTCTCCGGCGACCGCAACCCCCTGCATCTGGACGAGGACTACGCGCGCGGCACCGCGTTCGGCGGCCGGGTCGCGCATGGCGCGCTGGGGCTCGCCGTCGCCACGGGGTTGATGAGTCAGACGGGCATCACGGCCGGCACGCTGGTCGCTCTCCTGGAGATCGACTGGCGCTTCAAAGCCCCGATCCGGCCGGGGGACACGGTGCGCCTGCGCCTGGACGTCGCCGAGCAGCGCCCGCTGCACCATCCGGATCGCGGGCTGGTGCGCTTCGCGGCCACGCTGCTCAATCAGGTGGACGAGGTGGTGCAGGAGGGGATGGTGACGGAGATGATCAAGCGAAGGAGGGAGGAATGAGCAACGAGGGAGGAATGAGCAATGAGGAATGAGGAATGAGGAATGAGAGATAGCGGGGTGCGGTTCGACGCTCCTCCCTGCTCTTACACGACCGCGCCGAACAATCGCCCGACGCCGGCGGTGATCGCCATGGCCAGGGCGCCCCAGAACAGCACGCGCAGCGCCCCGACCTTCGCCGAGGCGCCGCCCGTGCGTGCGGCCACGCCGCCCAGCAGCACGAGGCACGCCAGCGCGCCCCCCGCAACCACCGGAATCATCATCGTGATCGGTGCCATCACCATCGTCAGGAGCGGCAGCGCGGCGCCGACGGTGAACGAGCCGGCGGATGCCAGCGCGGCCTGCACCGGCCGGGCGGCGACGATCTCCGAGATGCCGAGCTCGTCGCGGGCGTGCGCGCCGAGGGCATCGTGGCGCATGAGCTGCCTGGCCACCTCGCGGGCGAGATCCGGCGTGAGGCCGCGATTCACGTAGATGCCGGCCAGTTCTTCGTGTTCCGCGTGGCTCTGCGTCGCCAGCTCGCGCCGCTCGCGCGCCAGGTCGGCCGCTTCCGTGTCGGCCTGTGAACTGACGGAGACGTACTCGCCGGCCGCCATCGACATGGCGCCGGCCACCAGGCCGGCGACGCCGGCGAGCAGGACCTCGGCGCGGGCCGCGTGCGCGGCCGCGACGCCGACCACCAGGCTGGCGGTCGAGACGATGCCGTCATTGGCGCCGAGGACGGCGGCGCGCAGCCAGCCGATCCGCGACGTGCGATGTCGTTCCCGATGCCCTCGTGGCGTCATCAAGTCTCCTGCTGAAGCCGGATGGACGCTCG
>DATLRO010000035.1:0-59258 GCA_035534615.1 Vicinamibacterales bacterium
CCGCACCGGCCTTCGACTTTCACGGTCAGCAGATCATCGGCGCGGGTCCGCCCCAGATTCAGGGCCGCCACCGGAATTCCCCGCTCGGCGGCCGTCGTCGCGAACCGATACCCGGAGCGCACCATCAGCGACGATCCGACGACGAGGAGCGCGTCGGCCTCGTCCAGGCGGGCCAGCGCCTCGGCGACCCGGGCGGGAGGGACCGATTCGCCGAAGAACACGACCGCCGGCTTCAGAATCCCGCGGCAGGCAGGGCACGCGGGGATCCGGAACGCGGAGAACTCCACCCCCTCGAGGTCGGCATCGCCATCCGGCGCGACGCCCGCGGCGTGGCGCTCCCACCCCGCGTTGAGCCGATCGAGTTCCGCCTGGAACGCGTGCCGCGGCAGCGTGGCGCGGCACGTCAGACACTGCACGGCATCGAGCCGGCCGTGCAGATCGATCACCCGGCGACTGCCGGCCCGCTGGTGCAGGCCGTCGACGTTCTGCGTGATGAGCCAGTGGAGACGCCCGACCGCCTCGAGTCGGGCGAGCGCCTGGTGGGCGGCATTGGGGGCCGCCTCCGCGAACCGTGTCCAGCCGGCGAAGCTCCGGGCCCAGTACCGCTGCCGGACCGTCGGCTGCCGGACGAAGTCCATGTACTGCACCGGCGGTTTGCGCTTCCAGGCGCCGTCGGGGTCGCGGTAGTCGGGAATGCCCGATTCGGTGCTGCAGCCGGCGCCGGTCAGCACGACCAGCCGGCGGCTGCGCTCGAGGAACTGGACGAGCGCGTCGGGAGTCGAGGGCTCGACGGCGGCGCACCCCGGGGCAGGATCGGACGCCACCCCGGCAGAGTCAGGGAGCATGCAGGCTCCAGTGTACAACGGGCGTCGCGGGGGAGGGCGATCAGGCCGGCGTGTCGGCCGGGGCGGCGCCGGGAGCTACCGCCGCCACGGCATCCATCTGGCCGATTTCGCCGCTCCGGGCGAGTGCCCATTTGAAGAGCACCGGGCCGATCAGTTCGTGCAGGGCGATGAGCGCCACCAGCAGCGTCTCGATGTTCGTACCCCAGGTCGGATACTCGGCCGCGACGATGATCGTGAGACCGAGCGTGACGCCGGCCTGCGAGATGAGGCCCATCCAGACCAGGCGGCCCTGTTCCGGGTCGATGCCGGAGTGGCGGACGCCGAGCGCCGTGCCGCCGAGGATCAGCGCGAGGCGGAGGGCGGCGACCGCCACGGCGACGACGCCGATGACGGCCAGTGCGTCCAGGTGCAGCGACGCGCCGGCGGCCGCGAAGAAGACGATCAACACCGGTCGCGCGCCCTGTTCGACCGCCTCCGTCAGCGCCTTTCCCCCGCCGCCGGTGACGTTCTCGACGACGAGGCCGGCGGCCAGGGCGGCCAGCAGCGGTTCGAAATCGAGCCGCGGCCCGACGGCGCTGAGGACCACGCAGAGCCCGAGCATCACGAGCGTCAGCTCGCGGCCGATGTAGCGCAGGTAGAGCGCGAAGACGGCGCCGACGGCGGCGCCGAAGCCGAGGGATCCGACCACTTCCCACGCGACCCGTGGCACCACGCCGACCTGGGTCGGGCCGACGCCGCCGAGCGCCCAGTGGACGAACTGCATGGCCACGGTGAAGGAGAGGATCAGCGCCAGGTCGCCCAGGACGACGACGGCGAGGGTGAGCTCGCTGAGCGGGCCGCGCGATCGCGTATCGGTGATGACGGCGATCGTGACGGTGGGCGAGAAGCTCGCGACGATAATCGTCACCAGGGCGGCGATCGCCAGGCGGGCCAGCCCGGTTTCGTGCGGGGCGATCGGCAGCCAGCGCCAGGTGGCCCAGAACACCACGAAGAGGCCCGCGTAGAGCGCGGCCAGGATGACGCCTCCGAGGCGCGCCATGGCGGCCAGGCGGGGGCGCAGGCGCATGAAGTTGATCTCGAGGCCGGCCATCAGCGCGATGAGGGCGATCGCGAGCCCGTTGACGACCTGCAGTTCCCGCGCCATCGATCGCGAAATGATGTTGGCCAGGTTCGGGCCGCACAGCAGGCCGAGCAGCAGGTAGCCGCTGACGCGCGGCAGCTTCAGGCGCTCGAACAGGTCGCCGACCAGGGCGGCGGCGATCAGGGCGAACCCGAGGGCGAGCGCGGCCGTCCGCAGCGGCTCGCCGCTGGCGGCGCCGCGGATCAGCAGCGCCGTGGCGAGCACGAGCGCGAGGGCGGCCGCACGCCTCATCGGCCCTCCGCCCGGCCGGGCGGTTCGATCAGCGCCAGCAGCTCACAGACGAGCGAGCCGACCGCCACCGCCGTCACGATGGCGGCGCCGGTCACCGGCGAGGCGACCTGCTGGACGTTCAGCGCGAAGGCGATGCCGATGACGCCGGGAGGCAGCAGATACGCGCCGAGATCCGCGGCCGCCAGCGGGGCCGCCAGCTGCGTGGCGAGCTTCGCGCCCATCAGCTTCCCGGTGACGCGGAACAGCACGAACGGCGCGATCAGCCAGATCGCCAGGCGGCTCCACTCCAGGCTCGCGCCCGCCGTCAGCAGGAGCAGCAGCACGAGCGGATGCTGAATCTTCTGCAGATCGTTCCGGATGATCTGATCGGCCCGGCCGGGCGACCACCGCCAGAACAGCCCCGCGACCAGGCCGGTCAGCAGCGGCGACAGCGACAGATAAGCCGCCGCCCCGCCGAGCAGCAGCAGCGCGCCGAGGACGAAGACGCCGCGTTCGGCCGGGTCGTGGGCCCGCTCGAACAGCAGCCAGCCGGCGACCGCGATCAGCAGGCCGACGACCACCGTGAGCCCGGCGAGCCGGACCGTCTCCGCCAGCGGGGCGCCGCCCAGCGCCACGATGACGAAGCCGCCCGCCACGATCGGCATCACATCGTCGAGTTCGGCGATATGCGTCGCCAGCTGCTGGAACGAGCCCGCGGGCGCGTCGGCGCCGCCGCCGGACGAGGCGGCCGCCGCGATGCCGAGCGCCAGCGCAATGGCGGACGCCGGCGCGTCGATCGGCGCCTGCCAGCTGTGGAGGAGGAAGAGGACGGCGGCCGCGACGATCACCACCGTCACGCCGCTTTCGACGTCGGCGGCCAGAAAGAGCCGGCGGTCCTCGCGCGACCGGAGGTCGAGGGCCAGGCCGACGAATACGCCGAGCGCTGCCAGCGCGACCGACACCACGGCGTCGAGATGGGCCAGGACGGCGGAGCTCAGGAGATTGAGCCCGTACGGGCCGCAGACGACCCCGAGCGGGAGGAAGACGAGCGTCGGCGCCGCCGTCGCCTCCAGGCCGAGCGCCAGCCGCGTCCGCAGCAGGAGATCGAGGCGGCCAATCCCGGGAGAGGCCTGCCGGTCGCCCAGGGCGGCGTCGATCGGATCGGCGCCGCCGGCTTCGCGGAACCCGGGAGCGGATTTCTTCACGGCTTCGCGACCGCGACCACGAGCGGCCGGCCCGCCCGCTCGAGGCCCACAATGACGTAGCGGCCGGCTGCGGCCTCGCGAAATGCCTGTGTGACCTGCGCAGGCGTCGGCAGGGGGCCGGCGTTCAGGGTCGTGATGACGTCGCCGGAGACGATGCCCGCCTGGGCTCCGGCCGACTGCGGCAGCACGTGCAGGACCTGCGCACCCAGCCCGGGGACCGCGCGCAGCGTCAGGCCGAGCGTGCGGCCGGCCACCGGCGGGCGGGCCCTCGCCGGGACGGTTCGCGTCGTGATGCTCGCCGTCAGCGGTTTGCTCTGGCGGATCAGGCTGAGCGTTGCAACGGTGCCGGCCGCGATGGTCGACGCCCAGTGTTCGAACGCCTCGCGCGAATAGGTCGGTTCGCCGTCGACCGCCTGGATGACGTCGCCGACTTTCAGCGAGGAGGCCGCCGGACCCCCCGGGTCGACACGGCTGACGACGACCCCCTGCTCGGCCCCGGTGGCGGCCGCCAGCGTGGGCGACAGCGGCTGAATCTGCACGCCGAGATCGCCGGGGGCCGAAATCCGTCCGTGCAGGAGCCGCGTCACGGACCGCTCGAGGGTTGCCGCCGGAACGACCATCCGCATGCCCTGGTCGTCAATCACCATGCCGACCAGCGCACCTTCGAGCGTGAAGATGAAGCTGCCCGGCGGCGCCTCGGAATGGCCGCCCATGGCCAGCAGCGGGCTGTCCCATCGTGGATCGCTGACCGGGTCGAGGCGGCTGACGAACAGCGGACGCAGCGTGAGGCCGCCGCGGCCCCCTTCGGCGATGCCGAAATAGCCGGGGACGTCCGGCGCCACCGGCCGCTCACGGAGCCAGGTCGGGGCCTCGCCCTTCGGTACGCG
The DNA here is from genome assembly GCA_035534615.1 of Vicinamibacterales bacterium. GTDB lineage: Bacteria > Acidobacteriota > Vicinamibacteria > Vicinamibacterales > CAVVIG01 > JAGWRA01. The sequence continues at coordinate 4,289 of DATLRO010000035.1, forward strand.
GACGAGCGCCAGGTGCTGGACCGGGTCGGCGGCCAGCATCACCGCGACGGCGTGCTCCGAGCCGGCGAGTCCCTGAATCCGGCTCCCGGGCCCCAGCAGGGAGAGCGCGAGCTGGTCCCCCACACGCACGGCCGGCAGGTACTGTGGCGCGGCCGCGTCGACGCCCGCCGCCTCCGCCTGTCGCTCGTTGCGCGTGACGTTCAGGACGACGAGGCCAGGCTGGACGCGCGCCTGGAGCTGGGCGATGATGGAGGCCAGTTCGTCATACGTCGCCCGCGCGGCCAGCTGTTCGAGCGGCGGCGGGCTGGGATTGAGGATCTGCACCTGCGTGGGAAAGCGGAACCGGGCCAGCAGCAGGAGCGCGGCGACCGAGACCCCGATGGTGATGAGGAGCAGCCGCGTCTCGCGGGACATGCGCCGGTGTGCGGTCCGGGATTGTCCCGCCGGTTCTCCGGCGGGAAGCCCCGCGGGCTGGTCGGTCGGCATATCCGAGGATAGCCCAGGTCGGGGGGCGCGCCAACTGCGGGCCGTGCCCCGCAGGTCACGCGATGGCCGGCAGCCGCCGCCGGTGCCCGCCTCAGGGAGACCGATGAACATGAACGTCGCGCACGCCCGGATGCTGTTCGACTACACGCAGTGGGCCAACGATCAGATGCTCGGCGTGGCCGGCCGGCTGTCGCCGGAGCAGTTCACGCAGGATCTCGGCAGCAGCTTCCCGTCGGTGCGCGACACCCTCGCGCACATGCTCGGCGCCGAGTGGGTCTGGCTGGAGCGCTGGTACGGCCGCTCGCCCTCGGCGCTGCCCGGCGCCGCCGTGCCGGCGTCCGCCGACGATCTGCGCCGGCGATGGCAGGAGATCGTGCGCGACCGCGACGACTTTCTGGCGGCGCAGACCGACGACACGCTCGCTCAGCCGCTCGCCTACGCCAACACGAAAGGGGAGCCGTTCTCGCAGATCCTCTGGTACCAGATGCAGCACGTCGTCAACCACTCGACCTACCACCGTGGCCAGGTGGCGACGATGATCCGCCAGCTCGGCGGCAAACCGCCCACGACCGACCTGGTCGCGTACCTGAGGGCGTTCCCTCCCGCGGGGCCTCCCGCCGACCGACCGCCGGCGGTGTCGTTCTTCATCACCGCGTCGCAGCGGGAGGAGCTGCGCCGGCAGGGCTATACGGACGAGGCGATCGATGTGATGAAGCCGGAGGACGCGCACCGGATCCTGGGGAGGCGGTGAGGCCGCGGGGCGCCTCGGGCTCGAGCGCCAGAGCCTGTTTCCCCAGCACCAGCGACATCGATCGGAAGTTGATGGTGTAGGCGTCGAACGGGCCGAGCGCGTCGCGGCCCACGTCGCAGTACAGGTAGTTGTGCCGGGGATCGGTCACGAGGGCGGCGAAGACATCGGCCGGCGCAATCGTGACCGGCATGCCCGCAAGGGTGATCGCCAGCGCCGGCAGCCGGAATCCGGGGACCGGCTGGGGCCCGTCGATCCCGTCGACTTCCGAGATGTGCGCCTCGCCGGCGCGCACGATGCCGGCCCGGAAGCGCCGGAAGAACGGCTCGTAGAAGACCGTCCGCGCGGCGTCCGGATCGAACCGGCAGACGAACTGGCGGCCGTCGTAGCCGACCTGCGCCAGCAGGTGCGAGCCGTCGAGCGCGAGCGTGCCGGGTGGACGCGTCGGCGGGCTCTTCGGCACGCGGATCACGCCTCCCTTCTGGAATTCCACCTCACCCATCGCCTCGATCACCGGAAAGCCGAGCGCACCGGCGGCGTGCCGGCCGTGGCCCGTGGAGAGCACGTCGTCCGGGACGACCAGGAACACGACGTGCCGGTAGGCGAGATGGCCGATGGTCACCTGCTCCGCGATGGTGACGTCGGCGGTCGCCTCCGGGCTGGTGGAGAGCCCCGGGTGGAACGCGGCCGGGCGGATCCGCAGGCCGAGGGCCCTGGCGTCGGATCGCGTGATCATCGAGTCGCGGGCGCCCGGGGCGAGTATGTAGCAGCGCGGCTTGTCGTCCAGGCGGATCGGGACGCACCGGCCGCCCGCGGCGCCGGCCCGGAGCGCGATTGCCGTCTCCGCGTCGATGGCCACCGTCTGCGGCGGCACGTCCGCCAGAGCCTGGAGCAGGTGCAGGTCGTTGGTCAGGCTGGCGGTTTCGGCCGGATCGGCCGCTCCGCGGACGGCGAGCTGCCGCCGGGCGTCGGCGGCGGCGGCGCGGTATCGAAAGAGCCGGGTGTCATTGCGCCGCTTCAGGGCGAGGGCGCTGCGCCGGAGGATCGGCTCGAGGTGCGGCATGGCCAGCACGGACGCGAGCGTCCGGTTGGAGGCCTCGAGTGCGTTGAACGCGCTGTCGGTGGCGGCTTCGTAGAACCGGACGTCCGGCGATCGATCGTGCCTGACGGCCCGGAGACGCGCGCGCAGCGCGAAGAAGTCGTGCCGCTCGTACAGACGCAGCAGGGCGGTGGACCGCGTGGCGGCGGCCGGCGCGGGCGCGGCCGCCGGCGCGCGATCGGCCCACCCGGCAGCCGTCGCGAAGACCAGGGCAATCAGCGTCGCCGAACCGATCGAGCGCATGGGGGATTCCCGCGAAGAGGGCCGACGTCCTGCCCGATTCTACCTCGCCGGCGGAGTCCGTTCGCGTGCCGGTCTCATCCGCCTTCGCGGCGGTGGGTCGCCGCCGGTCTCCTGAAACCGTCAAGGGCTTCCGCCGGCTGAGCGGGTCTCCCGAGGTGCCAATGCTGGTGGCTGCGCGCCGCGCCCGCGACAGTGGCTGGGACGGAACCGGAGGAGAGCGCGAGCGGAGTGGAACGAGCCTGGCGGAGTACGGGGGGACCCCGCCATTCAAGAGCGCGAGCGGAACGGCGCGAGCTGACGTGCGAGCGGAGTGGAGCGAACCTGGCGGGGGCAGATGTGAGACGACGCTCTCGACGGCCGGGGGAATCGACTCGCACGACACACTCCATGCCCGGGTCGGCGATCGCGCTTGGCGCTTAATTGCTACCAATAAAAATCGGCCTGAATCGTTCTATCGATTCGCATCGATTTGCAGTAATACGCTTAGACATGCTACAAGCCCAGAATTGCGCGGCGCGTCAGCGCCTCAGTCGACGGTTGGCGAGAGAGCATGGTCATTATGCGATTTCAGCGGGTGCAGCGGCGTATGTGGGTCCTTGGTGTCGGCGTTCTCCTGTTCTTGGCGTCTCCAGTTGTCGCCACCGCCCAGGTGTCGGCCGCGTTGAGAGGCGTTGTCGACGATTCCTCTGGCGCCGCGGTATCTGGCGCCTCGGTCGTCGCCCGACAGATCGACACGGGCGCCGTCCGGATGGCAACAACAGACGAGGCCGGTCGCTTTCAGTTCGTGGATCTCCCGATTGGCGCGTACACCGTGACCGTGGTGAAGAGCGGGTTCCAGACGCTCGTTCGCCGTGGCATTCATCTGGTCGTCGGACAGGAGGCGACCCTCGATCTCGCGCTCCGCGTCGGCACCGTTCGGGAGCACGTCACGGTCAACGCGGACGTCTCGCCCGTCAGCGTGACGACGACCGATAGCTCGGGGGTGGTGAGTCCGCACCAGATCAGGAGCCTGCCCCTCAACGGGCGGAGCTACGATCTGCTGACGCTCTTGAACCCCGGCGTGGTGAATTTCACCTCGGAGAAAGCCGGTGGGACGGGCATCTCCAATTCGACGACCGCCAACATGTTCGCGGTTGCGGGCAATCGGCCGCAACAGAACCTGTTTCTGCTGAATGGTGTCGAGTTCACGGGCGCCGCCGAGAACAATATGACTCCCGGTGGGGCCAGCGGACAACTGCTGGGCATGGACGCGGTGCAGGAATTCAATGTTCTACGCGACACATACGGCCCCGAATATGGCAAGAAACCCGGCGCGCAGGTCGTCATCGTCACGAAGTCGGGTTCGAACCAGTGGCACGGCTCCGACTCTGAGTTTCTGCGCAACAGCGCATTGGACGCGCCGAACTACTTCGATAAGGGTTCGCCGCCGCCGTTCGCGCGCAATCAGTTTGGCGCCTCACTTGGCGGGCCGCTGCAGAAGGACAAGACGTTCTTCTTCGTCAACTATGAAGGGTTCATCCAGGACCTGCACCAAACGTCGGTCGCATTCGTGCCCGATGCGCAGGCCATGCTCGACGCGGCACCGATCGTCAAAGCGATGGGCTTGTTGAACCTGTGGCCCGTGGCGCCGGCCGACGCGCCCGACTTCAAGGTCGCAGCCACCGGTGACGGGGTGGCGCAAGTCACCAGCAGCCCCCTGCAGACGATTCGTGAACATTTTGGCACCGGCCGGCTCGATCGGCAGTTTTCCAACGCCGATTCGCTCAGCGCGATCTATACGGTCGATGATAGCGAATCGACGACGGCCACACCGGCTGATCCTTACAGCACGGACCTATTGAGTCTCCGTGAGCAGGTGGCCAGCGTGCAGGAACGCCATGTCTTCTCGTCGGCCCTCAACACGGTACGGTTTGGCTTCTCCCGGGCGGGCTACTTCTTCACCGGAGAACCCACCCCGGGGACTCCGGCGGCGACGGTAGGGGGCTTCCTTGCGGGACTGCCCGTCGGGGCGGTCGTCGTGGGCGGAAGCCAGGCGTCCAACCCGCAGGCCCAGTTGGGGCTGGCGGGCAGCAACAACGGCAGCAACCTGCAGGTGACGCGCAACCTCTTCACATTGACCGATGACTTCACGCTGACCCGGGGTTGGCAGCAACTGCGTTTCGGCGCGTGGCTGCAGCCGTTCCAATCGAACGAGCGGCTCGCCCTCAGTCAATACGGGCAGCTTACGTTCAGCGGCTTGCCAGCCTTGCTGGCCGGCACGGGGAGCTTCTTATACGATCCGACGCCGACGCTGATGCACTGGCGCTCGCTGTTCGGGGCCTGGTATGCCCAGGACGTGATGACCCTTGGATCTGATGTGACGCTGTCGCTCGGGTTTCGTGCCGAGTCGAGCAGCGGGTGGAACGAGGCGAATGCGCAGGCCGCGAACTATGCGCTCAGCAGCGCGGGCGTCGTGCAGTGCGCCTCGCAGTCGGCAGGTAACGTCTGCCTGCCCAATGTCGGCAACTCGACCTTTACTGTCAACCGGGCGGCCTTCTTGCCCGAGCCTCGACTCAGCGTCGCGTGGAGGCCCTTCGGATGGCGGACAGTCATCCGGGGTGGTGCCGGCGTGTACGCCGATTTGCAGGATGCGCTGGGCTACCGCATGGACCAGAATGCCCCGTTCAATCCCACCTATACCATCGGGACGACCAGCCTGACGAACATCTTCGGGCCGAATGGGCAACCTCTTCAGCCGAGTGCGCCGCCGCCCTCAACGCTGCTCGTGCCCGGCGGCGTCCAGCCCGATCTGCGGACGCCGACGCTGGTCGAGTATTCCGTGCGCGTGGAGCGTGCGCTCGGCGCCGACACATCGCTCACCGTCGGGTACGTGGGCAGTCAGGGTTATCACGAGATCATCGGCGTCGACGCCAATGCGCCGGCGCCGGTCGTCTGTCCCTCGGCCGCGTGCCCGGCGACGTTTCCCACCACGGTGGATCCCGCCACCGGGCAACCGGCGTGGGGCGCACTCGCCGGTCAGCCCGTGCCCGCGGGGACCTTGTTCACGCCCACGACCGCACGGCCCAACCCCGCACTGGCCAACACCTGGACTTGGGAATCAGAGGGGCGCAGCACGTATAACGCGCTGCAGATCGACGTGGACCACCGCTTCAGCCATGGCCTTTCCGTTCGAGGCGTCTACACGCTGGCGAAGGCCATGGATGATGGCGATACGCTGAACGCCACGGCTGCCGACAACAACGTGGCCCTCCTCTCAGATTCATATGATCCGATGGCCGATTGGGGCCCTGCCAGCTACGACGTCCGCCACGCAGGCACGGTCGCGGTCATTTACGCCTTGCCGATCGGACGGGGAGAGCGCCTCCTGAGCCACGCGCACGGCGTGTCGGGGGCCCTGCTGAGCGGGTGGACCGTGACGTCGATTGTCCACGCGCAGTCGGGATTTCCTCTGACGCCGCTGCTCGGGTACAACCCATCAGGCAATGGGGATACGCTCAACCCCGTGCGGCCGTTTCTCAACCCGGCGTTCACCGGATCAGTCGTGACTGGAAATCCGAACCAGTGGTTCAATCCAAACGCGTTCATCGCTTCGCCGGCCAACAGTGGCTTTTCTGGCAACGTGGGACGAAACGCGTACCGCGGGCCGGGGTTGGTCACCTGGGATTTCTCGGCGCTCAAAGACGTCCCGGTCGGAGGCACACAGGTCCAGTTCCGCCTTGAGATTTTCAACCTTCTCAACCGGGCTAATTTCAACACCCCGAATCTCATCGTGGCGGGGCTCCAAGCCCCGCCCTACTCCACGTTTCCGGAGCTCTCGCCGACAGCCGGGCGCGTGACCAGCACGTCAACGCCTGCAAGACAGATACAGCTAGGCGTCACTGTTTCATGGTAAGCGCGACCCTGCGCTGTCTCACTGACGCGGGTTGCGCTGTCGGAAGTCCTTGCTGGCCGGCACGGCCGCTTCCTGCCCAGTGCCGGCCTCAAGAGTTTGGATACAGACGTACTCCGGTGGCGGCGTCGGTCGTGCAGTCGTCGCCGGGGCAGTAGTCGCTGGTGCTGAGGGGCAATCAGACCGCGTGCGGCGGCGCCTTCACGGTCACGAACAATCTGACGGGCGGGCCCGGCATCACGTGGGGCGCCGACTCGCAGGACGCCACGGACGCCTCGGTCACCGTCGACGGCCTGACCATCACCCACTCGACCAGCCCCGGAGATCCGGCGCGAAGCGCCGGCGGCGCGCACGGCGGGCCCGCGAGGGGAGTGGAGCGAGCCGGGGTTCGGGGCGGAGCCCCGATTAGAGTTGGTGCGGAAGAGAGGATTTGAACCTCCACGACCTTGCGGCCACAAGCTCCTGAGGCTTGCGCGTCTGCCAGTTCCGCCACTTCCGCACGCGACGACCACCGTCGGCAGGAACCCTCAGTATAACGGATCCGGGATCCGAGCAAAAGCATCCGCGGCCCCCACCCGAGCCCCGAGCGCCGAGCCCCGAGCGCCCGAGCGCCCGAGCGCCCGAGTACAATGTGCCTGGTCGCATTCCGGCTCATCCGCTCAGGAGAAGGAGGCTTCCGTGAGTCAGCGCCGTGGCGTCCTCATCGTCCTCATCGTGATCGGCACCGCCTGCCTGATTTCGATCGGGGGGCTGGTGGCGCTCTATCTGGCGGTCGGCCGCGGGCCGTCGGTTCCGGACCGCGGCCTCCTCGTGCTGCGCATCGGCGGCTCGCTCAGCGAGGAAGGCGGGTCGGGCGTTGCCGGGTTCCTGCCGCAGTCGGCCACGCGATCCGTGCGCGGGCTCGTCGGCCTGCTGCAGAAGGCCAAGGTCGACCCGCGGATCCGGGCCGTGCTCCTCGAGCCGTACGGGCTCGACACGCCGTACTGGGGGCAGACCCAGGAGATCCGCGACGCCATTCTCGACTTCCGGCGGTCGGGCAAGCCGATCGTCGCGTACCTCCAGGATCCGGGGGCGCACGAATACGATTTGGCGACCGCCTGCGATCGGATCTACATGATCCCGTCGAGCTCGCTCGATCTGACCGGGATTGCGACCTACGAGCTGTTCCTGCGCGGCACGCTCGACAAGATCGGGGCCTACCCGGACTACTACCACATCGGCGACTACAAGACGGCGATCAACACCTACACGCAGAAGACGTTCACGCCGGCGCACCGCGAGATGGACGAGTCGCTGGACAACGATCTGTACGGCCAGCTCATCGACGCGATCGCGCAGGGACGCCATCTCCGGCCGGCCGACGTGCGGACGCTGCTGGACGAGGGGCCGTTTCTGCCGGACGAGGCGCTTCGCGCCGGGCTGATTGACGATCTGTCGTACGAGGATCAGGTCGAACAGACGCTTGGGCAGGCCGGCCGGGAGCTGACGCCGATCGACGGCACGACCTACGCGCGGGTGAGCGCCTCCTCGCTCGGGCTCGATCGGGGCCCGCGCATCGCCGTCATCTACGTCGACGGCGCCATCGTCACCGGATCGAGCGGGTACGACCCGAGCGAAGGGGCGGTGGTCGGGTCGGACACGCTGATCAAGTACATCCGGGAGGCGCGACGGGATCCGTCCGTCCGCGCCATCGTGCTGCGCATCGACAGTCCCGGCGGATCGGCCACCGCGTCCGACGCGATCTGGCACGCGCTGGAAGTGACGCGCGCGGAGCGGGCGGACCGGCCGCTCATCGCGTCGATGTCCGACCTGGCCGCGTCCGGCGGGTACTACATCGCCATGCCGGCGCAGGCGATCGTGGCGCAGCCGGGCACCCTGACCGGGTCGATCGGGATCTACGGCGGCAAGATGGTGACCGGGGGGACGTTCGCGAAGCTCGGGGCGTCGCTCGACGCCGTGAGCGTCGGCCGCAACGCACAGATGAATTCACCGGTCGCCCCCTACACGCCGGACCAGCGGGCGAAGCTGCAGCAGGAGCTGCAGGCGTTCTACGACCAGTTCGTCGAGAAGGCGGCCGCGGCGCGGCACATGACGCCGGAGCAGATCGACGCGATCGGCCAGGGGCGCGTGTGGACCGGCCGGCAGGCGAAGGCGAACGGTCTGGTCGACGATCTCGGCGGGCTGGACCGCGCGATTGCGATCGCCAAGCAGCGGGCGAAGATTCCGGCGGCCCGGCAGGTGCAGATCGTCGTGTATCCGCCGCGCCGGAGCCTGTACGATCTGCTCACCCGGCAGTTCGAGGGGGGCGCCGATCAGGCGCTGCTGTCCACCTTCTTCACGCGCGACGAGCGCCGGGCGATCGGCGCCGTGCGGGCGCCGCTGGTGCTGTTCAAGCCGGGCGAACCGCTGGCGCTGATGCCGGTCACGTTTCTGCACTGAGCGGGAGTGTTCATGGCCCAGCCTCGCCTGTCCGTCACCGATCCGCTCGGCACCAGGACGCTGCCGCTCGAAGTGTCGCCGTTCACGATCGGCCGGCGCACCAGCCACCACCTGTCGCTGTCGGCCAGCGACGTCTCGCGCGATCACGCGGAAATCGTCCGGCGGGACGGCCGGTACGTCCTGCGCGATCTCCAGTCGCGCCACGGCACCTTCGTCAACGACGAACCGGTGACCGAACGCGAGCTCCGGCACGGCGATCGGCTGCGGTTCGGGATCAGCGGCGGCCTCGACGCCTTCTTCCTGACCGAGGAGGCCGGCCCGTCCATCGAGCGCTCGGCGGCGTCGGCCGTGGGCGATCTCCGCCGGATGGCGATGCTCCTCGAGGGCCTGCGGGCGCTGGGCAGCGGCCGCGTCGTGGACGACGTCCTGCGGGTCGTGCTGGATTCCGCCATCGAGGTCACCGGCGCCGAGCGCGGGTTCATCATGCTCGCCGATGCGGCCGGCCACCTGGAATTCAAGATGGCGCGGGCCCGCGGGCGCATTTCGCTGTCGGGGCAGCGCTTCGCGACCAGCCGCAAGATCCCCGAGGAGGTCTTTGCGACCGGCGACGCGCGCCTCGTCAGCGATCTGCTGGACGGCGATCTCGCCGGCCAGCACGAAGGGACGATTGCCGTCGGCATCCGTCACGTGCTGTGCGTGCCGCTCGATCTCGTGCAGTACGTCGACACGGCGGCCGGCGTCTCGGAGCCGCGCCGCATCGGCGTCCTGCATCTCGACAGCCGCGAGCGCGGGGCGCTGCTGTCGTCCACCGCCGTGTCGGCCCTCGAGACGCTCGCCCGCGAGGCGGCCGTCGCCATCGAGCACGCGCGCCTGTACCGCGAGGCGGAAGCCAAGGCCCGGATCGACCGGGAGCTGGCCATTGCCGCCGACATCCAGCAGGCGCTGCTGCCGCAGTCCCGGCCGATGGCGGCCCACGTCGACGCCGTCGGATCGTCCGTGCCGTGCCGCGCCATCGGCGGCGACTTCTTCGACTACATCGATCAGCCGTCCGGGGATTTCGGCTTCGCGCTCGGGGACGTGGCCGGCAAGGGGCCGCCGGCCGCCCTGCTGACCGCGATGCTGCAGGGGATGCTCGCGGCCCAGGCCGGATCGGCCGGTCCGGCCGCGACCATGGCGCGCATCAATGACGGGCTGATCCGCCGGGCCGTGTCGTCCCGGTACGCCACCGCCTTCTACGGCGTCCTGGCGGCCGACGGGCGCTTCACGTACTGCAACGCCGGCCACAATCCACCGTTCCTGATCGGCGCGGGCGGCAGCCGGCGCCTGGAGACGGGCGGCATGGTCGTCGGCCTGTTTCCCGGCGCGTCGTACCAGGAGGAGACGATCGCGCTCGAGGACGGCGATCTCATCGTGGTCTTCAGCGACGGGATCAGTGAAGCGTTCGACGTGCAGGGCAACGACTTCGGCGAGGAGCGGATCCTCGCCCTGCTCCAGGCGCGGCAGGCCGACCCGGTGCCGGACCTGCTGGCGGCGCTGATGCAGGCCGTCCGCGACTTCTGCACCGGGGCCGTCCAGAGCGACGACGAGACGGTCGTGCTGGTCCGCTACCTCAGGCCGGCCGGGTAGGCGCGGCGCGCCGACGGCGCGCGCACCGCATCCCGAGGTCCGCGGCCGGTCGCGCCGCGGCGGCTACGACCCGACCACCTTCTGCAGGGTCTCGCGGTTGACGAGGATCCGCATCCGCTGCTTCGCCCGGTCCATGTAGGCGGCGAAGAACTGGCTGCGGCGCTGCTCCAGCATCTGCGCGAGGAACTGATCGCGCGCCTTCGCGAACTCGGCGGGCGTGGCGATCTGGCGATCCAGCACCTTGAGGATGACGATCCCGTTCGGGGTCGTGATCGGGTCGCTGACCGATCCGACCGGCAGCGAGAAGGCCGCGTCCTCGACCGGCTGGCTGACGCCGATGTTGGGCAGCGGCGTGGTGCGCGGCACCAGGTCGGTCGGCTTCGGATCCAGGCCGGCCGCCTTGGCCGCCTTGTCGAAGTCAGGCGCCTGCCTGAGCGTCGCGTCGATCGTCCCGGCCTTCTGGCGGGCCATCGCGGTCGCCTCGCTCTGCAGCACGTCCTGCTTCACGCGCCCCTTCACCTCGTCCAGTTTCGGGATGTACGGCGGCTGCGTGCCGGCGAGCGCCATGATCGCGAAGCCGCGGTCCACCTGCACCGGGCCGCTGACCTGGCCGGGCTTGAGGGCGAACGCCGCCGTCGAGGCGTCCGGTGACGATCCGAGCCCGAGAATCGGCTCGCCCGGCAGGAAGTAGTCGGACTGCTGCACGGTCAGGCCGACGGCGCTCGCGGCCCGCGCGAGGTCGGCCGGCGTGTGGACCTGCGTGGCCAGCTTCTCGATTTCGTCGGCCGCCTGCGCCTGCGCCTTCTGCGCGGCCAGCTGCTGGGCGATCCCGCTCTGCACGGAGGCGAGCGACTTGGTCGTCGCCGGCTTGCGGGCGACCATGTCGATGATGTGGTAGCCGTAGGGCGTCTTGACGAGCCCGCTGATCTGGCCCGGCTTGAGCGCGAACGCGGCCTCGTCGAACGCCGGCACCATCTTGCCGCGGCTGAAGTAGCCGAGATCGCCGCCGAGCGCCGCCGTCGCCTTGTCCTGCGAGTACTTCTTCGCCAGGTCGGCGAAGTTGGCGCCGGCCTGCGCCATCTTCAGCACTTTCTCCGCCTCGGCCTTCACCGCCGCGTCGTTCTTGCCGTTGGTCGTGAAGAGGATGTGGCGGACGCGGATCTGCTCGGGCGTCGAATAGAGCTGGATGTTGTCGTTGTAGTAGCGCTCGATGTCGGCCGCCGGCACGTTGATCTTCGTCTGCAGCGCACTGGTGTCGACCAGCACGTACTGCACCCGCCGCTTCTGGCCGACCCGGTACCGCTCCTTGTGCGCGTCGTAGTAGGCCTGGATGGCCGCGTCGGTCGCCTTCACGTCGCCCAGATACTGATCGACCGGGATCGCGACCACGTCGAGCTTCACCTTGTCGTTCTGCCGGTGATACGCCCGCGCGAGCTCCGCGTCCGGGATCGTGATCCAGTCCGTCAGCGCGTCGTGCAGCTTCTGCACGAGCAGGCTCTCGCGGACGCTCCGCTCGAACTGCGCGGGCGTCAGCGGCGGCTGCTGCATCCGCAGGAGCGCGAGGTAGCGCGTCTCGCCGATGAACCGCCCGTTCTCCTGGAAGGCCGGCATCGCGACGATCGCGTCGCGCACCTCGTCGTTGGTCACCGAGAGGCCGAGACGCCCGGCTTCGCTGACCGCGGCACGCTCGTCCACCATCTGCTGCAGAATCTGCTGGTCGATCCCGAGCTGCCGGAGCATCTGATCGCTCACCTGGCCGCCGTACGCCGCGCGGTACGACTGGATCTGCGCCTGGTAGGTGCGACGGAAATCGGCCGCCGTGATGGCGTGCCCGTCCACGGTGGCCACCGTGTCCGCCGCCGCCGCGTCGGCGTCGCCGCGCAGGAAGTCGGGGATGTAGAAGACTACGAACGCGAGACACACGATGGCGAGAATCCACTTGAGCGCCCCGAGGTGTCGGCGCATCCGGTCGAGCGTCGTCATGACAGCTGTCGCTCCCTGCTGGGGATCCGCCGGCCGCCGCGGTCCGACTGAAGTGCCGGAGGCGCCGCGGTTGCCGGTCGATCACAGTACGTCTGTTGGGATCGTACGCGATGAAGTTACGTTCTTGCAAGCAGTTACATCCCCCCACGCGCTCCCGCGCCGCCGGCGGGCTTCCCACGGGAATCGCCGGGAAGGCCGCACCGTCATTTTTATGGCTCTCATGTTATTATTTGCGTGGTATATAACAACTTAGCGGGATGATGGTCCGCTGGGCGCTTTCGGCGATCCACGTATCTCCGGAGGGACCAGTCATGGGGCGGTTGACCGAGAAGGCCGGTCACCTGCCGCGTGAAGATGCCCGTGTGAGCTTCCCGAACAATCTGCGGTCGCGGTGGGGGCTGACCGAGCGGAAGGGCGTGGGCGCAGGTCCGCACCGGCGCCGTCGCCGCCCGGGTCGCAGCGGATCAGTGTGTTGTCAGCCGGTGGTGTGAACAGGCGGCCAGGCCGCCCCCGTTTGGACGTCTCGGCCCGCTGGCGCGCGGCCGCGCCGGCGCTCGCCGTGCGGCTCGGCAGCCGTGCTGCGCTCATCGATCTGATGCGCGCGGTCAACGAGGCCGGTGACTCGGCCACCGTCGCCGAGGCGATCGTCGCCCGTCTCGGCCACCAGCTGCCGTTGCCCGCCTGGGCGCTCGTGGCCGCCGGACCGGCGGGCGAGCTGACGCGGCTGGCCGGGCGCGGGCTCTCCGGCGACCTGGGCCGGGCAGCCGACGCCGTGGCCGGGTGGGTGATCCGGCATGATGAAGAATTTGTGACGCCGGATCTGCGGGAAGACGCCCGCGTGTCCGATACTTCGAGTGCGACCGTCACGGCCTTCCCGTTGCGCGGCCGTGAACGGCCGGTCGGGGCGCTGGTCGGCCTGGCGGGAGCGAGATCGGCCCGCCCGCCGCGCCCGGGCGGGCGGCTGGGGGCGGCGATCAGGACGCTGCTCGAGCCGGCAGCGGCAGCGCTGGATCACGCGCTGCAGCGCGAGCGGCTGGAGGCGCTGTCGGTTACCGACGACCTCACGCAGCTCTACAATTCCAGATACTTGGATCTGGCGCTTCGCCGCGAGACGAAGCGGGCGACGCGCAGCGGGCAGCCGCTCTCGCTGCTGTTCCTCGACCTCGATGGATTCAAGGCGGTGAATGACCGCTTTGGCCATCTATGCGGCAGCCGGACGCTGGTCGAGGTGGCCGGCGTGATCCGGGCGAGCGCGCGGGAAACCGACGTGGCGGCCCGGTTCGGCGGCGACGAATTCGCGGTCGTGCTGCCCGACACGCACGCGCCGGGCGCGCTGGCGGTCGCCGAGCGCGTCCGGACGCGGATTGCGGCCCGGCGCTTTCTCGAGGGCGACGGCCTGGCCGTGCGGGTGACCGCGTCGGTCGGCGTGGCCACGCTGCCGGACGCGGTCGATTCGGCCGAGGCGTTGCTGAAGGCGGCCGACGCGGCGATGTACGCGGTGAAGGACGCCGGCAAGAACGGCGTCCGGGCGGCGCGCCGCGACGAGCACCTGGAGGGGCCGGCGGCGCCGCCGGCCGACCCATCGTCGACTTCCGGCGGACCGGGGAGCCGGTAACCGCCATGATCACGTTCACCGCGTCTGCCTTTCGTGAAGGAGCTGCTCGTTGAGTGTTCGTTCGATGCTTTCGCTGTTTTCCAGTGACCTGGCGATCGATCTCGGCACGGCCAATACCTGTGTGTACGCCCGCGGCAAGGGCATCGTGGTCAACGAGCCGTCGATCGTCGCGATCAACAAGATCAACGGACGGGTCGAGGCGGTCGGCAAGGAAGCCAAGGAGATGCTCGGCCGGACCCCCGGCAACATCGTCGCCATCAAGCCGATGAAGGATGGCGTGATTGCCGATTTCGAGGTCACCGAGAAGATGCTGACCTACTTCATCAAGAAGGCGCACAACCGCAACGTCTGGGTGCGGCCGCGGATCGTCATCGGGGTGCCGTCGGAGATCACCCAGGTCGAGAAGCGCGCCGTCAAGGACAGCGCGTACCGGGCGAAGGCCAGCGAGGTGCACCTGGTGGAGGAGGCGATGGCGGCGGCCATCGGCGCCGGCATGCCGATTACCGAGCCGTCCGGCAACATGATCGTCGACATCGGCGGCGGCACGACCGACATCGCCGTCATCTCGCTCGCCGGCATCGTCTACAGCAAGGCGGTGCGGGTGGCGGGCAACGAGATGGACGAGGCGATCATCCAGTACATCAAGAAGACGTACAACCTGCTCATCGGCGAGCGGACGGCGGAGCACATCAAGATGGAGGTCGGCTCGGCCTTCCCGCTCGAAGAGCGGATGACGATGGAGATCAAGGGGCGGCACCTCATCGAAGGCGTGCCGAAGACCATCACCGTGACCGATGAGGAGATCCGCGAGGCGCTGGCCGAGACGGTCAACGTGATCGTCGATGCCGTCCGGGTGGCGCTCGAGCGGACCCCGCCGGAGCTGTCGGCCGACATCGTCGACCGCGGCATCGTGCTCACCGGCGGCGGATCGCTGCTCAAGAACCTCGACAAGCGGCTGCGCGAGGAAACCGGGCTGCCGCTGGCGATGGCGGAGGATCCGCTGTCGTCCGTCGTGCTGGGCGCCGGCAAGATGCTGTCGGACTTCAACCTGCTCCGGAAGATCTCGATCGATTGACGTGACGATCCTCGACCTCCGCCAGCACACCGGCTACCTGTTCGCGGCCGTGCTGCTGGGACACGTGATTCTGATCTCGACCCAGGTGACGTCGCACACCGGTGTGCCCGTCCTCGCCGAGGTGACCTTCGGGGCGTTCTCCGAAGTGCAGCGCGGCGTGGCGGCGGTCACCGACGGCGCCGGCCAGCTCTGGGACGAGTACGTCGCGCTGCGGGGCGTCCGGACCGACAACGCCCGGCTCCAGGTCGAGCTGGCGGCCACGCGGGTGCAGCTCCAGGAGGAGCGGGCGCTGGCCCAGCGCAGCCGGACGCTCGAGCAGCTGCTCGGCCTGAAGGACGAGTCGGCCCCGTCGACCGTCGCCGCCGACGTCATCGCCGCCAGCGCGACCCCGGATTTCCGCACGGTCACCATCGACAAGGGCTCCGACGAGGGGCTGCATCACGACATGGCCGTCATCGCCCCCGGCGGGGTGGTCGGCCGGATCGTCATGTCCGGCCTGCACGCGTCGCAGGTCCAGCTCCTCATCGACCGCAACGCCGCCGTCGGCGCCCTCGTCGAGCGTTCGCGGGCGCAGGGGATCGTCATGGGCGACGGCGGGCGGATGCTGCGGATGCAATACGTGCTGGAGACGGCCGACATCCGGCCGGGCGACACGGTCGTGACCTCCGGCATCGACGGCATCTATCCGAAGGGGTTCGTCATCGGGCGGGTCGTCACGGTCGAGCACGGCGTCGGCGGCTACAAGCTGATCCGGATCCAGCCGGCCGTGGACTTTTCGAGCCTCGAGGACGTGCTGGCCGTCGTGACGCCGCCGCCGTCGCGCAACACGGGAGCGGGCGGGGAGTGAAGGCCGCATGGGTCGCCGTCGCGATTGCCGTGGCGCTGGTGTTGCAGACGACGCTGGCGCACCTGGCGTTCCGGGGCGCCGGGGCGGCCGACTTCGTGCTGGTCGTGGTGGTGTACGTCGGGCTGTCCTCCGGGCCGGTGATGGGGCTCTTCGCCGGCACGGTCGGCGGATTGGCGCAGGATGCGCTGTCGAGCGGCGTCATCGGGATTGGCGGGCTGGCCGACACGATCGTCGGGTTCCTGGTCGGCCTGGTGGGGACGCAGTTCATCGTCACGCAGCCGCCCACCCGCCTGGTCGTGTTCTTCGGGGCGACCGTGCTCCGGGCGGTGGTGTTCATGGGGCTGTACGTGCTGCTGGGGCTGCGGCAATTCCCTTCGCCGTACGCCGCCGTCGCGATCCAGGGCGTCGGGAACGCCTTCGTGGGGGTCGTCGCCTTCGAAGTGGTCGACGTGCTGCCGGGCTATCTCGAGCGGCGGCGCGCCAGCCGGCCGCGGTCCAGCCGGCGCCTCCGGTGAGGGCGGGGATCGGAGACGAATGCCTGTAAGCGGAGGCGAGACGGCTCATGGTTGCTGAAGATCGCCGGAAGATCGCACTGCGCCTCGCGGTGCTCCGCTACCTGCTGGTCGCCGTCTTCATCGTGCTGGCGATCGGCTTCTGGGTGCTCCAGATCGTCGACCACGCCACCTACGAGGAGATGGCGCAGAACAATCACCAGCGGACGCTCGCGCTGCGCGCGCCGCGGGGGCTGATCTTCGACCGCGACAACCGCGTGCTGGTCGAGAACCGGAACTCCTACGACATTTCCCTGGTCCGCGAGCACACCCGGAACCTGGGCCGCACGATCCGGCAGCTGGCGCACGTGCTCGGTCTCGACGAGCACACGGTGCGGGAGATCGTCGACCGGCACCTGGATCAGCCGTCCTACGAGCCGATCGTCATCGTGCAGGACGCGACGCTCGCCCAGGTGGCGGCCGTGATGGCGCGGCGGCTCGACACGGAGCTGCCCGACGTGGTCGTCGAGAAGGTGCCGACGCGGCAGTATCCGAGCGATTCGCTGGCGGCCCACCTGTTCGGCTACGTCGGCGAGGTCAGCGACCGCCAGGTGGCGGCCGACGGCCTGCAGAGCGGCGACATCGTCGGCGAGTCGGGCGTCGAGAAGATCTACAACGGCCTGCTGATGGGGGAGGACGGCGCCCGCCGCGTGCTCGTCAACAGCATGGGGCGGGAGATGCGGACCCTGGAGGAGGTTCCGCCGGTCGAAGGACGCCGCATCAAGCTGACGATCGACGAGGACGTGCAGCGGGCGGTGGAGGAGGCGTTCCACGGGCTCGGCTTCGCCGGCGCCGCCGTCCTGCTCAACCCGAACAACGGCGCCGTGCTCGCGCTGACGAGCCTGCCGGAATACAATCCGAACGAATTCGCCACCGGCATCGATCGCGCGCAGTGGGCGTCGCTCGTGGACAACCACGAGCGCCCGCTCGAGGACCGCGCCATCCAGGGACGGTATCCGCCCGGCTCGGTGTTCAAGATCGTCCTGGCCACGGCGGCGCTGCAGGACGGGATTGTCACCCCCGATTTCAAGGTGCACTGCACCGGCGGCGCGATGTTCTACGGGCGGTACTACCACTGCTGGAAACACGGCGGCCACGGCACGCTCGACATGGAGCAGGCGCTCCAGCAGTCCTGCGACGTCTATTTCTACACGCTCGGGAACATGCTCGGCATCCAGCGGATCCACAACTGGGCCGAACGGCTCGGGCTCGGCGAGAAGACCGGCATCGACCTGCCGGACGAGATCCGGGGCATCGCGCCGTCGCCCGCCTGGAAGCTGCGCACGACCGGCCAGAAGTGGTACCCGGGCGAGACGATCTCGGTGTCGATCGGCCAGGGGCAGGTGGCCGTGACGCCGATCGAGCTGGCCGTGATGATCTCCACCATCGCGAACGGCGGCACGCGCGTGACGCCGCATCTGCTCAAGGCGGTCAACGACGGCCACGGCTGGAAGCCGGTGCCGCCCCCGCCGCCCAAGGCGGTGCTCCACCTGAAGCCCGAGACGATCGCGACGCTGCACAAGGCGCTCTGGATGGTCGTCAACCAGCCGGGCGGCACGGGGATCGGCGCGCAGATTGCCGGCTTCGGCGTCGCCGGCAAGACGGGCACGGCGCAGGTCATCTCGCTCCAGGGGGCGCGCGAGGCGGCCGGCAAGACCAGCCGCGACCTGAAGGATCACGGCTGGTTCGTCTTCTTCGCGCCGGTCGACCATCCGCAGATCGCCGGCGTCGTCTTTGCGGAGCACGCGGGGACGCACGGCGCGGCCCTGGCGATCGCCAAGTTCGCGCTGGAGACGTACCTGGCGGAACAGCAGGGCAAGCCGCTGCCGGTCTGGCCGGCGCCGCCGAAGCCGGCGGTCGCCCTGGCCACGACGACGACGACGGCGGCCGGGCACGGACGGTAGCAGGATCGCCGGCGGCCGTCGCCGGCCACGGATATGTTCGAACGGCATCTGTACCACCACATCGACTGGCTGCTTCTCGGCGCCATCCTGACGCTCTGCTGTCTGGGCGTCGCGATGATCTATTCGGTCACGGGGGCGGTGCACGGCAGCGGATCGCACCTCTACCTGCGCCAGATCTACGCGATCCTGCTGGGCCTGGGCGCCCTCGTCCTCTGCCTGTCGATCGACTACCGGACGCTCGCCGACAAGTCGCACCTGATCTACATCGGGATCCTGGCGCTGCTGCTCTACGTGCTGCTCTTCGGCGCGCTGGCCGGCGGCTCGCGCCGCTGGATCCCGCTGCACGTCTACAACCTGCAGCCGTCCGAATTCGCGAAGATCGCCGTCGCCCTCGTGCTCGCGAAGTTCTTCGGCGACAACCGGCAGGGCGCCCCGACCCCCCTCGAGCTCGGCCTCGCGGGCGCCCTGACGATCGTGCCGATGGCGCTGATCGCCAAGGAGCCGGACCTCGGCACCGCCGTCACCCTGATTCCGATCTACGTCGCCGTCGCCTATCTGGCCGGGATGCGGATGAAGATGCTCGGCGTGCTCGCGCTGCTGCTGATCCTCTCCGCGCCTCTGGCCTGGAAATACGGTCTGAAGGATTATCAGAAGTCGAGAATCACCACGTTCCTCAACCCCTCCGAGGATGCACGCGGCGCGGGCTACCAGCAGATCCAGGCCCGCATCACCGTCGGGTCCGGGGGCCTGGCCGGCAAGGGATTCGGCAAGGGCATGCAGGGGCAGCTCAGCTTCCTGCCGGTGGCGCACAACGATTTCATCTTCTCGGTGCTGGCCGAGGAGCAGGGGTTCATCGGCGTCCTGGCGACGCTCGGGCTGTATCTGTTCGTGATCCTTCGTGCGCTCGAGGCGGCGCGCCTGTCGAACGACCGCCTCGGCTCGTACCTGGTGCTGGGAGTTCTCGCGGGCTTCACGTTCCAGGTCATCTATAACGTCACCATGTCCGCCGGGCTGGCCCCGGTCAAGGGCCTGACGCTTCCGCTGATGAGCTATGGCGGCTCCTCCATCATCGCCACGCTCGCCGGATTCGGCCTCGTGCTGAACGTCAGGATGCGCCGGTTCACCAACTGACCGGGACGCCCGGCAGACATGGGCAGATTGACGGACGGTCGGGAGCCGGAGCCCTCGCTGGGCCCACGGATCGCCGAGCGGCGTCCGGCCGGGAGGGAGGGCGCGACGGCGGGCAACGGCCCGGGTCGCGCGTCCGCCCCCCGCGCCCGCCGGCGCGGCGTCGCCCGCCGTCCCAGGAGTTTGCGGCATGACCAAGGAGATGATCGTCTCCTCGAACGGCCACGAAACGATGGTGGCCATTCTCGAGGACGACGTCGTGGCGGAGATCTTCGTCGAGCGGGAACGGCAGCGCGGCGTCGTGGGCAACATCTACAAGGGCCGGGTGTCCAAGGTGCTGCCCGGCATGCAGTCGGCCTTCGTCGACATCGGCCTCGAACGGCACGGGTTCCTGTACGTCTCTGACGTCGTCGATACGATCGAGGAGTTCCAGCGGCTCGAATCGGGCGACGAGGAGGAGGGCGAGGAGGAGGCCGGCCGGGCGCGCGCCCGCGGCCGCGATCACGAGCGGGCGCCGGAGGCGAAAATCGAAGAGCTCGTCAAGGAGGGGCAGGAAATCCTGGTGCAGGTGGCCAAGGAGCCGCTCGGCACCAAGGGCGCCCGCCTGACGTCGCACGCCACGATGGCGGGCCGGTTCCTCGTCTTCATGCCGACGGTCGACCACGTCGGCGTCTCCCGGAAGATCGACTCCCGCGAGGAGCGGAGCCGCCTGCGCGGGATCGTCCGCGAGTTCCGCGAGGCGCACGGCTTCACGGGAGGCGTGATCATCCGGACCGCGGCCGGCGGCCGGCCGAAGGACGACATCGTCAGCGACCTCAGCTATTTTCACCGGGTCTGGACCGAGATCCGGCAGAAGGTCGACACCTCCCGGGCGCCCGCCGTCGTCTATCGCGAGCAGAGCCTGGTCGCGAAGCTGCTGCGGGACCTCCTCACCGACGAATTCTCCGCGATCCGCATCGACAACGAGCAGGAGTACCACCGGGTCCACGAGCTCATCGAGCGCATCCTGCCGAGCCTGGCGCCGCGGGTCAAGCTGTACACGAAGGACTTTCCGATCTTCGAGGAATACGGCGTCCAGGCGGAGATCGACAAGGCGCTGCGCAGCAAGGTCTGGCTGAAATCCGGCGGCTCGATCGTGATCAACCAGACCGAGGCGCTGGTCGCGATCGATGTCAACACCGGACGCTACGTCGGCAAGCGGACCGGCCGGCTCGAGGACACGATCGTCAAGACCAACCTGGAGGCCGCCACGGAGATCGTCCAGCAGATCCGGCTGCGCGACCTCGGCGGCATCATCGTGCTCGACTTCATCGACATGGAGGAGAAGAAGAACCGCCAGAAGGTCTTCCAGGCGATCGAGCAGGAGCTGCGCAAGGATCGCGCCCCGTCGAAGGCGGTGCAGGTGTCGGACTTCGGGCTCATCATCGTCACGCGCAAGCGCGTGAAGCAGAGCCTCGAACGGGTCCTGACCGAGCCGTGCCCCTACTGCTCGGGCACCGGCGTCATCAAGTCGAGCTCGACGATCTGCTACGAGATTCTGGCCGAGGTCAGGAAGGTCGGCGCCGATCTGGACGGGCAGGGGATCCTCCTGCGCGTGAATCCGGACATTGCCCGGGCGCTCAAGGAGGAGGAAAGCGCCGTGCTGCGCGACCTGCGCCAGGCGCTCGGCCGGCCGATCACGATCAAGCCGGACGTGCACCTGCACCACGAGCAGTTCGACCTGATGGCGGTCTGACGGCTACAGGCGGCAGAGCGGGAGCACTCCGCCGCCTGTCGGGGGGAAATGCGCGCGGGGACGCTACTTCGGAACCACGAGGTGCACGAGGTAGTTGTCGCCACCCTTGTTCACCCAGACGCGCAGGTACTCGCCGCCCTTCAGCATCTCGACCCGCGCGCGGCCCGGCTTCGGGCGATTCGGGTCCTTCGCGACCTCGCTGATCTTGTCGGCCGGAATGACGCTGGCGATCTCCCTGCCCTTGACCTGGCCGCGCTGCTGGAATTCGACCCACCGTTCGCTGGCCGGATTCTCGCCTTCGACCGTCGGCGCGTCCTTCGACAGCACCAGCACGTAGGTCCCGGCCGCCAGCGGTTCGCCGTTCGCCAGAACCTTGCGCGGGATGTGGACGACCGCCAGCCGGTCGGCCGAGACCCTCGCGGTCCTGACCTGCTTCACCGCGTGCGGCCGCGCGGGCGTCGGCGCGGGGGCGGTCCCGGCGAACGCCGTCCCTGCCGCCGCGATGGCTCCCATAAGGATTCCGACGAGGAATGCGCGCTTCATCATGGCCTCCTGATCACCCTTTCGTGCGTGCCGCCGGCTTGAGCTCGTGGCGCGGCTCGGAGCCGTCCGGCTGCCGGCTGGTTGCCCGGACCTGGGCATCGAAGATGCACCGCCGGCTCACGGCGTCCGTTCCGGAACCCCGATTGGCTCTCCGTATTATACCGGACGCGGTCGCCGCCACCCGTCCGCCCGCTCGATGCGTGCGCATCGAGCGCCGCGCCCGACGGCCGATCGCCAGGCCGAGGCCTGCGGCCCGCCTTCAAGGTCACACGCAGCAAAGCGGGTGCCAGCGACCGGCCGGACAGGCGCCGGAGCGCACCCCGCAAGTAATTGTCCGTTCGTGGGTTACCGAAGAGGCCTGGCGGGCCATCCTGACGTCCGATGGCCGGGCGTCGGGATGCCGTGCGTTTTTCCGTGTCGCGCGTCTGAATCCGGAACACTCAGCGGCGCCGCAGCGTGATGTTCCCGCTGAACGTCCGGATGGTCAGCAGTGCGCTGGCGTCGCCGTAGGTGCCGCGAATCGCATGCCGCAGTGGACCGAACCGCCCGTGGTCCTCGCCGGTGTCGTGCATGGCGATCGGAAACTGCGACGTGATGTCGCCGCTGAAGCTCGAGGCGTTCAGCTCGAAGCCGGGATCGCCGGTCAGCACCAGGTGCACGTCTCCCGAATGCGACGTGACTTCGTACCGGCCGTTCCTGGCGAGCGGACCGGCATACCGGACCTCGCCGCTGACGGTCCGGACGGTGAGGTGATCGCACGTGACGCCGTCCAGCGTGAGATTGCCGCTGATGGTCGACACGTCCAGCCCCTGCGCCTTCAGGCCATGGATCGTGACGCGCCCGCTGATGCTGCCGGTCGCCAGATCCGTGTCGGACGAGGCGCCGCGGATGTCGACGTTGCCCGACACCGAACGCAGTCGATCCAGATGGGCCGTGGCGTCCGCCGTGACGTTGCCGCTGACGCTGTCCGCCCGCACCCCGCCCTGCACGCGCGTCACCGTCACGTTGCCGGACACCGATCGGAGGTAGACCGCCGTGTCGGCCGGTACGGTCACGGTGTAGTCCACCGAGCTGTGCTCGCCCCCGAACGGCAGCGTGCGGACCTCCACCCGATTGCCGTGCTCGGCGATGTCGACCCGCACGTCGTTGAAGCGGGCGGCCGAGCCGCCGCCGGCGTGCTTGACGGCGTCGATCCGGATCGCGTCGCCGCCGCCGCCGGTCACCGAGATGTTGCCGGCGATGTTCGAGAGCGTGAGCGAGCTGTGAGGGCCGACCTTGATGGTGCGGGTGACGCGCGCACCCTGGTCGTCCTGCGGGCGCACCCCGGCCGGGACGGGCGCCGCCGCGTCGAGCACGACGCCGGCGCCGGGCAGGCCGGAGCGCCCCGCGCCCGGCATCACGATGAATCCGGCCACCGCCGCGACGGCGACGGACCTGCACACGACACGGGGCCTGAGAGTCATGGTTTTCGTCCGTTTCAGGATTTCTTCATTCCCTGCACGATGCGGGCGGCGCCGGCTTCGTTGCCCTTCCGCATCTCGTTGATCAATTCGATGGTCTCCTGCAGGAGGCCCACCTTCGTCCGGAACGCATCGAGCAGGCTCGCCTGCGCCGGCTCGCTCGCCGGCTGCGTCTGCAGCGCGGCGCGGCTCTGGGCGATCGCCTGATCGATGACCGCCAGGTTCTGCTGCAGCGCCTCGGCGACCTTCGGATCGAGCGACCCTTCGCCCGCTCTGGCGATCTGCTGCAGCCCGGCGATCGCCTTCTCGTAGTGCTCCGCGGCCAGTTTCAGCTCGCCGGCCACCGCTGCCGGCGTGGCCCCGGCCGCCGCCGTGGCCGGCGCCGCGGCCGACACGGCCGCCGGCGTCTGGACGGCCGGACCGGCGCCGCGATGATCGACCAGCCAGACCGCCCACCCGCTCACGACCGCCACGGCCACGACCGCCGCCGCCGCGAGTCCGAACCGCCACGCGGGGCCGAGCCAGCCGACCCGGTGGCCGCCCGGCCGTCCCGTCGCCCGCTCCGCCTCGATCCGGCGGGCCAGGCGGGGCCAGACGTGCGCGGGCGGCTCCAGCCGCTCGAGCTGTCCCGCCGCGGCGCGAATCCGACGCAGGTCGGCGAGCAGGGCGCGGCACGACGGGCAGGCCGCCAGGTGCTGCTCCAGATCGGGCCGGGCGCGCACGTCCAGCGTCCCGTCCACCTCGTCGCCGATGAGGTCCGTATACCGCTCGCAGCCTGTCATGTCAGTCCACTCACTCAGCCACCGCCGCGTGCCGCCGGGCGAGGAACAGCCGGATCCTGACCCGCGCCTTGTGCACCTGCGATTTCGACGTGCCGGTGCTCACCCCGAGGATCGCGGCCACTTCGTGGTGCTCGAGCCCCTCCACGTCGTGCAGCAGGAACGCCGTCCGGCAGCCGTCCGGCAGCTGTGCGATGGCCCGCTCGAGATCCAGCCTGGCCACGCTGTCCGGCGGCAGCGTCTGCGGCGCCGGCGGCCCCCCGGGCCGGTCGTCGTCCAGCGAGTCGGTCAGCCGGCCCGCCCGCACCTGACGGCTCCGGACGAAGTCGAGGCAGACGTTCATGGCCAGTCGGTAGAGCCAGGTCGACAGCGCCGACTCGCCCTTGAAGCTGTCCAGCTTCCGATGGGCCAGCAGGAAGATCTCCTGGAGCAGGTCCTCCGCGTCGGCCGGCGTGCCCGCCATGCGGTACGCGAGGTTGTACAGACGTCCCGCGTGCTGCCGGTACAGCTCCTCGAAGGCAGCCGGCTCGCCGTTCCGGCACCTCGTCACCAGTTCCGCGTCTGCCGCCTGCACGTGTCTCCTGGCTTCTTAGACGGGAATCAGGGGCGCTTGCGTTGCCTGCCCCGGGGAAAATCCGGCACGCGGAGTGACGATCGCCTGGGGTGGGGGCGCCGTCCGGCGGCTCTCCGTCGTCTCAGGAACGCCGCCTGGACCGGCGGCCGGAGCCGGCGCCCCGGCGCGGCGCGGTCCAGCGGACGCGGGCCAGCTCCCGGACACGGCTGCCGGCCAGCAGGACGCCTTCCGCCTGGAGCAGCGCCCGCTTCAGGGCTTCCTGGCCGCCATAGCCGCCCAGCCTCCCGCCTGCGGCGATCACCCGATGGCAGGGGACGTCGGGGCGGCGACAGGTGCGCATGACGTTGCCGACCGCCCGCCAGGCCCTCGGCCGGCCGGCCAGCTTCGCCACGTCGCCGTACGTCGCGACTCGCCCGGCCGGGATGGCCCGGACGACGGCGAGGACGCGGGTGGCGAACGGGACGTCGTGGACGCGGCTCGCGGCTGGCATCGGGGCGGATCAGAACATCAGGCGGAGGCCGGCGCCGGCCTGGAAGCCGCCGGCGTGGGCGCTGATCGACGGCTGGCCGGTGACCGGGAGGCTGACGGTGGCGCGCGTGTACCGCACCATGGCACCGACGCCGATCCGGCGAGTCAGCCGCCAGCTGAGATCGACGCCGACGTTGAAGCCGACCGCCGACTTCTTCACGCGCGTGAGCGTTGCGCTCTGGAAGGTCGCCGTGTCGTAGGGATAGGTCTGCGAGAAATTGACGTTCGTGACGAGGTCCTGCTGCACGTACAGAATCGACGGCCCGCCCGACAGCATCAGGTCGACCCGCCGGTTCATCGGCAGCAGGTACAACGCCTGGAGATGCGTGCCGATTTCCGTGCGCCGCAGGCCGGACGCGGTGCCGTCAACCGGCCGGAGAACGCCGAACACGAAGGGATTCGGGATCCCGGCGTGCACCTGGCCGGCCAGTGTCGCGCGCGAGTAGGACATCGCCACGCCGAGGCCGAACCGCCCCTTCACGTGGACGCCGAGGCTGCCGTCGAACAGGAGGCCGCTCTTCGTGCCGTAGGCGACCGTCAGCGGGGCGTTCTCCTGGTAGATCTGCAGCGTGGAGTTCTCGGTGAAGCCGGACGCGCCGGCCTGCAGGCCGGCGTTCACGCCGAGGCGCACGGTGGCGCTGCCCCAGCCGGCCGGGGCGGGGCCGGCGGGCGTGGCCGGTGCGGTCTGGGCGCCGGCGCCCGCGGCGCAGAGCACGACGAAGACGAAGCTGAACGCGGATACGAGCGGACGGACGCGCATCACTGGACTCCCACGGCGTTCCAGGCCTGCTGCACCTGGGTGTACTGGCTGCTTCCGGCCCCGTACAGGTCGGTCGCCGCCTGCAGGGTCGCGTTGCGGGCATCGATGAACTGCGAATCGGGTCCCAGCATGAACGTGAAGGCTCGATAGAAGATCTTCGCGATCTCCTGGATGTTCGCGTCGCCGACCCCCTGCACTGTGATGCCGGACACCCGGTCGGTCCCGCCATGGACGGCGAGGTAGAACGCGTGGCTCACGATCGTCGAATTCTCGTGCACCCCGCCGTTGTCCACGTTCGTCCCGATGTCGCGGAGCAGGCTGTAGTGATCGGGGTACCCGTTGGCCTCCGGATCCGCCAGCGATCGGATGTAGCCGGGGGGCGACAGCGTCACCCCCTCACCGATGACCCAGTCGGCCTTGCCCGGCCCGGTCCCTTCCGGCCGGAAGTAGAACTCGATCGCCGTCCCCATGATGTCCGAGAACGCCTCGGCGAGCGCCCCGGATTCGTCCTGCTCGACCAGCTGCGACGTGTAATCGGTCACGCCGTGAGTCAGCTCGTGCCCGACGACGTCGAGCGCCCCGGAGAGATAGGTGAAATGCGTGCCGTCGCCGTCGCCGTACATCACGTAGCCGCTGCCGAGGTACTCGGCGTTGTTGACGTAGTTGGCGATGATGTCCGGGCTGAACCGCGCCAGATCCGCACGCGCCAGCGGATGGACGATGCTGATCACCTGGTGGTTCGCATCGTCCAGTCCCTGGCGGCCCATGACCTTGTAGTAGTAGTCGTACACGAAGCCCTGATACGCGTGCGCGTCGACGACCGCGCCGTCGGTCCAGGTGTTGCTGGAACTGGTCGCGACGTCCGACAGGGAGGCCTGGCCGGTGGTGAAGAAGTCGTTGAAGCGGCTGACGCTGCCGTTGAACGTCAGCGTGTACTCCGGCGCGGGACGCAGCAGGTCGACCGCCTGGTAGGTGCTGCCCGACTGGTCCACGCTCATCTTTTCCTGATCGCCCAGGACCCCGGTGCCGATGCCGACGGAGGGCGACGCCGTGTCGTGGATCACCTGGCTGGCGTGCTGCACGACGGCGCCGGTCGTGGCGTTCACGTAATAGAGCTGAATGTCGGTCGGACTCCGCACCTGGATCCGGTAGGTGAGGACGTAGCCGCCGCCGCCACGCGTCGGCAGGATGCCGAGGACGGGAGTGCCGGAGGCCACGGCATCCGGCCCCTGGGCGGTCACCGCGTCCTGCGCGGCCGCCCCGGCCGTGATGGCCGGCTGCGTGGAGACGCTGATGTTCGGAAAAAACCGTCCAAAGACGCTGACGAGCGTCCGGCCGTCCAGCTGGCGGACGAGCTGGCCGCCGAAGACCGGCAGGCCCTTGTAGGTCTGGTTCAACCGCTCGTGCACGCGGCCGGCGAGCATCGAATCACGCTGGATGCGGCTGATGTTCAACTGGCCGTCTGTCAGCATGGCGTGGACGCGGGCGTCCCAGCCGGCCAGGGACCGGGGCGTCGACGCGACGTCCATCGATTGAGCGAGCGGGGAGGGAGGCTGCGCCGACGGACGCGCCCCGGACAGGGCGACGATAGCCGTCAGCAGTGCGAGCGCGCGCCATTTCATTCGACGTGTCTCCTCGAGGGCATCCGGTTGGTTCGCTGCCGGGCGCGGCGCGCGACGCCCACGACGGGCGCCCGCGCGCGGAATCGCCCGGTAAGAATAGCAGACGTGGCAGGGCGACCCGCAGTGTTTTCGGTCGCCCGGCCGCGCCGTGGGCTCGTCGGCGGCCGGGCCGCAGCCGTGGTGCCGGGAAGGGCACTTCAGGCGTGCGGAAGGCCGCGTCGCCCGGGCCGACGCGCGGCCGGCCGGCGCGGTGGACGGCTTACAGCTGGGCGAGCGGGTCGACGCCGTACTCGGCCGGGTCGACCGGCGCGACGATCGCCGACGGTGCCGCGCCGCGCGCGGCCGCTTCGAGGAGGTTCCACTCGCGCGGAGTCTCGAGGGGGGTCCGATCCGGCGCGAACAGGATGCGGACGTGGGGCCGGTAGGGGTCGGCCGGGAACGTCCGCTGCACGATGGCGATCTCGTCGGTGTCGAGCCGGACGACGGTGCCCGGCGGGTAGATCCCCATGAGCTGCGCGAAGCGGCGGACGAGGCGCTGATCGAACTGCCGGCCGTCGTTGCGCTGCAGCACCGCGAGAATGCGATCGGTCGGGAAGGCGTCCTGGTACTTCCGCTGCGACCGCATCGCATCGTACACGTCCGCGACGCTGCACAGCATCGTCCCGAGGTTGAGCGACGACCGGGCGACGCCGTCCGGGTAGCCGGCGCCGTCGAGGCGCAGATGGTGCTCGAAGGCGACGATCGGCGCGAGCGCGGGCATTTCCGGCGTCTCGCGCAGGATTTCCGCGCCGTCGATCGTGTGGCGCTTCATGACGGCGAATTCGGCCGGGGTGAGGCTGTCCGGCTTGTTGAGAATCTCCACCGGGGTCCGTACCTTGCCGATGTCGTGCATGAGCGCCGCGAGCCCGAATTCCCGCAGCAGCGCGCCGTCGATCCCGAGGCTGCGCGCCTGGGCCATGGTCAGAATCGAGACGTTGACCATGTGCGTGAACGTGTAATCGTCGTAGCGCTTCAGCGCGGTCAGCGCGACGAGCGCCGTCCGGTTGCGGGCGACGGCGCGGGCCAGACTGTCGATGGCGGCCCGCACCGCTGCCGGTTCCGGGGGCGTGCCCCCGGCCGCCTGCTGCCAGACGTGGCCGGCCAGCGACACCGCGTTGCCGTACAGCTGCCGGACGGTTTCCTGGCCGGCAGCGTCGGTGGCGTGGC
Organism: Vicinamibacterales bacterium; assembly: GCA_035534615.1. Lineage (GTDB taxonomy): Bacteria > Acidobacteriota > Vicinamibacteria > Vicinamibacterales > CAVVIG01 > JAGWRA01. Next base: position 33,129 of record DATLRO010000035.1, read on the forward strand.
CGCCGTCGACCTCGAGGCGGCCGACCCGGATATGCGGAAAGAAGAGGCGGTCCGCGGCCCGGTCGCCCTCGCCCTGCGCGGCCAGCTCGCCGAGCCCACGCACGAACGCCGCCAGCTCGTCGTCACTCACGTCCCGCGCGATGGCGATCCGCTCGACGCCGGCCGCCCGGAGCCGCTTCATCAGGTCGCCGAGCGTGTCGGCCGCCCGCGACACGGGGATCCCCTGGACGACCAGATCGTCGCCGACCAGGCCGATCGTGACCTGGGCCTGGCGCGCATGGAACAGCGCCAGCACCTCGGCGAAGGCGGCGGCGTTCCGGCCGACGATCGGATGACCGCTCGTGTACAGCTGGGACGAGCGAAGCGCGGCGGCGAGGCGCCGCACGAGATCGTCGGCCGACGCGGCCAGCCGGGCGTCGTCGGTCATGGGCGGATCCTGTTCATGCGCGGGCCTTCAGCTGCGCCCGGGCGGCGGCGCGGACGCCGCGCGGGCCGCCTTCGACCGCCTGCTCGAGGGCGCGGCGCGCGTCGGCGGCGTCGATGCGCGCCAGGGCGCCGGCCGCGGCGTGCCGCTGCAGGCTCGTCCGCCGCGGCGCCCACCAGTCGCCGCGGTAGAGCGCCCGCTCGAGCACCGCGACACTCGACTGGTCGCCGACCGCGCCGAGCATCTCGATCGCCCGCAGGTACACGTCGCCCAGGTCGCCCCGCCCGTCCATCGTGCGGACGAGGTGCATCAGCAGCGGCGCGGGCGCCTCGTCGCGCAGCGACCCGACGGCCCGCATGAGGAGCATGCGCGAGCGCGGCGTCCCCGAGGTGAGCGCGCGGGCCAGCACCGCGTACGCCGTCTCGCTGCCGATGGCCAGGATCGCACGAATCGCCTCGCGCTGGACCGCCGGCTCGTGATCGTCGAGCAGCGCGGCCAGATCGGGCAGCGCCTCGCTCCCGCCGAACGCCCGCAGCAGAGACGCGGCCGTGCGACGCACGGACGGGTTCGCCGAGGTCCTGAGCCGTTCGACCGCCTGCCGGCCCGTCTTCCCGAAGGCGAGCAGCAGATCGGTCAGCCGCCGTCGCGCCTCGTCGCGCTCCTCGGTCGACAGCGCCTCGGCCAGCGGAGCAATCACCACCTCGCCGAGCGCGAGGCACAGGCTCTTCACCTGCTCGAACGCCTGCGCGTCGATCGTCTGCAGGTGGCCCGCAATGTGCGCCATCATCGGGCCGGTCGCGAGGCGGGTGAGGGCCTCCGCCGCGTCCGGCTGCCGCTCGCGGTGCCGCGGGGAGGTGGCCGCGGCCTCGGCGGTGAGCGCCGACACGAGCTGGCCCGCCGCCGCGAAATCGCCGACCAGCAGCAGGTCCCCGACCTGCGACACGACCGGGCCGAGCAGGGCCTGCCAGCGTCCGGGATCGTCTTCGATGGCGAGCAGGTCGAGCAGCAGCCGCTGATCCAGCGTCTGCACGGCCGACGGCAGCACCGTCCGCAGCCAGTCGGCCACCTGCTCGGGCGGATCGTCGTGAATCTGGTCGATGCCGGCCGCCTGCGCCCGCGCGATCGACAGCTCGCGCCCGTACGCATCGCCGACGAACGGCGTGTCGGAATACGAGGTCAGCAGATCGGCGACTTCGCCCCAGAGGCTCTCGAAGTCCTCGTCCAGCCCGAGCGGCGATTCCTCGACCTCGCCGCGTACGAGGCGCACGAGGCGCTGCCGCCGGTCCGCATCGGGCACCAGCGACCGGAATGCCTGAACGAGGCGGGCGCTCGCCGATCGGTCGGCCACGACCGACCGGGCCACGACGTGCGCGAGCGCGGCGTCCGGTGCGTGTCCGATCACCGGCGTGACGACCTCCGCGGCCGGGGCCTCTTCCTCCTGCGGCCCGTCGATCAGCGAGACGACGAGATCGGGCGGCAGCGCGTCGAGCACGGCACCGACGCCGGCGGCCACGGTGTCGGGCGCCGGCGCGTCGCCGGGTGCCAGTTCCGCCAGGCCGGCCAGCAGCCGCCGCAGCGCCGGCACGCGCCCGGCCGCCTCGCCGGCCCCGTCCGCCCGGCGATCGAGCCGCGCCGCCAGCGCGCCGAGCCGCGCCGCGCCGCCCGGCGCGTCGAGGATCGCCCGCAGGGCGTCCGACTCGAGCGGCGTGCGGCCCTCCAGGCAGGCGGTGACGATCGCCGCCCAGCCGGCCTCCTCCCCGGCCACCTTCTCGCGCAGCACCTCGGCGTAGTCGATCTCGGTCAGCTCCACGCCGCGGCCGCCGGCGGTCGTCCAGGCGCGCGCGATCCCTCCCTCGCCGCGCACGGCGTCGGGCGCCTGGCCGAGCAGTTCGAGGAACCGGCGCCACCCGTCGGCGTCGATGCCGGGCGCGACGGTGAGGGCGCCGATGGCGTGCGCGTGCAGCAGCCCCGCGAGCTCGACGACCGCCGTCTCCGCGCGGGCGGACCCGCGGCCGTCGACGAGGAGGCCATCGGGCAGCACGCTCACGACGAGCGGGCCGTCCGCGGTGATCCGCGCGGTCAGGTCGGTCAGCCGTCCCAGCGCGACGGTGATCGCCGGGTGCGCCGGCGGGTACAGGACGACGGCGCGCGCCGCCGCGCGGCAGGCGCGCGCGAAGTCGGCGAGCCGCTCGGCCCGTTCGGGGTCGAGCGTGTCGGGCGGCGTGGCGTCGGTCCGCTCGCGCATCGGAGAGGTCACTCGCCGCCCTGCAGGTACACGAGCGGGTCGATGCCGAGCGGCTCCGGATCGACCGCCTCGACCACGGCGCGCGGATGCTCGCCGCGCGCGTCCCGTTCCCAGGTGTTGGCGAGCACCGGCGCTTCGAGGCGCTCTCCCCGGGGGTCGACGATCACCTTCACCTGCGGCCGGAACGGGTCGGTCGGATGTTCCGCCGTGACGACGGCCAGCTCGTCGGTGTTCAGCCGGACCAGATTGCCGGTCGGAAAGAGGCCCACCAGGTTGACGAACCGCTTCAGCAGCGTCTGATGAAAGGCCGGGTTGCCCTGCTCGTGCATGATCGCCCGGATCCGCTCGGTCGGCAGGCCCCGCCGGTACGGGCGGTTGCTGCGCAGCGCGTCGAACACGTCGGCAATGCTGACGATCGTCGTGCAGAGGTTCAGCTTCCGGGATCCGATCTGCTCGGGGTATCCGCTGAGGTCCTGCTTCAGGTGGTGCTCGAAGGCGACGATGGGCGCCAGCGCCGGCATTTCGGGGGTGCGGCGCAGGATGTGCGCCCCGTCCACCACGTGGCGCTGCATGATCGCGAACTCCTCGCGGTTCAGCCGGTCCGGCTTGTTGAGGATTTCGAGCGGCGTGTTGACCTTGCCGATGTCGTGCATCAGCGCCGCGAAGCCGAACTCGCGCAGCAGCGGCCCCTCGATGTCCAGGGCGCGCGCCTGCGCCATCGCCAGCGCCGAGACGTTCACCATGTGCGTGAACGTGTAGTTGTCGTACTTCTTGAGGGCGGTGAGCGCCATCAGCGACGTCCGGTCCTCGGTCACCAGCCTCGCCATGCTCTCGATGATCTTCCGTGCCGAGCGGGGATCCGGCTGTTCGCCCGCCTTCGCCGCGTTCCACAGCGTTTCGGCCGTCTCGACGGCCGTGCGGTACACGCGCCGCGCCGCCGCGATCCCGATCTGGTTGTCGTCCTCGTCCTCGACGACGATCTGGCCGACCGTGATGTGGCGCGCATCGCGGGCGAGCCGCCGGGCCACCGGCACCGTCGACGATCGATCGGCGAGGATCTCGACGAACGCGCGGAATTCCTCCGGCGCCACGCCGTGCACGACGGTGATCTTCTCGATGTCGCGGTCCCGCAGGCCGCGGACGAAGCCGGCCAGCGACGCGGACGACTTCGCCAGCCGGACGTCGTCCACGACGACCTCGTCGCCCAGAAAGCCGATGGTGACCGCCGGCGCCGTCTGCAGCGCCTGCTGGCAGCTGGCGGCCAGCGTGGCGACGCTGCGCTGCACGAGCGGATGGCCCGGGGAGTACAGCTCGACGGCGCGGAGCGCCGCCGCCAGCCTGCGGACCATGTCATCGGCGCGATTGGGATCCATCACTCCTCACCGCATGGTCGCGGAGCCGCGCGCCATCAGCTGGCCGCGGCGCCCGGGACGGCGCGCGGCCGCGCGGCGCGCGCGGCCCGCCGCAGGGCCCGGTGGCCCGACACGCCCGCGTGGTCCAGCGCCGCCTGCGCAGACGGCGAGGCGATCCGCACCAGGGTCCCGACCGCCGTCTCGGCCAGCACGCGTGTCTTCCGCCGGGCGAACAGGCTCCGCGCCTGCATGACGGCCGTCACCGCCGGCACCGCCCGATCGCTGCCGGCCGCCCCGAGCGCGCCGAGCGCCTGGAGCACGACGTCGTGATCCCGCCCGAGCGGCTGGCTCTCGGCCAGGATCCGGACGATCAGCGGGACCAGGCGCGGATCGGGATCGCTGACCAGCGCGTCGATCACCGCCTGACGGACATCGCCGGTCGCCGCCCGCAGCACCGTGTGCAGCGCCCGGGCGGCCGACGGGTCGTCGATGTCGGCCAGGGCGGTGACGGCGGCGCGCGCCACCTGCGGATGGCCGCCGCGCACGAGCCCCTGCAGATACGGGACGCCGGCCGGCGAGGCGAGGCGTCCGAGGAGGCCCGCCAGGGCGACCTGCACCTGCCACCGGCGGTCGGCCGCCAGGGGCGCCAGCCGCGGGACCGCGCCGGCGCCGAACGCGACGATGAGATCGGCCGCACGCCGCGCGCCGGGGCCCGGCGTCTCCGCCGCCGCGACGTCGCGCAGCGACTCGACCGTGGCCGGGCCGATCGCGCGGCACAGCGCCCCGACGGCCGCCATCTGCGCCTCGTCCAGCTCCTCGACCAGCCCGGCCATCTCGCGCAGCGCGATCGAGTCGGCGAGGTCGTCGAGCGCCCGCCGGGCCGCCTCCCGCAGCGGCCCGCCGCCTGCCTCGTTCGCGATCGTCTCCGCCAGCGCCGCCGCGACCCGGCCGGCATCGTCGTAGTCGCCCGACAGCACCAGATCTTCCGCCAGCCCGGCCATGTCGCGCGCCACCTCCGCCGCCCGGTCCGTCTGATTCTCCAGGTGCAGCAGGTCGATGAGCAGCGTCACGGACAGGCGCCGGACGTTGTCCTGCCCGAGCGTCTCGAGCCACGCCGGCAGTTCCGGCGGCAGGTCGCGCGCCGCCATGGCCCGGGCGCGGCGGCCCGATCCGTCCAGCACCGCCCGGTACGAGTCCGAGACGTACGGGCTTTCGTCGTACGACAGCAGCAGCTCTTCCATCGACGACCACAGCACCTGGAACTGACCCGTCCGCCCGAAATCGCTCTCGTGGAGCAGCGAGCGCGTCATGGTGAGGACGCGCCGCCGGCGTTCCGGATCGGGCGCGATCGTGTTGAACACCTCCGCGAGCCGCTCGGTCGCCTGCCCCTCGGTGGCGAGCGCCGCCGCCAGCAGCCGGGCCACCTGGACGTCGTCGAAGGCGCCCGCCAGGCCGCCGACCACCGACAGCGCTTCACCCGGTTCATCGGCGCTCCGCATGATCTGCATCACCACGTGCGGCGCCAGCCGGCTCGCCGCCTCGCTCAGGTTCCGCATGAGCGAGCTCATCTGATCGGCCGCCATCACCGACACGATGGAACTCAGCCGCCGGAAGGCGGCCAGCACCGTGGCCGCCTGGGTGGTGATCATCGGGGAGCCGTCGGACGCGTGCATCGGCGCCATCACGGCGGCCGCGAGATCCACGATTTCGTCCGGGTCGCCCGCGATCTCGAGCAGCCGCAGCTGCGCCCGCTCGTCGAACACCGTCCGCCCCTCGATGATCGTCCGGGCGATCGCGCGCCAGACGTCGTCGCGGCGGCGGGTGTCGGGCGGCGGCTCCCGATCCTCCAGCACGCGCAGGTAGTCGATCTGCTCGATGGTGACGGAGGGATCGCCGTCGGCCGCCCAGATCGCGGCCGGCCCGCCGCGCGCCCGGCGCGCGGCGGCGTCGAGCGCCAGCAGCGCCAGCAGCGACCGGAGCGCGGGGAGCGGCACGTGGCCGGCGAACGTGAGATGCAGGATGTCGCGGTCGTGCAGGAGCGCGGCCGCGTCGGCGACGTGCAGCTCGCGCCCGGCCGGGGCGGCCCCCTCGACCAGGAGCGCGTCCGGCGTCGCCGCGATCGAGAAGATGGCGCCGGCCGTCACCTGCGCGATCGCCTCGGCGAGCCGGTCAACGGCGGCGCCGACCGCGGGGTGTTCGGGCGGATAGAGCGTCCAGGTCCGGGCGGCGGCGATGAGCGCCCGGGCGAACGAGGAGACCCCGCGCGCAAGCTCGGGAGACAGCTGGGGGACCTGGGTCATGGGCTGGCGTTCCGACCGTGATATATCGCTTATCGGCAGATCCTGTCCAGCCGGAACGCCGGTAGACTCGGCGGCGCGCAGGCCGGCCGTCGGGCGGCGTTTGTACGGGAGATCGAGACCATGGCGAACGGCGAGATGGCCGCTCCGCTCGAGGTGATGGGCGTGGACGCGGCCGCACCTGCCCCGGCGACGGGAGACGGGGCGGCCCCGTGGACGGCCCGGCCCGGACGGCTGTCCAGGCGGGACCTCCTGTGGCTGGCGGCCGCGCTCGGGGTGGCGCTGCTGGCGTATCTGGCCGCGCGGGTCGGCGGATCGGTCCGGTGCCAGTCGGCCGTCGGCGTGATCCTGATCCTGACGCTGTTGTACGCCGGCTCGACCGATCGATCGGCCATCGACTGGCGGACGGTCGGCTGGGGGCTCGGCCTGCAGTTCGCGATCGCCCTCGTGGTGCTGCGGACCGGGGTGGGCCAGCGGGTGTTCGAGCGGCTCGGCGACGGCATCAACAGCCTGCTGGGGTTTGCCGGCGTCGGCGCGGCGTTCGTGTTCGGCCCGCTCGGCGACCGGGAGGTCTGGCCGAAGATCATGACCGACGTCCTCGGCCCGCAGGGAGGGCGGTTCGGGGCGATCTTCGCCTTCCAGGCGCTGCCGACCCTCATCTTCATCGCGGCGCTGTCGGCGGTGCTCTACCCCTGCGCATCCTGCCGGCGCTGGTCCGCGCGTTCGCCTGGGCGATGCGGCGCTTCATGCGCGCGAGCGGCGCCGAGTCGCTCAACGTCGCGGCCAGCATCTTCATGGGCATGACCGAAGCCCCGCTGACCATCCGGCCGTATCTGCCCGACCTGACCAGCTCGGAGCTGATGACCGTCATGACGTCCGGCATGGCGCACGTCTCCGGCGGCATGATGGCCGCCTACATGCTGTGCGGGATCGACGCCCGGCACCTGCTGACGGCCGTCTTCATGACCGCGCCCGGCACCATCCTGGTCGCGAAGATGCTCGTGCCCGAGACCGGCACGCCGAAGACCATGGGCACCGTGCCGCGCGAGACGGTGCGGCAGGACGTCAACGTCATCGACGCGGCGGGGCGGGGGACGCTCGAAGGGCTGGGGCTGGCGATGAACGTCGCCGCGATCCTGATCGCGTTCCTGGCGCTGATCGCCATGGTCAACGGCCTGCTCGGCGTCGCCGGGCTGAGCCTGCAGCAGATCTTCGGGTGGGTGCTCGCGCCGGTCGCCTGGAGCCTGGGCATCTCGTGGCACGATGCGCCGGCGATCGGCAATCTGCTCGGCACGCGGATGGTGCTGAACGAGCTCGTGGCCTGCTCGCAGCTCGGGCCGACGAAGGCCGCGCTCGCGCCGCGCTCCTTCACGCTGGCGACGCTGGCGCTGTGCGGGTTCGCCAACTTCGGGTCGATCGGCATCCAGATCGGCGCGCTCGCGCCGAACCGCCGGCACGATCTCGCCCGGCTGGGGCTGCTCGCCATGCTCGGCGGCACGGCCGCGAATTTCCTCACGGCGGCGATTGCGGGCATACTGCTGCGATGAACGACTTCACCCGCGTCACGGCGGCCGCCGAGGCGATCCGCGCCCGCGTCCCCTCGTTTCCCCCCGTCGCCGTCGTGCTCGGCTCGGGACTCGGCGATTTCACCGGCCGCCTCGTGGACGCGGTGTCGATTCCCTACGGGGAGATCCCGCACTGGCCGGAGGTGTCGGTGCCGGGCCACGACGGCCGGCTGGTCGTCGGGTCGGTGCGCGAGCGCCCGGTGGCCGTGCTGGCGGGGCGCGTGCACGCGTACGAGACGCCCGACCCGGACACCGTGACCTTCGGCGTCCGCGTGCTCGGGACGCTCGGCGTGAAGGTGCTCGTCCTGACCAATGCCGCCGGCGGCATCAACACGAGCTACCCGCCGGGGGCGCTGATGGTCATTGCCGACCACCTCAACCTGATGGGGTTCAACCCGCTGGTCGGGCCGAACGACGAACGGTTCGGCCCCCGCTTTCCCGACATGACTGAGGCGTACACGCGGCGGCTGCGGCTCGTGGCCACCGAAGCCGCGCGCGAGATCGGGCTCCTCCTGCCGCACGGCGTGTACGCGGCGGTGCGCGGCCCGAACTACGAGACGCCGGCCGAAATCCGCGCGCTCCGGGCGCTGGGCGCCGACATCGTCGGCATGTCGACCGTGCCCGAGACGATCGTCGCCCGGCACATGGGAATCGAGGTGCTGGGCCTGTCGTGCATCACGAACACGGCGGCCGGCGTGCGTCCCAGGCCGCTCGCGCACGAGGAAGTGCTGGCCACGGCCCGCCAGGCCAGCCGCCAGTTCGCGGCCGTGCTGGAGGGGATCATCGCGCGCCTGTAGGGCGCGAGACGCCCGCTTCCAGGGTCGCGTGCCGATCCTGCTATCATCAGATCGCCATGCTGCCGACCATTGCCCGCACCGGTGACACCGTCGTCATGATCGACCAGCGCAAGCTGCCTGGCGTGGAAGTCTACGTGACCTGCCGGACCGCGCCGGAGGTGGCGCGCGCCATCAAGTCGATGGTGATTCGCGGGGCGCCCGCCATCGGCGTGGCGGCCGCCTACGGCATCGCGCTCGGGATGCGCCAGAGCAAGGCGAGCGGCACCCAGAAGTTCGCCGCGGAGTTCTACCGGACGTGCGAGCTCATGGGCGCCACGCGGCCGACGGCGGTCAATCTCTTCTGGGCGATCGATCGGATGAAGAAGACGTTCGCCGACGCCGCCGGCGCCGGGGAGTCGGTGGCCCAGATCAAGGACCGCCTGGACGCGGCGGCCGAGCGGATCCACGCCGAGGATGTCGCCAGCTGCCGCGCGATCGGCGCCTTCGGCGCGGAGGTGGTGCCCGACGGGGCGCGCATCCTCACGCACTGCAACGCCGGGGCGCTGGCGACCGCCGGCTACGGCACCGCCCTCGGCGTCATCCGGGGCGCCGTCGAGCAGGGCAAGCGGATCACCGTGCTGGCCGACGAGACCCGCCCGTTCCTGCAGGGCGCCCGGCTCACCGCGTGGGAGCTCGTCCGCGACGGGATCGACACCACCGTCATCACCGACAACATGGCGGGGGCGCTGATGAGCCAGCGCCAGATCGACCTGGTGGTGGTCGGCGCGGACCGGATTGCCGCCAACGGCGACGTCGCCAACAAGATCGGCACCTACGCGGTCGCCGTCCTGGCGCACGCCCACGGCATTCCGTTCTACGTGGCGGCGCCCACCTCGACGATCGATCTGGCGACGGCCGACGGCACGGGGATCCCGATCGAGGAGCGCGCCGCGCGCGAAGTCACCCACGTCGGCTCGACGCGGCTCGCCCCCGAAGGGGCGCACGTCCGCAACCCGGCGTTCGACGTCACGCCCGCCCGGCTGGTCGCCGGCATCGTCACGGAACGCGGCATCTGCCGGGCCCCGTACGCCGACTCGCTGTCGCGGGCCGTTCAGGCCGAACTCACGGCCGCCGGCTAGCGTCCGGCCTCATGCTGATCCTCGGCATCGAAACCTCGTGCGACGAGACCGCCGCCGCGGTGGTCGCCGAAACCGGCGACCCGGCGCATCCCTGGGCCGTCCGGTCGTCGGTGGTCGCCTCGCAGGTCCCGATCCATCGCGAGTGGGGCGGGGTCGTCCCCGAGCTGGCGTCGCGCCAGCACGTCCGCGACATCTGCGGCGTCGTCGATCGGGCGTTGAGCGACGCCGGCGTCGGGCTGGGAGCGCTCGATGCGGTCGCCGTCACGCAGGGGCCCGGGCTGGTCGGGTCGCTCCTCGTCGGCCTGTCGTTCGCCAAGGCGCTGGCGGCGGCCCGCGGGCTGCCGCTCGTGCCGGTGCACCATCTGGCCGGCCACATCGAATCGCTCTTCCTCCACCACGGCCCGCTGCCGCTGCCCGCGATGGTGCTCGTCGTGTCGGGGGGGCACACCAGCCTGTACCTCGTGCCCGAGCCGGGGGCCTACCGCCTGCTCGCGCGGACCCGCGACGATGCGGCCGGCGAGGCGTACGACAAGGTGGCGAAGCTGCTGGGGCTCGGGTATCCGGGCGGCCCGGTGATCGATCGGCTGGCCAGGGAGGGCGACGAGCACGCCGTCGACTTTCCGGTGGCGCGGATCACCCACGCCGATCGAAATGCGCCGCTCGATCCGGGGCGGCTCGATTTCAGCTTCAGCGGGGTGAAGACGGCCGTGCTGCGCGACGTCCAGGCGCGCCAGGCGGGCGGGGCCGGGGGCGTGGCCGGCCGGCGGGGCACGCCGTGGACGGAGGAGGCGGCCGGTCCGGCGCTGTCGGACCGGGACGTCGCGGACATCTGCGCCAGCTTTCAGCGGGTCGTCGTGGACGCCCTGCTGGACCGGACGTTCGAGGCGGCGCGGCGCTGGCACGCGCGGAGCGTCGGGATTGCCGGCGGCGTGTCGGCGAACAGCCGCCTGCGGGCGGCCGCGATCGCGCGCGGCGCGCAGCTCGGACTGCCGGTCTTCGTGCCGCCCCTCGCGCTCTCGACCGACAACGCGGCGATGATCGCGGCGGCCGGGCTCCGGGCCTTCAGGGCGGGGATGCGCGCCGGCAGCGACCTCAACGCCGACGCGAGCCTCGTCCTGACGGCGGCGACCGGCGCGCCGGACGCGGGGCCCTGAGCGCCCGCGGCGTCCGGGTCCCGCTCACCGGGGTTCCCGCTCCGCGCGTGCCCCGCTGTGGGGCGCCGCGGCCTCCCACCAGCCCGTGTCCTTCGCCCGTTCGACCCCTTTCGCGATCACCCGGCGGGCGGTCCCGGTCAGCCGGTACGGATCGAGCGCGTCGGGCGCGGCCAGCGCGACCGCGTCGACGTCCGAGCCCGCGACCGCTTGTCCGTCCGTGACGCGGCACAGGTAGTCGGCAATCACGTAGTGATAGCGGACGGTGCCGCACTCGTCGCACAGGATCGGCTCGAACAGCTCGAGCAGCGGGCCGACCTCGATCTCGAGGCCGGTCTCTTCGCGCACCTCGCGGCAGGTCGCCGCCTGCAGCGTCTCGCCCAGCTCGACGCCGCCGCCCGGCAGGCTCCATTCCCCGGCCAGCGGTTCGAACCGGCGGCGCACCAGCACGATCCGGCGGCCGGCCACCACGACGGCGCCGACCCCGACGACCGGCCGGGGCGGATAGCGCCGCGCCGTGTCCCGGTCCGCCGGCCCGCCCGGCGGGACGCCCGCGTCGGTCACGCCATCCCCATGGCCTTGACGATGACCCGCTTGCGCCGCTGGCCGTCGAACTCGGCGTAGAAGACCTGCTCCCACGGGCCGAGATCGAGATCGCTCTTGGTGATCGGCACCATGACCTGATGGCCCATGAGCGTCCGTTTCAGGTGGGCGTCGGCGTTGTCCTCGCCCGTCAGGTGGTGGTGGTAGTCGCGGCCGGCCGGCGCGAGCTTCTCGAGCCAGACCTGGAAGTCCTCGATCAGGCCCGCTTCCCAGTCGTTCACGAACACGCCGGCCGTGATGTGCATCGCGGAGACCAGCGCCATGCCGTCGCGGACGCCGCTCGCCTGGACGATGGTGCGCACCTCGTCGGTGATGCGGATGAATTCCTGCCGCTTGGCGGTGTTGAACCAGAGGTAGTCGGTGTGGACGATCATGAATGTCTGGGTTTCCACAGGAAGTAGACCGGCACGCCGAGCAGCACGATGGCCATGCCGGGCCAGGTCGTGGACGTGCGGTAGCCGAACAGGACGAACAGAATCGCGGCGGCGCCCGCGATGTAGAGCAGCGGCACGTACGGGTAGCCGAACGCCTTGTAAGGCCGGTCGAGGTCGGGGCGCGTGCGGCGCAGGCGGAAGATCCCCGAGATGGTGAGGATGTAGAACACCAGCGCGGCCGAGATCACGTACTCGAGCAGGTCGCTGTAGAGGTTCCCGTAGGTCTTCGTGACCGGATTGTAGGTCCGGGGCAGCACGAGGAAGGCGGCCCAGACGCCCTGCACGACGAGGCCCCAGGCGGGCACTTTCCGGGCGTTCAGGATGCCGGCGCGCCTGAAGAACAGGCCGTCCCGCGCCATGGCGTAGTAGGCGCGGGCGCCCGACAGGATCAGGCCGTTGTTGCACCCGAAGGTCGAGACCATGATCGCGACCGCCATGATGACGACGCCGGCGCCCGGAAAGATCGCGTCGAGCATGGCGGTGGCGACGCGGTCGTCGGTCGCGTGCTGCATCTGGCTGAGCGTCAGCGTGACGAGGTACGCCACGTTGGCGAGCAGGTAGATGCCGATGACGATCGACGTGCCGAGCGCCAGCGACAGCGGGATGTTGCGCCGCGGGTTCTTCACTTCGCCGGCCGTGAACGTGATGTTGTTCCACGCGTCGGACGAGAACAGCGATCCGGTCTGCGCGACGCCCATCGCCAGGAACAGGCCGAACACGGTCGCGGCCGACCAGCCCGGCACGATGTCGACGGCGCCCGTCGGCGTCCACAGGTGCTGGAAGTTGGCATGGAGGGCGGTCGCGTTCCAGCCGAGCAGCAGCCCGACGGCGATGAGGCCGATCAGGGCGCCGGTCTTGGCCACGGTGAAGACGTTCTGGATGATCCGGCCCCAGTCGAGCCCGCGCGTGTTCGTCCAGGTCAGCAGCGCGATCAGCAGCAGGCCGACCAGCTGCGTGGTCGACAGCGACAGCGCGTAGCCGGCCGTGACGTGGACCGGCGGAATCAGGTAGCGCCCGTCCGAAATCCAGGGGACCAGCACGCCCAGGTAGCGCGCGAACCCGACCGCGACCGCCGCGATCGTGCCGGTCTGGATGACCAGGAACAGCGTCCAGCCGTAGAGGAAGCCCCAGAGCGGGGAGAACGCCTCGCGCAGGTAGACGTACTGGCCGCCCGCCCGCGGCATCATGGCCGCCAGCTCGCCGTAGGAGAGCGCCGCGGTCACAGTCAGGACGCCCGTGATGACCCAGGAGAGCAGCAGCCAGCCGGCGCTCCCGACCTGCCGGGCCATCGCCGCCGAGACGATGAAGATGCCGGACCCGATCATCGATCCGACGACGACCATCGTCGAGTCGAACAGCCCGAGGCCGCGGTGGAACTCGGTGTCGAGGGTGGTGGCCGCCGTCGCCGGCGCGGCCGGCTGCGCGGAGTTCGCCATGCACGGCTCCTTGGGATCGACGCGGGACTGGGTTGTTTATACCACGCCTGTGCCGGCCCCGATCGGCGCGCGGCGTCCGGGCGCGTCCCGGGAAGGGTTATGATGGCAGCCCATGGACCTGACGCGAGACGCCGCCTGGGCGCTGCTGACCGAATACACGGCGGGGGAGAGCCTGCGCAAGCACGCGCTGGCGGTCGAGGCGGCCGTCCGCGGTTACGCGCGGCTGTTCGACGAAGACGAAGCGCTGTGGGGCGTCGTGGCGCTGCTGCACGACTTCGACTACGAGCGCTGGCCCGCGGCCCCCGACCATCCCCTGAGGGGCGCGGAGATCCTGCGGGGCCTCGGCTATCCGGAGGTCGTCATCCGCGCGATCCTGTCGCACGCGGACTATACCGGCACGCCGCGCGAGTCGCGGCTCGAGCACACGCTGTTCGCGTGCGACGAGATGGCGGGCTTCGTCACCGCCGCCTCGCTGGTCCGGCCCTCGAAGAGCGTGCTGGATCTGGAGGCGAAGTCGGTCGTCAAGCGGATGAAGGACAAGGCGTTCGCCCGCGCCGTCAGGCGCGAGGATCTGCAGCTCGGCGCGGACGAGCTGGGCCTGCCGCTCGAGGAGCACATCACGAACGTCATCCGGTTCATGCGCGAACGCGCGGACGATCTCGGACTGCGGGGCACTATCCCGGCGTGAGCCGCCCCGCCGCCGGGAACACCGGTCGCGCAACGCTCGTCTATGGCCAGTGACATGACCGAACCGATGTCCGCGGCCCCTCCCGCCCCCGTGGTCCGCCTCGACGGCGTCAGCGTCGCCTACGGCCGCACCTGGGCGCTGCGCGACGTGACCGTGTCGTTCGAGCCGGGCGCCGTCGGCCTCCTCGGCCCGAACGGCGCCGGCAAGAGCACGCTGATCAAGGCGCTGCTCGGGTTCGTCGTGCCGGCCGCCGGGCGCATGGAGGTGCTCGGGCTGGACGTCACGGTCGCGCCGCTGGAGATCCGCGGGCGCATCGGGTACATGCCGGAGATGGACGCCTATATTCCCGGGATGAACGCCGTGACGTTCGTGGCGTACTGCGGGCAACTGGCCGGGCTGCCGGGGACCGACGCCATGCAGCGGGCGCACGAGGTGCTGCAGTACGTCGGGCTGGGGGAAGCGCGCTACCGCAACGTCGAGACCTATTCGACCGGCATGCGCCAGCGGATCAAGCTCGCGCAGGCGCTGGTGCACGATCCGGACCTGCTGTTTCTCGACGAACCGACGAACGGCATGGACCCGAAGGGGCGCGACGAGATGCTGGTCCTGATCCGCGACCTGGCGCACGGCCGCGGCCTGAACCTGATTCTGTCCTCGCACGTGCTGCCCGACGTCGAGGCGACGTGCGACCGCGTCGTCGTGCTCGACAAGGGGCGGGTCGCCGCCGCCGGCGCGATCGATCAGCTCCGGGGCACGGGCGGCCAGGTGTTCGAGCTCCGGGTCAAGGGCGACGAGCAGCGGTTCGTGGGCGTGCTGCAGGCGGAGGGGATCGAGTGCCGCGCCACCGACGAGGACGTGATGCGCGTGTTCATGCCGCCGGACGGCACGGCCCGGACGCTGTTCGCCCTCGCGGCGCGTGAAGGAGTCCAGGTGCGGCACCTGCGCCCGAGCGTGCCGACGCTCGAGGACGTGTTCGTGCGTGCGCTCGGCGCCGGAGCGCCGGGGGCGGACGGCCCGAACGCCGGAACGCCCGAGCATCCGAGCACCGGGCACTGAGCACCGAGCACCGAGCATGGCCATCCACGATCAGGGCTACCGCCGATACGGCGGACACCGGGAGCCGCACGGCACGGCCTGGACGGTGATTGCGATGGCCGGGCTGCGGGCGGTGTTCCGGCGCCGCGCGCTCCTGGCGGTGCTGCTGTTCGCGTGGGCGCCGTTCTTCGTCCGCGCGGTGCAGATCTACGCCGCGGCGAACTTCCCGCAGGCGAAGTTCCTGGCCCCGACCGCCGACACGTTCCGCCAGTTCCTCCAGCAGCAGGGGATCTTCGTCTTCGTGGTCAGCGTGTTCGTCGGCGCCGGGCTGATCGCCAACGATCGCCGCGCCAACGCGCTGCAGCTGTACCTCTCCAAGCCGCTGACGCGGGCCGATTACGTCGCCGGCAAGGCGGCGATCCTGGCGTCGCTGCTGCTGTTCGTGACGTGGGTGCCGGCGCTCCTGCTGCTCGTGGTCCAGATGGCGTTCGCCGGCAACCTGACGTTCCTGCGGGATCACCTCTACCTCTTCCCGGCGGTCACCGTGTTCGCGTTCCTGGAAGTGACGATGATCACGTTCGCGATGCTGGCGCTCTCGTCGCTGTCGCGCAACAGCCGCTTCGTGGGCATCATGTACACGGCGTTCCTCTTCTTCAGTCAGGCGATCGTCGCGGTGCTGGCGGTCGTGACCGGCGGCACGTCGCTGTCCTGGATCTCGTTCTCGGCCGACCTGACGCAGATCGGCGACGCCATCTTCCATCTTCCGCTGCACTACGACATGCCGTGGCCGGTGGCGCTGCTGATGGTCCTCGGCCTGATGGCCGCCTCGTGCGGGGTCCTCGCCTGGCGCGTGCGCGGCGTGGAGGTCGTGACATGAGCACGACCGCGGCCGCGCCGGCGGCCGTCATCCAGACCGAGCGTCTGTCGAAGTGGTACGGCCAGGTCATCGGCCTGAACGACGTGACCGTCGCCGTCCCGCCGGGCGTCACGGGGCTGCTCGGGCCGAACGGGGCCGGCAAGTCCACGTTCCTCAAGCTGATCACCGGGCAGCTCCGGCCGAGCCAGGGGACGGTCCGCGTCCTCGGCGAGCCGATCTGGAACCGCCCGGCGCTGTTCCGCCGCATCGGCTTCTGTCCCGAGCAGGACGCCTTCTACGACCGGATGACCGGCCTCGACTGGGTGGCCGCGCTGCTCCGGCTGAACGGGCTCGACGAGCCGGCGAGCCGCGAGGCGGCGGCCCGGGCCCTGGAGGTCGTCCAGCTCACCGACGCGGCCGGCCGGAAGATCGGCGGGTACAGCAAGGGCATGCGCCAGCGTCTCAAGCTCGCGCAGGCGATCGCGCACGACCCGGAGCTGCTCGTGCTGGACGAGCCGCTGTCGGGCCTCGATCCGATCGCCCGCCGCCACGCGATCCGGCTGATCCGCGACTGGGGGCGCAACGGCCGCAGCCTGATCGTCTCGAGCCACGTCCTGCACGAGGTCGAGATGATGACCTCGGACATCCTGCTGATCAACAACGGCCGGATCCTCGCCGAGGGGAACGTTCATCAGATCCGCGATCTCATCGACGAGCACCCGCACACGGTGCACATCCGGGCCGACCAGCCCCGCGGGCTCGCCCGGCTCCTGCTGGCCGCCGACGATGTGCTCAGCCTGAAGTTCGGGGACGGCTCGGTGACCGTGGAGACCGCCAAGCCCGACGTCTTCTACGGCCGGCTGACGGCGCTGGCGGCCTCCGGAGAGGCGGGGCCCATTCACGAGGTCACCTCGCCGGACGACAATC
The DNA here is from genome assembly GCA_035534615.1 of Vicinamibacterales bacterium. GTDB lineage: Bacteria > Acidobacteriota > Vicinamibacteria > Vicinamibacterales > CAVVIG01 > JAGWRA01. The sequence continues at coordinate 50,057 of DATLRO010000035.1, forward strand.
TGCAGGCGGTGTTCCGCTATCTGGTGAAGTGAAAGGGGCGCTGATGGGTCCGCGGACTGGCCTCGACGGGCGCACGCCGTTCTGGACGGCGGCGGTGCGCGTGTTCGATCTGTCGCTCGGCGAGATGCTGTGGTCGCGCCGGACGATCCTCCTCCTGCTGCTGGTCGGCGCGCCGGTCGTGCTCGCCATCGCCATCCGGCTGCTGCAGGCCTTCGGCCTCCCGGGCATGCAGGTGCAGGGGGTCCGCGTTGCCGGCCCGGATCTGTTCGGCGTCATCATCTGGGTCCTGTTCATCCGCTTCGTCGTGCCGGTGCTCGGCGTGTTCTACGGGACCGCGCTCATCGCGGACGAGGTCGACGACCGGACGATCACCTACCTGTTCACGCGGCCGATTCCGCGCGGCGCCGTCCTGGTCGGCAAGTACCTCGCCTATCTCGCCTGCACGGCGCTCATCACCCTGCCGGCGGTCGCGGTCGTCTACTTCGTGATCGTGCCGCCGGGCGGATCGATCGCGGCGACGTTCCCGAAGCTGGTGGTCGATCTCGGCCTCATCGCGGCCGGCCTCGCCGTCTACGGATCGCTGTTCGCCTTCATCGGCGCGTGGCTCAATCGGCCGCTGATCGTCGGCCTCGTCTTCGCGTTCGGCTGGGAGCCGATTGTGATGGCCGTCCCCGGCTACCTGCGCCACCTGACGATCGCGTACTACCTGCAGGCGCTCGTCCCCCAGGCGATGCCCCAGGATTCCACGGTCAGCCTCCTCCAGTCCCTCTTCCGCGACCTGCCCACCCCCGCCACCAGTCTGGTCAGCCTGGCGGTCATCGGGGTCGGCTTCCTGATCCTGGCGGCGCGGGTGGTATCTTCGCGGGAGTACGTGCTCGAGCCCTGACGGCCGGCCGTCGCCGGTCGCCGGGCGCGGCCGGGGCGCTCCCCAGGCGGCTTCAGGGAACTTCGGCAGGCGACTCTCCGTCTAGGGTGCATAGGGAGCACCCGATCGCCATGACCAGCAGGACCCGCTATTTCCTCATCGGCTCGTTGCTCGTGCTCGTCGCCAGTCTGGGCGTGGGGCTGGTCGCCTACTATCGCGGCGTGCCGGGTGGGCTGGCCCGGTCGGCAGGACCTGCCGAGCTGCGGTACGTCCCGGCCGACGCCACGGTGGTCGCCTACGCCAACGTGCACGACGTGATGAACTCGCGCTTCCGCCAGCAGATGCTCCGGGTCGAGCCGGGCGAGCAGGGACGCCGGCAGTTCGAGGAGCGCACCGGGATTGACGTCGATCATGATATCGACCGGCTGGTGGCCTGCCTGGCCCCCGGCACCGGGTCGCATCAGCCGGTCGGGCTGGTGCTCGCCAGCGGCCGGTTCGACCAGCAGAAGATCGATGACTTGATGCAGAAGCAGGGAGCCCACGCCGAGACCTACCAGGGGACCCGGATCCTGGTCCACGACGGGGCGGCCGAGGGACATACGCTGGCGCTCGCGTTCGTCCAGCCCGGTCTGGTGGCGGTCGGCAGCCTCCCGCTGGTGCAGTCGGCGGTCGACCTGCGCGCCGGCCGCGGCGCGAACGTCACCTCCAACAGCGAACTGATGCGACTGGTCCGTGAGAACAGCCAGGGCGATGCCTGGGCGGTCGGCCAGTTCGACGAACTGCGGGCGCAGGCGCACCTGCCGGAAGGGATCGCGAAGCAGATCCCCCCCATCACCTGGTTCTCGGTCTCCGGGCAGGTGGACGATGGCCTGCGCGCGACGGTGCGGGCCGAAGCCCGCGACGACCAGTCGGCGCAGAACCTGCGGGACGTGGTCAAGGGCTTCGTCGCGCTCGCCCGCATGCAGAGCGGCTCCCGGGCCGATCTGCAGGACCTGGTCCAGTCCATTCAGATGGGCGGGACCGGCCGCGATGTCTCCCTGTCGTTCGCCGTGCCGGCCCGCATGCTCGACCGGCTCCCGCAGCGGATGGGACACCAGCCGGGCGGCGGCCGGTCGCCCCGGTAACGCCGGCATGATCGGCTCGTAAAACTTTGTCACCCGCGCGCCGGCGCCTCGCCGGCGTCTTGACTCCCTGCAGGCCTGCCCCTACACTGGCGCATACGCACTTTTCATTGCGGTTCCAGCTTTTCCCTCCAGGTGAGACCGGCGTCTGACGCACCCTGGCACGGGCGTTGACAACCGATCCGTGTCCCGGACTGTTCCTGCGAGCAAAGGGGCCCGATCGGACGGATGCGCTGCTGCCGGTATCTGGGGGGTACTGTGTCGCCGGGGGCGCGCGTCGGACCGGCTGACCGGTGGCGAATGGATGAGGTGCGGGTGCACCGGCGCGGCCTTTTCCACGTCCGGCGAGTATGATGGTCGGATTCCTGCCGAGGCCGCCGGTGTTCCACCGGCCGCGGTGACGGCGGGACCTGAAAGTACGGGGGGCCCGCGGCCGGCAGGCTGTGGACACTCAGCCATGACTGACCTGGTGTTCTTCTACGGGACGCTGATGAGGGGGTTCGCCCGGCCTGGCCGCACCAGGCTCGAGCCGAGCCTCCGGACGATCGGGCGCGGCTGGATCCAGGCCGCCCTGTTCGACGTCGGCATCTATCCTGCGGCGATCCCCGCGTCCGACGGTCGGGTGTGGGGCGAGGTCTACCGGATGGACGACCCGGCGCCGGTCCTCGAGGAGCTCGACACGATCGAGGGATATCGGCCGGGCGACCCGGACACGAGCCTGTACACCCGCGTCGAGACCCCGGTGACGCTCGACGACAACCGCAACGAGTCTGCCTGGGTGTACTTCTACAACGCGCCGCTCGGCCGCGCACCGCGGATCGAGTCGGGCGACTACCTGGAGTACCTGAAGGTCAAATGACGACCACCTGGACGAAATCTCTCACACCGCTGCTCTTCGCACTGCTCGTCGTCGTCGCGACGCCCTCGACGGCGCCGGCTCAGGAAGCCGGCGACCACATCACGAGAGACCCGCAGATCGTCAAGCTGCTCGGCGCGATCTCGCCCGATCGGCTGATCGCCACCGTCCGGAAGCTCCAGAGCTTTCACACGCGCAACCTGATGTCGGAGACCGATTCGCCGACCCGCGGCATCGGCGCCGCGCGCCGGTGGATCTTCGAACAGTTCAAGAGCTACAGCCCGCGTCTGCAGGTGAGCTACGACACCTACGAGGTGGCCAAGCAGGGGCCGCGGCTCACGCGGAACGTCGAGCTGCGGAACGTCATGGCGATCCTGCCGGGCCGGACGAGCCGCCGCATCTACATCAGCGGACACTACGACTCGGTGGCGCGGATTCCCGAGCCGGCCGACAAGACCGGACCGGCGTCCGCCAGCAGCGGCCGTTTCGACTGGGTCCACACGGACAACTACGCCCCCGGCGCCAACGACGACGCGAGCGGCGTCGCGCTGACGATGGAGCTGGCGCGGGTCTTCTCGCAGAGCGGGCTGCACTTCAACGACACGATCGTGTTCATCGCGTTCGCCGGCGAGGAGGAAGGGCTCATCGGCTCCTGGCTGCACGCCCACAAGGCGGCCGAGGAGAAGCTCGTCATCGACGCCGACCTCAACAACGACATCGTCGGCGATCCGTCGGGCGGCAACGGCCTGGTCGACTCGTCCAGCGTCCGCGTCTTCTCGGTGGGGCCGATGGATTCCCCGTCGCGCGAGCTGGCCCGCTACGTGTGGCGGATGGCCGGCATCTACATCCCGTCCCACCGCGTCGAGCTCATCGCGCGGCAGGACCGCTTCGGCCGGGGGGGCGACCACAGCTCGTTCAACGAGTTCGGCTATGCGGCCGTGCGCTTCACGACGTCGATGGAGACCTTCACGCAGCAGCACTCGGTGCTCGATACGGCCGACCACGTGTCGCCGACCTACCTGGCCGACAACGCGCGCGTCAACGCCGCCGCCGCCGCGAACCTGGCGCTCGCGCCGCCCGCGCCGGTCGTCCTCAACGAGCACGGCCGGGCCATGATCGGCCGCGGCCCGACCGGCTACGATGCCGAGCTCCACTGGCAGCCGTCGCCCGGAGCGGTGGGGTATCGCGTGGTGTGGCGCAGTGGATGGTCGCTGGACTGGCAGCACGCGATGCGGGTCGGGAACGTGACCGAGGTCGTCCTGCCGGGAACCTCGATCGACGACTACATCTTCGGCGTGGCGGCCATCGGACCGGACGGTCACGAGAGCCTCGTGAGCGCCTACGTCAATCCGCCGTTTCCGGCCCGGACGATCAAGACTCTCCCGTTGCCCAGCCGGCCCGACGCCCGGCCTTGATCGCTTCGACGAAGTCCGTAATGACCGCCTGGATGCGGGGATCGGGTTCCACGAACTCGATCCCCGCCCGATAGACCACCGTTTCCTGGTCCACGTCGCTGATGCGGCAATGGGCCACCCGTCCCTTCACCACCAGCGACCGATCCCCGAGCGTCAGGCGGAAGTCGTGCAGCGAGTCGAGCTGCAGCGGCACCGCCACTTCGACCTGGGCCCCCCCGCGGCTGATCTCCCGGATCGTCATCGGCTGAAACACCATGACTTCGCCGCGGAGCTCGCCGAGGATCTCGATCCGCTCGTTGTCGCGCTTGTCGGACGGCATGGATGGCCCCGGACTATAGCACGGGCGGCCCGGGGGCGGAGGCGGTCGACGCGCGCGACCGTCAGTTCATGCGAAGCGGCAGTCGCGTGGTCCGCTCGGGCAGCGTGGGCTCGTCGAACTCGTCGTCCGTTTCCTGGCCTTCGAATTCGGTCGTGTAGGTGAGGATCGGAATGTCGCACGTCTGCCGATCGAGCTTGAGCATCGAGAGGATGGAGAAGCCCTCGGCTTCCTCGATCCGCATGCAGAGGATGACGAGATCCGGCTGCACCCGCTTGACCTGCGAGTACGCCCGGTCGCCCGGCTCGACGAAGACGACGTCGTAGTGGCCGACGTCAATCGCCGACTCGAGCAGGTCCAGAATGTCCGTGCTGCCGTTGACGACCACGACTTTCTGCGGGGGGACGCGGTTCGGCTGAATCTGAGCCTCGTCGCCGTGAAGACTGTTCATCATACGCACCCCCTTGTTACTCGCCATTTATACAAGAACCGCGCCAGCCGCTTTCTGTGCGCCTCATCAAAAAAATGCCGGCAAATCGTGCCGTCGCCTCGTCGGGGGCGAGACGGGTTGAAAAAAGTCGTCTCTCTGACCGACTCCAAAAGGTGCCATGGCGACACACGCGCCGCCCGGGTGGTCCGGCCGGCCTCCCAGCAATCGGCCCGGCCCCCGGAAAGCACAGTGGAAAGGAATCCGAGAGGCAAGTCTCGCTTTGTCAATACGTTGTCAGTGCCTGTGCTGCGACCGGCCCGTCGCCGCCATCGCCGGAGACCGGGGCCGGACGATAGCGCTGGCCTGTTGAAGAAGCGGCGCCGACGCGCTGTTCGCGTTCTGGCGGGTCAGTGCACCGCATCTGTCGTGTTTCGTTGCACAGAATCTGAGTGATCCGGCCGATAACCGGAACTGCCTGGCGTATTGTGCGGGTCGAATCGGTGACAATTTCGCAGGTCGCTTCCCCGGGGCGGCGCGGATCCGGTCGGGGGGCGCTAAGCCCGGCCGCCCGAAGTGTCGACTAGAGATCAGATGGATTCCTCCAGATCAGATGTCTTCCGGGTCGGGCTCGTGTGCTGCGCGGCCTATGCCGCGACCGCGTGGCTGCTGTCCGGGCATCCGGTCGCGGGGCGTTATTTCGGCGACACGGCGGTGTACTTTGCGCCCGGGCTGTTCGTCTGGACCGTGGTCAGGAGGCGGTCGGACTGGGCCGGGCGCCAGTGGCTGTTCTGGGCGACGCTCCTGCTCGGCGTGGTGCTCTGGTCGCTCGGTGAGATCGGCTGGACGCTGGACGAGATCGTCTTCGGGCGGGATCTGCCGTGGCTGCAGTGGCATTCGGTGCTGCAGCTGTTCGGCTCGATGGCGCCGCTGCTGGCGCTGATGGCCCGGCCGCAGCGGGGCACTCGCGAGGCGGACGTGCCGGTGCTGGCGCTCGACATCGTGGGCATCGCGGTCGTCGCCGGCTTCCTCTACTCCTTCTTTGTCGTCGCCCCCGGCATGGTGGCCGCCCAGCGCGCCAACGCGATGGCGGCGCTCGAGACGTTCGTCTCGGTGCAGCGGCCGGTGCTGCTGCTCGCCCTGCTCTGGAGTCTCTGGGATGCGCGCGACTCCGCGTGGCAGGCGACCTACTGGCGCCTCGCGGCCGGGGTGGCGATCGGCGTGGTCTTCCGGACGCTGACGCTGCGGGCGATTGCCAGCGGCACGTACCGCAGCGGGTCGGTGTACGACCTCGCGTGGCTCGTGCCGCTGGTCTTCTACGCCTGGGCGGCCGATCAGGCGCCGGCCTCCGACGCGCGGGCAGCGGAGGCGGACGACCTGTCCGCGGCGCGCGGCCAGCCGTACCTCATCTTCGCGTCGCTCGTCATCGTGCCGGTCGTCGCCTACGGCGCGGAAACGGCCTGGCCCCTTTCGCAGCCGATGGCGGGCGTCCGCGCGCTCTCGGCCGGCGTGACGATGGTCTCGATGCTGGCCTTGCTGATGGGCCGGTTCGCCGTGCAGCGTCTGGCGCTGAAACAGGCCGGCGCGCGGCTCCGCCTGCTGGCCAAGGCGCTGGAGCAGACCGACAGCCTGGTGCTCATCCAGCGGAGCGACAACCGGTTCGAATACGCCAACGAGGCGTTCTGCCGGACGTTCCGGTACGAGCCCGAGCAGCTCCGTGCCATCCCGCCCCGGGCGCTGTTCGCGGAATCGGCCCGGCACGCCGGCGACGAGCTGACGGGGACGGCCCTCGCGCGCGGCTCCGCGCACGGCACGGCGCTGCGGCAGCGCGCGGACGGATCGACCTTCTTCACCGCGTGCAGCGTCGTGCCGCTGTTCGACGCGGCCGGAGGGCTCACGCACTTCGTCTGGGTCGAGCGCGACATCACCGACGACCTGCGCGTGCGGGAGCAGCTCATTCAGAGCGAGCGTCTGTCGGCCGTCGGTCAGCTGGTCGCGGGCGTCGCGCACGAGATCAACAACCCGCTCCAGTCGATCATCGGGTTGACCGAGCTCATGCTGGCCTCGCCGCAGGAACCGGCGATCCGGGCCGATGTCGACCGCGTGCGCGAGGCGGCGATGCGCGCCGGCCGGATCGTCCGCAACCTGCTGGCCTTCGTCCGCAAATCGCCCCGCGAGCGCGAGCTGGCGGACATGAACGAGATCGTCGAGTCGACCGTCGCCCTGCGCGCGTACGAGCTGCGCGAGGCGCGGATCGAGGTCGAAGAGGACTACTTCCCGGACCTGCCGCCGGTGAGCGTCAACCGCGAGGAGATCCAGCAGATCGTCCTGAATCTGATCCTCAACGCCGAGCATGCCCTGCAGGCCGCCGGGGGCGGCGGGTGCCTGCGGTTCCGCACCGGCCTGTCGGGCGGGGCCGTGCTGCTCGAGCTCCGCGACGATGGTCCTGGCGTCCCGCCGGAACTGGCGGGGCGGATCTTCGAGCCGTTCTTCACGACGAAGGAGGTCGGCAAGGGGACCGGCCTCGGCCTCTCGATCGCCTTCGGGATCGCCAGCGCGCACGGCGGCTCGCTCGACCTGATGCCGTCCTCCTCCGGCGCCTGTTTCCGCCTGACCGTGCCGGTCGCCCCGGTCAGCGTCGCGGCGGCCGGGCGCATCGCCTGACGGACGTCCGGACCGCGTGGTCCGCGTGCCGCGCCTTCGTCCCCTGCCCGGTCACCACGTTCCCGCCGCGCGCGCGGACCGGCGCGAGCCGCCGCGGTTGTCCGGTCCTGCCGGAGGGTGATGTACAATTGAGCGCTTATGGCTGTGCGGAACGTTGTCATACTCGGGGCGGCGCGTACACCGATCGGGAAATACGGCGGGTCGTTTCTGGCGGTCCATCCGGCTGAGCTTGGCGCGGTCGCGTCGCGCGCCGCGATCGAGCGGGCCGGCCTTCCTCCGGACGCCATCGATGAAGTGCTGATGGGACACGGCCGGCAGGCCGGGTCGGGGCCCAATCCGGCCCGGCAGGTCGCCAAGCGGGCGGGCGTCCCCTACGCCGCTCCGGCGCAGACGATCAACAAGGCGTGCGCCTCGGGGCTGCAGGCGGTGGCGTCGGGCGCCCAGGCGATCCTGCTCGGCGAGTCGGAGGTGGTGCTCGCCGGCGGCATCGAATCGATGAGCCGGATGCCCTACATGCTCGACGCGGTCGACGCGCGGTGGGGCCACCGGATGGGCAATTTCACACTGGTCGACGCGATGTATCGCGACGGATTCCAGTGCCCCCTCTGCGGCCTCATCATGGGCGAAACCGCAGAGGTCCTGGCCCATCAGTACGGCATCACCCGCGAGGAGTCCGACGCGTTCGCGCTCGAGAGCCAGACGCGCGCGCAGGCGGCGATCGCCGCCGGCCGGTTCACGGCCGAAATCGCCCCCGTCGCCGTGACCGACGCGAAGGGCCGAGCGACCGTCGTGTCGCAGGACGAGCATCCCCGCGCCGGGACGACCCTGGCGACGCTCGCGAAGCTTCCGCCGGTGTTCGGCGAGGTGGAGGGGCATCCGGGCATCGTCACGGCCGGATCCTCGTCCGGCATCACCGATGGCGGCGCGGCGCTGGTGCTGGCGAGCGAGGAGCGGGCGCGGGCGGCCGGCGCGACGCCGATGGCCAGGATCCTCGGCTGGGCGAGCGCCGGAGTCGATCCGCGGGTGATGGGCATCGGCCCGGTGCCGGCGATGCAGAAACTGTTCGAGCGGACCGGGCTCGGACTGGACGATTTCGATCTGGTCGAGCTGAACGAGGCGTTCGCGGTGCAGGTGCTGGCGGTGCTCCGCGACATGCCGATCGCCCGCGACCGGCTGAACGTGAACGGCGGCGCCATCGCCCTCGGCCATCCCATCGGGTGCACCGGCGCCCGGATCGTCGTGACCCTGCTGTACGAGATGCAGCGGCGCGGCGCCCGCCGCGGGCTGGCAACGCTCTGCGTGAGCGGCGGCATGGGAATGGCGATGGCGCTGGAGCGGGTCTGACGCCCGATCGCAACGCGCGGCGAACACGATCCGGAGCGTGAGCGACGGCAGCGCAAGGCGGCGGGGCCTCATGTGCCACGGAGAGCGGCCACGGGCGCGGCGAACACGATCCGGAGCGTCAGCGACGGCAGCGCAAGGGGGGCGGGGCCTCATGTGCCATGGAGAGCGGCCACAGGCGTGGCGAACACGATCCG
>DATLRO010000036.1:0-46073 GCA_035534615.1 Vicinamibacterales bacterium
ACGCCGGACAACATCCTCGGGGTCTGGCACGACGGGACCGCGAAGTCGGCGGCGGCGTTCCAGGCGGCGCACGGCCTGGCGCCGACCGGCACGCTCGATCTGGAGCTGTTCCACGCGCTCGGGCTGGACGAGCTGCTCGCGCAGCCGAAGCCGGCACGCGTCCTGATGCTGACAGACGCGCAGGCGCCGTTTGCCGGCGCCCCCCTGGAGCTCGGGCCGGCGGCGGTCCGGCTGGTTCAACAGGCGCTCGCGAAGGACACCCGCCAGCTGGCGGTCGACGGCCACTGGAAGGAGGAGGACGTGAAGGCGCTCGGCGAGTTCCAGCAGACACGGCATCTCGAGCCGACCGGCGCGCTGAACCTCCGCACCATCCGGGCGCTCGGGTTTGCACATCCGCTGGTCGATCTCGCGCAGGCCGGCGGCCCGCCATCGTGACCGGGGCACGGATCATGTGATACTCCTCACCCGAACACCGCCGGGCGTCCCGCTCTGCCGTTGCCCGTCGCCCGAACCTGGCCGGAGGCGCATATGACCGTCGGCGCGGCGCAGCGCGAGATGCGGGAAGTCTTCAGCAACGGGTCGATCGGGCAGCTGGTCGCCGGTGGAATCTGGCTGGCATCGGCGGCGCTGGCCACGTGGGGGACGAAGCCGCAGGCGATCGTCGTGCTCGTGGCCGGCGGCGCGTTCATCTACCCGCTCACGCAGCTGATCCTCCGCCTGCGCGGCCGGCGGTTCAAGGCGTCTTCCGACAATCCGCTCACGCCGCTGGCGCTTCAGGTCGCGTTCATCGTGCCGCTGACCCTGCCGATCGCGGGCGGCGCCGCGCTGCACGACATCAACTGGTTCTACCCGGCCGTGACGGTCATCGTCGGGGCCCATTACCTGCCGTTCGCCTCGCTGTACGGCCTGCGCACGTACGCGGCGCTCGGTGCGATCCTCATCGCCTCCGGGCTCGGTTTCGCGCTGTTCGCTCCCCACGCGTTCGCGTGGGCCGGCTGGTTCACCGGCGCGGTGCTGGTCGCCTGTTCCGCCTGGCTGGCCTCGCTCAACCCGCACCCGGAGTGACCCGCCCCGCATGCGCGTCCCACGACGCCGGTGCCTCACGCTGATCGGCCTCGTCGCGTCCGTCTGCGTGGCGGCGAGCGGATGCGCGCGGCCGCAGACGACGTCGCGGGACGGGCTCGATCTGGCGTACCCGACCGGCGTGACCGCGTACTTCATCCTCGGCTTTCTCGACGAGCCCTCGGGCCGCACGATCGTCGAGGGCGACGATCTCGTCGAGCGGCTCTTCTGCGAGGGGCCGGACAAGACTGCCGTGCTGACGCGGGAGCTGCGACGGTTCGCGCACGAGCAGGGGCTGGCGCCGGACATCCGCGTCGTGACGCGCCAACGATGCGTGACCGAGGTCCGGTCGCCGTCACTGGCCTGGGCGGTGAACGGCCTGTACGTCGATCGCCGGCCGCAGCGGTCCTGGGTAACGGACGACGTCGGCGGGCGGCACTTCATGACGAAGCTTTTTTCCGACCAGCGGCTGTTCCAGGGTGTCGATCGACGACTGAAACTGGCGTACCTGGCGGGCGCCTGGGTCCGGCATGGAGACGGCGACTCGTATCGCATCACCAACGCGCAGCACAAGGTGAAGCTGCTGGTGGCCCTGCTCCGGGAGTCCGGCTGCGCGGACGTCCGCACCACGGTGACCCGCGGGCTCATCCCGCAAGTGACGACGATCGAGTTCCAGCCGACGCCGGAGGTGCGCGCGTGGCTGCATCGGCGCTGGTGAGGGAAGGATGCACCCGAGCGACTGGAGTGTCCGAAGTGACGCTGATGTTCGACAACCGTCTCACACGACGCCTCGGCATCGACTGGCCGGTCATGCAGGCGCCGATCGGCAGTGCCACCGCACCGGCGCTGGCGGCCGCCGTGTCGAACGCCGGGGCGCTCGGGTCGCTGGCGCTGACGTGGCGCTCGCTCGAAGAGGCGGCGGCGGTCATCGCCGCGACGCAGCGTCTCACGAGCCGCCCGTTCGCCGTCAACGTCGTCCTTGCCTGGCCGCAGGAGGCGCGTGTGGCGCTGGCGCTCGGCGCCGGCGTCAGGATCATCTGGACCTTCTGGGGCGATCCGGCGCCCTACGTGCCGCTCGTGCACGGCGCAGGCGGCCTGCTGCTGCATTCCGTCGGCTCCGCGACCGAAGCGCAGTCGGCGGCCGCGGCCGGCGTGGACGTGCTCGTCGCGCAGGGGGTGGAAGCCGGCGGGCACGTGCGCGGCACGACGCCGCGGTCCGCGCTGCTCGCCGCTGTGCTCCAGATCGCTCCGCCGATCCCGGTCGTGGCGGCCGGTGGTCTCGCGGATGCCGCGGACGTGGCGGCGGTGCTGGCGGCGGGGGCCGGTGCCGCCTGTCTGGGCACGCGGTTCGTGTGTGCGCGCGAAGCCAGCGTGGCGCCGATCTATCAGCAGCAGATCCTGGCGGCGGGGCCGGGCGCCACGGTGCTGACCCGGCTCTTCGACAAAGGGTGGCCCGACGCGCCGCACCGGGTGTTGCGGAACAGCACCGTCCGTCTGTGGGAGGCGGCCGGCAGCCCGCCGCCCGGACGCCGGCCGGGGGAGCACGATCGGGTCGCGACGGACGCGGCCGGCCGGCCGATCGAGCGGTACTCGGATACGATTCCGGCGCCGGGGGTGCTGGGCGACCTCGAGGCCCTGGCGCTCTACGCGGGCGAAGGCGCGGCCCGCATCGATCGGATATCATCCGCGGCGGAGATCGTCCGCGACCTCACGCGGCCGCTGCGCGGCGCGGATGCCGTCTGAGGGAGACGCCGGCGGGGTCGGACGGGCCGGCACGAGTCATCACGCCATGTCGGACTACACGCAAGGCATCAACGAGCACTACGGGTCGGTCGACCTCTGCGCGCGCATCGTCGCGGCCGTGCGGGCGGCGGGGCTCGATCCGGCGCGCGTGACGCGCGACAACCTGGGCACGTTCGACGAGTTCCATTCCGGCGGGCGGCCGTCGACGCGCGAGCTCGCCCGGCTGGCGGGCCTGAACGCGGAGATGGCCGTCCTCGACGCCGGCTGCGGGGTCGGCGGCCCCGCGCGGACGCTGGCCGCCGAGTTCGGCTGTCGCGTGACCGGGCTCGACCTGACCGAGCAGTTCTGCCGCGCGGCCGAGATGCTCACCGGGTGGGTCGGCCTCGCCGGCCGGGTCTCGTTCCGGTGCGGCAACGCCCTCGACATGCCGTTCGACGCGGAATCGTTCGACCTGGTCTGGTCGCAGAACAGCATGATGAACATCGAGGACAAGGGGCGGCTGTTCCGCGAGGTCGCGCGGGTGCTGCGGCCCGGCGGCCTGTTCGCGTTCGAAGCCGTGCTGGCCGGTCCGGTGCCGGGGATTCACCTGCCGACGTTCTGGGCCTCGTCGCCCGCGCTCAATTTTCTCGTGCCGCCCGGGGAAGTGCAGGCGCTGCTGGCGGCGGCGGGATTCAGGGTGCGCGACTGGATCGACCGGACGGCGGCGGGGCTGGAGCGGGCGCGCGAGCGGCGCGCCGCGATCCCGGACGAGGCGGCGGCGCCGCTCGGCCGCAGCGCGATTGTCGCGACCGACGTCGCGGCCAAGATGGCCAACTCGGCGCGCAACGCGGAAGAGGGCCACACCATCGCGGTGCAGGTGGTGTGCGTGCGAGGGGAGCGGTCGAGCTGAAGCGCGGCGCGAGGACGACGCGGGGCCGAGCTTCAGCGCGGCGCTACGACGATTCCAGAAACCCTGAGCCCTGAGCCCTGAGCACCGAGTTCAGACCCGCACGCCGAACAGCGCCTTCATCGAGTCGAGCGCGCCGGCCAGCTCCTTGCGGTCGCGGGCGAAGCAGAAGCGGATGTGCCCCTCGCCGTGCTCGCCGAAGTCGGCGCCGGGGACGTTGCCGATCCGGCCGTGCGTGATCAGGTGCTCCGCCATCCGCCAGGAGATCGAGTCCCCGTGCCCCGGCAGCGCCTTGCCGGCCTGGCGGTACTCGGGCGACGACTTCCACGCCGGATCGATCTTCACGAACGCGTAGAAGGCGGCCTTCGGCGGCTGGCCGGTGAAGATGCCGCCCAGCTCCGCGAGCCCCTGGTAGAACAGCGACCGGCGGGCGTCGAGCTCCTTCACGAAGCCGTCGATGCAGTCGCGCGAGCCCTGGAGCGCGCCGATGCCGCCGTACTGCACGACCGACGCGACGTTGGCGGTCGTGTACGCGATCACCTTCTTCGCGCGCTCGCGGATCGTCGCGTCCTTCACCGCGACGTAGCCGAGCCGCAGCCCGGTCATCGCGTACGACTTGCTGTAGGTGTAGATCGGAATCGTCCGTTCGTACATCCCGGGCAGCGACGCCATGCTGATGTGCGCGGCGCCGTCGTACACCATGTCCTCGTACGCCTCGTCCGAGAAGATCCACAGGTCGCGCTCCCGCGCGATGGCGGCAATCCGCTCCAGGTCCGGCCGCGTCAGCAGGCCGCCGGTCGGATTGTTCGGCGTGTTGATGTACAGCGCCTTCGTGCGCGGCGTGATCAGGCGCTCGAATTCGTCGAGGTCGTACCGCCAGTCGAGCGACTCGTGCAGCGGACACGCCACCGGAACGCCGTGCGCCGCGAGCACGTGGCCGACGGTCGGCGGCCACTCGGGATCCGGCACGACCACTTCGTCGCCCGGCTCGAGCAGCGCCTGCATCACGGCGTAGATGCCGTGCATCCCGCCGTTGGTCACCAGAATCTCCTCGGCGCTCTCGACCGGCGTGCCGTTGCGCTCGCGCAGCTTCGCCGCGATGAGCTCGCGCAGCTGCGGCAGCCCGTTCGTCTGGAGGTAGTGCGACCGGTTGTCCGCGATGGCCTTCGTCATCGCGGCCTTCACCGAGTCCGGCGCGTCGAAGCTCAGGTCGCCCTGATCGAGCCGGAAGGGATCCTTGACCGAGTACATCAGGTCGCGGATCAGCGTGATGCCGGAGAGCGGAACGGAATCGAGATATCTCGCCATGGCAGGTGCAGCCTCGCACGGAAGAAACGGAAGAAGATGACCGCGTCGCAGACGCCGAGCGTCAATTATGCCTCATCGGCCCGGTTCCGGCGCGGGGGACCGCGGCGGGCCTGCACGGGCGGCGCCGGCCCGGTGTCCCGCCCCGCCCGGGGAGACCGGATCAGGCCGCGGTGACGCCGACGCGCTCGAGGACGGCCGCCATCGTGGCCTGCGCCCGCGCGACCGGGAGGTTGCTGAGATAGACGCGGCGGATGCCCCGGTCCATCAGGGCCCGCAGCGTCCGCGCGCAGACGTCCTCCGGCGTCGCGCCGGCGGCGAACTCGCGGCCGAGCGCGAGCGCCGGCACCGGCAGGAAGCGGGACAGCGCCTCGAGCGTGCGGGCGTTCGCGCTGCGATAGAAGAAGACGCCGAAGAGGCCGGGCATCTGCAGGCCGCGCCGCGCCCCTTCGTTCAGGAACCGGTCGACCGGCGCCAGATCGTGGTGGGACACGATCTGCGTCAGGAAGAATTCGGCGGTGAACGCCGGGTCGGCGAGGTACTCCACCTGCCGGACGGGATCCGACGCCGGGTTGGCCCAGCCGCCGAGCACGAGGTCGGGCTCGCGGGCACGAATCATCTGGCGCAGCTGCCAGGCGTGCTCGACGCAGCGCGGCGTGCCGATGTGCCGGTCGCCGCCGAGCACGACGAGCGAACGGAAGCCCTGCTGGCGCGCGCGGTCGGCGTAGCCGAGACAGTAGTCGAGCGGGTGCTTGCACGTGAGGAACGGCACGATCCGCTCGAACGGGGCGTCGTCGCCGAGATTGATCGTCAGGTGGCGCAGGTTGTCTTCCTCGCTCGCGCCGACCGCGCTGTCGGTCAGGAAGACGAACGTGTCCCGGCGGGTCAGGCGGCGGACGGCGTGATAGGTGTCGATCCACGCATCCATGCCCTCGCTGCCGGCCAGTTCGGCCCGCGGCGGCCGCAGCTCCGCCGCGAAGACGGAGGCGTCCGAGTGCAGCGCGTCGAGCAGCGTCCCCACGCCTGAAGTATACAGGGCAGGGGGACGAGGGGCCGGAGGGATGTGCGACGTGGGGCCTCGCGCGGGTGCCGGCCCGCCGGACCTCAGCGGATCTGCAGGGCCTGCCGCATCACCGGCAGCGACAGCCACAGCCGGATGCGGCTCATCAGGTCGGCCGCGGTGCGGTTGAACGCCCGCTGCCGCTCGTCCGGGGTCCCGGCGACGGCGGCCGGATCGGGAAAACTCCAGCGGAGGCGTTCCGGATCGCCCGGGAACACCGGACAGGTTTCGGCCGCGTGATCGCAGACGGTGATCACGTAGTCGAACTGCTGGCCGACGAACGGTTCCACCGGCTTGGGCGCCTGCCCCGCCATGTCGAGGCCGAACAGATCCTGAACGGCGCGCCGCGCCATCGGATGAATGTCCTCCTTCGGCGCCGTGCCGGCGCTCACGACCTCGATGCGGCCGCCCGACGCCTGGCGCAGCAGTGCTTCGGCGATCTGCGACCGGGCCGAGTTGCCGGTGCACAGGAACAGCACGCGCAGGGGATGTCCCGGGGTTGGTTCCATCTCGACCAGACTATTTCATATATTCGCTCTGGCGTATGTAACGGGTGGGTTAATTCGGTGCTCGGGGCTCGGGGCTCGCGGAGGTCGCGCGCTGGACGTTGCACGTTATAGTGCTGGGATGTCGACGCTGAGATTTCTGGGAGCGACCCGCACGGTCACCGGTTCGAAGTATCTGCTGGATACCGGCCGGGTCCGCCTGCTGGTCGACTGCGGGCTGTTCCAGGGGCTCAAGGCGCTGCGCCTCCTCAACTGGGACGAGCATCCCGTGCGGCCGGCCGACATCGAGACGGTCGTGCTCACGCACGCGCACCTCGACCATTGCGGCTATCTGCCGCGCCTCGTCGCGCAGGGCTTCCGGGGCCGCATCTTCTGCACGGCGGGGACGGCCGAGCTGTGCCGTCTGGTGCTGCCCGACGCGGCGCGCCTCGAGGAAGAGGACGCGCGGCAGGCGAACAAGCACGGCTACACGAAGCACCGGCCGGCGCTGCCGCTGTTCACCGAGGCGGACGCGTACCGCGCGCTGACGCAGCTGCAGCCGGTCGGCTACGAGCGGCCGATGCCGGTGGCCGACGGCGTGCAGGCGGAATTCCTCAACGCCGGGCACCTGCTCGGATCGGCGTTCGTGCGGGTGACGCTCGACGGCGGGCGCCGGATTCTCTTCGGCGGCGATCTCGGCCGCTACGGCCGGCCGGTGCTGCCGGATCCGGTGCCGGTCGCCGAAACCGACCTGCTGCTGGTCGAATCGACCTACGGCGATCGGGTGCACGACCCGGACGATCACGGCGCCCGGCTGGCGGCGATCATCAACCGCGTGGCCTCCCGCGGCGGGCGGCTCATCATTCCGTCGTTCGCGATCGGCCGCGTCGAGGAAGTCCTCTACTGGATCAAACGGCTCGAGGACGAGCGGGCGATCCCGGTGCTGCCGGTCTACGTCGACAGCCCGATGGCGGCCGGGGCGCTCAAGTACTACTCGCAGCGGGTGAACGAACTCGATCCCGGTCTCCACCCGGAGGGCCGGACGCTGCACGCGTTCTGCACGGCCCGCTTCCGGACGGTGGCGACGCCGGAGGAATCCAGGCAGCTCACGGTCCGGCGCGATCCGGCCATCGTGATCTCGTCGAGCGGGATGGCGACGGGCGGGCGCGTCCTGTACCACCTGGAGTGCGCCCTGCCGGATCCCGACAGCACGGTGCTGTTCGTCGGCTACCAGGCGGCCGGCACGCGGGGCCGGCGCCTGGTCGACGGCGAGCGGCAGGTCAAGATTCACGGCCGGATGATCGACGTCCACGCCCGCGTCGAGGAGATCGATTCGATGTCGGCGCATGCCGATTCAGAGGAGATTCTGCGGTGGCTCGGCGGCTTCACGCGCCCGCCCGAACGGACCTTCATCGTGCACGGCGAGCCGTCGGCGCAGGACACGCTGAAGGCGATCATCACGCAGCGCCTCGGCTGGCGCGTCCACGTGCCGGCGTATCTCGAACAGGTCGACCTGGCGCCCCTGGCCGCGCCGCCGGCGGCCGGTGCGTGACGCGCGGCGGCGCGAACAGGCTGGCCCGGCGGCGGGTCCGATGGTAGGCTGAAAGGCGGTCGCGGCCGCGCCTCGCGGCGCGATCGGGTGGTCCTCCTTGTCCATGTCAGCAGCCATCGCGCACGACGGCGGGTCGATGTCCTCCGGCCGGCAGCAGCCGGCCGGGATGCCGGTGTCCGCGCCGGCCGCGTCACCGGAGACGCCGGCGCCGCCGGCCCGGACGACGCTGCTCGAGCAGATCGGCGAGGCGGCGGTCGCGCAGGTGTACGCCGACGGGTTCGCGTCGCTGCCGCTGAAGGACCGGATCCTCGCCTGGCACCTCTACCAGGCGGCGCTCGCCGGCCGCGACATCTACTACGACCAGAAATACGCGCACGGCCTCGACATGCGCGGCCTGCTCGAGGCGATCGTCTCGCACCCGGACGGCGTCGATCCGGTGACGCTGGCGGAGATCCTGCGCTACACCAAGCTCTTCTGGATCAACAGCGGGCCGTTCAACAACCTCACCGCCCGCAAGTTCGTGCTGACCTGCCCTCCCGCCGCGTTCGCCGCCGCGGCGCACGTCGCGCAGCGCAACGGCGCGCCCCTGCCGCTCCGCGACGGCGAGACGCTGGAGGCGCTGCTGGCCCGCCTCGAGCCGGCGTTCTTCGATCCCGCGTTCGAGCCGGTGGCCACCTGCAAGACGCCGGGCGCCGGCCGGGACATCCTCGAGGCGAGCGCGAACAACCTCTACCAGGGCGTCACGATGCAGGCGCTGGAGGGCTTCGCCGAGCGCCATCCGCTCAATTCGCGCCTGGTCGACCACGAGGGCCGGCTCGAAGAGCAGGTCTACCGCGTGGGCGGGCGCTACGGCGGGTGGATCGCCCGGATCGTCGGCCACCTGCGGGACGCGCTGCCGTACGCGTCCGAGCCGACGCAGGAGGCGCTGCGCGCCCTCATCCGGTTCTACGAGACCGGCGAGACGGCCGACCGCGAGCAGTACGACATCGCCTGGGTGCAGGACCGGACGTCGCCGGTCGACACGATCAACGGCTTCGTCGAGGTGTACCTGGACGCACGCGGCATCAAGGGCGCCTGGGAAGCGCTGGTCTTCTACGTCAACCGGGAGAAGACGGAGGCGATCCGGACGCTGGCCGACCACGCCCAGTGGTTCGAGGACCGGATGCCGTGGGACCCGCAGTACCGCAAGGAGGGGGCGCACGGCATCTCGGCCAACGCGATCGACGTGGTGCTGGAGGTCGGTGATTCGGGTCCGATCACGCCGGTCGGGATCAACCTGCCGAACGACCAGGCGATCCGCGAGCGGTACGGCAGCAAGTCGGTGTCGCTGTCGAACGTCTTCGAGGCGTACGAACAGTCGACGCCGGCCGCGTTCCGGCAGGAGTTCGCGTGGACCCCGGACGAGGTGGCGCGCGCCGAGACGTGGGGCCCGATGGCGTCGGAGCTGCTGACGAACATGCACGAGGTGATCGGCCACGGCTCGGGCAGGGTCTCGCCGGCGCTCAACGGCAACCCGCAGGCGGCGCTGAAGGAACAGTTCTCGGCGCTCGAGGAGGCGCGGGCCGATCTGGTCGCGCTCTATTTCCTGCCGGATCCGAAGCTCGTCGAGCTCGGCCTCGTGCCGGCCGGCCGCCAGGACGAGATGGTCCGGGCCGAGTACGAGGCGTACGCGCGCAACGCGCTCGTGCAGCTGCGCCGCGTCCGTCACGGCACGCAGATCGAGGAAGACCACATGCGCAACCGCCAGATGGTCGTGCGGTGGCTCATGGCGCAGACGACGGCGATCGACATCCGCGTCCGCGACGGGAAGACCTATTACGTGGTCACCGACCCGTCCGCGTTCCGGCAGGGAGCCGGCCGGCTGCTGGCCGAGGTGCAGCGGATCAAGGCCGAAGGCGACTACGCGGCGGCGGCGCGGCTGTTCGACACCTACGGCGTCCATTTCGACCCGGCGCTGCGCGACGAAGTCGTGGCGCGCGTCGATCGGCTCGCGCTCCCGTCGTACACCGGCTTCGTCATGCCGGAGCTCACGCCGGTGCACGGCCCGGACGGCCGGATCACCGACGTGACGATTGCCTATCCGCGGGACTTGACGCGGCAGATGCTCACCTTCTCGGCGTTCGGCCGGCGCCATTGACGCGCCCGTCCACAACCACGTCCGGCGGCCTGTCCGACCCGTGGGCTCAGCCGGTTTCGCGAAGCAGGTCCCGCGCAATGAACGGTCGCGTCAGAGTGAGCCCGAGGCTGGTGGCGCTCGTCCTGGGGCTCGTCACGCTGGCCGCGGGCGCCCGCGCGCAGGAACTCCCCGTCCGGAGCTGGGCCCGGCTGGTCGACGCCGTCGACCGCCGCGCGCCGACGCGCGGCGACCTCGACGTGCTGCTCATCGACGCGCGCAGCCGCAACGCCGCGCTCCAGCGGCTCGCCGTCCGCGCCCTGGGCCAGCTCGAACGCCCCGACCTGGCGCGTTATGTCTACCCTCACCTGCTGTCGCCGTCGCCTGGCGTCCGCATGGAGGCGGCGAACGCGCTCGGCCAGATGGCGCAATCGCTCGAGCCGGGCGCGGCCCTGACGCGGATGGTCACGGTCCTGCTGGACCGTCTCGACAAGGAGCCGGATCCGGAAGTGGTCGGCGTGCTGTGCCGCACGCTCGGCCGGCTGCCGTACGCCGACGCCGGCGAAGTGCAGCGGATCGAGGAGCGGCTGGTCGACGTCTCGCGGCGGCAGCGGACGGTCGATGTCGCCGTCGGCGTCGCGCTGGGACTCGAAACGCTGGTGCGCGAGCGCGGCACGCTCAGCCCGCCGGCGCCGGACACGCTCGCCCGGCTGCGCGAGCTGACGAGCGACACCACCGCGAGCGTCGCGAGCGCCGGCACCCGGGTGCGCCGGCTGGCGCTGCTGGCGCTCACGGAAGCGGGCGCGGCCGACGACGCGACGCTGCGGCAGACGGTCCTCGACCCGGACGACCAGGTCCGGCGCGAGACGATGGCCGCCGCCGGATCGGAAGCGGGCCTCGCGCATGCCGGGTCGCTGGTGGCCACCGGACTCCACGACCCGTCGCCGATGGTCCGCTACGAAGCGCTCCGCGCGTACGGCCGCCGGCTGCGGCAGAACGGCTGCGGCCCCATCGTGACGGCGGCCGCCGATGCCGACGAGCAGGTCGACCTGCTCGCGCTCGACCTGCTGGGCGGCGCCTGCCGGGCGCCGGGCACCGGGCTCGACCTGCTGGCGCGGACGGCCGGCGCGCTGCCGGCCGGGGCTGCGGGCGGCGACTGGCATCGTCCCGTGCACGCGCTGGTGTCGCTGGCCAGGCGGGCGCCGGCGCAGGCGGCCGGGCTGCTGCCGTCCTTCGCCGGATCGCCGGTCTGGGAAGTGCGCATGTATGCGGCACGCGCCGCCGGCGTGCTGCGCGACCGGGAGACGCTGCAGCGGCTCGCCCGCGACGCCGACGACAACGTCCGCAACGCTGCCCTGGAGTCGCTCGAGCAGGTCAGCGGCCACGCCGCCGATCCGGTGTACCTGTCGGCGCTGGCGCGGCCCGACTACCAGCTCGTCCGCACGGCGGCGCTGGCGCTGAAGGGGACGCCCGGTGCGCGGGAGGCGGTGCCGGCGCTGCTGGCGGCGCTCGAGCGCATCACGGCCGGGCACAAGGACACGTCACGCGACACGCGCCTCGCGCTGCTCGACCGTCTGGCGGAGCTGGGATCAGCGGCCGACGCGAAGGCGCTCACGCCGTACGTGGCCGATTTCGACCCGGCGGTCGCCGCCAGGGCGGCCGCGATCCTCTCCACGTGGACCAGGCGCCACGTCCGCGCGAAGACGCAGCGCCTGGTGCTCGACGTGGATATCGACCCGGCGACGCTTGACCGGCTGCGGTCGCCGCACGCGCGGGTCACGATGGCGGACGGCCGCTTCTTCGACATCGCCCTGCTGACGACGGAGGCGCCGGCGACGGTGCTGCGCTTCGTGCAGCTGGCCGAATCGGGGTACTACAACGGGCTGACCTTCCACCGGGTCGTCCCGAACTTCGTGATTCAGGGCGGCAGTCCCGGCGCGAACGAGTACATGGGCGACGGGGCGTTCATGCCGGACGAGGTGGGGCTGTGGCCGCACGTCCGTGGTGCGGTCGGGATCTCCACGCGGGGCCATGACACCGGCGACGGGCAGATCTTCATCGACCTGGTCGACAACCCGCGTCTCGACGGCCGGTACACCGTGTTCGGACAGGTCCTGGCCGGCATGGGCACCGTCGACCGGATCCTCGAAGGGGACGTCATTGAAAAGATCCAGGTCTTCGAGCGCTGAGCGTCGCGCGGCGGCCGGGGTGCGCTGAGGCCGCCGTGCATTTTTCCGGACGCGTCCCGTCGGATCTTGCGCCCAACCGGCTGGCGGCCGGGCTGGAGGCGTTGCGCCGGGCGGGCGTGCCTCTGCTCGATCTGACGGTCTCGAATCCGACGCGGGCCGGCCTGGCGTATCCGGACGGGCTGCTGGCGCGCCTGGCGGACGCCGGCGGGCTGGTCTACGAGCCGGCGCCGTTCGGTCTGCCGGACGCCCGCGACGCGGTCAGCGCCGACTTCGCGCGACGCGGTCTGACGGTGCCGCCCGATCGGATCGTCCTGACGGCCAGCACCAGCGAGGCGTACAGCCTGCTGTTCAAGCTGTTGTGCGACCCTGGCGATCGTGTCCTGGTGCCGCGCCCGAGCTATCCGCTGTTCGAGCACCTGAGCCGCCTGGACGCGGTGCGCGTCGAGCCGTACGACCTCGAGTATCACGGCGTGTGGACGATCGACCTGGGCAGCGTGGAGCGGGCGGCCGGAGAGGGGACGCGCGCCGTGCTGCTCGTGAGCCCCAACAACCCGACCGGGTCGTGCCTGAAGCGGGACGAGCTGGACGCGCTCGCCGGGCTGTGCGAGGCGCGCGGCCTGGCGCTCATCGGCGACGAGGTGTTCGCCGACTATCCGCTCGATCCGGATCCCGGGGGCGCGGCCGGCGTGCTGGCGCAGGATCGCGCGCTGACGTTCGGCCTCGGCGGCCTGTCGAAGTCGGTCGGGCTGCCGCAGCTCAAGCTCGGGTGGATCGGCGTGGGCGGGCCGCCGCCGCTGGTGGCCGGCGCGCTGGCGCGGCTGGAGGTCATCTGCGACACGTACCTCTCGGTGGCGACGCCGGTGCAGCGGGCGGCGGCCGACCTGCTCGCGCGGGGGGCGGCCGTCCGGCAGCGGATCCAGGACCGCATCGCGGTCAACTACAGCGCGCTGCACGAGCTGACGTCGGCACACCCGTCCTGCCGGGTGCTCCGCGCCGAGGGCGGCTGGTACGCCGTCGTGCAGGTGCCGGCGACGCGCAGCGAGGAGGCGCTCGTGCTCGATCTGCTCAACCGCCAGCACGTCGTCGTGCACCCGGGCTACTACTTCGATTTTCCTCGTGAGGCGTTCCTGATCGTGAGCCTGCTGCCTGCACCGCAGCCGTTTGCGGAGGCCGTCGGCCGCCTGCTGGTGGAAGCGGAGGCAAGCGCCGCCTGATTGCCGGGCCGGGCGCGGGGTGTGACGATGGCGCGATCCCAGAACTCACGTCTGTCCGGAGGCCGGCACGCCGGCCTGCTGGTCCCGCTCTTCTCGTGTCCCTCGCGCCGCAGCTGGGGCATCGGTGAAATCGGCGACATCGAGCCGATGGCCGCGTGGCTGCGGTCCGCCGGGCAGGACGTGCTGCAGCTGCTGCCGCTCAACGAGATGGCGCCGGGCCAGCAGTCGCCGTACTCGGCGATCAGCGCGATGGCGATCGATCCGATCTTCATCACCGTGCCGGCGATGGAGGATTTCGTCGCCATCGGCGGCGAGGACGGCCTGGACGGCGCGCATCGCCGGCAGCTGGCGGACCTGCGGAGCGCGGGCGACCTGGACTACCGGGCGGTGCGGGTGCTGAAGGATGCCGCGTTCCGGGCGGCGTTCGCGCGCTTCCGCCGCGAGGAATGGGCGCGGGCGACGTCGCGCGCCGACGAGCTGCGCGCCTACCTGGCGGAGCAGGCCTGGTGGATCGAGGACTACGCGCTGTTCCGGGCGCTGCACGCCCGGGGCGGCGAGCACCCGTGGACCGCCTGGCCCCTCGCGCTCCAGCGGCGCGAGCCGGCGGCCGTCCGGGACGCCCGGACGGCGCTCGGCGACGAGGTCCTGTACTGGCAGTACCTGCAGTGGGTGGCCGACGCCCAGTGGGCGCGCGCGCGGCGCGACGCGGGGCTCGTCGAGCTGATGGGCGACCTGCCGTTCATGGTCGACGTCGACAGCGCGGACGTCTGGGCGCGGCAGGAGGATTTCCGCCTCGACGCCTCCATCGGCGTGCCGCCCGACGCCTTCACCGCCGACGGCCAGGACTGGGGCATGCCGGTGTACCGGTGGGATGTGCTGGCGCGCATCGACTATCACTGGCTGCGCGAGCGGGCGCGCCGCAGCGCCCAGCTGTACGCCGGCTACCGGATCGATCACCTCGTCGGCTTCTACCGCACGTACTCGCGGCCGCACGACGGCAGCGATCCGTACTTCACTCCCGGCGAGGAGCGCGACCAGGTGGCGCTCGGCGAGCGGCTGATGGGCGTCTTCCGCGAGGCGGGCGCCTGGATCGTGGCCGAGGATCTCGGCGTCGTGCCCGATTTCGTGCGGGCGTCGCTCGTGCGGATGGGCGTGCCCGGCTATCGCGTGCTGCGGTGGGAGCGCGACTGGCACGAGCCGGGACAGCCGTTCCGCGATCCCGCCTCGTATCCCGTCCTGTCGGTCGCCACCTCCGGGACGCACGACACCGAGCCGATGGCCGTCTGGTGGGAGGGCGCGCCGGACGCCGACCGGCAGGCGCTCGCGGCGGTCCCGCTCGTGCGCCGGCTCGCCGGCGATCGCGTCGATGCCGCCAGCCGGTCGTACGGGCCGGGCATCCGCGACCTGCTGCTCGAGACGCTGTTCGCGTCCGGATCCGATCTGCTGGTGCTGCCGGTGATCGACGTCTTCGGCTGGCGCGATCGCATCAACGCGCCCGGCACGATCGACCCCGGCAACTGGACCTTCCGGCTGCCGTGGTTCTGCGACGAGCTGGACGCGGCGCCCGAAGCGGCCGCCTGCCGCGACCGGCTGCGCGCGTGGAGCCGGATGTACGGGCGGGGGGCCGGGACGAGGCCCGAGGATCCGTCCTCGACCCCCGCAGGCTGACCTGGTCGGACGACTCCAACGGCAGAGCTGGCGGCCGGCAAGAATGGTCGGGGGAGGGCCGGCGGACGGGAGGTGCAGAAGCGTGCGAAACGAGGCGTTGCACGAAAAAAGCCGGCTGATTCTATTCGTCATCGGCCATGAGTTCGATTATCTTAATGAGGCCAGCGGGACCGTATGCCGGCAGATGCCGGCGCGGCCGGATGGCGCCGGCCCGGCGCAAGCGGACTCTTCCCATCGGTGATGCTCCTGTAACCCGAAGTCAGGAAGGTGTAATGCTTCGCAAGTCACTTCTGTGTTCTGCCTCGCTCCTTCTGGCGGCGGCCTGCAGCGCCCCGCCGGCCGCCGCGCCCGCGCGGGCTTCCGACATCGCGCTCGCCCGGGATTCCAGCATCGTCCAGGCGAAGGTGCCGCCTCACGCCACCCTGGCCGCGCTGCTGCGCGCCAACGACCTGGCCGAGTCGGTCGTCGCCGCCATCGTCCAGAGCACCCGGGCCGTCTT
This sequence comes from Vicinamibacterales bacterium, assembly GCA_035534615.1. GTDB lineage: Bacteria > Acidobacteriota > Vicinamibacteria > Vicinamibacterales > CAVVIG01 > JAGWRA01. Next base: position 15,777 of record DATLRO010000036.1, read on the forward strand.
CGATCCGCGGCGGCTGATGCCGGACCACGAGTATCAGATCGCCCGATCGCTCAGCGGCCGGCTTCGCGATTTCCAGTATCAGATCGACAGCGACCGCATCCTGCGGGTGGCGTACCACCCCGGCCGGCCGGACGATTCGGCCTTCGCCGCGCGGATCATCGAGCTGCCGAGGACGCAGGTGATGGCGGTCGCGGCCGGCGTCATCGATCGGACCACGCCGTCGCTGTTCGAGGCGGTCGACGCCGCGGGCGAGACCCCCGACCTGGCGATGGCGATGGCGGCGATCTACGGCGGCGAGATCGACTTCAGCAGCGACCTGCAGCCGGGCGACCGCTTCAACGTGCTGTTCGACAAGGACGTGCGCGACGGCAAAGTGGTCGGCGAGGGGCCGATCGCCGCCGCCGAGTTCGACAACGCGGGCCGCCGGCTCGTGGCCATCCGCTTCACGCCGGACGGCGGCGAGCCCGGCTATTACGACGAGCACGGGCGATCGCTCAAGCGGTTCTTCCTGCGATCGCCGCTGAAGTTCGAGCCGAACCCGTTCATCACTTCCGGCTTCTCGCGCGACCGGTATCACCCGATCCTGCACATCTACCGCGCCCATCTCGGCGTCGACTACCGCGCGCCGATCGGCTCGCCGGTGATTGCGGTGGCCGGCGGGGTCGTGCTCTCGGCCGGATGGGACGGCGAAGCGGGGCGCCTGGTGCACCTGCGCCATGCGGACGGGTACGAAACCTATTACATGCACCTGTCGTCGATCGCCCCCGGCATCCGGCGCGGCGTGCACGTGCAGCAGGGGGAGCTGATCGGCCGGGTCGGCGAATCGGGGCTCGCGACCGGACCGCACCTGGACTTCCGCATCCGCAGCCACGGCATGTTCGTCAACCCGGTGCTGGTGCGGCGGAGCCTGCCGCCCGGCGAGCCGATTCCGGCCGCCGATCTGGAGGCGTTCCGCGCGCTCCGCGATCGCGACCTGGCGCGGCTGCACGGTCACCTCCAGCGGCCCCCGACCCTCGTCGCGGCGGACGAAGCCACGGTCGAGGCCGGGCCCCAGTAAGCGGCCGGCGGCCGGGCGTCCCGGCCGCCGCGCCCGTTCCCCACCGCTCCCGGAGCCGGTTGCGCCCGATCGCCTGTGTCCCGCCGGCCCGTGCCGCGCGGCCGGGGTGTCGTGCAGGGCGCGGGGCGGCGAGACTATAATGTTTCCGGCCTGTCCCGTGATTCCGGCCGCCTGAGGGCCGGCCGTTTCCCTGTTCACCGGTTCATATGGCACGCCTGCACTCATTCCGGGCTCTTCGCCCGACTCCGGCCGGCGCCGCCCGCGTCGCCGCCGTTCCCTACGACGTCGTCAGCACCGACGAGGCCCGCGCGCTCGCCGCCGGCAATCCGCTGAGTTTCCTCCACGTCTCGCGCGCCGAGATCGACCTGCCGCCGGCCACCGATCCGTACGCCGACGCGGTGTACGACCAGGCGCGGCAGGCGTTCGAGCGGCTGCGGCGCGAGGCCCCGCTCCTGGTCGAGGAGCGGCCGGGCGTCTACGCCTACCGGCTGCGCATGGGAACCCATGAGCAGGTCGGGGTCGCGGCCTGTTACGGCCTGGACGAGTACGAGCGGGACGTCATCCGGAAGCACGAGCGGACGCGGCGGGACAAGGAAGACGATCGGACCCGGCACATCCTGACGCTGCGGGCGCAGACCGGGCCGGTCTTTCTGACCTACCGGGCGTCGCCCGAGGTGGACGCGGTGATGACGCGGGTCACGGCGCGGGCGCCGTTGTTCGATTTCGAGGCGCCGGACGGCGTGCGCCACACGATCTGGACGGCGTCGGACGACGAGGCGGGCGCGCTGGCCGGCGCGTTCGCCCGGATTCCGACGCTGTACATCGCCGACGGCCACCATCGGGCGGCGAGCGCGGCGCGGGCGCACCAGCAGCTGCGGAACGGAGCGGTGGAGGCCGGGGCGGACGAGAGCAGCCGGTTCGTGGCCGTGGCCTTTCCGCACGACCAGGTGCAGATCCTGCCGTACAACCGGCTGGTGAAGGACCTCGCCGGCCTGACGCCCGACGCCTTCCTCGCGCAGGTCGCCGCGCGCTGTACGGTGAAGGACGGCCCGGCCTCGCCCGCGCGCAAGGGCGAGGTGGCCATGTACCTGCCGGGCCGGTGGCGGACGCTGGTGTTCGACCCGGCGCCGGCCGGCGACGTGATCGGCAGCCTGGACGTGAGCCGGCTGCAGGATCGCCTGCTCGCGCCGGTGCTGAACGTGGCCGACCCGCGCACCGACAAGCGGATCGATTTCGTCGGCGGCATCCGCGGCACCGCCGAGCTGGAGCGGGCGGTCGACAGCGGCCGCGCCGCCGTGGCGTTTTCGATGCATCCGGTGGGCGTCGGCGAGCTGATGGCGATTGCCGACGCAGGCGCGATCATGCCGCCCAAGTCGACGTGGTTCGAGCCGAAGCTGCGGGACGGGCTGCTCACTCACCTGATTTAGGGGGGACGCGATGAAAGTCCTCGTCGCCGACAAGTTCGAACAGGGCGGCCTCGACGGCCTGCGGGCCGCCGGCTGCGACGTCCTGTACCAGCCCGACCTCAAGGATGCCGCTCTCGAGCAGGCGCTGCGCGAGACGAAGGCCGCGGTGCTCGTCGTCCGCTCGACGGTGGTGACCGAAGCGATGCTGGAGGCGAGCCTGCTGTCGCTGGTGGTCCGGGCGGGGGCCGGGTACAACACGATCGACGTCAAGGCGGCGTCGCACCGCGGCATCTACGTGTCCAATTGCCCGGGCAAGAACGCCATCGCGGTGGCGGAGCTGGCGCTGGGGCTGATTCTGGCGCTGGATCGCCGCATTCCGGACAACGTCGCCGAGCTGCGTGCCGGCCGCTGGAACAAGAAGGAGTTCTCCAAGGCCCGGGGGCTCTACGGGCGGACGCTCGGCCTGCTCGGGTACGGCAACATCGGCCGCGAGGTGGCGCTCCGCGCGCACGCGTGCGGCATGCCGCTGGTCGTCTGGAGCCGGCGGTTCGCGGCCGGCGCCGGGGTGCCCGACGATGTGCCGATGGAGGTGGCGGCGACGGCGGCGGACGTGGCGGCGCGGTGCGACGTGCTCAGCGTCCACCTGGCGCTGACGCCGGCCACGCGCGGCCTCGTCAATGCCGAGGTGATCGGCCGGCTCCGGCCGGGCGCGTACTTCGTCAACACGGCGCGGGGCGAGGTGGTCGACTACGCGGCGCTGGCGGCGGCGGTGCGCGACCGGGGCCTCCGGGTCGGCCTGGACGTGTTCGCGGCCGAGCCGTCGTCGGCGACCGGCGAATTCAGCGATCCGCTGATCGGCCTGCCGAACGTGTACGGGACCCATCACATCGGGGCGTCGACCGACCAGGCCCAGGACGCGATCGCGGAGGAGACGGTGCGGATCGTCCGTTCGTACATGGAGACCGGCCGCGTGCCGAACGTCGTGAACCTGTGCATGCGGACCCCGGCCTCGCACATGCTCGTCGTGCGCCACCGGGATCGGCCCGGCGTGCTGGCGCACGTGTTCGATCACCTGCGCTCGGGCAACATCAACGTGCAGGAGACGGAGAACGTGATTTTCGACGGGGCGGAGGCGGCCGTCGCGCGGATCAACCTCGACGGCGCGCCGGCGGACGATCTGCTGCAGACCATCCGGCGCGGCAGCCAGGACATCCTGGACCTTCACCTCGTGGCGATCTAGACGCAAGGGAGTGACCTCATGACCACCGTCACGCGCATCTTCAATTTCTCCGCCGGGCCGGCGACGCTGCCGCTGCCCGTGCTCGAAGAAGTCCAGCGCGATCTGCTGGCGCTGCCGGGCGTCGGCATGTCGGTGCTGGAGATCAGCCATCGATCGAAGCCGTTCGAGGCGATCCTCGGGAACGCCGAAGCCGGCATCCGGTCGCTCGCGAACGTGCCGGACCACTACAAGGTGCTCTTCCTGCAGGGGGGCGCCAGCCTGCAGTTCTCGATGGTGCCGATGAACCTGCTGCTGCCGGGCTCGACCGCCGACTACATCCTGACGGGATCGTGGTCGCAGAAGGCGCTCAAGGAAGCGGGGAAGGTGGGGGCGGTTCACGTCGCGGCGACGACCGATGCGGACAACTTCACGCGGATTCCGGCGCAGAGCGAGCTGACGCTCACGCCGGGCGCCTCGTACGTCCACATGACGTCGAACAACACCATCTTCGGCACCCAGTGGCGGCAGCTGCCCGATGCCGGCGAGGCGCCGCTGGTCAGCGACACCTCGTCCGACATGTTCAGCCGGCCGATCGACGTCTCCCGCCACGGGCTGATCTACGCCGGCGCGCAGAAGAACCTCGGGCCGTCGGGGGTGACGCTGGTCATCATCCGCGAGGACCTGCTGGCGCGGTCGGCCGCCTCGCTGCCGACGATGCTGAACTACAAGGTGCAGGCGGAGAACGGGTCGATGTACAACACGCCGCCGACCTTCGGTGTCTACGTCCTCGGGCTGGTCGTCAAGTGGATCGCCGCGTCCGGAGGCCTCGCCGCGATGGCGGCGCAGAACGAGCGGAAGGCCGGCCGGCTGTACGCCGAGATCGACCGGAGCGGCTTCTACCGCGGCACGGCGCAGAAGGAGAGCCGCTCGCTGATGAACGTCACGTTCCGGCTGCCGAGCGAGGCGCTGGAGAAGACCTTCATCCAGACGGCGACCGCGACCGGGTTCGACGGCCTCAAGGGCCACCGGTCGGTCGGCGGGATCCGGGCGTCGATTTACAACGCGTTCCCGGAAGCGGGGGTCGACGGGCTGGTGCAGTTCATGCGCGAGTTCGAGCGGACGAACGGCTAGCCCCGGGCTGCCCTGGCGGCCGGGGGCTGCGAGGTCCGGGCCGATCTCGAATAGGCTGGTGTTCAGGGCCGTAGACGTGGTAATATCGCACGTTTCCGCAACCTGACTGCCTGCCGGTGTCGGGCCGCTGCCGTGGGATTCACAGACTAGCCGGAGGGATGGATTTGCTGGTGTCGCTCGTATTGACGCTCGTCGCTGCGGCGATTCTGATTCAGATCGCGGTGTTCAGCACCACGATCTATCTCCATCGCTGCGCCACCCACCGGGCACTGGTGCTGCACCCGATCGCCGCCTTCGGTTTCCGGTTTGGCCTGTGGATGACGACCGGTCTGTCGACCAAGGAATGGGTCGCCGTGCATCGGAAGCACCACGCCTTCACGGACGAGGAAGGCGATCCCCACAGTCCGTACATCGAGGGCTTCTGGCCCGTCCAGCTCGGCAACGTGTACTACTACATGCGCGAGGCCAAGAATTCGGACGTCGTCGAGAAGTACGCCCGCGACATCAAGGACGACGTCTGGGACAAGCTGCTCTTCAACCACGGCCTGGTCGGTCCGCTGCTCGGCACCGTGACGCTCTGCTGGCTGCTGGGACTCTGGTGGGGGCTGGCGGCCGCCGGCATCCATGCCATTGTCTACGTCTTCGTGCTGTCCTCGTCGATCAATGGCCTCTGCCACCATGTCGGCTACAAGAACTTCGACAACACGGCGACCAACCTCCGCTTCCTGGCGCTGCTGACCGGCGGCGAGGGGCTGCACAACAACCACCACGGGTTCCCGCGGAGCCCGAAGTTCAGCTTCCGGCCGAGCGAGATCGATCCGGCCTGGCCGATCATCCGCATGCTGACGGCGCTCCGGCTCGCCAAGCCCTACAAGACGATCGAGCAGGCGCGCGTGAACGCCTGATCGCACGACGGTCGTCAATCACCGATTGAGACAGAAGCCGGGTTCGCTGCCGCGAACCCGGCTTCTGTCGTTTCAGGAGTGGGGTTCGGTCGACGGCCGCCGGCGCCGCCGGCGCCGGCGCCGGCGACGGGGCTGTTCGGCCTCCTCGGGAGCCCCCTCGGCGCGCGCGCCTTCGAGCAGGCCGTGCCAGAACGCGAGGGCGTCGGGCGCGCCGCCGTGAATGTCCAGCCAGACGAGCGCGTCGCGGAAGGCGCTGCGATGGAGCACGGTCCGGTGCGCCCGGGGCGAGCCGCCCGGATCCTTGAGCCGCGGCTGCAGGCTCAGGATCTGGGTGAGGCGCTCGACGTCGCGGCGGGCCAGCGGCAGCACGCCGAGCGTCAGCGGCCCCGGCGTGTTCGGGCTGGCGCCGGCGAGCCGCCCGGTGTGCGGCGAGAAGCCGAGCGGCACGAGCAGGCTGCCGAGCAGGATCGGGTTCGTGAGCGTGTCCGGGATGTCGTCGAACCGCCGGCGGTACGCGTCGAGCCGCGCCAGCGACTCCCACAGCGGGCCGCCTGCGCCGCGCTGCAGCTCCCGCGACACCGGCTCCAGCAGGCCCACCTCCGCGAGATCCCGCAGCGCGCGCTCGGACGATCCGGCGCGGAGGATCTTGTAGAACTCCTCGATCAGCCGCGGTGCCGCGCTCAGCGCGATGAGGCGGCGCTGGCGGCCGATGGCGTCGAGGATCGGCGGATCGATCCGGAAGTCGAGCCGCGCGGCCAGCGCCAGGGCGCGCAGCATCCGGACCGGATCCTCCTCGAACCGCTGGTCGGGATCGCCGATGCAGCGCACGAGCCCGTCCCGCAGGTCCTGCAGCCCGCCGACGTAGTCGATGACCGCGAAGGTCGCGATGTCGTAGAACAGCGCGTTGATGGTGAAGTCCCGCCGGAACGCATCCTCCTCCGGCGTGCCGAAGGTGTTGTCGCGGTGCAGCGGCCCGTTGTGCGCCTCGCCGGCTGCGTCCACGACCGGCGGCTCGATCCGCACCTCGTCCGGCGGCGCCTCCGTCTCCTCGCCCCCCGGCTGGGTCGGGCGGCGGAACGTGGCGACCTCGATCGTCTTCGTCCCGAACTTCACGTGCGCGAGCCGGAAACGCCGGCCGACGATCCAGCAGTTGCGGAACAGCCGCTTGACCTGATACGGATGCGCCGACGTGCCGATGTCGAAATCCTTCGGGCGGCGATCCAGCAGCAGATCGCGCACGCTGCCGCCCACGAGATAGGCAATGAAGCTGTGCTGTCGGAGCCGGTACAGCACCCGCAGCGCGTCCGGATCGATCTGCTTGCGCGACAGGGTGTGCTCGGCCCGCGGAATGACTGTCGGCTCGACCATCGCACGGATTGTAACACAGGGAATCCTGCCTTCGAGCTACAAGCCGGCTGAAATCAGTAGTTTAGCGCCTCGCATCCCGTGTGGTAGCATCCTCGGGTATGTGGCATCGCGGCCTCCCGGCCATCTGTCTGCTCGGCGTTCTGGCGGCGGTCGGGGCCGTGCCGGCGGCGGCGGCGCCCACGGCCCGCGCCGATCTGGTGCAGGCGCGGTCGCTGTACAACCAGGGGCAGTACGACGCGGCGCTGCTGGCGGCGGCCGGCGCGGCGGGCGCGACCTCGACCATGCGCGATCAGGCGCTGCTGGTCGAGGGACGGGCGCATCTGGAGCGGTACCGCCAGAAGCACGATCAGGCGGACCTGGCGGCCGCCCGCGACGCGTTCCGGACGCTGGATCCCGCCCGGCTCGATGCGGGCGACCAGCTGCAGCTCCTCATCGGACTGGCGGAATCGCTGTATCTCGACGAGCTGTACGGGCCGGCGGCCGACCTGTTCGCCCTCGCGCTGGACGACCCGGCGCCGATCGCGGCGGCCGGTCACGACGTGCTGCTGGACTGGTGGGCGAGCGCGCTGGAGCGCGAAGCGGGGCTGCAGGCCGGCGGTCGCGGAGCGGCGCTCTACCGGCGGATCACGGCGCGGATGCGTGTCGAGACGCGGATCGATCCGCGGTCGGCGGTGGCGGCGTACTGGGCGGTGGCGGCGGCGCGGGGCCGTGGGGATCTGACGGACGCCTGGAACGGCGCGATTGCCGCCTGGGTCCGGGCGCCGCTCATGGGCTCGCAGGCCTCGTCGCTGCGGTCGGATCTCGACCAGCTGATGACGGCCGGGATCATTCCCGAGCGGGCGCGGGAGCTGGCCACGACGCCGAAGGACGAGGCGGCGACGGCGGCCGATCTCCGCGCCGAGTGGGACGTGGTGAAGAAGGACTGGGGCGGGGGGAACTGATCCCTACGCCTTCGCCTCCTTCCAGGTGGCGCCGATGCCGACGTCCACCGTCAGCGGCACGGCCAGCTGGACCGCGTGTTCCATGTCCCTCCTGACGAGTGCGGCGACCTCTTCGGCCTCGTCGCGCGGCACCTCGAACAGCAGCTCATCGTGCACGGTGAGGATCATCCGGGCGGGGACGGCGCCGCGCCGCGGCCGCCGCCGCAGGGTGGCGTGGACGTCGATCATGGCGCGCTTGAGGATGTCGGCGGCCGAGCCCTGGATCGGCAGGTTGACGGCGGCGCGCTCGGCGGCGGCGCGGATCTGGCCGTTGTGGCTGTTCAGCTCCGGCATGGCGCGGCGCCGGCCGGCCATCGTCTTCACGTAGCCGGAGGCGCGGGCGTCGGCGAGCGTGCGGTCGATGAAGCCCCGGACGCGGGGGAAGCCGGCGAAGTACGCGTCGATGAACTGCTGCGCGGCCGCCGGCGGGACGCCGATGTCGCGCGCGAGCGTGAACGCGGTCTTCCCGTACAGCAGCGCGTAGTTGATGATCTTCGCCCGGCGCCGGAGCTCGTGCGGATCGAGCCCGCTCGACGGACCGAACACCTGCCGCGCGGTCCGGTCGTGGATGTCCTCGCCGCGCCGGAACGCCTCGATGAGCGTCTCGTCCTCCGCCAGGTGCGCGAGGACCCTGAGCTCGATCTGCGAGTAGTCGGCTGAAATCAGCAGGCAGCCCGGCTCGGCGACGAAGGCCTGCCGGATTTCCCGCCCCAGCTCGGTCCGGATCGGAATGTTCTGCAGGTTCGGCTCGCTGCTGCTCAGCCGGCCGGTCGCCGCGACCGCCTGGTTGAACGAGGTGTGGACGCGGCCGGTCTCCGGGTGGACGAGCTGCGGCAGGGCGTCGATGTAGGTCCCCTTGAGCTTCTGCAGCCCCCGCCATTCGAGGATCTGGCGCGGCAGGTCGTGTATCAGCGCGAGTTCCTCCAGCACGTCGACCGAGGTCGAGGCCGTGCGGGTCTTCCCCGTCCGCTTCAGCGCCGGCAGCCCCAGCTTGTCGAACAGGATCTCCGACAGCTGCTTCGGCGAGTTGATGTTGAACTCCTGGCCGGCCAGATCGACGATCCGCGCGGTGCGCTCGGCCAGCTCGCGCTCGATGTGCGCCGACTGCGCGGCCAGCGCCGCCGCGTCCACCCGGATGCCGGCGCGCTCCACGTCGATCAGGACCGGCACCAGCGGCATCTCGAGGTCGCGGAAGACGCGGTCGAGCGCCTCGGTCACCAGCACCGGCGCCAGCCGGTCGGCCAGCTGCAGCGCGAGATCGGCCCGCTCGCCGGCGAACGTCAGGACGCCGGCCACCGGAATCCGGCCGAACGGCAGCGCCCGGGCGCCGCGGCCGCGCACCTCCTCTTCGGGGACCGCCTTGTAGCCGAGGTGTTCGAGCGCCACCTCTTCGAGCGGATGCCCGGCGCGGCCGGCGTCCAGCAGGTAGCTGGCGAGCATCGTGTCGAACTCCAGGCCGTCGATCTCGAGGCCGGCCCGCGCCAGCACGATCGCCGCGAACTTCAGGTCGTGGCCGACCTTCCGGATGGCGGGGTTGGCGAACACCGGCGCCAGCACGGCCAGGGCCGCCCGCCGATCGAACATCGGCCCGTCGTCGAGCGCCGTGTGGCCGAGCGGCACGTAGCGCGCGGCGTGCGGGGCGGCGGCGACGACGAGGCCGACCGGATGGGCGGTCATGGCCGCCGTGCCGTCCGCCACCACGTGAACGGCGAACCGGCCGGCCGCCTCGAGGGCGCCGGCGAGCTGCGCGAGCGCGTCGAGCGAGGGGACCACCGCGTAATCGCTCGACACCGTGTCGGCCGTCGGCGCGTAGTCGGCCAGCAGCGACCGGAAGCCGAGCTGTGAGAACAGATCGTAGCAGCGCTGACGGGCCGGGCCGGTGAAGCGGAACCCGTCGAGATTGAACTCCACCGGGACGTCGGTGCGGATCCGCAGCAGCTCGCGGCTCTGGCGCGCGAGATCGGCGTGCGCCAGCAGCGCCTCCCGGTACTTCTTCTGGGGGACGTCGCCGGCGTGCGCGAGCAGCGCGTCGAGCGAGCCCCAGGTGGCGATCAGCTCGCGCGCCCCCTTCTCGCCGATGCCGGGAACGCCCTTCACGTTGTCGATGGCGTCGCCCATGAGGGCGAGGGTGTCCACGACCTGCCCGGGCAGGACGCCGAACTTCTCCCGGACGCCCGCCGCGTCGTACCAGGTGCCCTCGTCGCGCGGGTTGAACACCTCGATGTCGTCGCGCACGAGCTGGAAGAAGTCCTTGTCGCCGGTCACGAGCGCCACGCGGTAGCCGGCGGCGGCGGCCCGTTCGGCGATCGTGCCGAGGACGTCGTCGGCTTCGTAGCCGGCCATCGTGACGATCGGGACGCCGAGCGCTTCGCAGGCGGCGTGCACCCACGGCACCTGTTCGACGAGGTCGGCCGGCATCGGCGCGCGGTTGGCCTTGTAGTCGGCCGCCATCCCGGATCGGAACGTGGGGCCGGCCAGGTCGAACGAGGCCGCGATCCACGCCGGCTGCTGCTCGCTGATCAGCTTGCGCAGCATTGCGACGAAGCCGTACACGGCGTTCGTCGAGCGGCCGTCCGGACCGGTGAGTCCGCGGATCGCGTGATACGCGCGGTACATCTGCGAATTGCCGTCGATGAGATAGAGGCGAGGCCGGTCGGTCATGCGTGTGCGTCGGGACGGTCGTGCGGGCGCGACGCCCGGGAGAACGAGGCGGTGTCCGTGCCGATGCCGGGGGGAAGCGCAGGCTGCCGGCGTCAGTATATCATTGGCCGGATGGGGATCCTGACGCCGGCGGGGCGAAGCGATTGCCCGCCGACCGGCCGGCCCGGGGTCGTGCGGCGGGCGGCGCGCCCGGCCATCGTGGCCGGACTGCTGCTTGCGCTGCTGGTGTGCAGCGGCTGCAGCAGCACGGTCTTTCAACTCTACGAATACCAGGAAGACGTGTACCTGTCGCTCAACGGCTCGGCGTCGGTCTACGTCAGCGCGTCCGTGCCGGCGCTGGTGGCGCTGCGCGGCTTCGACCTGAGCACCGATCCGGTGGCGCCGCTGAACCTCGCGACCATCCGGGCGCTGTACACGAGCCCGGTGACCCGCGTCGTCAACGTCAGCACGTCGCGCCGGAGCGGCCGCCGGTTCGTCCACGTCCGGGTGGACGTCGATGACATCCGCCAGCTGTCGCGCGCCGCGCCGTTCGCCTGGTCGCACTACGAGTTCCGGCGGGAGGGCGACCAGTACGTCTACCGCCAGGTGGTCGGCCCGTCGGCCGACCGGCCGGTCGGCCACGTCGGCTGGAACGGCAGCGAGATGGTGGCGTTCCGCCTGCACCTGCCGAGCCGGATCACGTTCCACAACGCGAAGCCGGATCACCTGCTCCGGGGCAACATCCTGCTGTGGGACCAGCCGCTCACCGACCGGATCGCCGGCGTGCCGCTCGACATGGAAGCGCGCATGGAGACGCAGTCGATTCTCTACCGCACCCTGCTGCTGTTCGGCGTCATGCTGGTCCTGGTGATTGCACTGTTCGCCGGCCTGATCTGGTGGATGATGCGCCGGAGCGGACCGTCGCCGTCGCCGTCCTGATCGGCGGGACAGGCGGCCGGCCTCCGGCCGGACGCGGGTGCGCGGCGCCGCCGGTGCCGCGGGCCCGAAGGGAGATCGCATCATGGTGGAGGAGTCTTTCGGCGCCAAACCGACGGTGCTCCGCTGTTCGCGTTGCGGCCGGTTCGTGGACTGGAACGATGCGCGGCTGCAGACCGTGTGCGAATGCCGCCCGCGCCTCGAGCTGCCGCCCGTGTTCGTGCGGGAGGCGACCGACCGCGATCGCGCGATGCTGACCCAGTTGTTCGTCCGCGACTTCGGTCACCTGCAGCGCGTGGTCGCCTTCGACGAGACGCTTTCGCTGGACGAATCGCCCGCCATCGTCGCCGAGATGCGGGACGAGCTGGGCGGCGCCCTCGCGTACCGCCAGATGGGCGACGCGCTCCACATTGTCACCCTCGCCACCGATCCGATGTGGCAGCGGTCCGGCGTCGGCGGCTACCTCGTGGCGGAAGCCGAACTGCTGGCCCGACGCCTCCGTCTCCCCCGCCTCGTGGTCGCGACGACGAACGACAACCTGCCCGCCCTGTACTTCTACCAGCGGCACGGCTTCGAGATCCTGGAGATCACCCCCGGCAGCATGGTCAAGCACGTCGGCCCGTCCGCCATCGGCTTTGCCGGCATTCCGATCCGCGACGAAATCCGCCTGCAGAAGCGCCTGAGCCCGGACGCCGCCTGACGTCCGGGCCGGCAGCGGCGCCGCCCGGCCGCGTGTTTCCGGCCTGCGGCGCGGCGGCCCGGAGGCGGGGCGGCCCTTCGGCGCGGCAGGCGGGCGCGCCGGGCCGCGCGTCGCCCTGGCGCGATCGGCAATTCTCCGGGCTGGCCTAAGAACGGAGTGCCTGCATCAGCAGGATGGCACCGACGGCGATCAGGCCGGCGTGCAGCGCGAGCAGGAACCGCTGGTGGCTGAGGCGCCGGTTGATCGCGCGGCCGAGCACGATGGCCAGCACGATCAGCGGCAGCGCGTGCAGATAATAGCGGGTGACGAGCGGCGTCCACAGGCCGGTCAGCCAGTAGCCCGCCATTCCCAGGACGCTCGCCGGAAGAAAGTAGCCCTGCAGCGTCGCCCGGAATTCGGCCGGGGACCAGCGGCGGAGCGACCCGTACACCACCAGGGGCGGCCCGTTCATCCCGTACGCGCCGCCCAGGATGCCGGCCGCCAGTCCGAACAGCCACGCCCGCCGATCGTCCTTCAGGGTGCGCGGCGTCCGGGTCAGCAGCATGAACGTGGAGAAGGCGATGATCACGGCGCCGAGCGCCGTCTTGATGACCGGCTCAGCCGCCGTCCTGAGCAGCAGGAGCCCGAGAGGGACGCCGGCCAGCGTCGACAGCACCAGCCAGCCGGCGCTCCGCACGTGCACGTGCCGCCAGTCCTGGACGACCACGACGCCGGCCACGGTGATGGAGACGAGGACGGCGACCGGCGCCGCGACGCGGACCGGCATCACGAGCGCGAGCAGCGGCACGGCCACGAGGGCTTCCCCGAACCCGAACGCCGAACGGACCAGCGTGGCGAAGAACAGGACGACGACGACGTGCACCATCATGCCGCCCGTCCCCGCGCCGTGAGCCCGGCCGGATTCATGCCCCGAGGATCCGCTTCGTCAGCGCCGGCACCCGGCCGCTCAGCCGCGCCTCGAGGGCGAGCTGTCCGCGGTGGTATTCCTCGTGCGAGACGCCGTGGTGCATCCAGGCGAGCCGCGTTCCCGGCTGGCCGTCGAAGCGGGTGATGAGCTGCAGCATGTGCAGCTCGCCGGCACGCCGAATCTGCCGGGCGCCCTGCTCGTGCGTCGTGTCGAGGAGGCGCAGCAGATCGCTCCGCGACGCACGCCGCCGGATCGTGCGCGTGTACTCGCGGATCAGCCGCGGGTAGGGCTTGCGGGTGAAGTCGCCGTCCGGGCGGCTCAGCTCGCCCGCCATCAGCAGCCCCGATTCGATGATGTGCCAGACGATCTGGCCGGGCGTCCGCGCGCCGGACGCCGGCCGCACGTCCCAGCCGGACGCCGGCAGATTTCTCGCTTCGGCGATGACACCCGCCCGCGTGTACGCCCAGGCTTCCAGCATTTCCTCGAGCAGCGTCGTGTAGCGCGTCATGACATCCTCCCCGCTGGCGCGGCTGGACCGGCCGGCACCGTTGATTGAACCACGCCGCGGGCCCGGTGGCCAGCCTCCGGTCCGCGGGCGGTGCTAGCATGGCCCGGATGCCGCTGATTGGTGAACCGTACTGGTGGGCGACGGCGCCGCGCCCGGCGGTCGAGCCCGGACCGCCCGCGCCGCGCGTCGACGTCGCGGTGATCGGCGGCGGCTGCACCGGACTCGCGGCGGCGCGGCGGCTGGCGGCCGGCGGCGCCCGGGTGGCGGTGTTCGAACAGGAGGCGATCGGCGCCGGCGCCAGCTCCCGGAACGGCGGGCAGGTGCTGACCGGCCTGACGCTCGACACCGCGACGCTCCTCGCCCGCTACGGCCGCGAGCGGGCCGGCGCGCTGTTCCAGGCGTCGCTCGACGCCATCGATGCGCTGGAGCGGCTGATCGCGCAGGAGGCGATCGACTGCGGGTTCGTGCGCTGCGGGCATCTCGAAGCGGCCGTCAAGGCGTCGCACGTCGACGCGCTGGCGCGCGAGCGGGATCAGCTGGCGCGCGAATTCGGCCACGAGGTCCGGCTCGTCCCGCGGTCCGACGTCTCGACCGAGCTCGGCTCGGAGGCGTATCACGGCCTGCTCGTCGACGAGCGCAGCGCACGGCTGCATCCGGCGCAGTACGTGTACGGACTGGCCGGTGCGGCGCGGCGCGCCGGGGCGGCACTGCACGAGCGGACCGCGGTCCGGCGCATCGACGCCGACGGCGACCGGCTCCGCCTCGAGACGACGCAGGGCGTCGTGTCGGCCGCCGAGGTCATCGTCGCCACCAACGGGTACACCGGCGCGGCGACGCCCGCCCTCCGGCGGCGGCTGGTGGCCGTCGGATCCTACATGCTCGCGACCGAGCCGCTGAGCCGGGCGGAGGCCGATCGGCTGCTGCCGCGGCGGCGGGTGGTGTACGAATCCCGGGTGCTCCTGCACTACTTTCAGCTCGCCCCGGACCGGCGCCTGCTGTTCGGCGGCCGTGCCACCTTCGCGCCCGCCTCGCCCCGGAGCGAGCGGGCGAGCGCGGCCGTGCTCCTGCGCGACCTCCGCGGCCTGTTTCCGCAGCTCCGCGATCTTCAGCCGGCGTACGTCTGGGGCGGCAACGTGGCGATCGCGCGCGACCGGATGCCGCACGCCGGGCGGCTGGGCCGGCTGCACTATGCGGCCGGCTATGGCGGGCACGGCCTGGCGCTGTCGACGACGCTGGGCGACGTGATCGGGCGCCGGCTGCTGGGCGAGCCGGCCGGGCATCCGCTGCTCGAGGCGCCGTTCCGGCCGTTTCCGCTCTACCGCGGGCGGGCCTGGTTCCTGCCGGCCGTGTCCGCCTGGTACCGGCTGCTCGACCGGCTTTCCTGACTGCCCGCCGCCCGGCGTGCATGTTATACTGACCGTCTGGTCATTCTGTTGGAACGCTAGTCTTTCGACCATGACGTCACCCCGACGGCCGCGCAGCAGACGCGAGGTCCTGTCCGAGTTCCGCACCGCCGAAATCCTGGCGGCCGCCCGGTCGGTCTTCGCCGCCCGGGGCTTTGCCGACGCGACCGTGGACGAGGTCGCGCAGGCGGCCGGCGTGGCCAAGGGCACGCTCTACCTCTACTACCGGTCGAAGCGGGAGATCTACCTCGCGGCGCTCCGCAGCGGTGTCGAGGAGCTGGTGCTGCGCCTCCGCCAGCGGCTCGAGGCCGAGACGACGGTCGAAGGCGCCATCCGGGCGTTCGTGCAGACGCGGCTCGCGTACTTCGAGGCCCACTTGGACTTCTTCCGGATCTACTACTCGGAGTTCGCGACGATGCTGACCCCGGTGCCGGCCTCCCAGCGGTTCGTCCGCGAAATCTATCTGGACCAGATCCGCCTGCTGGCGTCGGCGCTGCGCGCCGCCGCGGATCGGACGCGCGTCCGGCCGCTCGATCCGGATCGGCTCGCGTTCGCGATCGGGGAGCTGACGCGCGGCCTCATCAGCGACCGGGCGCTGCGCGGCTCGCAGGCGAGCGTGGACGAGGACGTGGCGTTCGTCCTCGACCTCGTGTGGAACGGTCTTGCCCCATGACAGATCAGGCCCCCCCGGAACATCCGTACATCAATCCGTGGATCATCGCGGTCGCGGTGATGTTCGCCACCTTCATGGAGGTGCTGGACACCACGGTCGTCAACGTGTCCCTGCCGCACATCGCGGGCAGCCTGTCGGCCACGGTGGACGAGGCGACCTGGGCGCTGACGTCGTACCTCGTGGCGAACGCCATCATCCTGCCGATCACCGGCTGGCTGGCGAACACGTTCGGCCGGAAGCGGCTGCTGATGGCGTCGGTGACCGGGTTCACGGCGGCGTCGTTCCTGTGCGGCCTGGCGCCGAATCTGCCGACGCTCATCCTGTTCCGCGTCATCCAGGGGGCCACCGGCGGCTGTCTGCAGCCGCTGTCCCAGGCGGTCCTGCTGGAGGCGTTTCCGCCGCACGAACGCGGCAAGGCCATGGCCTTCTGGGGCCTCGGCATCGTCGTGGCGCCGATTCTGGGGCCCGTGCTGGGCGGGTGGCTGACCGACACCTACAGCTGGCGGTGGGTGTTCTACATCAACATCCCGGTCGGCGTCGCGTCGATCATCATGACGCAGCTGTTCATCTTCGACCCGCCCTACATCAGGCGCAAGGCGGGCGGGATCGACTACTGGGGCATCGGCATGCTGGCGGTCGGCATCGGCTCGCTCCAGATCGTGCTGGACAAGGGGCAGGAGGTCGACTGGTTCTCGTCGAACCTGATTCTCGGGCTCGCGATCCTGGCGGCCGTGCTGCTGACGCTCTTCATCATCTGGGAGCTGGTGGCGGAGCATCCGGTCGTCGACCTCCGGGTGTTCAAGGAGCGGACGTACGCGAGCGGCGTCTTCCTGATGACGACGCTCGGCTTCGTGCTGTACGGGAGCCTCGTGCTGCTGCCGCTCATGCTGCAGACGCTGATGGGCTACTCGGCGCTCGAAGCGGGCATCGCGATGGCGCCGCGGGGCCTGGGCTCGTTCATCTTCATGCCGATCGTCGGGGTGCTGCTCGGGCGCCACGACGCGCGGAAGATGCTCGCCATCGGCGTGGCCGTCAGCGCCTGGACGCTGATCTGGCTCTCGTTCATCAACCTCAACGCCGGCTACTGGGACATCTTCTGGCCGCAGTTCGTCCAGGGGATGGGCATGGCGTTCGTCTTCGTGCCGCTGACGACCATCACGATGGATCCGGTGCCGAAGGAGCGGATGGGCAACGCCACCAGCCTGTTCAACGTCATGCGGAACATCGGCGGCAGCGTCGGCATCGCCACCGCCACGACGCTGCTGGCGCGGGAGCAGCAGGTGCACACGAGCATCATGGGCGCCCACATCAACCCGTACAGCGAGCCGGCCCGGCTGATGCTCCAGCAGATGCGGGCGGCGTTCGTGGCGGCCGGTTCCGACCCGACAACCGCGCTGCAGCGGACCTACGCGGCGCTGTTCGGCATGGTGCAGCAGCAGGCGGCGATGATGTCCTTCGTCGAGATCTTCTTCTGGTTCGGCGTGCTGTTCTTCGCGGTCCTGCCGCTCGTGCTCCTCATGCGCCGGCCTGCCGCGAAGCCGGGCAGCATGGCCGCCCACTGAACGGCGGCCTCCCACCCCCGAGGTCCGGATGGACCCGCCCGCCCGGCCGCGGTATCGTGGGGCCGGAGGTGCGCGTGACCGACCCCGCCGATCTCGACCTGACGCCCGCGGACATGCGCGCGATGGGCGAGGCCGTTCTCGCCCGCGTCATCGCCCACGTCGCCGCGGCCGGCGCGCAGCCGAGCTGCGGCCGGGTCGACGCCCTGGACGACTACCGCGCGATGCGCGGGCCGGTGCCCGAAGAGGGGACCGCGCTCGAGGCGCTGCTGGCGCCGCTGTTCGATCGCTGGATCCCGCAGTCGTTCACGACCATCGGGCCCGGCTATCTGGCCTTCATCCCGGGCGGCGGCCTGTTCCCGGCCGCCCTCGCCGATTTCATCGCCGACACGACCAACCGGTTCACCGGCATCTGGCAGGCGGCGCCGGCGCTCGTGCAGCTCGAGGCGAACGTCCTCGACTGGTTCCGGACGTGGATGCAGTTTCCCTCGTCCGCCCGCGGGCTGCTGACGACCGGCGGCTCGATGGCGAACTTCAACGCCATCGTCGCCGCGCGCGAGCGTCACCTCGGCGCCGAGATCCGGCGCGGCACGCTCTATACGTCGACCCAGGTGCACCATTCGGTGTTGAAGTCGGCCAAGCTGGCCGGCATCATGCCGGACCGCGTCAGGGCGATTCCGGTCGACGATCGGTTCCGGATGCGCGTCGACGCGCTCGGCGCGTCGATCGAGCACGACCGGGCGGCCGGCCTCGAGCCGTTCCTGGTCGTGTCGACCGCCGGCACGACGAACACCGGCGCCGTCGATCCGCTGGACGAGGTGGCGGACCTGTGCGCCGCCGGACGCCTCTGGCACCACGTGGACGGCGCGTACGGCGCGTTCTTCCACGCGTGCGAGGCGCTCCGGCCGCTGCTCGCCGGCCTGCCGCGCGCCGACTCGATCACGCTCGATCCCCACAAGGGGCTGTTCCTGCCGTACGGCACCGGCGCGCTGCTCGTGCGCGACGGCGCGGCGCTGCGCGCCGCCCACGCCGCCACGGCGCCGTACCTGCCGCCGATGCCAGACGCGACAGAGTTCTACGACCCGAGCCAGCACGGCCCCGAGCTGTCGCGCGGCTTTCCCGGTCTGCGGGTCTGGCTCTGCCTCGAGCTGTACGGCGCCGCCCGCGTCAAGGCGGCGATCGCCGAGAAGCGCGCACTCGCGGTTGACGCCGCCGAAGCGGTCGCGCAGATTCCGGGCATCGTCCTCGACGCGCCGCCGCAGCTGTCGCTCTTCGCGTTTCACCTCAGCTGGCCCGGCGCCACGATCGCCGGCGAGAACGCCGCCACCCGCCTGCTGCTGTCGCGCGTCACGGCGCGCGGCCAGGTCATGCTGACCGGCTGTACGGTCGGCGACCGCGTGCTCGGCCGCGTCTGCGTCCTCAGCTTCCGCACCCGCCGCCCTCACATCCAGGTCTGCGTCGAGCAGCTGGCGGAAGAGGCGGCCGCCATCCTCCGCCATCCGCCCTCCCACTGAGGGGAAATTTTCCCGCCGCCGGCCGGCCGCGGCCAGGTTGTCACGTCCGACCGGCCCGCCGGTCTAATTCCAGCAGGCTCCTCGGGAATGCTTCGTGCTTCGTCCGAGCATGTAACCGGCCGGAAGCCGTCCGGATTCACCGGATGAGGACATTCCGGCCTGCCAGATCCCTGTTGCCCGTGACCGGCGGTAAAGACCGGCGGAGCCGGCAGCGTTATCTACTGATGTGACCGCGCGGACTCTCCGGCTGCTGCTGCTGTTCTCGGCGTGTGTCGGCGTGACGCTGTCCGCCGCCGGCGGGACCGGCGTGCGCGGGCGGATCGTCGATGCCAGCGGCCTGCCCCTGCCTGGCGTCACGGTCCAGCTCACCCCGCGACCGGCCGGAGCGCCGATCGTCGGCGTCACCGACGGCAACGGCACCTACGCCCTCGAGGCGCCGGCCGGCCGCTACGACCTCCACGTCGAACTGTCCGGCTTCGAGCCGGTGACACGGCCGGACCTCACGGTCGGCTCCCCGCCGCTGGTCGTCGATCTGACGCTGCCGCTGGCGACGCTGAAGGCGCAGGTGACGGTGGTGGCGCAGCCGCACGCCATGATCGGCCAGGCGGGGGTCGATCAGCCGGAGATCATCACCAGGAAGCTGTTCGACAGCGCGCTGCTGTGGAACAACGAGTACAGCGACGCGCTGCCGCTGCTGCCCAACGTGGTGCGCGCCCCGGACGGCCAGATCAGCGTGGCCGGCGCCCGCACGGAGCAGGGGGCGCTGCAGATGAACGGCTTCAACGAGTCGGACCCGGTGACCGGCGAGCCGGCGGCGATGGTGCCGCTCGATGCGGTCGGGTCGATGCAGGTGTACTCCGGCTTCTATCCAGCCGATCTGGGGCAGGCCGCCGGCGGCGTGACGACCATCGACACCCGTCCGGGCAGCGACACGTTCCAGTTGTCGACGATGGGGTTCATGCCGCGCATGCGGTTCGGCCGCGGCCTGTTCGACGGCGTCGATTCCTGGGAGCCGAGCGTCGGCGTCCGCGGGCCGATCGTGAAGGGCCGCGCGTGGTTCGCCGAGGCGCTCGACTACCAGTACAACCACAATCAATTCGAGACGGCGGCCGGCACGCAGCAGAATCTGTTCACCTCCCTGAGTTCGCTCTCGCAGGTCGACGTCCGGCTCTCGGCGAACCAGCACCTCGGCCTGGCGATCCTCGCCGATCCACAGACGACCGACGCCGCCGGCATCACTGAGTTCACGCCGGCGGCGACCGCGCCGGCGCTGCGCCAGGGGGGCTGGAGCGCGACCGGCATCGATCGGCTGATCTTCGGGGCGGCGACCACGGTCGAGTCACGGTTCGCCGTCAGCCGCACCGACGATTCGACGATGCCGAACGGCAGTGCTCCGTACGTCGTGGGGCACGACGTGACGAGCGGGAGCTATTTCGACACGCAGAACGAGTCCGCGTACCGGGTGGAAGCGGGATCGACCATCAGCCGCGTGGTCTCGAACCGCCTGGGGCAGCAGCTGCTCAGGGCGGGCGCCACGGCCGGCTACGTCACCGCCGCCGGCACGGACGCCGGCGCCCCGGTCACCTTCCTGCGCAGCGACGGGTCGATCAGCCAGACCGTGAACTTCCCGGGAACCGCGACGCTGGCCGCCTCGGCCGACGAGACGAGCGCGTTCCTGGAGGATGCCTGGTCGCCCGCCCGATCGCTGACGCTCAATCTCGGGGTCCGTTACGATCGGTCCAGCGCGGCCGCCGCCGGCGTGCTGGCGCCCCGGGTGGGCTGGACGATCAAGTTGCCCGACGGCCGGTCGACGCTGAGCGGCGGCGCCGGCGTCTTCGCCGACAAGGTCGTCCTGCAGGCCCTCACGTTCGGCCAGCTGCCGCCCCGGGTGGTGCAGCTCTTCACGGCCGCCGGCGTGCCGGACGGCCCGGCGCGGGTCTTCCAGAACGTCTTCGACGGGCGGCTGCAGATGCCACGGGCCACGGGCTGGAGCCTGCAGTTCGACCGGACGTTCAGCCGCGGGTGGATCACCCGGGTCAAGTACCAGGACCGGCGGGGAACCGACGAGCCGGTGATCACGCCGGAAACCCTCTCGGCGACGACCGGCCTGCTGGCGCTCAGCAGCACCGGCCAATCCCACGCGTGGAGCGTCGAGACGACGGTCGGTTATCGCGCGGCGCGGAGCGGCGACGAGGTGTACGTGTCGTACGTGCGCTCCTCGTCCACCGGAAGCCTGAACGACCTCAATTCGATCGACGGCCTGTTCAAGACGGTACTGGTCCAGCCGGACGCGATCGGACCGCTGGCGGTCGACGTGCCGAACCGGCTGCTGACCTGGGGCGTGCTGCAGCTGCCGCTGCAGTTGAGCGTGGCCCCCTTCGTCGAGGTCCGGAGCGGATTTCCGTACACCGCCATCGACGACAGCTGGAACGTCGTCGGCGCGAGGAACGGGATGCGGTACGCCCCGTTTGCGTCGCTCAATCTTGCCGTGTACCGGATCGTGCACCTGTCCAGACGCCTGCCGGCGGCGCGGCTGGGTCTGCAGGTGTTCAACATTCTCTCGGCCAACAACGCCCGGGACATTCAGACCGATGTCATGAGCCCCGCCTTCGGGACCACCTACAATCCGGCCCCCCGCGAGGTCGACGGGTACTTCGAGCTGCTGTGGGGAACCCGCTGAGCTGAAGCGCGGCCGCCCGATCCGGGGCCTGGAGGCCGGAGGGCGGTCGGGATAGGCTA
Organism: Vicinamibacterales bacterium; assembly: GCA_035534615.1. Taxonomy (GTDB): domain Bacteria; phylum Acidobacteriota; class Vicinamibacteria; order Vicinamibacterales; family CAVVIG01; genus JAGWRA01. Next base: position 37,422 of record DATLRO010000036.1, read on the forward strand.
GGGGAGGGGGGCAGAGTCACGATGACCGTCACACGCCGACAGTTTCTGACCGTCTCGTCCGCGCTGCTGGCGAGCGGCGCGCTGAGCCCGCTGCGTCTGGGCGCGCAGGCCGCGCCGGCGGCGCCCGTGACGAAGTTCCAGGACCTGCGCCGGAGCGCCGGGATCTTCACCGGCCGGGGCGGGACGATCGGCTGGCTGATCACCCCGGACAATACCGTGGTCGTGGACAGCCAGTATCCCGACACGGCGAAGATCTGCCTGGACGGCCTGAAGAGCCGGGCCTCGCACCCGATCGACTTCCTGCTCAATACGCATCACCACGTCGACCATACGGCCGGCAACGGCGTCTTCAGACCGGCGGTCGGCCGGATCGTGGCGCAGCGCGGCGAGCCGGCGCTGCAGCGGGCCGCGGCGGCGCAGGCGCACACGCTGCCCGAGCAGGTCTACCCCGATATGACGTTCAGCACCAACTGGAAGATGGTGCTGGCGACCGAAACGGTGTCGGCGACGTATCACGGGCCCGCGCACACCGGCGCGGACATCGTCGTGCGGTTCGAGGACGCGGGCGTGGTGCACATGGGCGACCTGGTGTGGAACCACCTGCATCCGTTCATCGATCGGCCGGCGGGCGCGTCGGTGGTCAACTGGGTGAAGGTGCTGGAGGCGGTGTTGAACGAGGATCCGGCCGACACCGTGTACATCTTCGGGCACGGCAAGGCGAGCGCGGGGGTGACCGGCCATGCGGCCGACCTGCGGCACTTCCGGGACTACTTCACGGCGGTGATCGAGTACGTGCAGCGGGGCATCCGGGCCGGGGAGTCGAAGGCGGAGATCGCGAAGCTGCCGGCGCTGCGCGGCTTCGAGGACTACGAAGCGCCCGCCCCGCCCCGCGTCAGCCTGGCGTCGGTCCTCGAGGTCACCTACGAGGAGCTGACCGCGCCGGAGCGCCCGGCCTGATCAGCGGCCGGCGGGGAACAGCCGGTCGAAATTGCCGCGGAAGATCTGCATCGCCGAGGCCGCGTCGAGGCCGAGCTCGTCCAGGATCGCCCGCTGCGCTTCGTAGATCGCATGCTGCCAGCCGCGCGGGAAGGACGAGGAGTCGCTGCCGAACACCAGGCGGCCCGGGCCCGCCACCTCCAGCATCCGGCGCAGGACCTCGCGCAGCGTCAGCCCCGGCGCGTACCGGATCCAGCTGTTCGAGCTCGACGTGTCGAACAGGACGTTCGGGCAGAGATCGGCGATCATCAGTGCTTCGCGGAACAGCCCGGCGCCGAAGTGCGGGACGAGAATCGGCAGCGCCGGCCAGGTGGCGGCGGCCAGCTGCAGATCGAGCGGGTTGCCGAAGCGGGTCTCGAACCGGGACGGCAGGCCGAGCTTCTTCCGCGCCCCCACCGACAACAGGCCGCAGTGCACGAAGATGATCGTGCCGGGCCGGCCGGCGGCCGCTTCGAACACCCGCAGCGCGCGATCCTCGTACACCGCGTACCGGTGCATCGCCGGAAACAGACAGATGCCGCGAAGACCCGGCCGGGCGAGCGCGCGGCTCAGGCGGTCGGCGGCATCGGCGGCCGTCGGGTCGAACATGAAGAAGCCGACGATCCGATCCGGATGGCGCGCGGCCGCGGCGGCGATGGACTCCTCGTCGCCCGGGACGCTGGCCATCAGCGCGGCGCGCCGGACCTGATGGCGGTCGAGTTCCTCCACCCAGCGATCGGCCAGCGCCTCGGGCGGGCCCGGAGGGTCCCAGCCGAGCCGCGCGGGCAGGTCGTGGGCGGGATCCGCCGGCGCGTCCGGCAGCCCCTTCGCGAGCGTTTCGAAGAACCGCGCCGAGAAGAAGTGGCAGTGGATGTCGTTCATGCGGTCAGCGACCGACGACGATGAGGAACGTCCAGAGCGCGGCGGTGGCGAAGCCGGCCGACCACCGGAGCGCCAGGCGGTCGCGGGCCGTCAGCGCGATCCGCAGGCGGGGCAGCCCGAGCAGGCTCGTCACCAGCGCGTACGGCACGTAGAGCAGCGCGACCGCCGCGGCGACCGGCACGGCCGGATTCAGCCAGAGGCTGGCGCCGAGCCGGCCCTGCAGCAGCGCCGCGAACGCGCGCGTGACGCCGCAGGTCGGGCACGGCAGCCCGGTCGCCGCGTGGAACGGGCAGGCGATCGGCGGCAGCCCGAACCAGTGCAGCCAGGCGGCCGCGAAGGCGACCCACGCGAGGGTGACCCAGGCCCCGATCGTCTCGCGATCCGGCCGTCCCGGCTCCGGCCTCCGCCACTGCGTCGTCACAGCGCCTGACTCAGGCCCGGCAGCGCGCCGGTGTGGGTGCTGATGGCGGCCGCGAGCGCCATGAACGCGAGCAGCGTCAGGATGAGCATCGGCACCAGGACGGCGATCGTCGCCTTGGCGGTCGACACCCCGTGCGTCTGCGTGAGGCCGATGATCGAGACGACGATCGAGTCGATGAAGCCGATGAGGCCGCCGCACACGGGAAAGATCTGCAGCAGGCTGGTGCTGCCGAAGGCATACGCCACGACCCGGAACGTCGTTTCGAACGGATATCGCGCGGCGCCGAGCATGCGCAGGACGAGGTGGTAGAGCGCGGCCCAGATCAGCAGGCTGAGGCCGAGCAGGAACGGCAGGAACAGCAGGAACATCAGCGCGAACACGCCGATCACGGGACGGTTCATGGCGCCCTGGCCCGGCGTCAGCAGGGCGATCGCCAGCTGCATCAGCATGCCGATGGCGAAGCCGATCGTGCTGCCGATGACGCCGAAGGTGAGCGGCCCGCCGTAGCCCCCCTCGCGGCGCATGTTCCGGAACAGCGCGGTCGGGGAGAGCAGCACCTGCTTGACCGTCTCGATGAACCGCGGCCCGGTCGGCCCCGTCGCCTCCCAGGGCGGACCCGTGCGGGGCGCGGCCTCCATGACGATGCCGGCGGCCGGCTCAGGGTGATCGATCTCCGGCTCGTGCGTATCCTCGTCCTGATCTGACATGAATCCCGGTCTCCGACGGCAGGCGCCGGCGGGCGACGCGCCCGCGGGGTACAACCCTGCATTTCTATCATAGTCGGTCGAGACGAGCCATGGGACGACGGGTGGTGCGGCGTCAGAGGCTTGCGAGGATGGCGGCGGTCAGCTCGGCCGTTGAGGCCGTCCCGCCGAGATCGGGGGTCCGGATCCGGCCGGCGGCCAGCACGGCTTCGATCGCGGCGACCACCCGGTCGTGCGCGTCGCGCCGGCCGAGGTGGTCGAGCATCAGGGCGGCCGCCCAGATGGCGCCGATCGGGTTCGCAATCCCCCGGCCGGCGATGTCGGGGGCCGAGCCGTGAATCGGCTCGAACATGGAGGGGAACCGGCGCTCGGGGTTGATGTTCGCCCCGGGCGCCAGGCCGAGGCTGCCCGAGATGGCGGCGCCGAGGTCGGTGAGGATGTCGCCGAACAGATTGGACGCGACGATGACGTCGAGGCTCGCCGGATTGGTCACCATGCGGGCGGCCAGCGCGTCGACGTGATACTTCTGCACGATCACATCCGGATACCCGGGCTGCAGCGAGGCCACGACCTCGTCCCACAGGACCATCGAGTACTGCAGCGCGTTCGACTTCGTGGCGCTGGCCAGCAGGCGCCGCGGCCGCGAGGCGGCCAGCGCGAACGCGTACCGCACGATCCGCTCGATGCCGTGCCGCGTGAACACCCCCGTCTGCTCGACGCGTTCGTCCGGTTCGCCGGCATGCTCGCGTGCGCCGACGCCGGCGTACTCCCCCTCGGAGTTCTCGCGGACGCAGACCATGTCGATGTCGGCGGGCCCCCGGCCGGCGAGCGGCGACGTCACGCCGGGCAGCAGGCGGATCGGCCGCAGGTTGACGTACTGCTCGAACTGCTGCCGGATCGGCAGGATCAGCTCCCAGACGGAGACGTGGTCCGGGACCGACGGCGCTCCGACCGCGCCGAGGTAGATCGCGTCGAACGTCCGGAGCCGGTCCAGCCCGTCGGCCGCCATCATGCGGCCGGTCTCGAGGTAGTAGTCGCAGCCCCAGGGAAACTGGACGAACTCGAACGAGAAGCCGCCGCGCCGGCCGACCGTCTCGAGCACGGCAAGGCCGGCCGGCACGACCTCGCGGCCGATGCCGTCACCGGCAATGACGGCGATGCGGTAAGAAGAAGAGGACATGGGATGCGGTCTCAAATTCTTCAATTCTTCAATTCTCAAATTCCAATTCCCGCTTCCCGCCTCCTCCCGTTGCCCCTGCGTGCCGCGAGCACCATGACGAAGCCGGCGCACGAGGCGATCAGGCCGAGCAGCGCGGGCGTGAGCGGGCCGAAGCCGGCGCCGCCGGTCACCAGCTGGACCACCACCAGGCAGCCGATGCCGGCCGCAATCGACGCGAGCGCCTCGGGCGTGCCGGCCCGCCGCCAGTACAGGCCGGCCATCACCGGCACGAACAGGCTGACGCTGAGCAGCGTGTAGAAGATGCTGAGCGTGCCGATGATGGTCTCCGACACGATGGCCAGCAGCACGCCGGCCGCGCCGCCGGCGACGGCGGCCCAGCGGGCCACGCGGAGCACCGTGGCGTCGGCGGCCGACGGGTTGACGAAGCGGCGGTAGAGATCCTGCGAGAGCGACGTCGACAGCATGAAGAGAATCGCGTCGGCTGCGCTGATCTCCGCCGAGAACAGGGCCGCGAGGCCGAGGCTGCCGACGAGCGGCGGCATGTTCCGCATCAGCAGGGTCGGCAGGGCGAGGTCGTTGCTCGGGAGCCCCGGGTGCAGGGCGCGCGCGATCATGCCGAGGAACGCCGGAAAGAACGCATAGACGAGCAGCACGGCGCCGTTCAGGCCGACGCCGATCCTGACGACGCGATCGTCGCGCGCCCCGTAGATCTTCTGGAGCAGGCCGGGCGAGATGATGAACGCCGGTCCGAGCATCGCGAGATAGACGACGCCCGACGGCCCGCCGTGGGCGAAGTTCCAGAAGCCGGCGCGCGCCGCCGTGGCGGCGTGCAGGCCGGCCCAGCCGCCGACGTCGTGGAAGGCGATCGGCAGCGCGATGAGAAAACCGGTGAGCTTGACGATCAGCTCGACGACGTTGACCCAGGCGGAGGTCACGAGGCCGCCGGCCGCGAAGTACACGGTCATGACGCCGCCCCCGATGAGGCAGCCGCTCCATTTCGGAATGCCGATGATCACGTTCAGGATCCAGGCGACGGCGATGAGCTGGCCGGCCAGGATCGCGAGCGTGCCGCACCAGAGCAGGAGGGCGATCGTCGCCCGGACGCTGCGGCCGTACCGCAGTTCGAGGAAGTCGCCGACCGTGCGCAGATCGTGCGCGGCCGCGACGCGGCGGATGGCGGGCCCGATCCAGAAGGCGAGCACGAGGGAGCCGAGGCCGGCCGACCCGACCCACCACCAGGCGCTGAGGCCGTCGCGGTAGCCGAGGCTGGCCGCGCCGACGGTCGAGCCGGCGCCGATGTTCGCCGCCAGCATCGTCGAGAACAGGAGGCCGGGGCCGAGGCGGCGGCCGGCGACGAAGAAGTCGGCCGTCGTCCGGACGCGGCGGCCGATCCACAACCCCAGCAGGATGAGCGCCGCCGAGTAGACGAGCAGGCCGGCGAGCTGGACGTTCACTTGACCTTCCCGAGATCGCGCTCGGCCGGGTAGCCCGGGATGCTCGTCGCCTCGTAGGCGGCGCGCACGATCGCGCGGGCCATCGCGTCGGCCGCGAGGGCGCCGATCTCGAGCACGTTGGCGTCGCCCGCGTGGGTGCCGGTGGCGAGGCCGAACACCGTGTCGCCGTCGACCGGCGTGTGCACCGGCGAGATCGCGCGGGCGTAGCCGTCGCTCGCCATCTGGGTCATCTTGGTGACCTCGTCCTTGGTGAGCTTCGCGTTGGTGGCGACCACCCCGATCGTCGTGTTCTCGCCGCTGCGGGTGCGGGGATGCATCAGGGCGCCCGAGAGAATGAGCTTGCGCGCGTCCGCGAGGTGCAGGCCGTCCGGGGTGCGCATGCCGGCGACGACGCGGCCGGTCGACGGGTCGATGATGTCTCCGACCGCGTTGACCGCCACGATGGCCGCGACCGTCAGCCCGTCCGGCAGCGTGATCGCGGCGCTGCCGAGGCCGGCCTTCATGGCGCGGCCCGGGCCCCCGAGCTTGCCGACCGTCGCGCCGGCGCCGGCGCCGATGTCGCCCTCCTGCACCGGCCCGGTCGTGGCGGCGGCCGCGGCGCGGTACCCGCAGTCGGCCGTCGGCCGGATCCACGGTTTGCCGCCGATGTTCAGGTCGAAGAGGATCGCGGCCGGCACGATCGGCACCCGCGTGATGCCGACGTTGTAGCCGAAGTGGTGCTCGTCCAGCCATCGCATCGTGCCGCTCGCCGCGTCGAGTCCGAACGCACTGCCGCCCGCCAGGACGATCGCGTTGACCTTCTGCACCGTGTTGATCGGGTTGAGCAGGCCGAGCTCGCGGGTGCCGGGCGCGCCGCCGCGCTGGTCGACGCCGGCGACCGCCCCCGCCTCGGCGAGGATGACCGTGCAGCCGGTCGGGCGGGCGGTCAGCGTGTAGTCGCCGACCTTGAGGCCGGCGACCGCCGTCAAGCCGCCGTTCTCGGGCGGCGGCCCGGGCCGGCGCGGGGCGGCAGCCGGCGCCGCGACGCCGGCGGCGGCGAGGAGCAGGGCGACGAGGGCGGACAGGGCGCGGCGCATGGATGATCTCCCGGAGGCGGAAAGCGGGCAGCGTGTTGATCCAGAGCAGAGTTTAATGTAGAAACAGGTCCTCAACGAGGTCCAGCATGTCTGTGTCCGCCGAACCGGTCACGTCCTGCCGCTGTTTTGTCGACGGCGCCTGGCGCGAATCGTCCGCCGCCGAGACGCGGCCCGTGTACGACCCCGCGGCCGGCGCGGTGATCGCCCGCGTGCCGATGTGCCCCGGCGAGGAGATCGACAGCGCGGTCGCCGCCGCCGACGCGGCGTTCCGGACGTGGCGCCGCGTGCCGGCGGTCGTCCGGGCGCGCTACCTGTTCCGCTACCGGGATCTGCTGGAACGCCACAAGGAAGAGGTCGCGCAGATCATCACGCGCGAGCACGGCAAGGCGATCGGCGAGGCGCGCGGCTCGGTGCAGCGGGGGCTCGAGGTGGTGGAGTTCGCCTGCGGCATCCCGACGCTGCTGATGGGCGAGACGCTCGAGAACATCGCGGCGGGGATCGATTCGTTCACCATCCGCCAGCCGATCGGCGTCTGCGCCGGCATCACGCCGTACAACTTTCCGGCCATGGTGCCGCTCTGGATGCTGCCGGTCGCGATCGCCTGCGGCAACACGTTCGTCCTGAAGCCGTCGGAGAAGGTGCCGCAGACGGCGATCCGGCTGGTCGAGCTGCTGGCCGACACCGGCCTGCCGGCCGGCGTCGTCAACCTGGTGCATGGGGCGGCGCCGCAGGTCGAGCGGCTCATCGATCATCCGCAGGTGAAGGCGGTGTCGATCGTCGGCTCGACGACGGCGGCGCGCGCGGTGTACGCGAGGGCGGCGGCGCAGGGCAAGCGGGTGCAGGCGCTCGGCGGCGCCAAGAACCACATGGTCGTGATGCCGGACGCCGACCTCGGCCCGGTGGTCGAGGCGGTCGTGGCGTCGGCGTTCGGATCGACCGGACAGCGCTGCATGGCCGGCAGCGTGGCGGTGGCGGTCGACCCGATCGGCGACGATCTCGTGCGCCGGCTGTGCGCGCGGGCGGCGGCGCTGTCGATCGGGCCGGGCGACCGCGACGGCGTGGAGATGGGGCCGCTCATCAGCGCCGCCCAGCGCGACCGCGTCGCCGAGTACCTCCGGATCGGCGTCGAGGAACGGGCCGCGCTGGTGCTGGACGGCCGCCGGCTCCCGGCCCGCGACGGGTTCTTCCTCGGCGCCAGCATCTTCGACCGCGTCGAGCCCGGGATGCGGATCGCGCGCGAGGAGATCTTCGGCCCGGTGCTGTCGGTCATCCGCGCGGGCAGCCTGGACGCGGCGATCGCCATCGTCAACCGGTCGGCGATGGGCAACGGCGCGTCGATCTTCACGCGCGACGCCGCGGCCGTCCGCCGGTTCACGACCGACGTCGAGGCCGGGATGATCGGCGTCAATGTCGGCGTCCCGGTGCCGATGGCGTTCTTCCCGTTCGCCGGATGGAAGGGGTCGTTCTTCGGGGATCTGCACGTGCACGGCAAGGACGGTGTCCGGTTCTACACCGAGCAGAAGGTGGTGACGTCGCGATTCAGCTGACCGGCGCGCCGCGCCGCAGTCCCGGGAGGCGTTCATGCGGCGGCCGGCTGGATCTCGCCCATCGGTCTGATGAATACTGCGCTGTCGACGATCTGCTCGTTGCGACGAAGGTGTTCGCTCTGGCGAGCCCCGAGCCCCGAGCGCCGAGCCCCGAGCCCCGAGCCCCGAGCGCCGAGCCCCGAGAGAAGCCCCCCATGACTTCGGCTGAAATGATCGCGCTGACGAAGCGCCACACGCTGTTCGAATGGTCCTCGCAGGAGGGAGTCGATCCGATTCCGGTGGCTGGCGCGAAGGGGGTGTACTTCTGGACGCCGGACGGCACGCGCTACCTGGACTTCAACAGCCAGCTGATGTGCGTGAACGTCGGCCACGGCGACGCGCGCGTGATTCGGGCGATCCAGGAGCAGGCGGCG
>DATLRO010000037.1:0-59462 GCA_035534615.1 Vicinamibacterales bacterium
CGGCGGGCCGCAGTTCGGCGAAATGGAAGCCGGGCTCGTCGCCAACTGGCTCGGCGCCCCGTTCTCCGTCGTCAGCGGCGGCATCGGCTGCGTCGTGGCGACCGCCTGGATCGTCGCGTCCACGCCGGCGCTGCGGCGGTATCGGAAGGAGGAGGAATGAGGAACGAGGAACGAGGAATGAGGAATGAGGAATGAGGGATACATCCGATGTCCACGAAGCCAAGCGCCGGGCGAGTCCGCGCGACGTATGAATTCATCAAGGCACATTGAGACGTTCTGCAATCGAACGCGCCGCCACAGTCGTCCGGGCGGCCTGAGTCCCGAGCACTTCGAAGCGGCTCATAAGCCGCGCCGACAGGGTCTCCACTGAATCCCCGGGAACTCCACACCCCTCGACTCTCGGCCCTCGTTCCTCACTCCTTGCTCCTCACTCCTCATTCCTCGTTCCTCCCTCTTTGCATCTTGTGCTCTAATACGCGGCCAGCCACTCCGGCGGCCGGTCGATCCGGTGCCGGGCCGCCGTTCCGCTCTTCGCCCCGAAAGGACGTGGATCATGCTGTCACTGCGCCTGTCGCTGGCGGCCGTCGTCTGTGCGTGCCTCGGGATCACGGCTGCGGCGCAGCCGTCGCCGACGCCGGCGTCCCGCGACGCCACGGTGTTGAGTTTCAAGCTGCACTACCTGGAAGCCGGGCACGGCGCGCCGGTCATCCTGCTGCACGGGCTGGGCGGCGACGGATCGCGGTGGGCGGCGAACATCGAGCCGCTGGCGGCCGACTTTCGCGTGATCGCCCTCGATCAGATCGGCTTCGGCGAGTCGGACAAGCCGCTGGCGGACTACAACGACGCGATGCTGTCGGAGTTCCTGGTCGAGTTCATGAAGACGATCGGGCTGACGAAGGCGTCGCTCGTCGGCAACTCGATGGGGGCGGCCGTGGCGGCGTACACGGCGGTGCACTATCCGCAGATGGTCGACAGGATCGTCCTGGTCGACGGGGCCGGCTACGCGCCGTCCGGGGCCGTGCATCCGGATCCGCACCTGCGCGAGATCCAGAACGGCACGACGCTGGCCCAGACGCGCGAGTTCTTCCGGATCATGTTCTACAACAAGCGCCTCGTGACCGATCGGATGGTGCGCGCGAACCTGATCCTGCGGCTGCGCTCGGCGTACGCGATCAGGAAGATCCAGGAGTCGGGGGCGAGCGGGCTCGGCGGCCTGACCGACGCGCAGATGGCGACCATCAAGGCGCCGACGCTCATCCTCTGGGGAAAGTACGACGGGCTGGCCAATCCGGCGGCGGCCGATCGCCTGCACCGGGACATCCGGGGCTCGCAGAAGATCGTCATCGACAAGGCCGGACACATGCCGCAGGTCGAACAGGCCGCGGAGTTCAACCGGATCGTGCGCGACTTCCTGCGGCAGTGAACGCCGCGGGCCGGCGGCGACAGAAATGTCGATCGGCGCGCGCGTGCAGGCGGGATGCGGCGCGGCGACGACTATCGGCTATAGTTTGGGCGGCGGTCGGCGGAAGGCCGATCGACCGAGTGCCCCGGGCCGTGCGCTGTCGCCGGGATGATTGCACCAGATAGAGGAGAGGCCATGGAGAAGGACCGCAGAAGGAAGTCGCCGTGGATCGCGCTGGGCCTGGCCCTCGCGGTCGGGCTGTGCTGGAGCCAGCGAGGCGTCTTCGTGCACGCCCAGTCGGCCACGTCGGGAGGGACCTACGATCTGAGCCGGATGACGGCGCTGAAGTGGCGCAACATCGGGCCGAACCGCGGCGGCCGCTCGATTGCGGTCGCCGGCAGCGCCGCGCGCCCGGACGAATACTTCTTCGGGGCGGTCGGCGGCGGGCTGTGGCAGACGCGCAACGGCGGGATCACCTGGAACCCGGTGACCGACCATCAGATCAAGAGCTCGTCGGTCGGCGCCGTCGCGGTGGCGCCGTCGAACCCGGACATCATTTATATCGGGATGGGCGAGTCGGCGCTGCGCGGCAACATCATGACCGGCGACGGCATCTACAAGTCGGTCAACGACGGCAAGACGTGGACGCACATGGGGCTGGCCGACACCGAGACCATTTCGCGGATCTGCGTCGATCCGACCGACCCGAACCTGGTGTACGTCGCCGCGCTGGGCCACCCGTGGAAGCCCAACACCGAGCGGGGCGTGTTCCGGTCGACCGATGGCGGCAAAACCTGGAAAAAGATCCTCTATCGTGACGACAAGACCGGGGCGGTCGATCTGGTCATCGATCCGAACCACCCGAAGGTGCTGTACGCCGCGCTGTGGGAGGCCTGGCGGAACTCGTGGGGGATGTCGAGCGGCGGCCCGGGCAGCGGCCTGTTCAAGTCGACCGACGGCGGCGACCACTGGACCGAGATCACGCGGAACCCGGGGATGCCGTCCGGCATCATCGGCCGCATCGGCATCACGGTCTCCGGCGCCGACTCGAACCGCCTCTACGCCGTCGTCGAGAACGCGGAGGGCGGCGTGTTCCGCTCCGACGATGCCGGCGCGACCTGGAAGCGGGTGAACGACGAGGACAAGATCCGGCAGCGGTCGTTCTACTTCTCGGAGGTTTTCGCCGATCCGAAGAACGTGAACGAGGTCTACGCCCTGAACACGTCGCTCTTCCGTTCGATGGACGGCGGCAAGACCTTCACGGCGATCCAGCAGCCGCACGGCGACAATCACGATCTGTGGATCGACCCGAAGAACCCCGCGCGGATGATCAACGGCAACGACGGCGGCGGTACGGTCACCACGGACGGCGGGAAGACCTGGAGCCGGGAGAACTTCCCGACCGCGCAGATCTACCACGTCGGCGTGACGACCGACTTCCCCTACTGGGTGTGCGGCGCGCAGCAGGACAACAGCACGGTCTGCCTGCCGAGCTCCGACACGGCGAACATCCGGACGGCCGGCACGCCGCTCGGCGACTACTACATCGACGTCGGCGGCGGTGAGAGCGGGTACGTGACCCCCGACCCGAGCGATCCGAACATCATCTACGCCGGCGACCAGGGCGCGGCGCTGACCCGCTTCAACCGGAAGACCGGGGAGGCGCGCGACGTGCAGCCGTACCCGCGGTTCTTCTCGGGCGAGCCGTCGAACGTGCTGCCGGAACGCTGGCAGTGGACCTTCCCGATCGTCTTCGATCCGCTGAACCCGAAGATCCTCTACACCTCGTCGCAGCACCTCTGGAAGACGACGAACGGGGGGCAGAGCTGGGAGAAGATCAGCCCCGACCTCACGCGCCACGATCCGAAGACGCTGGGCGACTCGGGCGGCCCGATCACGCACGACATGAACGGGCCGGAGATCTACGCGACGATCTTCACGATCGCCCCGTCCCGGAAGGAAGAAGGCACGATCTGGACCGGGTCGGACGACGGCCTGATCTACATCACGCGGGACGGCGGCCAGCACTGGGAGAACATCACGCCGAAGGACATGCCGCCCTTCGCCCGGATCAGCATGATCGACGCCTCGCCGTTCAAGGCGGGGACGGCCTACGTGGCCGCCAAGTGCTACCAGATGGACGACTACGCGCCGTACATCTTCCGGACGGACGACTACGGGAAGACATGGACCAAGATCGTCACGGGGATCGCGCCGGACGACTACGTCCACGTCGTGCGCGAGGATCCGGCCCGCGAAGGGCTCCTCTACGCCGGGACGGAGCACGGCGTCTACGTCTCGTTCGACGACGGCGCCCGGTGGCAGTCGCTCTCGCTGAACCTGCCGGACACGCAGGTGGCCGACATGATCGTCCAGCCGAACGACCTGGTCATCGCCACGCACGGCCGGTCGTTCTACATCCTGGACGACATCTGGCCGCTGCGGCAGCTCACGCCGGCCGTGATGTCCTCGACGGTCCACCTGTTCAAGCCGGAGGTCGCGTATCGCCGGATCGTGCCGGCGTCGATCGACTACTACCTGAGCCGGCCGGTCGGGAAGGTCACGCTCGACATCCTGAACGCGCAGGGACAGGTGATCCGGCACGTCGTCGGGACGCCGGCGCTCACCAGGGAAGCCGCGAAGGAGACCGGGTTCCGCCGGCCGCCGCCGCCGCCGACGACGCACGCCGGGCTGAACCGGTACGAGTGGAACCTGCGACTGGCCGGGGCGACCTCCTTCCCCGGGCTGATCCTGTGGGGCGCCAACTTCCACGTCGGCCCGTACGTGGTGCCGGGCGACTATCAGGTCCGGATCACGGCCGACGGGGTCACGCAGACGCAGCCGCTGACGGTCAAGATGAATCCGAACGTGCATGGCATCACGCAGACGGATCTCGAACAGCAGTACACGTTCGCCGGGCAGATCCAGGCGCAGGTGAGCCGGGCGGACGAGGGCGTCATCGAGGTGCGGCGCATCAGGAGCGAGATCGTCGACCGCGTGAAGAAGGCGCACCTCGCCGGGGTCACGTCGGCCGGGGACACGCTGGCCCGGAAGCTGACCGCGGTGGAAGAGGACCTGTATCAGGTGAAGAACCGGAGCAACGAGGATCCGCTGAACTTCGCGATCAAGATCAACAACCGGCTGGCGGCTCTCGAGCGGATCGTCGAGAGCGCGGATGCCAGGCCGACCGATCAGTCGTACACGATCTTCAAGCAGGAGACCGCGACGCTCGACGGCTACATGAGCACGCTCCACTCGCTGCTGGGGACCGATCTGCCGGCGTTCAACAAACTGCTGGCGGCGCACGGGCTGGCGCCGGTGGCGGCGAAGCCGTAACCGGCCGCGTCCGGTCGGATGTCGAGCCCGGAGGGCGGGCGGCCTGGCCGCCTCCCTCCGGGCTTTTTTTTCGCCTTCGGTGGGCCGGCGGCCGGCGCCGATCCGCACGGGGACCGACCGGCGGGCGCCGTGGCTCGGGACGAACTGTGCACCGGCGCCAATCCGCCTCTTTGCGACCTGCCGTCTTGCCGCTATGATCGACAGGTGCACCGACTGACCGCGCCCGATATGACGATTACCTCATCCGAGCCGGGCCCGCGACCGCGGGAGGCCATCGATTTGCGCTACCGCTGGGATCTGACGCACATCTTTCCGGACTGGGACGCGTGGCAGGCCGGCTACCAGCAGCTGGAGGCCGGGGTCGCCGAGTACGCGGCGATGCGCGGGACGCTGGCCGGAGGGGCGGACCGGCTGCTGGCGGCGCTGCGGCTGGACGACACGCTGGGCCAGCTGGCGTTCAAGGTCTGGTACTTCGCGGCGCTCTGTTACGACCAGGATCAGCGGGACAACGGCGTCAACGCGAAGCAGCAGCAGGTGGAGATCCTGTTCGCGCACTGGAAGCAGGCGTCGGCCTGGTTCAGGCCGGAACTGCTGCAGCTGCCGATCGACACGGTGCGGGAGTGGATGGCGGCGGATGCGGCGCTCGCCGTGTACCGCTTCGCCATCGAGGATCTGTACCGCCAGCAGGAGCACGTGCTCGATCAGCGGGGCGAGCACCTGCTGTCCCTGTCGGCGCGGCTGAGCGGGGCGCCGCATGACGCCTACTCGGCGCTGTCGACCGCCGACGCGAAATTCCCGACGCTGCGGCTGTCGGACGGCTCCGAGGTGATGCTCACCTACGGGCAGTACCGCGCCATTCTCGCCACCAACCGGCAGCAGGCGGACCGCGCGGCCGCCTTCCGCGGGCTGCACGAGCTGTATCAGACGAACCAGAACACGTATGCCGCCCTGTACAACGCCGTACTGCAGCGGGACTGGTTCCACGCCCGGGCGCGCGACTACGGGACGGCGCTCGAGGCGGCGCTGCACGCCAACAACATCCCGGCGTCGGTGGTCGAGAACCTGATCGACACGACGAAGGCCGGGACCGAGCCGCTGCGCCGGTATCACCGGCTGCGCAAGCGGGTGCTCGGGCTGGAGCACTACCACGTCTACGACAACCTGATTCCGCTCGTCGACGTCGACCGGACCTACCCGTACGACGAGGTGCGGACGTGGCTGATCGACTCGGTGGCGCCGCTCGGGACGCGCTACCAGGATCGGATGCGGGCCGGCCTCGCCGGCCGCTGGATTGACGTGTACGAGAATCCCGGCAAGCGGAGCGGCGCGTACTCGGCGCCGGTCTACGGGGTCCACCCGTACATGCTGCTGAACTACAACGACACGCTCGATGCGGTGTTCACCCTGGCCCACGAGATGGGCCATTCGATGCACACGCTGCTGTCGCACGAGCACCAGCCGTTCGTCTATGCGAGCTACACGATCTTCGTCGCCGAAGTCCCCTCCACGCTGAGCGAAGCGCTGTTCCTCGAGTACATGCTGGGGCGGACCACGGACGAGCGCGAGCGCATCGTGCTGCTCCAGCACGCCATCGACGGCATCGTCGGCACGTTCTACACGCAGGTGCTGTTCGCCGACTACGAGCTGCAGGCGCACCGGCTGGTCGAAGCCGGCCAGCCGATCACCGCCGACGTGCTGGGCGAGATCTACTGGAACCTGCTGCACGCGTACCACGGTGACGCGATCGAGGACGACCCGCTGGCCCGCGTCACGTGGGCCAGGATTCCGCACTTCTACAGCACGCCCTATTACGTCTACCAGTACGCCACCTGCTTCGCGTCGACCGCACAGCTCGTCCGGCAGATCACGACCGGATCACCCGCCGCCCGCGCCGAGGCGGTGGAGCGCTATCTGAACCTGCTCAAGGCCGGCGGCAGCGACTATCCGATGGCCCTGCTCCAGCGGGCCGGCGTCGATCTCAGCCGCCCGGAACCGGTGCGCGCGGTCGTCGATCAGCTCGATACCCTGGTCTCGCGCCTCGAGGAGGCGCTCGACGCGCTGGGGCCCGGGGCGTAGGCTCCGGGCGGACGCGCAGGTTCGCCGCGGCATCCCGACCTTTCCCTGATTCGCAGGGGCCGACGTGTCTGCCGGCGCCGTGTCGCCTGGCCGCCTCCAGCGGCGGCCGTCCGCGCTTCCGTCGCGCGCCCGTGGGCGCTGTCATGGCGCCACCGTTTCCCGTCTCGCGTCCAGGGAGGTTCCCGTGAGGCCGTTCAGACCCGGTCGGCGCCTGGTGTGTGTCGGCGCGGCGGTGCTCGCCGTCGTGCTGCAGGCGGTCGCCCTCCGCGCCCAGGCGCCCGCCTTCGGCATGGCGCAGGTCCTGAGCTACCCGTATCCGAGCGATCTCGTGGCCTCGCCGGGCGGCGCGCAGATCGCCTGGGTCTTCAACGAACAGGGCGTGCGGAACATCTGGATCGCGGACGGACCGGACTTCCGCCCGCGCCGCCTCACGGCCTACCGCGAGGATGACGGCCAGGAGCTGACCAGCCTGGCGTTCTCCGACGACGGGCGGTACCTGGTGTACGTGCGCGGCGGCGACCACGACGCGAACTGGGCGGCCGCCGGCGATCTGATGCCCGATCCGGACCACAGTCCGGTGCAGCCGGAGAGGCAGGTCTGGTCGGTGGCCACGGCGGGCGGCGCGCCGGTGCTGCTCGGGGAGGGCGATGCGCCGGCCGTGGCGCCGCAGTCGCATCAGGTCGCCTTTCTGAGGAGCCATGAGATCTGGATCGCGGCAATCGACGGCCGCAGCCCGGCCCGCCGGCTGCTTTTCGCGACGGGAAGGAGCCGGTCGCCGGAATGGTCGCCTGACGGGCGGACGCTCGCGTTCGTGTCCGACCGCGGCGATCACGCGCTCATCGGGCTCTACACGTCGGACACGGCGCCGATCCGCTACCTCGCGCCGTCGACGTCCCGCGACATCAGCCCGCGCTGGTCGCCCGACGGGCGCGAGATCGCCTTCGTGCGGCTGCCGGGCGAGGGCGGCGCCGTCGAGAACCCGCTGGAACGGCATCCCCGGCCGTGGGCGATCTGGGTCGGCGACGTGGCGACGCTGCGCGCACGGGCGGTCTGGACGAGTCCCGACACGCTGCTCGGCTCGTTCCCGCGGACCGCGGGCGATGCGAATCTGGCCTGGGGCGCCGGCGGCCGGCTCGTGTTCCTGGCCGACCTGGACAACTGGCCCCACCTCTATTCGGTGCCGGCGACCGGCGGTGCGCCCCGCCTGCTGACGCCGGGACCCTTCATGGTCGAGTACGTCGCCCTCACGCCCGATCGGCGGGTCGTCGTGTACAACGCGAACACCGGTTCGGAGAAGGAGGACATCGACCGGCGCCATCTCTTCAAGGTGCCGGTGGACGGATCGGCGCCGGCGGCGCTGACGGCCGGCACGGGGCTGGAGTGGACGCCGGTCGTGACGGGCGACGGCGCGACGGTCGCGTATCTGAGCGCGACGGCGCAGCGGCCGCCGCTGCCGGCCGTCCTGCCGATCGGCGGCGGCCGGCCCCGGCTGCTGGCGGCCGATCAGATCCCGCCCGCGTTTCCGGCGGCGCAGCTCGTGACGCCGACAAGCGTCATCGTGCGGTCGCCGGACGGCGTGGAGGTGCACTGCCAGCTGTTCAGGACCGCGGAGGGGGCCGTGCGACGGCCGGCGGTGGTGTTCGTGCACGGCGGCCCGCCGCGGCAGATGCTGCTCGGCTGGCAGTACATGGACTACTACGCGAACTCGTACGCGGTGAACCAGTATCTCGCCAGCCGCGGTGACGTGGTGTTGTCGGTGAACTACCGGCTGGGCATTGGCTACGGCGACGCCTTCAATCACCCCGACCACGCCGGCGCCCGTGGCGCCGCGGAGTATCAGGACGTGCTGGCCGCCGGGCGCTACCTGCAGGGCCGTCCCGACGTCGATCCGCAGCGGATCGGCATCTGGGGCGGATCATACGGCGGCTATCTGACGGCGCTGGCGCTGGCGAGGAACTCGGACGTGTTCCACGCCGGCGTCGACATGCACGGTGTCCACAACTGGCTGCTGCAGATGCGGGACGTCGAGGCCATGCCGGTGCAGGTGGAAGTGGGCGACGGGCTGTCGGCGGCGGCCTGGCGGCACGTGCTGCAGGTGGCGTGGGAATCGTCGCCCGACGCGTCGATCTCCACCTGGAGGTCGCCGGTGCTGCTGATTCAGGGCGATGACGATCGCAACGTGCACTTCCACGAAATGGTCGACCTCGTGCAGCGGCTGAAGGCGGCCGGCGTGCCGTACCAGGAGCTGGTGCTGCCGGACGAGATCCACGGCTTCCTGCGCTACGCGTCGTGGCTGAACGCGGATGAGGCGACGGCGGCCTTCTTCGATCGGATCTTCGGTCACGGGGCCGACGCGCCGCACTGATCGGGCGTCAGGTATAATTCCCTTCCGGATGTCCCTCGCCTCCGCCCGTCCGGTCGTGTTCGGCCGCCTGCTGCTTCCGCTTGCGGCATGCGCGGTGCTGCTGGCCGGGTGCGCCTCCGGCCGTGGCGGTCCGCAGGCCGATCTCATCATCACCAACGCCGACGTCTGGACCGGCAATCCGGCGCAGCCGGACGCCGAGGCGGTCGCCGTGCTGGGCGACCGGATCGTGGCGGTCGGCACGACGAGCGCCGTCAACCGCTGGCGCGGGCCGCACACGCAGGTGATCGACGCGAACCAGCGGACGGTCATGCCGGGCTTCGACGATGCCCATGTTCATCTGCTGGACGGCGGCGAACAGCTCGACGACGTACAGCTGAAGGACGCCAGATCGCCCGCGGAGTTCGCCCGCCGGATTGCGGCGCAGGCGAAGAAGACGCCACCCGGCCAGTGGGTCCTCGGGGGGAACTGGGACGAGGAGGCGTGGACGTCGGCGACGCTGCCGACGCGCGCGCTGATCGATCCGGTGACGCCGGACACGCCGGTGTTCGTCACGCGGTACGACGGCCACGAGGGGCTGGCCAACTCGGTGGCCCTCCGGCTGGCCGGGATCACGGCGGCGACACCCGACCCGCCGGGCGGCGTGATCGTGCGCGACGCGCAGGGCCGTCCGACCGGCCTCCTGAAGGATGCCGCCGAAGGCCTGGTGGAGCAGGTCATCCCGCCGCTGTCTCCGGGCGAGCGGATGCGCATCGTGAAGCGCGCGCTGCGGTACGCCGCGTCGCTCGGGGTGACCAGCCTCCAGGACATGAATCCCGCGTACGCCACGATCGAGACCTACTCGCAGCTGGCCGAGCAGGGGGCGCTCACGGCGCGGATCTACGTGGCGCCGATCGAGACGCGGTGGGAGGACCAGGCGAGGCTCGGCATCCGGCACGCGTGGGGCTCGTCCTTCCTCCGTCTCGGCGCGGTCAAGGGCTATGCCGACGGCTCGCTCGGCTCGCACACCGCGTACTTCTTCCAGCCGTACGCGGATCAGCCCGGCAACCGCGGGCTGCTGACCGACGAAATGCAGCCGCTGTCGGGCATCCGGGCGCGGCTCACGGCGGCCGATGCGGCCGGCCTGCAGATCTGCATGCATGCGATCGGCGACGAAGCCGTGTCGATGGTGCTCGATCTCTACCAGGACATCCTGCAGGCGAACGGCCCCCGCGATCGCCGGTGGCGCATCGAGCACGCGCAGACGGTCGCGCCGAAGGATTTCGATCGGTTCCGGCGCCTGGGCGTCATCGCGTCGGTGCAGCCGTACCACGCGATCGACGACGGGCGGTGGGCGGAGCAGCGGCTGGGGCCGGAGCGGGTGAAGACGTCGTACGCCTACAAGACGTTCCTGGACCACGGCGTCCGCCTGGCGCTGGGGACGGACTGGCCGGTGGCTCCGCTCAATCCGCTGCTCACGGTCTACGCGGCGGTGACCCGCGCGACGCTGGACGGCAAGCATCCCGACGGCTGGATGCCGGATCAGAAGCTGACGATTGCCCAGGCCGTGTCGGCCTATACCGCCGGCTCGGCCTACGCGGAGTTCCAGGCCCGGCAGAAGGGCATCCTCAGTCCCGGCCGGCTGGCGGACCTCGTGATGCTCGATACCGACCTGTTCGGCTTCGACGTGTCGGTCGCCCCGGCGTCGATCCGCGACATCAAGGTCGACCTCACGATGGTCGGCGGCCGAATCGTCTACAAGCGCTGAGGCGGACGGCCGCCCGGCGCACCCGCGTCACATCCGATCCAGCGCCTGTCCGAGGTCGGCGACGAGATCTGCCGGATGCTCGACGCCGACCGAGATCCGCAGCATGCCCGGCGTGATGCCCATCCGGCGCTGCGTGTCGGGCGGCACGTCCGAGTGCGTCATCGACGCCGGATGCTGCATCAGGCTCTCGGTGCCGCCCAGGCTGACGGCGAGCCGGATGATCTGGAGCCCGTTCAGCAGCCGGAACGCCTCCTCCTCGCCGCCGTGGATCTCGAAGGAGAACGTCGAGCCGGCCGACTTGCACTGGCGCTGGTACACCGCGTGGTCGGGCGCGTCCGCCGCCAGGAAGCCGAGATAGTGCACCGTCCGGACCTTCGGATGGTCGGCGAGGAACTCCGCCACCGTCCGGGCGTTCTTCATCGAGCAGGTCATCCGCAGCTTCAGCGTCTCGAGGCTGCGCAGCAGCAGCCAGCCGGTGTGCGGATCGGTCATCGTGCCGAAGATCGTCCGCATCGTGCGGATCGGCGCGACATGCTCCTCGGCGCCGAGGCAGGCGCCGGCGATCAGATCGCTGTGGCCGCCGGCGTACTTCGTGAGCGAATACAGGACCAGATCGGCGCCGTGCTCGAGCGGGTGCTGCCAGAGCGGCCCGAGAAACGTGTTGTCGACGGCGAGCCGCGGGCGGCCGCCGGGCTGGTCGGCGAGCGACCGCGCCGCCCGGCTGCAGGCGTCGATGCTGACCAGGCCGTTGGTCGGATTGGCCGGCGTTTCGATCAGGAGGGCGCCGACGCGCCCGCGCGTGCGGGCCTCGGTCACCGCCTGGTCCACCGTCCGCCCCTCGCCTCCGGCCGGGAAGCTGACGGCCGACACGCCGAAGCGCGGCAGGATGTTGGCGATCAGGTACTCCGTGCCGCCGTACAGCGGGTCGCTGTGGACGAGCACGTCGCCCGGCCTCAGGAAGGCCAGCAGCGACGTCGAGATGGCCGACATGCCGCTCGAGAACACCAGCGCCGATTCGGCCTGTTCCCACAGCACCAGGCGCTCCTCGAGCACCTGCAGGTCGGGGTTGTTGATGCGCGAGTAAATCAGGCCCGGCTCCTCGTGCGGCCGCTTCTCGCGCAGCCCGTAGGCCACGGCGAAGAATTCCTTGCCCTCTTCCGCCGTCTTGAACACGAACGTCGAGGTCTGGAAGATCGGGATCTTGACGGACCCTTCGGAGAGCTGCGGATCGTAGCCGTAGCTCATCATCTGGGTCTCCGGATGGATCTGGTGACCCGCAATCGACTTGTGCCGGTAGCCGCGGTGCCGCTTGTCCATGGTGACGTGTCCGGTTCTCGGCCGCATCCTTCCTCCGCCGGAGGGCGGCCAGTGATGAGGTTAGAATGTCATAGATCGCACGCGGACCGATCGCTTCGCGTTTTGATCCCCGGACGCTTCGAACCAGAGTGGCCCCCCGTGATCCACCTCCTCGCCCTGCTGGGCGTCATCGCCATCTCATTTTCCGCCGTGTTCGTCCGCCTGGCCGGCGTGTCCCCGGTGACGGCCACCTTCTTCCGCACCGCCTACGCGCTGCCCGTGCTGCTGGCCGGCTGGCTGGCGGTGCGGCACCGTGACACGCGCACGCGGCGCGAGCGACTGCTCGCGTTCGCGGCCGGCTTCATTCTGGCCGTCGACCTGTCGCTGTGGCACCGGACCATCGATCTGCTCGGCGTCGGCCTGTCGACCGTCGTGACGAACGTGCAGGTCGTGTTCGTCGGACTGGCCGCCTGGCTGTGGCACAAGGAACGGCCCTCGCGGCTCGCGTTTCCGATGATCGCGGTCGTGCTCGCCGGCGTCGTGCTCATCTCGGGCCTCGACCGCCCCGGTGCGTACGGCCGCGATCCGGTCGCGGGCGCCCTGACCGGCGCGCTCGCGGGCGTCTCGTACGCCGCCTTTCTGCTCGTCTTCCGCCAGTCCAACCGCCGGCTCGCGCCGGCGTTCGGTCCGCTGTTCGACGCGACGCTCGCCGCGGCGGCCGGCGCGCTGCTGTTCTCCCCGCTCGATCCCGGATTCTCCCTCGCCATCGTCTGGCCGGCCCACGGCTGGCTGCTGGCGCTGGCGCTCGTGTCCCAGGCGGGCGGATGGTCCCTGATCGCGACGGCGCTGCCGCGCCTGCCCGCGCTCGAGACGTCCGTGCTGCTGCTGGTGCAGCCGGTGGGAGCGGTCTGCTGGGGACTGCTGTTCTTCGGCGAGGACCTGTCGTGGCTGCAGTGGACCGGCGTCTCCCTGGTGCTGGCCGGCGTGGCGACGCTGACCATTCACGGCTCGGTCAGCCGCGTCCGGGCGTCGAATCGGGAGGCACTCGCAGCGACCGGCACCGTCACCGGCTGACCAGGCTGCGAGCCGGTCCGGGCGACACTCCCAAAAAAAGATGAAGGCGAGGGCGGCGGCGCGGGGCCTTGGGGCCCCCGCGAAGCCCCCGAGCCGGGGTCCGGGGCGGCGCTCCCGGGCGGGCAGGCCGCGCACGGCGCGGCCCGCGAGGGAGGCGGCGCCCCGGCTAAATCATGCCGGGCAGGTCTGCGTGCCGGGGATGTGCCGGAACGAGGTGACGTCGAAAAGCGGCAGCCGCGCGAACCGTCTGGCGCCGGGTGCTTTGTAGGCCGGATTGGTCGCCACCGGAGCACGAGGCACGAGCGTGCCGGTCACCTCGACGACATACCCCTCCCACGAGCCGAAGTCCACGGCGCTGGTATCCGGTTCGAGCCGGAACGTCTGGCTCGACAGCACGTCGTAGGGCTTCGGCGGCCGGTCGGGGGCGTCGCGGGTCATGTTCGCGAGGATGAACGCGCCGTGGTCGCGCGACACGCGCTCCAGACATCCGGTGTAGTACAGCACGGGCCCGGTGTGCGCGGCCGTCCCGGACTTCGTCGGAGGGGGCGCGACGGCTGACAGAGTCGCGGCGCCGCAGGCGCACGCGGCCGCCAGGCAGACGGCCGGAAACCAGTGCTTCACATCCATCCTCCCTGTCCGGGCGCGACGCGTGCCCGGCGATCACGATATCAGAATCCCGCGGGCCAGCGCGACATCCCCCGGGGCGGCGGCCGCGGCCAGGCCGATCCGCCGGCTGCCGGCGGATGGTACAATCACGGATTGCGCTGGCGTGCCCCCTTCCGGCATCGGAGACGGCGGCATCGTCCGGTGACGGGGAGCGGATGACTGACACGTTGTTCGAAGCCTACCTCCGGCAGTACGACGACCCGGCCTGGGCCGGTTTCGTGGAGGCGCTGCGGCCGTCCACCCACGAGGTCGACCGGAACGCCACCCGGATCTGGTTCGCGTTCCACCCGGTCTCGCTCCAGCAGGCGCTGGCCGACGCCGTGGACAGCGAGAAGCTCGTTCGGAAGCTGCAGCTGCAGGGCGTCTGGCAGTTGAAGGACCGGATCGACTCGTCCCACCACTTCCTGTACGGCCACCGCTACTGGCCCGCGGTGAAGCAGGCGGTCGTCGAGCGCGCCGAATCGACGTGCCCGCCGCGGACGCTCAACGCGGTCGACCAGGTGCTCGAGCTGGCGGGAGAAGCCGCGGCGCGCCTCTCGGTCGACCGTTCCCTGCTCGTCGGCATCGTCGCGGCGGCGCTGATGACCCTCCAGCAGGTCGGCCTCACCGCGTTCCGGACGGCGTCCGGCGCCGTGCACCTCGACCCGTCGGCCGCGCGGCGGACGCCGGACAAGGTGCTCCGGGCACGCGCCCGCAACGACGCCCAGGGGGCGTTCGGCTTTCTGAAGGGCGACCGGAAGAGCTGGACGGTGACGTTCGACGAGCAGGACCCGCACGCGACGTTCCGTCTGATCAACAGCCAGCATCTGACCACGGCAGCGGCGGCGGACACCCGCGACCATCGTGCGCGCGATCCCCGCTGCACCGAAGGACCGATTCCGGTCGAGTGCCGGACCGCGTCGTGCGGCACCTGCTGGGTGGGGGTGCTCGGCGGGGCGGAGAAGCTGTCGGCGGTCGACGAGCTGGAGCGGCGGCGCATCCGGGAATTCGGCTATATCGACACGGACGAGCCGAAGCCGATCATCCGCCTGGCCTGCATGGCGCAGGCGTACGGCGCCGTGTCGATCGTGATTCCGTCCTGGAACGGGATCTTCGGCAAGTACGTCAGGAACCAGCGGACGCAGGCGGTGGAAACCAAGTAGCGCGGGCGGTGTCAGGGGCTGGAGCGTGCGCGGCGGCACGGCCTCCCCGCACGGCTCACGGCATCCGCACCATCTTGCCGGGATTCATGCGGTTGTCGGGATCGAGTGCCCGCTTGATCTGCCGCATGACCTCGACCGCGTCGCCGTGTTCGGCGGCGACATAGTCCATCTTGCCGTAGCCGACGCCGTGCTCGCCCGAGCAGGTGCCGCCCATGGCGAGCGCCCGCTCCACCATCCGCGCGTTCAGCCGAGCCGCTTCGGCGATCTCCTCCGGGTCGTCCGGATTGAGCACGTAGACCAGGTGAAAGTTGCCGTCGCCGGCGTGGCCGACGAGCGCGATCGGCATGCGCGCGCCGGCGTTGGCCTTCTTGGTCTCGAGGATGCACTCGGCCAGCCGCGAGATCGGGACGCAGACGTCGGTCGTCCAGGCCTTCGAGCCCGGGCGCAGGGCGAGCGCGGCGTACAGGGCGTCGTGGCGCGCCTGCCACAGCTTCGCCCGCTCCTCCGGCCGCGTCGCCCAGCGGAAGGCCGTGCCCCCCTGTTCCGCCGCCAGATCCTGGACCGCCTGCGCCTGATCCGCGACCGAGCGCTCGCTGTCGCCGTGAAATTCGAAGAACAGCGTCGGCTGCACCGCGTAGTCCAGCCTGGCGAAGCGGTTCACGGCGTCGATCTGTACTTCGTCCAGCAGCTCGATCCGGGCCACCGGAATGCCGAGCTGAATCGTGCTGATGACCGTCCGGACCGCGCCCTCGAGGGTGGGGAACGGGCAGACCGCCGCCGAGATCGCCTCCGGCAGCGGGTGCAGGCGCAGCGTGACCTCCGTGATGACGCCCAGCGTCCCCTCGGCGCCGACGAAGAGGCGGGTGAGGTCGTAGCCGGACGCCGACTTGCGAGCGCGGCCGCCGGTATGGATGACGCGGCCGTCGGCCAGCACGACGGTCAGGCCCAGCACGTTCTCGCGCATCGTGCCGTAGCGGACGGCGGTGGTCCCCGATGCGCGCGTCGAGGCCATGCCGCCCAGCGTGCAGTCGGCGCCCGGATCGACGAAGAAGATCAGCCCGGTGTTCCGCAGCTCGTGGTTCAGCTGCTTCCGCGTCACGCCCGCCTCGACCGTCGCATCGAGGTCCTCGACGCTCACGCGGAGCACCCGGTTCATCTGCTGCATGTCGACGCAGATGCCGCCGAAGAGCGCATGCACGTGCCCCTCGAGCGAGGTGCCGGTGCCGAACGGGACGATCGGCAGGCCGTGACGGGCGGCAGTCGTGACGATCGCCTGCACCTCTTCGGTCGAATGCGGGAAGCAGACGAGGTCCGGCGGCGCCGGTGTGTGGTACGACTCGCCGCGGCTGTGATGGGCGCGGACCGCCTCGGCGGCCGACGCCCGGTCGCCCAGCCGCCCGCGCAGGTCGCCGAGCGCGCCGGCGACGGCCGCCTGCCGATCGGTTCCGGTCTCGACGTGACTCATGATTCCCTGGTCTCCGGTCTCCGGCCCGCGGCGGGCCGCCGCGGGGCGCGTCGCCCGCGCCCCATCGGCCCCGGAGACCGTGGACCGGCGCCCATGGATGTCCGACGTGCCCGCATCAGTCGGTGTAGCTGAGCGCCCGCCTCTGCCGCTCGTACGAGCCGTCAGGACGAGGCGCGAAGATGTGACAGTGATCCATCTCACCCCCGTACACGTGCAGCGTGACCGATGTCTCTTCCGACCGGGCGTTGGCGAGGGTGTGATATTCGAACGGCGGAATGAGACAGCCGGCCGATCCGACCGCTGCGGCGACGGCCCCCTTCTCCACGAACCGGCAGGCGCCCCCCTCGTCGCCGACCAGGTCGAACTGCCGCACGGTCATGCAGCCCTGGACGACCCCTTCGACGCACCAGATGCCCGCGTGATCGTGCAGCGGCGTCCCCTGGCCGGCTCCCCAGGTCATGACGACGACCGTGTAGCGGCCGGCTGGATCCCGGTGCAGCAGCCGCCGGGCATAGCCGTCCGGGCGTGGCTGCCGGAACCGCCCGGGGAGCGGCACGGCCCCGCGCTGAATCAGCTGTTCGAGACCGGCTTTGACGCGCGCGGTGATCGCCGCCGGCTCGTCGTCCGGCCGGACGGCCGCGTCGATCGCCGTGAGGAGCGCCGTGAAGTCGGTCGTCATGGCATGTCGTGGCGGACCGCCGTCAGCGCCCCGGGGCGCTTCCGCTCCCGGTAATATACTCCGCCTGGAAGCGGGCGTACGACATGTTCATCCGCTGCGCGAACGCCTTCTGGAAGTCGACGCCGGCCCCGAGGTCCCGGAGCAGGTTGGCGATGCCGATGCCGCCGGCCAGCGTGATCATCTGCTCGGCGGCGGCCGCGCTTTCCGCATAGGCGAGCGGCACGGCGCCGGCCGGCAGACCGGCGAACGACTGTGTCAGGTCGTCGAGTGGAATCCTGGCCGGCGTCTTCGCGAGCAGCGGCGTGGTCCACGCGCCGCCGCCGTCCTCGAAGGCGACCGCCAGCCCCTCGTTGAGCCACATCGGCACGCCGCTCGGTGCCAGCGTGTAGATGAGCGCGTGCACGAACTCGTGGCTGAGCACCCGCGCGAGCTCCTGCGGGCGCTTCAGTGCCCCGCGCATCGGCACCCGGATCTGGCCGTCGAACGCGCCGGCCGCCCAGGCCGGCGAGAGGGTGATGTCGCGGAACTGCTGCTCGGTGTACAGCACGACCGTGATCGGGGTCGACGGGTACACGTCCAGGATCGTCCCGATCCGCCAGTACGCCTGTTCCAGGATCCGGAGCGCCTCGTCCGCCAGCGGCTGCTCCGCGCGTCCTTCGAATCGAACCGTGAAGTGATTGCTGAGCGCCTGCCGCTGCCTGGCCTGAAGGGCCGACTCGCGCTGCAGGCGCGCCAGACCGGCCTGCAGGCCGGCGTTCCCGGGCGCGATGGCCAGCCCTTTCTCGTAGATGTCGATCGCCCCCTGCAGGTCGCCCTGGCGGTCGGTCACGTCGCCGAGCAGCTGGTAGGCGGTCACGAGGCGAGGATTCAGCTCGAGGGCGCGCTGCAGCTGAGCGTGCGCCTCCTGGAGGTGCTGCAGCAGGTAGGCCGCAAGGCCGGCGCCCAGATGCGCAGTGGCGTTCCGGTCGTCGTCCACGAGCGCCTGGCGGAAGGCGCCGGCCGCCTCCGTGAACCGGCCGGCCTGGATCGCCTGCCAGCCCTGCTGTTCCAGCATGGCGGCGCGGGGCGTCGACTGGGCCGACGCCGGCGCCGCCCATGCGATGCCGGCGCACGCCATGAGCACCGCCAATTGCACCAGGCGGCGAGGCCGGCCCGCACGACGCTCCACCATCAGGGGTTCCTCCAGCGGCCGCCGATCGCCCGGCCGTCCGCCGCCGCGATTGTCCGCCGGGTCGCGGCGCCGATCAAGGGCGCGGCCGGCGGCGGGGGGTCAGAAGATTCCGAGCTGGAGCTTGGCTTCGTCCGACATCCGGTCCTTGTCCCACGGCGGATCCCAGACGATGTCGAGGCGGACGTCGGTGACGCCGGGTATCTGGCGCAGCTTGTGCTCGACCTCGGCCGGCAGGGACTGGGCGGCGGGACAGGCGGGGGCGGTCAGCGTCATCCGGATGCCGACCGCGGCCTGCGCGTCGATGATGACGTCGTAAATCAGCCCGAGCTCGTAGATGTTGACCGGGATCTCCGGGTCGTACACCGAGGACAGCGTCTCGATCACCAGTGGCTTCAGCGTGAGCGACCTGATCGGGTCGTTCGTCATGCCGCCGGTCTTCGGGACGTCGGCCGCGGCGGGCGGCGTCAGCGCGCCGAAATCCCAGGGTTCGGACGTCATGGGTCCACTGCCTCCAGGGGTTATTCCGTCGACACGCGCCCGCTTCCGGGCTGCATGGCGGCGTGCAGCGTGTGCCAGGCGAGACTCGCGCACTTCACCCGCATGGGGAACTCGCGCACGCCGGCGAACACCGCCAGTTTTCCGAGCGCGTCGATGTCGGCGACGTCGTCGCCCGACGAGGTGACCATGCCGTGGAACTGCTGGAACAGCCGCTCGGCCTCCTCCAGCGTGCGGCCCTTGACCAGGTCGGTCATCAGGGAGGCCGACGCCTTCGAGATCGCGCAGCCGCTGCCCTGGAACCCGGCGTCCCGGATGACCTCGTCTTCGACCCGCAGGTACACGGTGAACCGGTCGCCGCACAGCGGGTTGAACCCCTCGGCCTGACGGTTGGCGCCGTCGGGCACGTGGAAGTTCCGCGGCCGCCGGTTGTGGTCGAGGATGACCTCCTGGTAGAGCTCGCTCAGCTCCGACATCAGGCGAACACCTCCCGCACGCGCCGGAGCGCGCGGACGAGCGCGTCGATCTCCTCGCGCGTGTTGTAGAGCGCCAGGGACGCCCGGGCGGTCGCCGGCACGCCGAAGCGCTCCATGACCGGCTGGGCGCAGTGATGGCCCGTGCGGATGGCAACCCCCGCGCGGTCCACGATCGTGCCGATGTCGTGCGGATGGGCGCCGTCCATCACGAACGACAGGATGCTGGCCTTCTCCCGGGCCGTGCCGATCAGCCGCAGCCCCGGGACGGTCTGCAGCGCCTCGGTCCCGTAGGCGAGCAGGGCCCGTTCGTGCGCCGCGATCCGGTCCATGCCGAGCGCCTGCACGTAGTCGATCGCGGCGCCCAGGCCGACCGCCCCGGCGATGTGCGGCGTCCCCGCTTCGAACTTGTGGGGGACGGCGTTGTACGTCGTCTTCTCGAAGGTCACCGAGCTGATCATGTCGCCGCCGCCCTGGTAGGGCGGCATGGCGTCGAGCCAGGCCAGGCGGCCGTACAGCGCGCCGATGCCGGTCGGGCCGTACAGCTTGTGCCCGGTGATCACGTAGAAGTCGCAGCCGAGCGCCTGCACGTCCACCGGGAGGTGGTACGCCGCCTGCGCGCCGTCGATCAGCACGGCGACGTCGTGGCGGTGGGCCGTCTCGACCAGCGTCCGGATCGGGTTGACGGTGCCGAGCGCGTTCGACAGGTGCGTCACCGCCAGCAGCCGGGTGCGCGGGGTCAGCAGGCGCTCGAACGCGTCGAGATCCAGCTCGCCGGCCTCCGTGATCGGAACGACGCGCAGTTGCGCGCCGGTCCGCTCGCACAGCATCTGCCACGGCACGATGTTCGAGTGGTGCTCCATCCAGGAGATCAGGATCTCGTCCCCCTCGCGCACGCGCAGGCGGCCGAACGAGTCGGCGACGAGGTTGATCCCTTCGGTGGCATTCCTGGTGAAGATGATTTCGCGCGGGTCGGCCGCGTGGAGGAACCGCTGGACCGTCGCCCGGGCGCCCTCGTAGGCGGCGGTCGCCTCCTCGCTCAGCAGGTGCACGCCCCGGTGGACGTTCGCATTGATCGCCGTGTAGTAGTGCGACAGCGCGTCGAGCACGGCGCGCGGCTTCTGCGTCGTGGCCGCGTTGTCCAGGTAGACGAGCGGCCGGCCGTGCACCTGGCGGGCGAGGATGGGGAAGTCCTCGCGGACCCGCTGCACGTCCAGCGGCGTCCCGGGGCGCGCAATGTCGACGAGCGATTTCACGAGCGGTCCCCCCGGGCCTGAAGCTCCGCGTCGATCCGGGCAATCAGCACGCCGCGCAGCCGATCCCGCACCGGCTCGATCCGGACGCGGTCCAGCACGTCGCCCGCGAAGGCGTGGATGAGCATGGCCCGGGCCTCGTCCGCCCCGAGGCCGCGCGAGCGCAGGTAGAAGACCGCGTCCTCGTCGAGCTGGCCGACGGCCGCCCCGTGCGTGCACTTCACGTCGTTCGCGAAGATCTCGAGCTGCGGCTTCGTGTCGATCATCGCGTCGTCGGACAGGAGCAGCGCCCGGTTGGTCTGTTTCGCATCCGTCTTCTGCGCGTCCGGCCGCACGACGATCTTGCCGTTGAACACGCCCCGCGCACGCCCGCCGAGCACGCCCTTGTACAGCTCGTGGCTCGTGCCGTGCGGCTTCGCGTGGTCGATCAGCGTGTGGTTGTCGACGAGCTGGCGATCCGTCGCGACGTACAGGCCGTTCAGCGTGCACTCCATCCCTTCGCCCGCCATCACCGCCGCGACGTCGTTGCGCACCAGCGCGCCGCCGAGCGCGAACGCGT
The DNA here is from genome assembly GCA_035534615.1 of Vicinamibacterales bacterium. GTDB lineage: Bacteria > Acidobacteriota > Vicinamibacteria > Vicinamibacterales > CAVVIG01 > JAGWRA01. Next base: position 21,197 of record DATLRO010000037.1, read on the forward strand.
GGGCCGTGTAGACGCTGTCGCGCTGCCCCTCGACCTGCACCAGGCCGACGTGGAACGCCGACCCGCTCTCACGCTGGATCCGGACGTGCTCGACCATGGCGTGCTCGCCGAGCGCCACTTCCGTCACCGCGTTCGTGAAATACGCCGCCCCGGGCGTGCCCGCGTGGCTCTCGACGACCCGCGCCTGGCTGTCCTCGCCCGCGACGATCAGAACGCGGGGAAACGCCATCGTGGCCGGGCCGCCGGGCGCCGAGACGAACAGCACGTGGATCGGCGTCTCGATCACGACGTGCGGCGGGACGATGATGGCGGCGCCGTCGGCGAAAAACGCCGTGTTGAGCGCGGGGAAGGCGGCATCGGGCGCCAGCCGGCCGAACGGCGTCCCGGCGGGGCCCTCGGCCGCCTCGACGACGGCGGACAGCGGACCGACCACGACGCCGGGCGGCAGCGCGCCGACGACCGACAGATCGGGGGCGAACCGGCCGTTGACGAACACCAGCTGCGCGCCCGCATGGTCGACCGTCCACGGCGCCAGATCGGCCGCGGACAGCGACGCCGGGCCGGCCAGGGCGAAGTGCGCCTCGGCGATCGGCGCGACGTTCGTGAACCGCCAGTCTTCGAGCCGCGTGCCCGGGAACCCGAGGTCGACGAACCGGTCGAGGGCGGCGCGCCGCCGCTGGCGCAGCCAGGCCGGCTGCCGGCGGCCGCGCTCCGGCTCCGACCGCTCCCATTCGGCGACGTACGGCGCCGTCCGGCCGATCGGCGGCGGCGGCGTGGCCCGCATCGAGCCGGCCGGCGCCGGCGGGGCGCCGGCGCCGGCACGGGTCGAGTCCGAGACGTTGGCGTTCGTCATCGCCTCACGCCCCCGTCGGCTGGTCCGCCAGCCCCGGTTCGAGCCACCCGTAGCCCCTGGCCTCGAGCTCGTGCGCCAGTTCCTTGCCGGCCGACCGCACGATGCGCCCCTCGGCCAGCACGTGGACGAAGTCGGGCACGATGTAGTTCAGCAGGCGCTGGTAATGGGTGACCACGATGGTGGCGCGCTCGGGGCTCCGCATCGCATTGACGCCGTCGGAGACGATCCGGAGCGCGTCGATGTCGAGGCCCGAATCGGTCTCGTCGAGCACCGCGAGCGACGGCTCCAGCACCGCCATCTGGAAGATTTCGTTGCGCTTCTTCTCGCCGCCCGAAAAGCCCTCGTTGACCGGCCGGTTCAGGAAGGCGGTGTCGATGTCGAGCACCTTCATCTTCTCGCGGACGAGCGCCATGAACTCCATCGCGTCCAGCTCGGGCTGCCCGCGGTGCCGGCGGACCGCGTTCAGGGCCGCCTTCAGGAAATAGGCGTTGTTGACGCCGGCGATCTCCACCGGGTACTGGAACGCCATGAACAGCCCTTCGCGCGCCCGCTCCTCCGGGTCCAGCTCGAGCAGGTTGCGGCCCTTGTACCGCACCTCGCCCTCGGTCACCTCGTAGCCGGGATGTCCCGCGAGCACGCGCGCCAGCGTGCTCTTGCCGGAGCCGTTCGGGCCCATGATCGCGTGCGTCTCGCCCGCATGGACCGTCAGGTCGATCCCCTTGAGGATCGCCTTGCCGCCGCCGCGCACCTTCAGATTCCTGATTTCAAGCATGAACGGACCCGCATTCTGTCAATGAGTGGCCATGCGCCGTGAGGACGGCGCGCGTCGTGCACGCGCCTCAGCCGACGCTGCCCTCGAGGCTCACGCTGAGCAGCTTCTGCGCTTCGACGGCGAATTCCATCGGCAGCTCGCGGAACACCTCCCGGCAGAACCCCGACACGATCAGGTTGACCGCGTCCTCCGTCGACAGGCCGCGCTGCCGGCAGTAGAAGATCTGGTCCTCGCCGATCTTCGACGTCGAGGCCTCGTGCTCCACGTGGGCCGTCGTGTTCCGGATTTCCAGGTACGGGAACGTGTGCGCGCCGCACTGGTCGCCGATGAGCAGTGAATCGCACTGCGAATAGTTGCGGGCCCCCGTCGCGTTCTTCCCGATCTTCACGAGGCCCCGGTACGTGTTCTGGCCGTGGCCGGCCGAAATCCCCTTCGAGACGATCGTGCTGCGCGTGTTCCGGCCGAGATGGATCATCTTCGTGCCGGTGTCGGCCTGCTGGCGGTTGTTCGTCGTCGCCACCGAATAGAACTCCCCGATCGAGTTGTCGCCCTGCAGGATGCAGCCGGGGTACTTCCAGGTGATGGCCGACCCGGTCTCCACCTGCGTCCAGGTGATCTTCGAGTTCACGCCCTGGCACTTGCCGCGCTTCGTCACGAAGTTGTAGATGCCGCCCTTGCCGTCCTTGTCGCCCGGATACCAGTTCTGCACGGTCGAATACTTGATCGTCGCGTGGTCCAGCGCCACCAGCTCGACGACCGCCGCGTGCAGCTGGTGCTCGTCGCGCATCGGCGCCGTGCAGCCCTCCAGATAGCTCACGTACGCCCCGTCCTCCGCCACGATCAGCGTCCGCTCGAACTGTCCGGTCTCCTTCGCGTTGATCCGGAAATAGGTCGACAGCTCCATCGGGCAGCGGACGCCCTTCGGGATGTACGCGAACGAGCCGTCGCTGAACACCGCCGAGTTCAGCGTCGCGTAGAAGTTGTCCGAATAGGGGACGACGCTGCCCAGGTACCGGCGGACCAGATCCGGGTGGTTCCGCACCGCCTCGGAGAACGAGCAGAAGATGATGCCGAGATCGGCCAGCTTCTGCTTGAACGTCGTCGCCACCGACACGCTGTCGAAGACGGCGTCGACCGCCACACCGGCCAGCAGCTTCTGCTCCTCGAGCGGGATGCCCAGCTTGTCGAACGTCCGCTTGACCTCCGGATCGACCTCGTCCAGGCTGTTGAGCACCGGCTTCTGCTTCGGCGCCGAGTAGTAGATCATGTTCTGGTAGTCGATCGGCGCGAACTGCACGTTCGCCCAGGTCGGCTCCTTCATCGTCGTCCAGAGGCGGAAGGCCCGCAGCCGCCACTCCAGCAGCCATTCCGGCTCCTGCTTCTTGTGCGAAATCAGGCGGACGGTCTCCTCGCTCAGCCCCCGGGGCGCGGCGTCGGCCTCGATGTCGGTGACGAAGCCGTACTGATATTCCCGCTTCGCCAGGTCCTCGATGGTCTGCGTTGCCGTGCTCATGACTCTCCTCGCTGGATTCGCGTGGGGCCCCACCCCCACGCGCCGCCGTCGCTCACGCTCCGGATCTTGTCATCCAGGCCGTTGCTGCTTGGGTAGCGTGAAGAAGCTCTACACGCTGAATGACACGCCGCACCCGCAGGTGCTCCTGGCGTTCGGATTGTTGAAGATGAACCCGCGGCTGATCAGCGCCGTGTCGTAATCGAGGACGGTTCCCTGCAGGACGCGGTAGCTCCGGGGATCGACGAACACCCGCGCGCCGTGCCCCGCGAACACCTCATCGTCGGGACAGGGCGCCTGCTCCCAGGCAAAGACGTAGCTGAAGCCGGAGCAGCCGCCCGCCTTGACGCCGACGCGCAGACCCCCGCCGTCCAGACCGTTCTGGGTGAGCATCTTGCGGATCTGGGCCGCGGCGTTCTCACTGATCTCAATCATGGCAGCCTCGGAGCCGGCGGTCGCACCCGGCGGGGCGCCCCCGAGCCCATTCAATATCCGACCTAATTGGTCCTAGATTATCTCAGCTTCCGGCACAGGTCAAGGCCGCGAACCAGCTGAATCGGAGCGGTTTGCGTTGCGGCCGGTGCGGCGATATACTCGTCGGGCAGCCTCGACCGGCCGGCTCCCCGCAGGCTCGGTTCTTCGACGTGAGGCCGCGCGGGACCAGATGCCCCGCCGGATGCCGGCACCTCCAGGGCAGTGACCACGACGACTCCTCGATACACCGCGACGATTCTGGTCCTCATTCTGCTCTTCATCGGCACCGGCTTCCTGGCCCGTGCCTACCGGACGGAACGGCAGGCGCGCGCCGAGCATCAGTTTGCGGTGGGACAGCAGCTGAACCGGGCCGGACGCAAGAACGTGGCGCTCGCGCACTACCGGACCGCCCTGCAGATCGAGCCTGGCAATCCGCGGTACGAGCTGGCGCTGGCGCTGGTGCTGGTCGATCTGGGCCATCTCGGGGAGGCGGAGAGTCACCTTCAGGAACTCCTGCAGCAGGATCCGACCAACGGCCTGCTGAATCTCACCATGGCGCGGGTCGCCGTCCGCGAAGGGCGCGTGGACAGCGCCGTGACGTACTATCACCGGGCCATCTACGGGCTGTGGCCGGAGAAGCCGAACACGAACCGGATCGACACGCGCCTGGAACTGATCGCGTACCTGGCGAAGACGGGGAGCCGGCAGCAGCGGATCGCCGAGCTGGTGCAGCTGCGGAGCGAGCTGCCGGTCGACCCGGCACTCAAGCAGCGCGTGGCCGGGCTGTTCATGGCGGCCGGCTCGCCGCAGGACGCCGCCGGACTCTACCGCGAGCTCACGCAGGCCAAGCCGAGCAACGCCGAGGCGTGGGCGGGGCTCGGGGAGGCGGAATTCGAGCTCGCCGACTACCAGGCGGCGCAGGCGGCGTTCCGTCGCGCGGCGACGTATCACGCGAAGGACCCGAATCTGGCGGTCCGGCTGGCCTGGGTGAATGAGTACCTCAGCCTCGACCCGACATGGGACCGGCTGGCGGCGATCGAGCGCGCCCGCCGGATTCGACGCCTGGTCGGCCTGACGCTCGCCGCGCTCAACAGCTGTCTCGATCGGCACGACGCGGCGATTCCGGACGCCGTCCAGACGCTCGCGAATCAGGCCGGCACGCTGCTGGATTCCCGCCGGCGCGTCCGGAACCCGGTGCAGGCGGCCGATGGTGAGCTGTCGTTGACCGAACAGCTCTGGCGGGCGAAACAGTCGCTCTGTCCGGAGCCGGCCGGCGCCGACACGCCGCTGGCGGCGCTGCTCGATCGGCTCACGCGCCCGCCGTTGGAGCGCGCGCAGTCCAGGACGCACTGATGGATGCAGCTTCTGCCGTGAGCGACGTCCCCTCCGCGAAGCGACCGCCGGCCGCCTGGCCCACGTTCGGCCAGACCCAGCGCTTTCTGGCGCTCTCGATCCTGATCGGCCTGTTTGCCGGCCTGCTGGTCGTCTGTTTCCACATCACCATCCAGTTTCTCGGCTGGTTCACGCTCGGGACGCCGGTCGGGGCGAGCTGGCGCCGGACGCTGCTCGCGCCGGCGATCGGCGGACTGGTGGCGACGGCGCTGGTCCGGTACGTGTTCCGGAAAGCCCGGGGCAGCGGCGTCAACCACACGAAGGCCGCGCTGTACGTGTACGACGGCCACGTGCCCTTCAGCACGGTCATCGGCAAGTTTCTCGCCTGCTCGATCTCGATCGGCTCCGGGAATTCGCTCGGCCCGGAGGACCCGGCGCTGCAGATGGGGGCGGGCGTGGCGTCGCTGCTCGGCCGGCTCTTCGACGTCGACAAGGACCACATGCGGCTGATCGCCCCGGTCGGGGCGGCGGCCGGTCTGGCGGCCGCGTTCAACACGCCGATTACCGCCGTCCTGTTCGTCATCGAGGAAGTCGTCGCCTCGTGGGACGCGGGCGTGCTCGGGTCGATCGTGCTGGCGGCGGTCTCGGCGGTCGTCGTCGTCCGCTGGTTCCTGGGGGACCAGCCGCTGTTCCACGCGCCGGCCTTCAAGCTGACGCATCCGTCCGAGCTCATCGTCTATGCCGGCATCGGCGTCGTCGGCGGGCTGCTGGCCGTGCTGTTCGTGAAGCTGATCGCCCGGCTGCACATCGGGCTCGCCCGGCTGCCGAAGCGGACGACGATTCTCTGGCCGGTGGTGGCCGGCCTGCTGGTCGGGGGCTTCGGGCTGTTCCTGCCCCAGGTGATGGGGGCGGGGTACGACGCCATCGACAGCGCGCTGCGCGATCAATTCGTCTGGCAGACGCTCCTGATGCTCGGCATCGTCAAGATGGTGGCCACGCTGCTGTGCTTCAGCGCCGAGACGCCGGGCGGGATGTTCGCGCCGACGCTGTTCACCGGGGCGATGGTCGGCGGCGGCATCGGCGCGCTCGCGCACCTGTACTGGCCGTTCCCGACGAGCACCGCCGGCGCCTACGTCCTGGTCGGGATGGGGACGTTCTTCGCGGGCGTGTTCCGCGCCCCGATGACGTCGATCTTCATGGTGTTCGAGGTGAGCGCCAGTTACGAAGTCATCCTGCCCGTGATGATCGCGAACACGATCGCCTACCTCATCTCACGGCAACTGCAGCCGGTGCCGTTCTTCGAGATGATCGCCAGGCAGGAAGGGGTTGACCTGCCGTCGGTCGAAGAGGAGCGGGAACGCCAGCCGATGCTGGTCGAGGCCGCCATGCAGCGCGGCACGATCCTCACGCTGTCGGCCGACATGCCGGTCGAGTCGGCGCTGTCCGCCCTGGAGTCGGCCGCGCTGCCGTACGGCCTGGTGGCCGTCGAGCGCGGCAACTGGTCGTGGGTGACGCGGGAGGATCTCGACGCGGCCGTCCACGGAGGCCGCGGCAGCGACACGATCCGGCAGGCGTTTCCCCTCGAGCCGACACCGCGGCTGTACCCGGATCTGGCGCTCGATACCGCCCTCCGGCTGCTCGGCCCGCACCGGCTCCTGCCGGTGCTGAGCCGCGCCCGGACCGGCCAGGTGCTCGGCATCCTCACGCTCGAGGACATCCATCGCGCGTACGGCGTCCGGCAGGCCGATCACGCCGCCTGACCCGTTCCGGAGCCGTCACCGTCCGAAAATCGATTGTTCGGACCCTCCCGGCACGTTAAACTGCTGAGGTGGCTCCGGGCGCTCCGGGCGCCCGCGCCGGCCCCGGCCGCTGCCCTGGGCCGGCTCCCTCACGCATCGCACGAAACCGCGGCAGTCCGCGTCGAATCTGGAGGTCCGGATGAAGCAGGTCGTAATGGGAGTGGTCATGCTGTGCCTGGGCGGCGGCGCGTCCGCCCGGGCCCAGGCGCCGGCGCCGGCCGCCGATCAGCACGTCTTCGCGCAGGTCGATGGGGGCGTCACGTTCGGAGGCACGACCAGCTCCGTGGTGCAGGTCGAGGGTGGCTATCGGGCCCTGCCGGGCCTCGAACTGTTCGGGGAAATCGGACGGATGCAGGACCTCGCGCCCCACAGCACGGCGACCCGCGCGGGCATCATCGTCGGCTATCTGAACCGGCAGGGCAAGGGGCCGGCGGCCGCCACGGTGCACATGCCCGCCCTGTACGGCGCCATCGGCGCCCGCTACTTCCTGCCGGCGCACCGGCGTCTCGAGCCGTATCTGCTGGCCGCCGTCGGCCTCGCGCGGACGAGCAGCAACGTCAGATTCTCGCTCGGCGGCGCGGACATCACCGGGCAGATGCCGGCCTACGGCGTACAGCTCGGCTCGGACCTCAGCGGGTCCCAGACGAACGCGCTGGTCGCCCTCGGGCTCGGCGCCACCCTGCCGTGGCGCGCGATCTACTTCGACGGTGCGATCCGCTATCACCGGATCTTCGCCGCGCCGGCCGGGATCAACGTCGGCTCGGCCACGTTCGGCGTCGGCTACCGGTTCTGACGCCCGTCGGCCCGGGCCCGGCTCTCCGCGCACGGTCGCGACGCCGGGCCCTCACGTTGTCGTCCGGCTCGCCAGCACTTCCCGGTAATAGGCCTCGTACTGCGGCACGATCAGGTCGGCGCAGAACCGCTGCTCGACGGTCCGGCGGGCCGCCTGTCCCATCCGGAGCCGGAGCGGCTCATCCGACAGCAGAGTGAGCAGGGCGTCCGCCATCCCGCCCAGATCGTCGGGCTCGCGCAGGAAGCCGGTCACGCCGTCCTGGACGACTTCGGGCAGGCCGCCGACCCGTGACGCGACGACCGGCATCTCGCAGGCCATCGCCTCGAGCGCCGCCAGGCCGAAGCTCTCCTGCGCCGACGGCAGCAGGAACACGTCGGCGATCGACAGCAGGGCCAGCACCTGGTCCTGCTCCCCGAGCATCAGGACCGAATCGTGCAGTCCGAGCTGCTGCACCAGCCGCGACGCCTTGCCGACCTCCGGCCCCTCGCCGACGAGCAGCAGCCGGGCGCGCGATCGCGGCTGGATGCGGTGGAAGACTTCGACGACCGCCTCGAGCCGCTTCACGGGGCGGAAATTCGACACATGAATGACCAGGCGGTCGAACCGTCCCGCCAGAAAGCGGTTGCGCAGCTCGGGATTCGTCTGACGGCGGTGCACGCGGCAGTCGAGAAAGTTGGGAATGACCCGGATGTCGCGCCGGATGTGGAGCTCGCGGTACGTGTCGGCCTTCAGGCTCTCGGACACCGCCGTGACGCCGTCAGACTCCTCGATGCAGAACGCGACCGCCTCCGAGTAGGACGGGTCGCCGCCGAGCAGCGTGATGTCCGTGCCGTGCAGCGTGGTCACCGCCTTGGGCACCCAGGTTTCCCCCGCCTTGCGCAGGATCTGGATCGCCAGATACGCCGCCGTCGCGTGCGGGATGGCGTAGTGCGCGTGCAGGATGTCCAGCCGGAAATCCCGCGCCACCCGCACGATCGTGTTCGCCAGCGACAGCACGTACTGCGGCTCGCGGAAGAGGGGATAGGCGGGCGTATCCACCCGGTGGAACGTCAGTCCGGGCTGGTACTCGCCCAGGCGGAACGGCGTCTCGCTGCTGATCAGGTGAATCTGGTGGCCGCGGCCCGCCAGCGCCTTGGCCAGCTCGGTGGCCACGACGCCGCTCCCCCCGACCGATCCGTAGCAGATGATGCCGATGTTCACAGGCGTTCCCGGAGTGAGGGGGCGGTGGCCGGCGCGTCATCCCCGTCCCGGAACAGGTGCGGCCGGAGCAGCGGGCCGCGCACGACCAGCCCCTCGGCGTAGGCGACCCCGACGAGCGCCCCGAACTGCGCATCGCGGCTCTCGATGAGCTGCTGAAAGCGGGGCGACGTGAGGCGCGTCGCCTCGGCGTCGGTCGCCTGCGGCTGGAACTGACTGCGGTGGCAGGCGAGGGCGCGGCGCTTGGTGTCGTAGTGGTCGGTGACGTCGATGACGAACGACGCGGGGACCGAATCGTTGATGAAGTAGTAGCAGACCCAGTCCGGGCGCCACGGCGCCGTCCCGGGCTCGTACCGCCGGAGTCCGCTCTTGAACACCGCCTCGGTCAGGACCTGGCTGGCCGCGACGTGATCCGGATGCCGGTCCGACCAGTACGGCAGGGCGACGGTCCGCGGCCGCCAGCGCCGGATGACCGCCACCGCCGCCGGCAGCTGCGCGGGGTCGCGGCCGATCGCGCCATCGGGCCAGCCGAGGTTGCCGCGCCAGACCGCCCCGAGCACCACCCGCGCCGCCTCGGCTTCGGCCAGCCGCTCGGCCGGCGTCCCGTTGGTGGCGAGATCGCCGCGCGTCAGGTCGCAGATGCCCGTCCGGTAGCCGAGGGCGGCATGCTTCGCCACGGTTCCCCCGAGCCCGATTTCCACGTCATCGGCGTGAGGGCCGAACACCAGCAGATCGAGCGGGCCCTCGCCGGTCACCGCCTGTGCCATCGATGTCATCCGTCACTGAGACGATCCGAACCGCCTTCCGGTGCCCGAGCCCCCAAGTGTATCGCAGGGAGCGGGCGGGCATGGGCGGTCCGGGCCGCCGCCTCAGCCTTCGTGGTGCATCGCGCGGTGGCCCATGGCGTCCGAGTGGCCGAAGGCCGGCCCGGGACCAGGGACCGCCTCGGGCTCGGCCAGGGGGGCCGGCCGTCGGGCGGGCCGGCGCCGGCGGAGGAACTGCTGGAAGGCGTCGACGTACACGTACACGACCGGCGTGATGTAGAGCGTCAGGAACTGCGAGAACAGGAGGCCGCCGACGACGGCCAGGCCGAGCGGCCGGCGGGATTCGGCGCCGGCGCCCGTGCCGAAGGCGATCGGAATCGTCGCCATCAGGGCGGCGGCGGTCGTCATCATGATCGGCCGGAAGCGGATCACGGCGCCCTCGTAGATCGCGTCGAGCGCCGGCTTGTTCTCGCGCCGCTGCGCGTCGAGCGCGAAGTCGATCATCATGATGCCGTTCTTCTTGACGAGGCCGACCAGCATGATGACGCCGACGAACGAGTACAGGTCGAGGTCGGTGTGGAACAGCAGCAGGGTCAGCAGGGCGCCGAAGCCGGCGGCCGGCAGGCCCGACAGGATCGTCAGCGGCTGCGTGAAGCTCTCGTACAGGATGCCGAGGACGATGTAGATCACCAGGACGGCGAGAATCAGCAGGATGCCGAGGCCGGTCAGCGACGACTGGAAGGCCTGGGCGGTTCCCTGGAAGCTCGTCGTGATGCCGGTCGGCAGATCCTCGCGCGCCGCGTGCTCCACGGCCGCCAGCGCGGTGCCGAGCGACACGCCCGGCGCGAGGTTGAACGACAGGGTCACGGCCGGCAGCTGGCCGACGTGGTTGATCGACAGCGGGCCGGTCGTGGTGGTCAGCCGGGCGACGGAGGCGAGCGGCACGAGCTGGCCGGCGGATGACCGGATGTACAGCTGCTGCAGGGCGGACGGGGTGCTCTGGTACTTCGGCTCGAGCTGCATGATGACCTGGTACTCGTCGTTCGACGCGTAGATCATCGACACCTGACGGGAGCCGTACGCCGTGAACAGCGCGGTCTCGATCTGCGCGGCCGTCACGCCGAGCGCGGCCGCCTCGTTGCGATCGACCTCCACGTTGACCTGCGGCTTGCGCATCTGCAGGTCCGACGTGGCATCCTCGAGCTCCGGCAGCGCGCGCAGGCGGCGGAGGAACCGCGGCGCCTCGCGGTACAGCAGGCCCGTGTCCGGACTCTGCAGCGTGAACTGGTACTCGCTGTTCGAGAGGTGGCCGCCGATGTTGATCGGGGGCGGGTTCCGCAGAAAGACGCGGAGGCCTGGAATCTGCGCGAACTTCGGGCGCAGCTCCTGGATGATCTGGCTGGCGCTGAGCGGGCGCTCGCTCCGCGGCTTGAGCTGCAGGAACAGGAACCCCGAGCCGTCGTCGTTGACGTTCGACATGTAGTGGGCGACGTTCGGGTCGTGCCGGATGATGTCCGCCGCCTCCTGCTGGCGGGCCTCCATGGCCTTGAACGCAATCCCCTCCGGCCCCTGCGTCGCCCCCATGATCAGCCCCTGGTCCTCGCTCGGCACGAAGCCCTTGGGGACGATCGTGAACATCCAGGCGGTCGCGGCGATGATGGCGGCCGTGCCCACCATGACGATCCGGCCGTGGCGCAGCGCCCCCTGGAGGCTCCACTCGTACGCGCGCCGCAGGCCGTCGAAGGCGCGCTCCGAGACCCGATACAGCCGGCCGTGACGCGTCTCGGCGGCGGGCCGCAGGAAGCGGCTCGCCAGCATCGGCGTCAGCGTGAGGGACACGAAGCCCGACACGAGGATGGCCGAGGCGATCGTGACCGCGAACTCGTGCAGCAGCCGGCCCAGAATCCCGCCCATGAACAGCACGGGAATGAACACCGCGGTCAGCGAGAGCGTCATCGACAGAATCGTGAACGCGATCTCGCGCGAGCCGTCCAGCGAGGCCTGGAGCACGCTCTTGCCCATCTCCAGGTGGCGGACGATGTTCTCCAGCATCACGATCGCATCGTCCACGACGAAGCCGACCGAGAGCGTGAGCGCCAGCAGCGACAGGTTGTCCAGGCTGTAGCCGAGCTCGTACATGACGGCGAAGGTGCCGACGAGCGAGAACGGCAGCGCGAGGCTGGGAATGATCGTCGCCGAGACGTTGCGCAGGAACAGGAAGATGACGAGGATGACCAGGAAGACCGTCAGGAGCAGCGTGCGCGTGACGTCGTTGACCGAGGCGCGGATGGACGTCGAATGGTCGTGCAGAATCCGCAGCTGCACCGCCGCCGGCATCTGGGCCCGGAACGTCGGCAGCAGGCGCCGGATCGCGTCGACGACCGCCACGGTATTCGTGCCGGGCTGCCGGTCCACCGCCAGCGCGATGGATCGGGACTGATCGAACCAGCTCGCCGTCTTGTCGTTCGCCACGCTGTCGAGCACCCGGCCCAGCGACCCGAGCCGCACCGGCGCGCCGTTCTTGTAGGCGACGATGAGCGGCCGGAACGCCGCGGCGTCCCGCAGCTGGCCGTTCGCCTGGACGGTGTAGGAGTGGTTGCGGCCGTAGAGCGTGCCGGTCGGCAGGTTCACGTTCCAGTTCTGCACGGCGCTGACCACCTGGTCGATGCCGATCTGGTGCGCCGCCAGCTTCTGCGGGTTCAGCTCGATCCGCACCGCGTACTTCTGCGCCCCGAAGACCGACACCTGTGCCACGCCGCTCACCATCGAGATCCGCTGCGCCACCGTCGTTTCCGCGTACTCGTCCAGATCCGACAGCCGCATCGTCGGCGAGGTGAGCGCCAGGAAGAGGATGGGCGACGCTGCCGGATTCACCTTGCGGTAGGTCGGCGGGGTCGGCATGTTCGGCGGCAGCTGGTACGAGGCGGCCGCGATGGCCGACTGGACGTCCTGCGCCGCCGAGTTGATGTTCCGGCTCAGATCGAACTGCAGCGTGATCTGCGTCGAGCCGGTCGTGCTGCTGGAACTCATCGTGCTGACGCCGTTGATCGTGGAGAACTGCCGCTCCAGCGGCGTGGCCACCGATGCCGCCATCGTCTCGGGACTGGCGCCCGGGAGGTTCGCGTACACCGAGATGGTCGGGAAGTCCACGTTCGGCAGGTCGCTCACCGGCAGCGCGCGATACGCCACGATGCCAAACAGCAGAATCGCGAGCATGACCAGCGTGGTCATGACCGGGCGCCGTATGAACAGGGCCGAGATATTCATGGATGAGTATTCAGGCTGACACTCCGCCGGACCGCCGTGCCGGGCGACCGGACGGTCAGCCGGGGCGGGAGCGATGCCGAGAGGGCCCGTTTTCAGGCCGAATCGGTCGGCTTTCGGTCGGTCAGGCTTCGGTCAAGCACAGCCGTGCACAGCGGCAGCGACTCAACCGATATCCGGTATCGTGTAGGAAAAACGCAAGAATCGGACCAGCCCGTCCGCGCGGCTGGCTGAGTTCGGTGCATGACCCGGATCGAGCGTCCGGAATCTGGCGACCGGCCCGCGCCGCCGGCCGCCAGGCTCAGGCGGAGGGCTGACGCCGGTACCAGCGGCGCCAGATGACCCGGTGCGCCCCGAGGCGCTGCGGGAGCCGGTTCACCACCGGCACGAACGGCACGAACAGCAGCAGCAGAAAGATGGCCGTCATGATCAGGCCGACCTGCAGATCGCCGTTCGGCGATCTCGACATCGGCGGGACCTGATACAGGAACGTGTACGGCCAGAGCCACCAGGCGCCCGGATACGGGCCGGTCTCGTGGCTGATGCCCCACTGCGAGCCCAGCATGTCCAGGCGGCGCGCCACGGCGTGATCGACCGGCCCCTGGAAGAAGAGCAGCGCGCGCGTGAAGTCGAGCGTGTAGGGAACCCGCCTGCCCCCGTCCAGCGCCCCTTCGAGCAGACCCGCCCGGCCGAGGGCGAGCATCCCGGCCATCATCGGTTCCACCGGCCCGTACGCGCCGGGAGGCAGACGGACCTCGCCGTTCACCACGGTCGCCTGCGCGAGCGCCGCCAGATAGGCGGTCGCCCAGGCGGATCGCGCGGCCGGCGTCGCGCGCCGGTACTGCGCCAGCGGAGCCGCCAGAGCGGGGTCGAGGATCGCGGCGCGGGCGAGCGGGCCCAGGACCAGCTGCCGGGCGTGGATGGGGATCGTGACCCCGAACAGCCGGGCGGGCGCCACACCCAGCACCTCCTGCGCGCCGGCGGCATCGGCCGTGTAGGGGGGACCGTAGTGCTGCAGGCCGCTCCTGCCGGCCAGCAGGCCGGCGGCCGTCTCGAGATACGCGATCGGCTGGCGCCGGGCCACGTCCTCGGCCCGGAGGGCCGGATCGTCGGGCGACTGGAAGACGACCGCCAGCGCGGTCACCAGCAGCGCGACGAGGCCGAACACCATCAGCGCCTCGCGGACGAGATCGTACGGTTTGAACGGCACGCCCCGGTAGTACGCCTCACCGCGAGGAGTCATGCCGTGCCTTTCCGCAGGCGGGCGGACGCACCGGGCCCTCGCGCCGGACGAGCGCCACGTGCACCACGGTCAGCAGCCCGAGCAGCAGCGGCAGCACGGCGACGTGCAGCGTGAGCACCTGCGCGGTGTCCATCGTGTTGAAGAACGCGCCGACCCCGAGGGCGTTCATGGCGTCCTTCGACTGCACGGCGATCCACTGCGAGTCCCAGTTGGTCTGCGAGAGAAACCCCGTCAGACCGGTGAAGACCGCGAGGCCGAAGATCACGACGCCGATCATCCAGGTTTTCCATCGGCCGTCCCGCCAGGCGGTCATCAGGTACTTCGTGGCCAGATGAAGGACCATGCCGCCGAAGAACACCTGCACGCTCCAGAAGTGCAGCGAGTTGACGAAGTGGCCGGCGCCGGACGCGTGATACCAGTCCGGCCCGAACGCCGCGAGCACGACGCCGGTGACGACGAGCATCAGCAGCGCCGACAGTGTCGCCACCCCGAACAGGTACGCGGCCGAGTCGACGTAGACCGGCATGGCGGTCGGCAGCATCTCGTCGAGCGTGAAGGAGCCGGCCAGATACGCGCGAAGCCGTCCGGTGAGGTTCATCGGGTCTCCCGGCGCGCGGGCGCGCCCGGCTCGAAGACGCGGGGCAGTCGGGTCGACAGGCCCGCGACGAGCGCCACGAGTACCACCAGCCAGGCCACGAGGTTGGGGATCGCCAGATTGAAGACGCTCCACGCGAGGTGCGGCACGGCGGGCAGGGCGTCAGGCGGAAGCGTCGGCATGCGCGTCCTCTCTGTTCCGTGAACGGCCGGATGGCCGCGTGGGCCGTTCACGGGAAGGAGGCTGCAAACGCGGAGCCATGGCGGCAGGACGGACGCGGGCCGGGCGTGCCGCGCCGCCGCGCCGCCGGGCCGGCGGGGACGCCTGCTGTGGTGGCCGCGCCGGCGACGCGAAGCTCTGGCGGCGGCGGGCCGCGGAATGACGAGGCGGGCGGCGTGCGGTACAGCGGTTGCTCTTTCACAACGGCCCGGACGACGTCCCACGAGCGGACGCGCCGCGCGTGGGCCGCCGCCCTGCACGCCGTTTCCCGCGTATCACCGCGGCGATTCCGTCCAGGCGGCCCGGTCTGCCGCTGACTGTCTTCCACGCGCGGCTGTATGACTTTGCGACAGGGCGGCTCGCTCCTGTCCTACCGGGCCGGCGCCGGGCGCCGTCAGGCGAGCGAGTAGATCACGCAGGCGGCAGCCGTCAGCTTCACCAGTCGCGTGGCCTGCGGGTAATCGTGCTTCACCCGGTGCCAGACCCACGCGAGCCCTGCCATGGCGGTGATGATGATGGCGATCCAGACGGCCGTGCCGGACAGATCGAGTCGTCCGCCGACGAGCTGGCGCAGGCCGGGATTCCAGGACGATCCGTACACGATGAAGATGTGGATGAAGTAGATGATCAGCGATTCCTCGGCCAGCGCCTGCAGCACCGGCGGCAGCCGCCGGACGCGCCGGCTCGCGAGTGCGAACCCGGCGAGCAGCACCAGGGCCGATCCGGCGGTGACCAGGAACAGATAGGGACTCGTGCTCCAGAACCCGGCCCTGGCGAACGGACCGACGTGCAGGAGTTCGAGCGCGAGGCCCAGCACGATGGCGGCCGCCCCGCCGGCTGCCATCACGCCCTTCGTGAATGCCGGCAGCCGCCGTGCGCCCCATCCGGCGTACAGCCCGCCCAGCGCCGCCCCGAGCAAAAGGTAGCCGCCCCACGGCAGGAACGGGAACAGCGAGCCGGTCGCCGTCGACAGATAGGCGGCGAGCCCCACCGGGACCGTGCCGGTGCCGTCGATGCCGGCGGCGAGCGGCGTGGCGGCCACGACGACCAGGCACAGTCCTGCCGTCGCCGCGATGAATCGCGTGCGGGTCCGCGCCACGAACACCAGCAGCTGCAGGAGCAGGAGCCCGGCGCCGATGCACTGCAGGATGTCGACCGTCAGGAAGTACCGCCAGTGCTCGGGCCGCAGGAACGCGAGATCCCGCAGGTGCGCGACCGGGAAGCGCATGGAGTACCCGAGCAGGATGAAGAACAGGAATCGGCCGACGCGGCGCAGCGTCCGCGTCGAGGCGCGCCGGTTCTCATCCCAGTGACGGCTCGTCGCCACCGTGAAGGCGAAGCCGGCCAGCAGCAGGAACAGGCGCGACGTCAGGCCGCGCAGGAACAGCCAGCTGTCGAACACCGGGCCGCTCGAATACTCCGGCGCGAGCAGCACGTTCAGCGTGTGTCCCTGAATCATGAACAGCACCGCCAGCGCGCGCGCGAGGTCGACGAACAGGACGCGCGACGAGGAGGGGGTCATGCTTTCCAGTGTAGCGGAGCCGGGCTCCGCCGCGTGCGCCCCGCCCGCGGCTCGCACTTTCCGCGGCGGGGACCGGGGGGGCGGGGCTCCGCCCGATCGGCTAAGCTCTGAGGTGGACGCCCCGGATGAAGATGACCCGCTACCTCTCGACCGTCCACTGGCACGCCCTGATGGTGCCGGCCGCCGTGCTGGCGGCGACGGTGATCGCCGGCCTGGCGCTCAAGCGCCTCGTCTTCGGCGCGCTGCACCGCTGGGCGCAGCAGTGGTCGGCGCGGTTCGACGAAGTCGTCATCGGCCCGCTGGAAGGCTCGTTCATGCTCTGGATGCTCATGCTGGGCATCCATCTGGCGGCCCGTTCGTCGCGCCTGCCGGAACGGGTGGCGGACGACGTCAGTCAGACCGTGCTGATCCTCTGGATCATTTCGCTGGTGGTCGCCGCCGCCCGCGCCACCGACGGTCTCGTGAAGTACTCGGGCGCCGGCGCGCTGCCGGTCACGACTATCAGCCGGAACCTGGCCCGCCTGATCGTCCTGCTGCTCGGCATCATCATCGTCCTCAACGTCCTCGGGATCTCGGTCACGCCGCTGCTGACCGCCCTCGGCGTGGGCGGCCTCGCCGTCGCGCTCGCCCTGCAGGACACCCTCTCGAACCTGTTCGCCGGCCTGTACATCAGCCTCGCCGGCCAGATCCGGCTGGGGGACTACGTCAAGCTGAACACCGGGGAAGAGGGGTACGTGGCGGACATCACGTGGCGCAGCACGACGTTCCGCGCGCTGGCGCACAATCTCGTGGTGGTGCCGAACTCGAAGCTCGCGCAGGCGATCGTCACCAATTACTCCCTGCCCGAGCGTCGGATGGCCGTGTCGATTCCCGTCGGCGTGAGCTACGACTGCGATCCGGACGAGGTGGAGCGGCTGCTGCTCGAGGTGGCGGTCGGGGGAGTCGGAGACATCCCCGGTCTGCTGGACGATCCGGCGCCCGTCGTCCGGTTCAATCCCGGGTTCGGCGACTCGTCGTTGAACTTCACGCTGGTGTTCCACGTCGCGGAGTTCTCGGAGCAGTACCGCGTGCAGCACGAACTCCGGAAGCGGATTCTGAAGCGGTTCCGCGCGGCGCAGATCGAGATCCCGTTCCCGACCCGGACCGTCCACGTGAAGGAGCTGCCCGAGCTGCGGATGGCCGGCGCCCAGGACGGGCGGACGCCGGCGTCACCGGATCAGCCGGACGGGGCCGCCTGAACAGCCGCCGGCGGCGCGCCGGTCGCCGGTGCCCGGTCCGGTGCCGGCAGGATCTCGCGCAGGTAGCCCTGGATGCCGTGCGCCTGCCGCCAGTGCTGCGGATACCCGAGCGACACTTCCTCGAAGCGGACTCCGCCGCGCCAGTGCGTGCCGCGGATGTGCAGGTGGCCCGAGACGACCGCCCGGACCGGAAAGCGCGTGTGCCAGTCCTCGGTCCGGCGGGTGCCGCACCAGATGGAGAAGCGCGGAATGGCCGGGGTCACCGCCAGGTCGCGTCGCAGCGGGAAGTGGTTCACCAGCACGAGCGCGTGCCCGCGCGGAACGGCCGAGAGCCGGGCCTCGGTGATCGCGCAGCGCGCCGCGCACCAGGTGGCCCGGGACGGATACGGGTCGGGGTGCAGGAGCCGCTCGTCTGCGCACAGGACGCCGGTCTCCATCGCCCACTCGACCGCCAGGCCGGGCGGCAGGTCGTCGGGGCCGAAGGTGTAGTCGTAGAGCAGGAACAGCGGCGCGATGACGCAGGGCGGGCCGTCGCCCGGCCACACGGCGTACGGATCCTCGGGCGTCAGCACGCCGCGGCGCCGACAGATCGCCACCAGCCGCTCGTAGCGCTCCTGGCCCCGCCATCCGTCCGGGTCGGTCGGCAGCGTCCACAGTTCGTGATTGCCCGGGACCCAGACCACCTGGCGGAAGCGCGGGACCAGCCGATCCAGCGCGTACTCGAGGTGCTGCGCCGTGTTGCCGACGTCGCCCGCCAGGAGCAGCCAGTCGTCCGGATGCGGCGGCAGCGCGTCGAGGGCGGCGCGGTTGGTCGCGTGGCCGATATGGAGATCGCTGATGCCGAGCAGGCGCATGGGGTGTCAGGCCGATCGATCGAGCAGGCCGGTCACGCCGGCCGCGATGGTGTCCGGGTCGGTCCAGACGAGCTCCATGCGGACGGTCGTGCCGGCCGGGCGGCGGACGGCGAGCGCCAGGCGGTGCGTCGGGGTCGGCCGCGCGAGTTCGAAATGCCAGCCGGCGGGGTCGTCCACGATCGCCGGATCGAAGGCGATGGCCGGATTCGACGCGGACGCGAGCCGGAACGCGAAGTGGCGCAGCGGCAGGGCGAGGCCCATGCCCCGTGCCTTGATGTACGCCTCCTTGAGCGTCCAGAAGTCGAAGAAGGCCGCCAGGCGCTCGGCGGCCGGCAGTCCTTCGAGTGCGTCGACCTCGGCCGGGGCGAAATACCGCTGCGCGATCTCGAGGTCGGCCGGGCGGCGCCGGTCCAGATACTCGACGTCGACGCCGACATCGCGCGCCAGCGTCACCGCGCAGGCGACGAGGCCGTCGGTGTGCGACAGGTTGAAGCGGAGCGGCGGGCCGCCCGCCGGCCCGGCGATTTCCGGCCGGCCGTACTCGTTGGTCTCGAACGTCCAGCGGTCGGGCGGGGTGCCGGTGTAGCGGGACAGGGTCGTGCGCACGAGCGCGTGCGCGACGAGAAACTGGCGCCGGTGCACGTCGAAGACGAACCGGCGGCAGCGGGCCCGCTCCTCGTCCGACAGGATCGCTTCGCAGCGGGCGCGGACGTCGGGGTTCATCGCGTCCGGGCCGGGACCGGCGCACCAGACGTGGATGGCGTCGGGCGCGAGCGGGGCGGGCGAAGTCGTGAAGTCGTCCGGCATCGCCATGGCCGACTATAGCATGCGACCGCGCCGCGGCCCGCTCGGGCGGGCCTCCGCCGGGATTGGCGCGCCTGCACGACGGGGAAGTACACTGCGCGTTCCGGGTGCCCCCCGGGGCCGGGGCCAGAGGGCCCCCGCCCCGTGTTCGGATGGTGCGCTGTCGACAATGACCGAATCCGCCCAATCCCGCCCCCACGGCGCGGGCATGCCCGGTGTGGCGCTCGTCGCGCTCGGTGTCGTCTACGGCGACATCGGCACCAGTCCGCTGTACGCGCTGCGCGAATGCTTCTTCGGGGACCACGCGATCGCGCCCAGTCCCGCGAACATCCTGGGCGTGCTGTCGCTGATCTTCTGGTCGCTCGTGGTCGTCATCTCGGTGAAGTACCTCGTGTTCGTCATGCGGGCCGACAACCGGGGGGAGGGGGGCATCCTGGCGCTCATGGCGCTCGTCCGGCCGGAGCACGGGACGCCGGCCGGCCGGCGCTGGCTCCTGGTCGCGCTCGGGCTGTTCGGGGCGGCGCTGCTGTACGGCGACGGGATGATCACGCCGGCGATCTCGGTGCTGAGCGCCGTCGAAGGACTCGAGGTGACCACGGCCGTCTTCCGGCCGTTCGTGATCCCGGTCACGATCGGCATCCTCGTCGCGCTGTTCCTGGTGCAGAAGCGGGGCACGGCGAAGGTCGGCGCCGTGTTCGGGCCGATCATGATGCTGTGGTTCATCACGATCGGCGCCCTCGGGATCAGGGAAATCGCCCGCCGGCCGCACGTCATGACCGCGATCGACCCGCTGCACGCGCTTCACTTCTTCGTGCGGAACGGGGGGGACGGATTCCTCGTGCTCGGCGCGGTCTTCCTGGTCGTGACGGGCGGGGAGGCGCTGTACGCCGACATGGGGCACTTCGGGCGCGCACCGATCCGCCTCGCCTGGTTCACGGTCGTGCTGCCGGCCCTGCTGCTGAACTACTTCGGACAGGGGGCGCTGCTCATCGGCGACCCGCAGGCGGCGCACCAGCCGTTCTTCCGGCTGGTGCCGGCCGGGGCGCTCTACCCGATGATCGCCCTGGCAACGGTCGCGACGGTCATCGCGTCGCAGGCGATCATTTCCGGCGCCTTCTCGCTCACGCGGCAGGCCGTCCAGCTCGGCTATCTGCCGCGCGTCCAGATCGAGTTCACCTCGCCGTCCGAGATGGGGCAGATCTACGTGCCGCAGGCCAACTGGGCGCTGATGCTCGCGACGATCGGTCTGGTGCTCGGGTTTCGGTCGTCGACCAACCTCGCGGCGGCGTACGGCATCGCCGTGACGACGACCATGGTCATCACGACGATTCTGCTGGCCGTGGTGGCGCATGAGCTCTGGGGGTGGCGGCTGAGCGCCACGGCGGCCCTCACGGTCGGCTTCATCACCGTCGACCTGTCGTTCTTCGGCGCCAACCTCCTGAAGATCGTGCACGGCGGCTGGTTCCCGCTGGTCGTGGCGGCCGGCCTCTACGTCGTGATGTCGACCTGGAAGCGCGGGAGGCAGCTGCTCAGCAAACGGCAGCGCGATCTGAACATGCCGTTCGACCGGTTCGCGGAAGACGTCCGCCGGAATCCGCCCGTCCGCGTGCCCGGGACGGCCGTGTTCATGACCGGCAGTCCGGATGGCGTGCCGATGGCGCTGCTGCACAACCTGCGCCACAACCGCGTGCTGCACGAGCAGGTGCTGCTGCTGACCGTGCTGACCGAGGACATCCCGCGCGTCTCCGGCGCCGAGCGGGTCACCGTGCAGCCGCTCGACCTGGGGTTCTCCCGGATCACCGCCCACTACGGCTTCATGCAGGACCCCAGCGCGCTCGAGGTGCTGCACCGCGCGAAGGCCGCCGGCCTGGACGTCGATCTGGCGGGCGTCACGTTCTTCCTGGGCCGTGAGACGCTGCTGCCCTCGTCCAAACCCGCCATGGCGGCCTGGCGGTACCGGCTGTTCGTGTTCATGTCCCGCAACGCCCGCCACGCCACGAACTACTTCCGGATTCCCCCCGGGCAGGTCGTCGAGCTGGGGATGCAGATCGATCTGTAGGCGTGAGCGGCCGGGCGACGTGCCGCGGGGCGGGTGCGGCGGGTGGCGCGCCGGTGCGCCGGTCGGCGCCGCGCAGGCCGGAGCCTGGCCGGCCTCGCCCTGCCGGCCGGGGGGGGGGCGAGGCCGAGGACCGGGATTAGGTGAGGCTGACGCCGGCCCAGCGGACCGTGGCGAACGAGAAGATCCGGATGAAGAACGCGGTGCCGAGGCCCCAGGCGCCGTTCGCGACCACGTCGGTGATCAGCTCGCCGACGTGGAAGCCGTCGAACAGCGGCTCGAACTTGGCGGCGGACACCGCCGTCCAGCCGACCAGTGAAATCAGCACGGCGCCGAACAGCAGCGCCCGCCGCCAGAACAGGCGCCCCGACGTCTGCTTCGCCGTGGCGAACGCGAGGAAGATTCCCCAGACGCCGCCCCAGAAAATCCTCGACGAGATCGCCGGCATCCACAGCGGAATCGTCGGCGTCAGCGGGTAGGCGTGCTGCGGCGTCAGGTGGATCAGGTGCATGATCGCCACGACCGGCTCGTGAAAGAACGCGACGCCGAGCGCACCCGAGAAGATGGCGATGATGATGCGAATGGACGGGTTGACGTCTTCCATAACGGACTTGTCCTCCGTGCGAATCCTCAGCGGGCGGCCGGTGAGAAATGCCGATCGTACCAGGCCAGGCTCCGATCGATCAAATCGATGACGTGCCCGGTCTCGCGGATGCCGTGCCCCTCGCGGGGGTAGCGTACCATAATCGTCTCCACCCCGACATCCTGCAGGGCGATGTAGAACTGCTCGGCTTCGGCAATCGGCACGTCGTTGTCGTTCTCCCCGTGCACGAACATCGTCGGCGTGTGGACCCGCGCGGCGTACCGCAGCGGCGACCGGTCCCACAGCTGGTCCATGATGTTCCCGGTGGTCGGATACCCGCCGTACTCGACCGCCAGGTAGTCGTGATAGTACGCCATGTAGTTGAAGCTGACCAGATTCGAGATGCCGGCGATCGGGATGGCCGCCCGGAACCGGTTGGTCTGCGTGATCAGCCAGTCGGTCAGCTGGCCGCCGTAGCTGACCCCTTCCACCCCCTCGCGCGTCCGGTCGATCCAGGGAAATTTCTCTTCGGCGACGTCGAGGCTGTAGAGGACGTCCTTCGCCTCGGCGCCGTCCTGGTCGGCGAAAATCGCGTCTTCCAGCCGCTGCCCGTACCCGGTGGAACCCCGGTAGTTGACCATCAGCGTGGCGAAGCCGTGCGTCGCGTAGGCCTGCGCCTTGAAGTTGAACGCCGGTCCCTGCTGGCCGTGCGGGCCGCCGTGCATGACGACGATGAGCGGATACCGCCGGCCGGGCTGCAGCTCGAGCGGCTCGGTCAGGAAGGACTCGATCTGGAGCTTGCCGTCGAAGCTCTCCGTCGTGAACGCGCGGACCGGCGCCACCGTGCGGCCGGCCAGGAAGTCGCGGGCGACCGCCGTCACGACCCGATCCGTGCCGCCCCGTCGCAGGTATGCTTCGGCCGGCGATGAGGGCGTGGTCAGCGAGTAGGCGAGGGTGCCGTCGTGCGCCACGGAGTAGTCGCCGACCACCCCCGGGGCGGCGATCACGCGCTGCGGCGCGCCGCCGGCAATCGGGATCCGGTAGAGGTGCACGCTGCCGCGCTCCTGGACGGTCGTGTACACCGACCGGCCGTCGGGCGCCCACGCCGGCTGCTCCTGGCGCCCGTCGATCGCCCCGCCGATCTCGCGGCTGTGGCGGCCGTCGGCGTCGATCAGCCAGACATGCGTGTCCTCCATCGTCGTTTCGGAGGAGGTCAGCGGGCGGCGCGTGCCGAGGTAGGCGATGGTCCGCCCGTCGGGCGACCAGCGCGGGTCGTACTCCGCGCTGCGGGTGAACGTCAGCCGGCGGACGGCGCCATCGGCCACCGTCACCGTGAAGATGTCGTAGTTGAACACGCGATCCTGATCCGGCTCGTGGTTCGAGATGAACACGATCGTGCGGCCGTCCGGCGACCACTGGATCGAGTGCTCGTAATGGTCGCCCGTGGTCAGCTGGCGCACCTGCCTGGTGGCCACGTCGACGATGAAGATGTGGAGACGGCGGTTGTCGTTGAAGCGCGTGAGCCCCTCGGAGGCGGTCGGCTTGTAGTCGTACCGGGTGATCACCTCCGGGTCGCCGCTCGCTTCGGCGGTTTCCGGGCCGGGAACGGCCGAGACGAACGCGATCGACCTGCCGTCGGGCGCCCAGGCGACGCTTTCGCCCCGTCCGGGCAGCGGCGAGTTGGTCCCCTGCACCGGCGCCAGGAACGTCGCGTGCGAGCCGTCGGCGCGCTCGATCATCAGGCCGGATCGGCCGTTCTGGCTGCCGTCGTAGGCAAGCCACCCGCCGTCAGGCGACCAGCGAGGGTTGCTGCTGACCGCGCCGGGGAGGCCAGGACGGATCGAACGCCCGGTGGCGAGATCCTCGATCCAGATCTGCGGGTACGGCCGGCCGGGCCGGTCGTAATTCTCGACGGTGTACGCCAGGTGGGTGCCGTCCGGCGAGATCTGCACCGCCCCGACGGCCTTCATCTTCGAGAGGTCGCGGCTGTGAAAGCCGACCGGCTGGGCCCACACGGCCGTCGCGGCCAGCAGCACCGCCGCCGCGGCGATCGCGGTGCGGATCCTCGGAGTGTGCATGCGCTCGTTCCTTTCGGATGAGGGGCCGGCCGGGCCCCCCGAGGCGGGAAGCGCACGTGCGACCGGCGACCGTCACGCGTGTTCGGCCAGGCGTGCCCGTGTGCGGGGCCGCCGCGTCAGGCGGTGTCGACCGCCAGATGTTCCCGGGTGATCGGGCTGAGGCGGACCATCAGGAGCATGCGCTCGACGATGTCGAGCCACTCGGCCCGTTCGGCGACCAGCTCATCGATCCGGGTGGCGGCCGTCGGCAGCGGGCAGGTGGCGCCGAGCTCGGTGACCGCCTTGCGGCGGTACGTGCTCAGCATCCGGTCGCCGAACCGCCCGACTTCCAGGAACTGCTCCGTCAGGAACACGACCACCGGGACGCGCATCGCGCCGAGGATCCGGACCTCGTCGCGGACGGCCGGATCCAGGTCGCGATCGATCACCCGCAGCTGCACGGCCGGCCCGGCGGCATCGGCCAGCTGCCGGATCATCGGGCCCTGGCGCACGCAGTCTCCGCACCAGACGCCCGACACGAGCAGCAGGTTCATCCGGCCGTCGTGGCCGGTGAGGCGCGAGACCTCGTCCGGGGCGAGCGGCGGCAGGCTGGCCGCCAGCGTGCGCCACCGGTCGCTCCGGTCGGCCGGCGAGCGGTCCAGGTACGTGTCGTAGTCCGTGGCCTGCTGGAACGCGCGCTTCCAGAGCGCGCTGTGAATGTCGAAGTACTTCGAGGTGTCGCTCATGAACCGGGGGCCCCCCTGCTGCCGGGCGCCCGCGCGGGCGAACGGCCCCCACAGTATACCGGCGATGTGCAAGGAGGAACCGGCGGGTCCGCCGCGCCGCCGGGTGGCGGCGCGGCGGACCCCGGAGGGGGAACGGGCAGACCTCAGGCGCCGGGGACGACGATGGCGCCGAGGTGCTGTGACTGCCGCCGGCTGTTGAACGCCGGCACGTCCTTCGTGAGCACCGTGTGAACCTCGGCCGCCACGGCGCCGAGCTCCTTGTGCAGCAGCGCGTAGACCTCCTGCTGGGCCTGCGTCGGCGGATAGTCGCTCTGCGTGACGTCACCCGCCAGACTGTTGAGCTTCGAGTAGAGACGGATCGGGTAGCGCAGCGCGTCCTCGCTGGCGCCGGTCAGCTCCGTATTGAAGAGCGTCCGTTCGGCGGCCAGCGCCTGCTCGTTCAGCTGGTCGGCCGCCGCGACCGTCGGTGCGGATCCCGGGGCGTCCGCCAGCACGGCCTTCAGGTCGACGATCTCCTTCCGCACCCACTCGAGCTGATTGAGCATCCCGATCACGTCGGCCACGTCGTGCCGGATGGCCATGGCGAGCGTCGTCTGGGCCGTGATACCGGCGATGGTCCCGTCGGTGTTCGGGTCCTTGCGGACTTCGAGCGGCTGCGTGTACGTCCGGCCGTCGACCGTCAGCTTGACCGTGTAGGTGCCCGGGTCGACGAGCGGGTCGGGCGGGTCGCCCCAGGCGACGAGCGGCCGCCAGCCCTTCGGGCCGACCGTCACGTACGGATCGTCCTCGGGCGGGGTGCGCAGCTTCACCTCCGGCAGCTGGTC
The DNA here is from genome assembly GCA_035534615.1 of Vicinamibacterales bacterium. Classification (GTDB taxonomy): domain Bacteria; phylum Acidobacteriota; class Vicinamibacteria; order Vicinamibacterales; family CAVVIG01; genus JAGWRA01. Next base: position 46,696 of record DATLRO010000037.1, read on the forward strand.
GTACCGCAGGTTCCACCAGACGCGGTTGATCCCCTCGTCCGCGGTCCCCGTCATCGTCCGGACCGTGTCGCCCCGGCTGTCGGCGATGGTGATGGTCACCGGCCCCGTGGGGGCGGCCTTCAGGTAGTAGTTGATGTCGGCGCCGTAGGGCGGGTTGTGTCCGGCCGCCGGATCCTCGGGCTGGTACATCGGGTCGCTGATGAACTGGAAGCGCCAGGCCTGGCGCAGCGTGAAGAGATGCGCCTCGCTGTCGAGCACCGCCGGCGTCAGCTCGCGCAGCGCCGAGATGTCGTCCAGGATCCAGAAGCCGCGGCCGTAGGTGGCGACGACGAGGTCGTCGAACGGTTCCTGGACGGTCATCCAGTAGGCCGGCGCGTGCGGCAGGTTGTTCTGCAGCGGCATCCAGTGGGCGCCGTCGTCCAGCGAGAAGTAGACGCCGTTCTCGGTGCCCGCGTACAGCATGCCCTTCCGCTTCGGGTCTTCGCGCACGCAGTGGACGTAGCTGAAGACGCTCTTCGGAATGCCCCCGCCGATGGAGGTCCAGGTCTTCCCGAAATCCGTCGTCTCGTAGATGAACGGATCGCGGTTGTTCACCTGATGCAGGTCGACGCTGATGTAGGCCGCACCCGCGCTCCAGCGGTCGGGTTCGATGTTGCTCACCGTTCCGTCGGGCGGCAGGCCGGGGATGTTCTTCGTCACGTTCGTCCAGTGCGCGCCGCCATCCTCGGTGACCTGCACCTGGCCGTCGTTCGTGCCGGCCCAGAGGACGCCTTCCTTGACCGGCGACACGCCGAGGGCGAAGACGACCGGGTAGTATTCGACGCTCGCGTTGTCGGGCGACAGGCCGCCCGACGGCCCCTGCTTCGCCTTGTCGTTCAGCGTGAGATCCGGACTGATCACCTTCCACGTCTGGCCGCCGTCGGTCGTCTCGTGGACGTACTGGCTGCCGACGTACACCCGGGTGTGGTCGAGCGGATCGATGGCGATCGGGAACGTCCACTGGAAGCGGTACTTGAGGTTGCGCGCGCCGTGGCCCATCGGGTTGTCCGGCCACGGCGAGACCGCCCGCGCCTGCCGCGTCTTCTCGTTGAAGCGGTCGAGCGCGTTGCCGTAGCAGTTGGACCAGATGATGTCGTTGTCGGCCGGATCGGGCACGGCGAAGCCGCTCTCGCAGCCCCCGACCGAGTGCCACATCCCGATCGGGATCACGCCGCTGGCGAGCCGGCTGTTGCTCGGTCCGCGCGTCGACGGCCCGTCCTGCCGGTTGCCGTAGACGTTGTACGGAATCTGGTTGTCGGTGTACACGTGATAGATCTGGGCGATCGGCAGCCGCGGGCGCCACCACGTCCGCCCCCGGTTCACCGAGATGATCGCCCCGCCGTCGTTGCCGACGATCATCCGGTTGCCGTTCCCCGGGTCGATCCACATGTCGTGGTTGTCGCCGTGGCTGCCGCCCGGCGCGTTGACGATCGTCCGCCCGCCGTCGAGCGACGTCGTCAGCTCCACGGAGATGAAGTACACCTCGTTCGGATTGTCCGGTTCCACCGCCAGCCGCGTGTAGTAGTGCGGCCGCTGGTCGATCGTGTGGCTGTGGTTGATCGCCTGCCAGGTCCGCCCGCCGTCATCCGACCGGAACAGCCCGCCGGTGCTGTCGGTCGCCTCGATCAGGGCGTAGACCCGCTGCGGCTCGCTCGGCGCGAAGGCGAGTCCGATCTTGCCGAGCGGGCCGGCCGGCAGGCCGTGGCCGGTGAGCCGGTGCCAGGTCGCCCCCTCGTCGGTCGACTTCCACAGTCCGCTGCCAGGGCCGCCGCTCGTGCGGCCCCACGTGTGGATGACGAGCTGCCAGGTGGACGCGAACAGGATGCGCGGGTTCTGCGGATCCATCGCGATGTCGGCCGCGCCGGTGTTGTCGTCGACGAACAGCACCTTCTGCCACGTCCGGCCGCCGTCGGTCGTCCGGAAGACGCCGCGCTCGGCCTGCGGCCCGTAGGCCATCCCTTCGGCCGCCACCAGCACGATGTCCGGGTCGTGCGGATCGATCACGATCCGCCCGATCCGGCCGGTGCGGCCCAGCCCCATGTGCTGCCACGTGTGCCCGGCGTCGGTTGACTTGTAGACGCCGTCGCCGATCGACACGTTGCTGCGGATCCAGCTCTCACCGGTGCCGGCCCAGACGATATTCGGATCGGATGCCGCGATCGCGAGCGCCCCGATCGAACCGACGTCCTCGTGATCGAAGATCGGCGTCCAGTGGACGCCGCCGTCGGTGCTCTTGAAGACGCCCCCGCCGGCCGCGCCGAAGTAGTAGACGTCCGGCTGGCCGGGCACGCCGGCGACCGCCGTGACCCGGTTGCCGACCGGGCCGATGTACCGGTACGCGAGGTGGCTGTACTGGTGTGCCGCGATCGGCGGCGCCTGCGCGTGGCTGCGCACCGCGAGTCCGGCCGCGACGACGACGGCCGCCGCGGCGACGGCGAGCGATCGGAAGAGCCTTCGATGATCGGCCATGGTCACCTCCTGGGTCGAGGGCCGGGCGCGCGCGGTTGAGTCAATCACGCGGGTCAGTGCCCGGTCAGCTCTGGTGCATGCGGGTCGTGGCGGGGTGCGCCCTGATCCGCCGAAGCGCTCTCATGCGCGGCAGGGCGAGGCACGACGGGAATCGTGCCCGGCAGACGCGAACGACACCGCGCGCAGGTCCGTTCTCAAGTTCCATGCCACGGGGCCGGGGCCGTACGGCCCGGCGCCCGTGGCGCGGACGAAGGGGAGTGGCGCCGGCGGAACAGGCGCGCGGCGCGGCGTTGGCTGATTTCCTGGGCTGGCGGCCCGGGGAGCGGCGGCGGGCGGACGCGCGGGCCGGGCCGCGGCGGCCCGGCTGCCGGCGAGCGGCGGGTGAAAAGCGCCGGGGTCACCCGGCAAAAACCCGCAGCTAGCCCGGCCGTTCGGGACGCCAGCGCAGGCCGGCGTTGAGGATCTCCTGCAGCAGCCGGTCGTAGCCCATGCCGGCCGCCTCGGCCGATTCCGCGAAGTCCTCGCCGTAGGCGAGCTGCGGGTTGGCGTTGGCCTCGAGCACGTAGACACGCCCCTCGGGGTCGAGGCGGAGATCGATCCGGGCGTAGCCGCTCAGCTCGAGCGTGCGGTAGACGCGACGGCAGAGCCGCTGGATCTGTTCGGCCAGCGTGTCGGGCAGGTCGGCGGCCGGGCCGGTCGTGATGCCGTGCTTCTTCTGGTATTTCGCGCTCCACTTCACCCGCTCGGTCGCAATCCGGTGCACGTCGTCCGGCATCTTGGTGAACTGGAGCTCCCAGACGGGGAACACGCGCAGCCGCAGGTTGCCGAGGATGCCGACGTACAGCTCCCGTCCCTCGATGTACCGCTCGACGATGGCATCGGTGCCGATGCTGCGGTGTACGAAGCGCACGCGGTCCCTGAGGCTGTGGTCGTCGTCCACGACCGACGCCTGCGAGATGCCGATGGAGGCGTCCTGCGTCAGCGACTTCACGATCAGCGGGAACGCCAGCCGCTTCGGCCGGTGGACGGCGCGGCCGACCCGGAACACCACCGACTCGGCGACCGGAATCCGGTGGTAGGTCAGCAGCATCTTGGTGAGCGCCTTGTCGCGCGACAGCATGAGCCCGCGCGAGTTGCAGCCCGTGTAGGGGAGCCGCAGCAGCTCCAGGTAGCTCACGACGTTCTGATCGAAGACCGCCACCTCGTGCAGGTTCTCGAGCAGGTTGAAGGCGACGTGCGGCTTCCACTCGGTCATCGCCTGGCGGATCACGCTGAGGTCGTCCTTGATGCCGAGGACGCGGACGTCGTGCCCCCTCTCGCGGAGCGTCGACACGACGTCGTACTCCGTCTTCCAGTCGGCGGTCGTCAGATCGTGCCCCGAGACGTCGTCGGGCGGGATGAGGTAGTCGTGCAGCAGGGCGAGGATGCGCAGCGTTCTCATAGGGCCACCCGGTGCCGGCCGCTGTGCAGGTAGTTCATCGTCTGGACGGTGAGCAGGATCGTGAAATCCAGTTTCGTCAGGTCCTCGGGGCCCGACAGCCGCAGGTTGAGCTCGCGGCAGCGCGCGACCATGTCTTCGAGCACCTGGTCGATCGTGTACTGGTATTCGCCGGTCCACGCGGCGACCCGGCGCCGCACGTCCCGGCGGATCCGGGTCAGGAACCGCGCCGCCGTCATGTTGCGGGCCACCTCGGGGGCGTCGCTGAACAGCCGGCGCAGATCGCGGTCGTAGAAGTTCGGATACTCCAGCCCGTAGTGTTCGCGCTTCCGCTTGTAGTGCTGGCGCAGCGTCCGCCGGATCCGGTTGATCGGGTCCATGCGCCGTCGTGACGCGTGCACCGGCTCCCGTCCGGCAATCGACCGCATCAGCTCGTCCATGTATTCGAGCTTGCGGAACGCCGGCCAGTCCGCGTACCGCTTCTGCCACATCGAATCGGGCGTCAGCCAGACGGCGAACGTCTCGGCGAAGTCTTCGTCGGGATGGCTCTGCGCGTACCACGAATCGAGGTGGAGCACGAAGCTCTTGCTGTACGGCTTCGGCGTGTAGTACTCGGGGTACGGCGTGGACGAGGGACCGAACAGCTTCAGGCGCCGGCGCCGGCGCCGCAGGTCGAAGGCGTTGTCGAGGGCGTGGCCCGCTTCGTGCCGCAGGATCTTCAGGCACGACTCCGGCGTGCCGCCCTCCACTTCCAGCATCTGCGCTTCCTCCAGCCGGGCCAGCCGCGGATGCGCGAGGTAGAACGGGATGGCGATCCCCCCCACGCCGTCCGGCGTGAACCAGTCGTCCGACAGCCAGAAGTGCGGGCGGAACCGGATGCCCCGCGCCTCCAGCTCCTGATAGAGCTGCGCGATGCGCTCCTCCAGCCGGCTGCCCTCGATCTGCAGCCCCAGGTCGCACAGGCGCATGTCGAGCAGCGCCTCGTCCGACAGACCGTTCAGATCCGGTGGCGCCGCCGGCCCCTGGGGGGGCGCGGCGTCGGGCGCGGGGGTGTCCTGGTCGGATGCCATCGGCCTCCGTGCCGCCGGAGTCGCCGGCGGGCTGCCCCAGTCTACCGGAGTCCCGGGCCGGCCGGAATCCCCGCCGCGACAGCCCTCGCTGGCGCCGGGGCCCGCCCCGGGGCCCCGGGCCGGTTTGCGGCACCGCCGACCGGCGTGACACGATGGGACGACGACCACGCCCCGTGACGGCCTCGGACCCCCCGGGCCAGTCTGATCGGGACATCACCGGCAGGCGTGACGGAACCGGCCGCGCGCGGGCGCGCCGTGGAGGTCCTATGAGGCGCCAGCAGATCCCCCTCGGGCGGATATTCGGCATCCCGATTGGCCTCGATTATTCCTGGTTCCTGATTTTTGCGCTCATCACCTGGGCGCTGGCGGTCAGCTACTACCCGGCGGAATTTCCCGACTGGTCGGCGGCGCTGTGCTGGACGATGGGCGCGGTGACGGCCGGGATGCTGTTCGCCAGCGTGCTGCTGCACGAGCTGGGCCACTCGGTGGTGGCGATGCGGTTCCGGATCCCGGTCCGGAGCATCACGCTGTTCATCTTCGGCGGCGTCGCCCAGATCGGCGCGGAACCCCCGAGCGCGTCCGCCGAGTTCCTCGTCGCGCTGGCCGGCCCGGTCACGAGCCTGGCGCTGGCCGCGGTGTTCGAGGGCCTGAAGGGGCTGGCCGGCGGGCCGGGGCCGGTGTTCGGCCTGCTGGAGTACCTCGCGTACATCAACTTCGCCCTCGCGATGTTCAACCTGATCCCCGGCTTCCCGCTCGACGGCGGGCGGATCTTCCGGGCGATCGTCTGGGCGGTGATCCACGACATGCGTCGCGCGACCCTGGTGGCGGCGACGGTCGGCCGGGTGTTCGCCTTCCTGTTCATCCTGTTCGGGGTCTGGCAGATCTTCCAGGGGCACCTCGTCAACGGCCTCTGGATCGCGTTCATCGGCTGGTTCCTCGACAATGCGGCCAACGCGCAGGTGCAGCAGGTGGCGGTGCAGGGCCGCCTCGCCGGCCACACGGCCGGCCAGGTGATGGAGCGCCACTTCCCGACGATCCCCGGCCAGACGACGCTCCAGCAGCTGGTCGACGAGCACATCCTCGGCTCCGGTCTGCGCAGCTTCGTGGTGACCGACGCCACGGGGGCGGCCGGCCTGATGACGCTGCACGGCATCAAGGAGGTGCCGCGCGAGGCCTGGGCGACGACGACGGCGGCGCAGGTGATGGTGCCGTTCGCCCGCGTCCGGTCGGTGACCCCGGACACGGAGGTCTGGGTGGCGCTGCAGGAGATGGATCGCAACGGCGTGAACCAGCTGCCGGTGGTGGCGGGCGGCACCGTGACCGGCATGCTGAGCCGCCAGGACGTCATCTCCCTGCTGCGGACCCTGCGGGACCTCGGGGCGTGATCGGGCGCGGCCCGGTCGCGGGCTTCCGCTCGATCTGGGAGGGGTGACGACGCATGACGATCGCCGGCAGCGCCCGCGACGCGCACTGGTACAAGGACGCCATCATCTACGAGCTGCACGTGAAGGCGTTCTTCGACGGGAACAACGACGGGATCGGAGACTTCGCCGGCCTGCTCCAGAAGCTGGACTACCTGCAGGAGCTGGGCGTCACCTGCCTGTGGCTCCTCCCGTTCTTTCCCTCGCCGCTGCGCGACGACGGCTACGACATCGCCGACTACCGGAACGTGCACCCGGGCTACGGCACGCTGGAGGATTTCCGGACGTTTCTGAAGGCGGCGCACGACCGCGGGATGCAGGTCGTCATCGAGCTGGTCGTCAACCACACCTCCGATCAGCACGCATGGTTCCAGCGTGCGCGCAAGGCGCCGCCGGGGTCGCCGGAGCGGGAGTTCTACGTCTGGAGCGACAGCGACCAGCGCTACCGGGACGCGCGCACGATCTTCGTGGATGCCGAGCGGTCGAACTGGACGTGGGATCCGGACGCGCACGCGTACTACTGGCACCGCTTCTTCTCGCACCAGCCGGATCTCAACTACGACAATCCCGCCGTGCTGGCCGAGATCGAGAAGGTCATGGACTTCTGGCTCGACATGGGCGTGGACGGCTTCCGGCTCGACGCCGTGCCGTACCTGGTCGAGCGCGAGGGGACGAACTGCGAGAACCTGCCCGAGACCCACGAGGTCATCCGGCGGATCCGCGCGCACATCGACGGCCGCTACGGCGGCCGGATGCTGCTCGCCGAAGCGAACCAGCCGCCGTCCGACGTCCGCGCGTACTTCGGGGACGGGGACGAGTGCCACATGGCGTTCCACTTTCCGCTGATGCCGCGGATTTTCATGGCGCTCCACCTCGAAGACCGGTCTCCGATCACCGACATCATGGCGCGGACGCCGGACCTTCCGGACTCCTGCCAGTGGGCGCTCTTCCTCCGGAATCACGACGAGCTGACGCTCGAGATGATGACCGACGAGGAGCGCGACTACATGTATCTGGCGTACAGCGCCGATCCGCAGGCGCGGCTGAACGTCGGCATCCGGCGGCGGCTCGCGCCGCTGATGGGCAACAGCCGGCGCCGCATCGAGCTGCTCACCAGCCTCCTGTTCTCGTTCCCCGGCACGCCCATCATCTACTACGGCGACGAGATCGGCATGGGCGACAACGTCTATCTCGGCGACCGCAACGGCGTCCGGACGCCGATGCAGTGGACCGGCGACCGCAACGCCGGCTTCTCGCGGGCCCATCCGGCGCGCCTCTACAGCCCGGTCGTCATGGATCCGGTGAACGGCTACCAGGCGGTCAACGTCGAGGCCCAGGAGGGGGACCCGGCGTCGCTCCTGCACTGGATGAAGAACATGATCTCGCTGCGCAAGCTGTTCAGGGTGCTCGGGCGCGGCAGCATCGAGTTCCTCCAGCCGGCGAACGGCAAGGTGCTGCCCTACCTGCGGCGGGACGGCGACGACATCATCCTCTGCGTGGCCAATCTGTCCCGCTTCACGCAGCCGGCCGAGCTCGACCTGTCCGCGCTGAACGGCTACGTGCCGGTCGAAATGCTGGGGTACACGGAATTCCCGCCGATCGGCACGCTGCCATATTTTCTGACCCTGGGGCCGTATGCCTTCTACTGGTTCGAGCTCCAGCGTGCCCGACGCTGATCGCGCCGCAGCCGTCGCCCCGATCGTCGTCGGGATCGGCACCTACAACAACGCCGGCACGATCGCCGCGATCGCCCGGGCCGTGCGCGACGGCCTGTGCCGGGATTTTTCCGTTCGGGACAGCCGGATCGTGCTGGCCGACGGCGGATCCACCGACGGCACTCCCGATCTGGTGCGCGAGGCGCTCGGAGACGCGGCCGGCCGGCTCGTGCAGGTCGGCTACCCGCTCCATCCGGTCGATCTGTTCGATGCCCCGTACCACGGGCTGCCCGGGCGCGGGCGCGCCCTGGCGGCGATCCTCGGCGCGGCCCGCGAGCTGGGCGCGCAGGTCTGCACGGTCCTGGACGCCAACGCGGAGGGCCTGGCGCCCGGCTGGCTCGCGGCGCTCATCCGGCCGGTGCTGGACGACGCGTTCGACTTCGTCGCGCCGTACTACGCGCGCGCCCCGCACGAGGGGGCGCTGACCCGCAGCATCGTCTATCCGGTGTTCCGCGCGCTGTACGGGGTCCGCATCCGGCAGCCGATGGCGGGCGACTTCAGCTGTTCGGGGCGGCTCGTCGAGCATTTTCTCGGGCAGGAGGGCTGGCAGGACGGCGCGCGGGCGGTCGGCGTCGACATCTGGACGACGACGGCCGCCGTGTGCGGCGGGTTCCGGCTCTGCGAGGTCGCGCTGGGCGCGAGGCGGCACGAGACGCGCGGCGACGCCCCGGATCTCAGCATGACAATCGTGCAGGTCGTCGGGGCGCTGTTCGCCGGAGCGGAGCGCCGGGCCGAATTCTGGCAGCGCGTGCGCGGGTCGTCCGCCGTGCCGGTGTTCGGCCAGCCGACCGAGGCGGGCGACGGCAGCCCGATCGAGATCGGGCGCCTGATCGAAGCGTTCCGGCTCGGTCACCGCGAGCTGCGCGACGTGTGGGCGGCGGTGCTGCCGCCGGCCACGGGCGTCGCCCTCAACCGGCTGGCGCAGGCCGACCGCCCGTCGTTCGCGATGGACGACGATTTGTGGGCCCGGATCATCTACGACTTCGCGATCGGGCACCGGCTGCGCGTCCTGCCGGCCGATCATCTGCTGCGGGCGCTGACGCCGCTGTACCTCGGCTGGCTCGCCGCGTTCCTGGAGCAGGCCGGCACCGCCGGGGCGGCCGCGGTCGAGGAGCGGATCGAGCGCCTCAGCCTCGCGTTCGAGCGGCAGAAGCCCTATCTGATCTCGCGTTGGCGCTGGCCGGAGCGGTTCAATGCGTGACCGACTCGAACGCGCGGACCGCCGGCGGCGCGCCGGCCCATCCGTCGAAAGGAGCTGCCATGTGGGACCAGGTTCACGTGATCTTTAATCGCGCGGCCGGACGCATCGTCGAGAACATCGCGAACTTCCTGCCGGGCGTCGTCGTGCTGCTGGCGCTGCTCGTCCTGGCGCTCGTCACGGCCGTGATCGTCCGCGTCGTGCTGTACCGCCTGCTGCGCGGGCTCGACTTCGATCGGTGGGCCGCCCGCAGCGGCATGGCCATGCTCATCGACTGGTCGCCGAACAGGAGCCCCGCGCTGCTGGTGGCACGCGCCGTCCAGTGGATGATTCTCGCCCTGGGCCTGCTGGCCGGCCTGAGCGCGCTCGACGCCGCCATGCCGTCGTACTTCGCGATGACCGTCTTCCGCTACATCCCGAACCTGCTCGCGGCGGTCATCATCCTGGTCCTGGGTGATCTGCTCGCGCGGTTTCTCGCGCGGTCGGTGCTCATCAGCGCCGTCAACATGCAGATCCAGGTGGCGCGGGTGCTCAGCGTCGGCGTCAAGTGGCTCGTGCTGATCATGGCCGGCACGATGGCGCTCGAGCAGGTCGGGCTCGGCCGCCAGATTCTGCTGCTCGCCTTCGGCATCCTGTTCGGGGGGATCGTCCTGGCGATGGCGCTGGCCGTCGGGCTGGGATCGAAGGACGCCGTCAGCCGGACGCTCGACCGCCAGCTCCGCGGAACGGCCGATCATCGGACGGACGACATCGACCACGTCTGACCGCCCGCCGCCCGTCAGGGCGCCTGCCGGATTCGAATCGTCTCGTCCTGAATCAGCCGGCCGTCGGGCTGCCGGGGGCCGGTCAGAATCAGCGGGCGCGGACTGGATCCGGCCACCGCCTGCAGCGCCAGGGCCGCGAGGCCGATCGCCAGGACCACGGCCGGGGCCTGGCGCCGGATGCGCGGCGCCGCCACCACCCGCCCGGCCAGCGCCGCCAGCGCCGTCCCCTCCAGCACCCAGAACACCGGCAGATACGCGACGCCCAGCCGGACGTAGCCGTAGAACAGCAGCGCCGACGCGGCCAGCGTGATCAGCGGAAGGGCGAGCAGCACGAGGGCCTGGACCTGCCGCCGTCGCCACAGCAGCAGCGCGCCGGCGATGATGAGCGCCAGATGCACCGGCCAGAGGATCCGGTCCGCCGGGTCCAGCAGGTCGGCCCGACGGCGGACCCCGTCGACGCCGGCCGGCAGGTCGCCGGCGAAGTACCCGAGCGCGAAGACGCCGGAGGTCATCGACGCCCTGCGGCCGATGAGCCACAGGGCGCGGGCCGGATGGGTCACCAGCCAGCTCGCGCCAATCCCGTAGCCGTGGACGAACAGGTCGTACACCGCCGGGCAGGAGAGGTCGAGCTGTCCCTCGGCGAGCAGCTTCGACTCCTCCGGCGTGCAGGTGGCCAGCAGGGGATGGTCGCTGTTGGGCTCGCCGTCCGCGTTCTCGTGGTTCCCCATGGCGAAGTTGAACGCTCCGTAGCTGGTCACCGGCGCGAAGGTCGGCAGCGGCCCTGGAAAGTCGGACGTGTGCGCGGCATTGAACGCCGACAGGCTCCGCCAGTGCGCGACCGTGCTGGGCGCCAGCAGCAGGACGAGGCCGACCACGAAGGCCGCGCTCTCGGACACCCTTCCGCGCCTTGGCAGCGTCGGCAGCCAGCGGGCGGCGAGCAGCAGCGCGGCGCACAGCTCGAACTCCGCCCGCACGAGCGTCGCAAACCCGCAGACCGCGCCGAGCAGCAGGGGTCGGATCCAGCGCCGGCCGCGCCCGGGCGCCCGGTCGCCGGTGTGACGCAGCCAGCTCCAGGCCAGCAGCAGCGCGACGACGAGCAGCAGGCCGTACAACGCTTCCGAGTTCGGCGTCGTCCCCTCGACGATGTGCCCGAAGTGAAAGGTGCCGAGCAGCGCCACCGCGAGCATGGCGCCCGTGCCGGCCAGCTCGCCGGCCAGCAGCGTGGACAGACCGACGGCCAGACCGCTGATGGCCGCGACGAACACCTTGATGGCGTCCGGATCGATCGGCCGTCCAGCGAGCGGCGAGAACCCCATGACGCGGTAGAAGAGGGCGAGCACGAACGGCCAGCCGGGTGGGTGGAACGGGATGCCGTTGTCGAACGGCCGCCCGGCCACGAGGTCTGCGGCGTACGCGAGAAACGCCCGTGTGTCGCCCTGGTAGAACGCGCTGGCTGGCGTACCGGCTTCGTGCCAGACGACCGGGAACCAGACGCGCATCAGCGTGGCGGCGAGCGTCGTGAGGACGACGCACGTGATGGCGAGCCGCCGATCCAGTGAGGCAGGCGGCGGGACACGGGCCGGAGCAGCGGGGCCGGCCTGGCCCTCGGGCCGGCGTTCGCGTCGTCGGGAACTCATCGTGGGTGAGGGACCGTCGGTCTGCCGTCGGCGCACGGCCGCCGATCGCTCCCCATACTACTACCGCCGGCCCGCGTGACGAAGGCGCGAGGACGAAAACGGCCGGTCATCCCGAACTCCTGGGACCCGGCGTTCGGGAGGGCGGCCGAGCTGATCGGCGAGTGGTTCCAGCCGCGCTGGACCAGGAAGTTGGCGCCGACCCCGATCTGGTACGGGAACTCGTCATTGCCCGAGAGGTGCCAGACCCAGGACGTCGTCGTCCGGCGGTTGGAGACCGCCGGATGCGGGTTCTCGTAGTCGTCGTAGCGCAGGATGGGTCGTTCGGGTGAGCCTGGAGCGGGGCGGGACCGGTGAAAAGAAAAACGCCGGCGCCGGCCCCCTGGGGCCCGGCGCCGGCGTGGAGTGTGACGAAAGACGCGCTAGAACTCGAACCGGAAGCCGAGTTCCAGCGTGCGCGGGCTGAGCAGGTTGACGACCTTGTTGTACGCTCCGCCGTTCAGAATCTGGAAGTTCGTGATCGGCGCCGCGTTGGTGATGTTGAAGAGGTCGAGCATCGCCGTGAAGCGGTGGCCGCCCCGGATGTCGAACGCCTTGTCGAACCGGACGTTCAACAGCGGCACCGTGTCCGACCGGTTCGTGGTGAGGTTGTTCAGGAAGAACTGCTGGAAACCGGCGTTCGGCAGGTTCACGCCGATGATCGGCGCATAGTTCCAGCCGCTCTGCACTTCGAAGTTCAGACCGACGCCGATCTGGTACGGGAACTCGTAGTCGCTCGACAGGTGCCACACCCAGGAGGTGGTCGTCTGGGCGGTGCCGACGGTCGGGTAGGGCGTCACGTAGTAGCCGGTGGCGATCGGGTCGGCCTGCGTCGTGGCGCTCGCGCTGAAGTCGTACGGCGAGAACAGCGCGTTCGACCGCGTCCAGTCGTAGCTGGTGTCGAGGAAGAGCCCCTTCTGGAACCGCTTGGTGAAGGCCACCTCGATGGTGTCGAAGTTCTGCGCCCCGCCGCCCGGCGC
>DATLRO010000038.1:0-4205 GCA_035534615.1 Vicinamibacterales bacterium
TTCACCTTCTCGAGGAACGCCGGCGCCTTCATGCCGGCCGCCGATCCAGCGTGCGGGGCGACATAGTCGCCCGGCGGCAGGTCGAGCCGCCGCAGCGTGTCGAGCAGCTGATCTTCGTCGGTCACCTTCCGGACGTCGTTCTTGTGGAACGGCAGCACCATGTGCACGAGGGAGCTGGCCACGAACACGATCACCGCCGACAGCAGAATCGGACTCCAGAGCGACATGACAGGGACCATGGGCACCTCGCTTCTTCAGCGCTCCTTCCGTTTTCAGTGGCGGCCGCCGCTTCCCAGCGTCAGCGGGACCTTCCGCCTGCCCCACTCCGGCGGCGGCGGCTCGTGCATCAGGCGGGTGGGCGGATGCGCCTTCAGCTCCTTCATCGCCTCCGCGACCGCCGTTTCGAGCTGCGGATCGTGGCCGGCGATCACCGCCTTCGGCCAGTTCTCCACGTCGATGTCTGGCGTGATGCCCCGGTTCTCCACCGCCCAGTGGCCGGCCCGATCGAAGAAGCCGCCGCGCGGCGCGATCATCGTGCCGCCGTCGACGAACGGCGGTGTGTCGGCCGTGTGCACCAGGCCGCCCCACGTGCGCTTGCCGACCAGCAGGCCGACCTTGCGGTGCTTGAACATGTACGGCATCAGGTCGCCGCCCGACCCGGACATCTCGTTGATGATCATCACCTTCGGCCCCCAGATGCCGGCCTCCGGGCTGGTGAACGGCACGCGGGTGCCGGCCACGTTGTTGAAGTAGCCGTCGAACGTGCGCTGGAGCGCATCGATGATGTAATCGGCCGCCGAGCCGCCGTTGTTGTACCGCTCGTCGATGATCGCCCCTTCCTTGTCCTGCTGCGCGAAGTAGTAGCGGTTGAAGCTCTCGTAGCCGTCCTGCGCCGTGTTCGGCAGGTAGACGTAGGCGAGCTTGCCGCCCGACAGCTTGTCGACCAGCCGCCGGTTCGACTCCACCCACGCGCGCATCCGCAGCCCCTCCTCGTTCCTCACCGGGACGACGGTGACCCGCCAGGCGCCGGTCGTCGAGGGGGTCGTGTTGAGCGTCAGCACCGTCTGCTTGTCGGCCGTGCCGTCGAGCAGGCGGTAGATGTTGTCCGGCGCCTGCAGGTCGGTGCCGTTCACGGCCAGGATGTAGTCGCCGACCGCCGCCCGGATGCCGGGTGTCGCCAGCGGCGCGCGCAGGCCGGGGTTCCAGCTCTCGGCGTCGTAGATGCGCGTGATCCGGTAGCGGCCGCTCTCGACGGCGAAGTCGGCGCCGAGCAGGCCGGCATGAATCGCCGGCACCTCGGGCATGTCGCCGCCCCGGACGAAGGAATGGCCGATGGCGATCTCCGCCCCCATCATGTCGAGCAGGTAGTTCAGATCGGCGCGGTGCATGACGTACGGCAGCATCGCGCCGTACATCTGCTTGTCCCGCACCCAGTCGGTCCCCTGCATGTTCTTCACGTAGAGGTAGTCGCGCTGGTTGCGCCAGCCCTCGTTGAAGATCTGGCGGAACTCCGCCTTCGGATCCAGGTACATCACCAGCTTCGCCTTCAGGCGTCCCTGGCCCGCCTCCGGCGGCTTGCCGGTGGCATCGACCAGGAAGAGCTCCGGCACCCGGGAACCGGCCGGCTCGTCCGATTCCGCGTCCACCGGCGCGACGTTCGTGCGGTAGACCAGCTTCTTCCCGTCGGCGCTGACGTTGAAAGCGGCGACGCCGCTCTTCACGAACAGATCCGCCTTCCGGTCGCTCAGCCGGTACCGGTGCAGCGCGTGCCCCTGGGCCGGCGTCCCTTCCGGCGGCGTCTCCATGTAGAAGACCGTCCCGGCCTCGCCCGCCCGCAGCATGGTGTACTGCCGCACCGGCACGCCGGGCACCGCGATGATCCGCTGCTGCAGGTTGTCGAAGTCGATCGTGACCGCCGGAGGCGCTTCCGGCCTCGTCCCGGCCGCCGCCTGACTCGGAGGCGCCGGAGCCGCCGCGCCGATCCCGCGATCCTCGTCGCTCTGCGGCAGCAGCGGGCTCGCGCCCGCCTTGCTGAGCACGGCGAGGTACAGGCCGAAGTGCTCGAAGTGGTCGTACGACGTCATGTCGAGCCACTGCGACTTCAGGCCGTAGTCGGTCGACGCGAGGAACCACAGGTACTTGCCGCTGGCGTCCCACACCGGCCACACGGCGTCGGCCATGCCGTTGGTCACCTGCTTCGTCTCGCCCGTGTCGACGTTGGCGACGAAGATGGCGTGAAAGAGGGTGTTCAGGTGGCTGGACCAGGCGACCCACTTCGAATCGGGGCTCCAGGTCGGATTCTCCGTCCGGTTCGGCACCATCCACGGATCGTCGCCGATGATCTTCGCCTTGCCGGTGGCGACGTCCATCACCCAGATGTGCAGGTCGGTATCGGTGTAGACAATCTTCTTCGAGTCGGGCGACCACGACGCCATGTAGTAGTGCGTCGGGTGCTCGAGCGCGATCGCGCGCGGCGGCGTGATCCCGTCCTGGTCCTCGATCATCAGCTGGTATTCGCCCGATCTGTCGCTGAAGTAGGAGATGTACCGGCCGTTCGGCGACCAGGCCGGGTCGATCTCGGCCGATCCGCTGGAGTGCGTGATGTCGCGGACGTTCCCCTTGTCGGCCGGAATCGTGAACACCTCGCCGCGCGCCTCCGCGACGACGCGCTGGCCGGTCGGGGAGAGGGCGATGGTCGTCATCATCTTCGTGACGTCCTGCCAGTGCGGCATCATCCACGGAAAATCGCCGGCGGCGGTGATCCGGACGATGTGCTGCCGGCCCGTGCGGGGGTCGAGCTCGTGCACGTAGCCGGCCTGCTCGAAGACGATCGTGTCCCGGTCGGCGTCGAGCGTCTTCACGTCGAAGCCGGTGAACGTCGTGATCTGCTTCAGGACCTTCGTCTGCGTGTCGTACGACCAGATGTTGGCGACGCCGTCGCGATCGGAGATGAAGTAGACCCTCTTGCCGATCCAGACCGGGTCCATGTCCTTCGAGCCGTTCCAGGGCGGCGAGACGAGGTCGTACGTCTTGAGATCGACGATCCAGATCGGGCGGTTCTGGCCGCCGCGGTAGTTGCGGCGCTGTTCGTCCCACGAGTTGTTCATCCGGTACGCAATGTGGGTGCCGTCGGGCGAGATCTTCCCCTGGTAGCCGCGCGGCAGCGCCAGCGGCTCGGGCATGCCGCCCGTCAGCGGCACCGTCCAGAAGCGCGGCTCCGCCCTCGGGGCCCAGGTGGCGCGGGTGGACGAGAAGAGGATCGACTTGCCGTCCGGCGTCCAGCCTTCGACCAGGTCGGGGGCCGGGTGCCACGTCAGGCGTCGCGGTTCGCCGCCGTCGGCCGGGATGACGTAGACATCGAGGTTGCCGGCGTATTCACCCGTGAACGCAATCCACTTGCCGTCGGGCGAGAAGTGCGGGTTCGACGTGAGTCCCTGGAAGGTCGTCAGTCGACGGGCGAGGCCGCCGGCGCGCGGGACGACCCAGATGTTCTGGGCGTAGGCGAAGGCGATCTGGGTGTCGCTGACCGTGGGCGACTGGAGCAGCCGCGTCCCCTCATCGGCCGCGCGGGCCGGAGTGACGAATGCGAGCAGCGCAACGCAGACAGAACACGCCAGGACGGCCGAAGCACGCCGGTGAGCCGATGCTGTCATATGGGAGCCCTCCCCGGGCGGGAGGAATGCTAGCACGGCGGGGGCGCTCGGGGCGCGGGGCTCAGTGCTCAGGGCTCAGGGCTCAGTGCTCGGGCGCGCCGCGTTCGCAGCGCCGGGCTTCAGCCCGGCCCCGGGGCCTGTCGTCGATCCACGCGGCTTCGCCAGCGCGTCGACCGGGCTGAAGCCCGGGGCTACGACACCCGAGAGGCCGGGCCGGCCGTCTTCCCCCGCATCGTCACGGAACCTTCGGCACCGCCGCCGGCTTCGCGTTCCCCGCCTGCGCCAGCAGCGTGCCGACCATCGCGGACAGGTCGCCCATGCTGGCCGGGACGATGGTGACGGTCGAGTTCTTCGCGAGCAGACCCCACTGCGCCACCCACTGCTGGCCGAGCTGGTAGTGCAGCGCCTCGGCGCCCCCTTCGCCGGCCACCGCCTGGCCGATGTCGGCGATCGCCTTCGCCGTGGCCGCCGCGACGGTCGCAATCGCCTGCGCCTGACCGTCGGCGCGCAGAATGGCCGCCTGCCGCTCGCCTTCGGCGTTGTTGATCTGAC
>DATLRO010000039.1:0-21174 GCA_035534615.1 Vicinamibacterales bacterium
CTCGGCCTGGCCCGGCCGGCCCGCCCGCAGTTCACGTCGTTTTCCTCCGATCCGCGCAACATTCTGGAAGGGAACTGGCAGTCGTGCCGCGACGCCGACGGCCAGTACAGCGAGCGGGTGTTCGATCAGGCGATCGACGGCCAGCCGCAGTACGAAGTGCATCTCGGCCCGTACGACGAGTTCGCCATCTTCAAGGGCGTGCAGAAGACCCATCGCCCGCACGATTCACCGGAAAACCTGCTGAAGCCGTACCGGGTTCCGATCGGTGCCGGGAGGCAGCGCTGGACGATCCCTTCGCTCAATCTCGTCTTCGAGGTGACGCGTGCGGGCGGGTCCCGGACCGAGTGCGAGAGCTGGTGGATCACGCTGGCGCCGCTCGAGCCGCCGTCGTCCTGAGGAGACGGGCGACGGCAGAGGCGGCTGGGGCAGGCCCGTGATACGCTGAGCGCCGCCGGCGCGTCCCTGGCGCGCGCGCGGCGGCACGGAACATCCGTTCCGGTGCTGGTGGTGCCGTTCTCGGTAGGAGCGAGCAGAGGAGAGACACATGGCGGATACGGCGAAGCGGTCGGCGGGGACGTCACCGGTGGCGCTGGCCGGTTTCGGGCTGGCCATCGTCGGGGCAATTGTGCTGGCGTCGTCCGGGTTCGGGTACCGGCTGGGCTGGTGGCCGCTCGGAACCGGCTTCAACATGTTGAAGTGGGGCGCGTACCTCGGCATCGGGGCCGGCCTGATCTGCCTGCTCGGCCTGCTGGTGACGCGGCCGGGAAGCCGGCGCGGCGGGTTCGTGCTGTCGCTCGTCGGGTTCGTCATCGCGTTCACCGTGTTCTGGATGCCGTATTCCGAGCAGCGTCGCGCGCGGGAGGTGCCGGCGATCCACGACATCACGACCGATACGCAGAATCCGCCGCAGTTCGTTGCCGTGCTGCCGCTGCGCGCCGGCGCGCCGAACACGACGGTGTACGGCGGGCCGAAGATCGCCGCGCTGCAGGAGAAGGCGTACCCCGACATCAGGACGCTCGTGCTGCCGGTGGCGCCGGCGCAGGCGTTCGATCGCGCCCTGGCCGTGGCAAAGGCGCTCGGCTGGCACATCGATGCGCAGGATCAGTCGGCGGGACGGATCGAAGCGACCGACACGACGTTCTGGTTCGGTTTCAAGGACGACATCGTGATCCGGGTGGAGGCCGGCGCCAGCGGTGGCAGCCGGGTCGACATCCGATCGGTCTCGCGCATCGGCCACAGCGACATCGGGACGAACGCGCGACGGATCCGGAAGTTCCTGGCGGCGATGAAGCGCAGCGCGTGACGCGCCGGCGCAGGGATGGGGGCGTTCGCGCGGCCGGAGCCCGCGCGGCCGCCCGCCCGCGTGGAGCCGGTCGTTCCGGCAGGGCCTCGACTGCCGGGCTGGCGCGGGGGCCGCGCGGCTGACGCCGCCATGGCGCGCCACGCGGGCGCGGGATCGAGTATCGTGGACGTGAGAGGTCGATGGGATGTATCCGGTATTGTTCAGGATCGGCACGTTCGAAGTCACGAGCTTCGGCGCGATGGTGGCGCTCGGCGCGCTGCTCGGCATTCTGCTCCTGCGGCGGGAGCTGATCCGCAGCAAGCTGAACGAGGGCGAGGGCACGGACGCGGCGATGGTCGGTGTGCTCGGCGGCCTCGCCGGCGCCAAGCTGCTCTTCGTCTTCGAGCACTGGGGGGAAGGGCTGGCCTCCACGCTGCTCAACCGGGGCGGCCTGAGCTGGTTCGGCGGCCTGGCGGGCGGCGTGCTCGCCGGCCTGGCGTACATGCGGTGGCGGCGGCTGCCGCTGATCGGCGTCCTTGCCGCCGCGGCGCCGGCGCTCACGCTCGGTCAGGCGGTCGGGCGGATCGGCTGTTTTCTGGTCGGAGACGACTACGGAAAGCCGACCAGCCTGCCGTGGGGCGTCGCGTTCCCGCACGGGCTGCCGCCGACGCTCCAGCGGGTCCATCCGACCCAGCTCTACGAGTCGGCGTTCCTGTTCCTTTTCACGATTCTGCTCGTCCGCTGGCGGCGCCACGGCATGGCGGATCTCAAGGTCATCGCCGTCTACCTGCTCGGCGCCGGGACGGAGCGCTTCTTCCTGGAGTTCATCCGGATCAACATCCGGGTGGCGCTCGGCCTGACGGTCGCCCAGTGGGGGTCGCTCAGCGCCGTGGCGGTCGGTGCCGTGCTGCTCGTGATGGCGCAGCGCCAGGCGGCGCACGGCTCCGGTCCGGCGCCGGCCGGCTCCGGACGACCCTGAGGCGGCGTTACGCGGTCCGCCGCCCTCCTCTCCTGCTCCGGCGACCGGTACGCAGGGATTCCACAGACAGCCAAGCCGTCTCCACTGGCCGATGCGCGCACTCCGCCCCGGGGGCGCGCCCGGCCGGCGGCGACGGCGTGATGGCGTCTCAGCTGCGGCGCCGGCGCCAGCCGGCGTTCTGGTCCAGCGCGAGGCGCGAGAGGATGCTGAGTACGAGGACGAACAGGGTGACCAGGAACGCCGCGGCGTACGCGAGTGCATGCGCGCTCGCAAACGGCTCGGTGATGAAGGCCCAGATCGCGTAGGTGAGGTAGCCGATCGGTTCGTTCGTCAGGTGGCCGGTCCAGAGGTAGTTCGACCAGCCGGCCGTATAGAGCAGCGGCGCCGTTTCGCCCACCGAGATCGCCAGGGCGAGCAGCACGCCGGTGAGAATGCCGGGCAGTGCCATCGGCAGGTACACCGTCCTGGCCACGGTGCCGTCGCTCGCCCCCAGGGCGTAGGCCGCCTCCCGCATGGCGCGCGGCACCTGGCGGATGGCCATCTCGCTGGTCCGGCAGATGTAGGGAAGCGAGATGATGGCGAGGGCGACGCTGCCGGCCGCGACCGAGAACTTCCACCCGAGCCCGACCACCATCGTGACGTAGCTGAAATAGCCGATCACGATCGACGGCACGCCGACCAGGACGTCGGACAGGAAGCGGATCGTCGGGGCCCACGGGCCGTGATCGAATTCTGCGAGATAGATGCCGGCCGCCAGGCCGGGCGGCACGGCGAGGAGGAGGCCGCCCGTCGCGAGGACCAGGGTCCCCTGGATGGCATTGAGGAGCCCGCCGCCCGTGCCTTGCGTGACCTGCGTGATGAGCGTGGGCGTGAGCGCACCGACGCCGCGCCGGAAGACGACGAGCAGGATCCACAGCATGGCGCCGCCCAGGAGCAGAAAGGCGAGCGCGCTCAGACCCCAGCCGAGGTAGTCGAAGAGGCGGCGCCGGAGGAGCAGACCGCCGGCGCCGCGGAGGTCGACCGCCGTCGCGTCCATCAGGCGGCCCTCCCGCTCTGGCGCCCTTCGTAATAGATCAGGAAGCGGGCCAGGCTGTTCACCACGATGGAAATCAGGCAGAGCACCAGCGCCACCTCGGCCAGCGAGCGGACCGCCATGCCGGTCGGATCCTGCAGGGCGCTGTCGAGCTGCGAGACGATGAAGGACGCCATGGTGGAAATCGGCGTATAGATGTTGCCGGGCAGGTAGTTCAGCGCGTTGCCGCTCACCATGAGCACGGCCATCGTTTCGCCGAGTGCGCGGCCGGTGGCGAGGATGCTGGACCCGATCAGCACCCGGCGCACCGCCGGCAGCAGGACGGTCCACAGGGTCTCGAACCGGGTGGCGCCGAGCGCCACCGCCGCTTCGCGCAGGGTGGCCGGCTGGGTGACCAGCGCATCGCGCAGGGTGGCCGTGATGAGCGGCACGATCATCAGGGTCAGCACGAGGCCGGCGGTGAGCAGCCCGTAGCCGCTGCCGGCCGGACCGCCGAAGAACGGAATGAAGCCGAGCCACCTGACCATGAACGGATACACGTGGTGGCCGAGGAACGGGATCACCACGACGTAGCCCCACAGCCCGTAGACGACGCTCGGAATCGCGGCCAGCAGCTCGACGAAGAAGGAGAACCAGCTGCGCAGCACCGGCGGCACGCCCTCGGCGAGCAGCATGGCGGCGCCGACTCCGATCGGCACGGCCAGGCAGAGGGCGATCGCGGTGCTGAGCAGCGTGCCGGCGATCAGGAACAGGATGCCGTAGTGCGCGCCCGGCAGAATCTGCTGGCCGCGAACGGTGATCGGGTTGCCGTAGAGGCTGCCGAGGTTCCAGCTGTTGTCGGCCAGGAAGCCGAGGCCGTTGAAGCGCACGGCCGGCCACGCGTAGATCGCCAGAAAGACGACGATCACGATGAGGCTGCCCGGCACGACGCCGGCCAGCAGGGCGGTGAGGCGACGGAAGGTGAACACGCGGTTCTGACGACGCGGTCTGGGGCGCGCGCCGGATTCAGCGGTGGCGGCTCGAAGGGAAGCGGTCATCCCGCGCAGGACCTGAAACGCCCCGGTGCGCCGGCGATGGGATCGCCGGCGCACCGGGGAAGAAGACCGGAAGCGCGTGCACGCGAGGTCACTGAATTTCTGCGATCTGAGCCGCGCTGAGCTTGACGACCGGGGCC
This sequence comes from Vicinamibacterales bacterium, assembly GCA_035534615.1. Taxonomy (GTDB): domain Bacteria; phylum Acidobacteriota; class Vicinamibacteria; order Vicinamibacterales; family CAVVIG01; genus JAGWRA01. The sequence goes on from DATLRO010000039.1 coordinate 4,469, forward strand.
GGCAGCGGCACGAAATGCACCTCATTCATGAAGTGGGGTGCATTGCCGCCGTCCGCCCTGATCGCCCAGTTGAAGAACTTCCGCAGGGCCGCGGCCATCCCGGCCGAAGGCTGCTTGCGGTTCACCATAACATACTCGTAGTTGATGATGGGATAGGATTCGGCACCCGGGGCGAAAATCAGGCTGACGCGCTGATCCTTCGGCGTCTTCGGCACCATGATGGCCGCCGCCGCGGCCGCCGTCCTGGCGTCGGGCAGGACGAAGTGACCGTCCCGGTTCTTCAGCATCGCGATGCCGAGCCCGTCCTTCTCGATCGCGTTCTGATAGCTCGTGCCGATGTACGCGATGGCATACGGGTTGTCCTTGAGGGCGGTGACCATGCCGGGATTGCCGACCGCCCCGAGGCCGCCGGACACCGCCGGCCAGCTCACGGTGGTGCCGTAGCTGACGCTGTTCGCCCACGCGGGCGTGCTGAACGACAGGTACTGCGTGAAGATGAAGGTGTCGCCGCTGCCGTCGGTCCGGTGCAGCGGGATGATGCTGCGGGCCGGGAGCGCGACGCCCGGGTTGAGCGCGCTGATGGCCGGGTCGTTCCACTTGGTGATCCGGCCCTGGTAGATGCCCGCGACCACCGGGCCACTCAGCTTCAGATGCCGCTGGTTCAGGCCGGGCAGGTTGTAGTTCACCATCTGCACCGAGATGGCCAGCGGGATGTTCAGCATGCCCTGGTGCATCTTCATCAGCGCGTCGCTCATGTAGGCATCGGAGGCGCCGATCTGCGCGATGCCCTCGACCGCCTGCGCGATGCCGGTGCCGCTGCCGGTCGACTGGGTCGTGATTCTGGCGCCCGGATCGATCTTCGTGTAGGCGGGAACCCAGAGGTTGAACAGCGGATAGAGCAGGCTGGAGCCGGTCTCGAGAATGTTGACGGTGCCGGCCGCCTGGAGCGTGCGGGTGCCCGTCATGGCGCCGGCCGCCAGGGTGAGTGCGAACAGGCCGCCCATCACGATCGAACGACGTGTCAGGACCGAAACGGTTTTCCGAAGAGGTGGCAAGATAGTCTCCTTACGCTGAAGTCCAGATGGTGAATCCGGCAACGACACCGGTTTCGTGTCGATGCCGGGTAACGACTGCGGACCGTGAGGGCTCCTTCCCATGCCGGTCTCGGCACTCCGAGGGGAGAAGGTGAACGGCATCGGTGTCTCCTCCCTACGGCAGAAAGTAACGGAACGACGTGAAGACCATGTTGTCATCCGCCTGGGGCGCGCCGCCAGGATGCGCGGGCAACCCGACGCCGGACCAGGTGTTGCGGACCAGGTGCGAGATCTGGGTCCCGAACCGGACCATGCCCTTCGATCCGTTGTAGAACGTGTACCAGAACCCCCCGGTGCCCTCCACGACATCCCGGGTGTCGGCGGTGCAGGCCGACAGCGAGCCGGGCGCGAAGCCGCCCGCGCCCGGGTTCGGCTCGGTCCAGCAGCCGGAGTTGTTGAACAGCGGCGATCCGTAGCCGACCGCCGTCGTCGCGCTCGTGGCGTCCGCCGTGCGTGCCGCGTATTCGGCCCCGCCGTTGAAGAAGACGTCGAGCTTGGAGTAGTGCAGCTGGAGCGTGCCGAGCACCTGGTGGCTCTTGATCAGGGCCAGCGTCCCGTCCGGGTGCACGGTCGCATCCGGCAGGCCGACCGTGCCGTAGCGCCCGACGCCGCTGCCCATCAGGTAGTGAAGGCCCAGCGTCACGTGGTTCCTGGCCAGCGTGACGCGCGCGTTCGCACCGACGCCGCCGCCCGCCTTGTGGTCGTTGTAGGGCGCCCCGCCGGTCGGGAACACGCGGTCGCGGAAGGTGCTCAGGATGCCGAAGATTTCATAGTGCTGGCCCGCGCCCGGCTCGAAGGCCGCCTTGGCAATGACATCCGGCGCCATGTTGAAGGAGTAGTTCGCGGTCGGGTTGTACAGACCGCCGCCGTTGCCGGCGGCGCCGAGCAGGAAGTTGTTGCTCTGCCCGTGGGCCGCGAAGGTGGTCTGCGGATTCTCGACGGAGACGGCCAGCCACGCCTTGTTGTGGAAGTCCTTCGCCACGCGGAAGCCGAACTGGCGCGCCCAGCTGAAGCCGACGTGGTACTGCGCGTCGATCGTCATCGGCAGCGCTTCGGTGCGGTTGTCCACGCCGTGCGCCGTTTCGGTCACCAGCGACCACATCTGTCCGCCGGTGATGGTGATGCCGTCGTTGAAGGCCGCCTGCGCCCAGAACTGGCGCTGGCGGAAGGTATAGCTGTTGCTCTCGTTGCCATTCGACGTCGTGCCGGCCGACAGGAAGTCGCCCTCGTAGTACCCGCCGATCTTCACCGTGGCCAAGGAGCCCTGGGCCAGCATGGAGATGCGCGACTGCCGGCCGCTCCCGGCGAACTCCGAGAGGTTGTACAGCGAGCTGCCCGGCATCGGGATCGCGTTGAACGGGGTGTTGATGTCGCCGCTGACCGCCCGCTGCCGCCACACGGTCTCGGCCGCAAAGAAGCCGCCGGGGGTCAGCGTGATGCCTTTGTAATGAAGGGCGGCCGGCGCCGGCTGGACGTCGGTCTGACCGGCCGGTGCGGCGGCGGAGGTCGCCGCACCGGCGGGCGTTCCGCTCGTCATGGAGGCGGACCCGTCGCCGGGCCCGTCAGGGGCTTGCGCGCGAACGCGCGGGTTGGCAGAAAGCAGGGCCGCGGCCAGGGTCACCCCGGCCATCCAGGGGCGTAGACGAGTCGTCACAGGTCGCATCGATGGTGGCTCTCCGTCGGGCGTGACGGCCGGCGTGGTGAGAGGCCGCCGGCCCAGCCCGACGGAACGAGCATAGAAAGCGGGAATGACGGGGCCGTATCGCAAGTGTTTCGGGAAGGTAAATTATCGGGTCAGACGGTCGTCCCGTCCGGGACGGTCGCGTCCTTGGGGACGACGATGATGCCGTCCCGGATGACGTACCCGTCGCCGTCGGCTTCCTGGACCCCCGCCTCGTTCACCAGCCGCACGCCGTCGCCGATCCGCGCGTTCTTGTCGACGATGACGCGGTCGAGCACGACGTCGCGGCCGATGCCGAGCGGCGGGCGGTTGCCGCGCGCCGGGGCCTCGTCTTCTTCCTCGTAGAAGTCCGCGCCGAGCAGCACCGACCGCGTGATGTGCGCTCCGCGGCTGATGCGCATCCGGACCCCGACGATCGACTCCCGCACGGTGCAGTGGTCCAGAAAGCCGCCCTCGACGACGATGGCGTTGTCGACGGCGCAGTCGTTGAAGCGGGCGCCCGGCAGGAAGCGCGGATGCGTGAAGATCGGCCGCCGCGGGTCGTAGAACTTGAACGGGGCGCCCGGCCGCGTGAGCATGATGTTCGCGTCGTAGAAGGAGGGAATCGTCCCGACGTCCGCCCAGTAGCCGCGGTACAGGTAGGCCTTCACGTTGTGGGTCTGCAGCGCGCCCGGAATGATCTCCTTGCCGAAGTCGGTGCCGCTGTGGCGTGCGAGCGTCTCCAGCAGCACGTCGCGCGAGAAGACGTAGATGCCCATGGAGGCGACGAACGGCCGGTCCGGCGTCACGCCGCCGAACGTCGACCCGGCGGCCAGGCTCGATCCGATCGCCGCGAGCCGCTCGGCGGTCGGCTTCTCCTCGAAGGCGGTAATCTGCCCCTGCCGATCGAAGTGAAAGATGCCCATCGAGGTGGCGTCCTCGGCCGTCACCGGCTGCGCCGCCACGGTGATGTCGGCCTGCCGGTCGATGTGGGCGTCGACCAGCTCGGCAAAGCTCATCCGGTACAGATGATCGCCGGCGAGGATCAGGTAATAGTCGGCCTCGTAGCGCGCGAAGTGGCGGGCGGCCTGGCGGACCGCGTCGGCCGTCCCCTGGAACCAGTGGGAGCTGTCGAGCGTCTGCTCCGCGGCCAGGATGTCGACGAATCCGCGCGAGAACAGATCCATGCGGTAGGTCTGGCTGATGTGCCGGTTGAGCGACGCCGAGTTGAACTGCGTCAGCACGAAGATCCGGCGCACGTCGGCGTGCAGGCAGTTGCTGACCGGGATGTCGATCAGGCGGTACTTGCCGCCGATCGGCACCGCCGGCTTGGACCGCATCGCGGTGAGCGGAAACAGCCGCGTCCCGCGGCCGCCTCCGAGGATGAGCGCCAGGACCTCGTTCATGCGTGATGTCCCTCCGCCGCGGCCGGCGCGGCCTCGCGGGCGGCCGGCAGCCGGACGGTGAAGACGGCCCCGCCGCCCGGCCGGTTCTCCGCGCGCACGTCGCCGTCCAGCAGGCCGACCAGATGTTTCACGATGGCGAGTCCGAGCCCCGTCCCCCCGGGATCCTGCGTGCGCGACTTGTCCACCCGGTAGAACCGCTCGAACACCCGCGTCAGATCGGCCTCCGGAATCCCGGGCCCGCGGTCCGCCACCGTCAGCACGATGCGATCCCCGTCCCGTCGCGCGTCGATGTCCACGGCCGAGCCGGGGGGCGAGTACGCCAGGGCATTCTCCACCAGGTTGCGGAGCACGTCGTGCAGTTTCGCCGGATCGGCCTGCACGGCCTCCGCCGGCGGCTCCACGCGGACGGTGACGCGCTGCTCGCGCGCCGCCGCCTCCGGCGCGAGATCCGCCACGACGCTCTGGATGACGCCGCGCGTGTCGCACCGCACGACATCGAGCGCCTCCTGCCGGGCGTCCAGGCGCGCCAGGCGGAGCAGGTCCTTGACCAGCCGCTCCATCCGCAGCGAGTGCCGCGCGATGATCTGGAGGAACCGCTGCCGTTCTTCGGCGTCGCTGCCCTCGTCCAGCAGCGCTTCGACGTAGCCCCGGATCGCCGTGAGCGGCGTGCGCAGCTCGTGCGAGACGTTGGCGACGAAGTCCCGCCGGATCTGATCGGCCAGCCGCAGGTCGGTGATGTCGTGCAGCACCAGCACGGCCCCGCCGCCCCCCGACGCCGCCACCGGCGCCGCGCGGACCAGCAGCGTCTGGCCGGAATCGGGCGCCAGCGAGAGCTGCAGGCCGGCCGGCTCTTCGCCCCGCAGCGACGTGTCCAGGAGATCGGCGATGCCGGGATGCCGGATCGCCTCGAGATAGTGGCGGCCCGTGGCGTCCGGCCGCAGCCGCAGGAACCGCCGCGCCGCGTCGTTGGCCGTCCGGACCGTCCCCGTCCGGTCCACCACCAGCACCCCTTCGACCATCCCCGAGAGAATGGCCTCGGTCCGCGCCCGATCGCGCGCCATCTCGTCCAGACGCCCGGCGAGCGTGTGGACCGATCGGTCCAGCGCCTGCGCGACCCGCCCGAGCTCGTCCTCCCCGAACGCGAGCGGCGACGCCGTCAGGTCGCCCGCGGCGACCCGTCCCGCCGCCGCGGCGATCGCCCGCACCCGCCGCGTCATCAGCGAGGAGACGAGCCAGGCGAGGGCGGCCGAGCAGACGAGCGCAATCAGGCTGGCCAGGGCCACGAGGCGCCAGACGGCGTGCAGCTGCTGCCGGATGCCGGTCAACGGGCGCTCGAGCCGCACGAACGCCACCCCCGGCTGGCCGGTCGCCTCCACGGCGACGTCGAGCACGTCCACGCCCAGGCGATCGTTGTAGTGGCGGGAGACGCCCGCGCCGCTCTGCTGCGCCGCACGGATCTCGGGAAGGTCGGCGTAGGAACCGAGGGACGGCAGATCGGTCGCAGCCCGATCCGAGTCGCCGACGACCTGTCCGCCGGGGGCGATGAGCGTGACGTGCGCGTCGACGTCCCGGCCGAGCTGATCGGCCTCGGCGTCGAGGCTGCCGCCGTTGCGGGTCCGGACGCGGCGCGACAGCAGCTCGGCGGCCAGCCGCGCTTCGGCGACCAGCGTCCCTTCAGCCTGCCGCCGCAGATCCGTGTCGAGCGATGAGCCGATGAAGACCCCGGCGACCACCAGGCCGCCGGCCGCGACCAGAAAGGCCGCCAGGAAGGTCTTCGTACGAAATCCGGCGCGGGCAGGGAAGAGCGCCATCAATGGGTTGTCCGTCGTGGGACGCCGCCAGGCGCTCCTATTCTTTCCCGTTCAGCGGTCAATTCTCAACAGGGTCCCCGGCCGATCCCTCTTCCGGCGCCGGATCGAGCAGCTTGTAGCCGAACTGCTTCACTGTCACCAGTGCACCGGTCAGCAGCGGCAGCTTCTCCCGCAGGCGGCGGACGTGGACGTCCACGGTCCGGGTGCCGCCGGTATAACGGTAGCCCCAGACGTCGGACAGCAGCAGGTCGCGCGACAGCACCCGGCCGCGATGCTGGATCAGGTACTCGAGCAGCAGGAACTCCTTGGCGGTCAGCCGGACGGGCGCCTCCTTGACCGAGACGACATGGCGCTCGCGATCGACCTGGATGTGGCCGTAGTTCAGGACCGGCTCGGTCGGCACCTGCCGGCTCGTTCGCCGGAGCAGCGCACGGACGCGCGCCACCAGCTCGTTCGGGCTGAACGGCTTGGCGAGGTAGTCGTCCGCGCCGAGCTCCAGGCCGACGATCCGATCCGATTCCTCGGCCCGGGCGGTCAACATGATGATCGGCACGGCCGACGTCGCCGGATCCGCGCGCAGCGCGCGGCAGATCTCGAGGCCGTCCATCCCGGGCAGCATGAGGTCCAGAATCACGAGATCGGGCGGACGGGATCGCAGCGCGGGCAGCGCCTGCCGCCCGCTCGTGATGATGTCGGTCGACAGCCCGGCCTTTTCCAGATAGCGGGCCACCAGCCCCGCGATGTCCGGGTCGTCCTCGACGATGGCGATACGCGTCATGACGGGCCGACGATTATCCCGGGATGGCGGCTGGGCCCGGGCGCCGGTCTCGGCGGACGAGCGGGAAACGGGCGAGGCTTCCGGGGCGTCGCCTTCCGGTTCGAGGCATGACGGCATTGTAGTTTACCTGCCTTGCCGGCCGAAGTGGCCGGGCCGGCTACACTCTGACGCATGCGTGTTTCGGCGAGGTTTCGACGCAGGAGGGGCCGGGTGGGGGGCGGGCGGCCGGCCGGCCGGCGTTTAGTGATAGAGTCCCGTCACAATTTCTGGACCGGGAGGCTCATGCATGATGCGGAAGGCGGGCTGGGCAATCGGCGTGGCGTGTCTCGTCGTGACCGGGCTGGCCGTTCGCACGGTGGCGGCTGCCCGATCGACCGCCTCGGGACGGCTCACGATTGAGACGCTGCTCGATATCCGGTTTCCCTCCGCGCCGGTCTTCTCGCCGGACGGCCGGACGGTCGCGTTCCTGTGGGATCGCGCCGGCGTGCAGAACGTCTGGACGGCGCCGGCGGCCGGCGGACCGCCGACGGAACTGACCCACGACGACCGGGATCTGATAGGCGGCCTGTTCTGGGGACACGGCGGCCGGACGCTGTACTTCGGCCGCGATGGCGCGCTGTGGAAGGTGCCGGCGGCCGGCGGCGCGCCGGCGGCGGTCTGGGCGAAGGACGACAAGGGAGGCGCGTTCACGCTCTCTCCCGGCGGGACGCGCGTGGCGTTCATGCGGGCGGGCGATCTGTTCGTCCGCCGGCTGGACAACGGCCGGGAAATCCGGCTGACCGATACGCCGACGACCGAGCACGACCCCGTGTGGGCGCCCGACGGCGCGCACCTGGCGTTCACCATGGATACGGCCACCCGCCACGAGGAGGCCCCGGCGTTCTTCGGGGCGAAGATCCTGTTCACCTGGTTCGAGCGGACCGACCCGGAAGTCGGGGTCGTGCCGGCTGCGGGCGGCCCGATCGTCCACCTCGCGCCGGCGCCCGGCAGCGATTCGTCGCCCGCCTGGGTCGACGCGCACCACGTGACGTTCCAGCGGGTGAGCGACGACGTCCGGACGCGCGAGATCGTGGTGGCCGACACGACCGACGGAGACGGCCGGGTGGCCCACCGCGACGTGTATCGCCGGTGGTGGGACATGCTCTATCTGGACGCCGAGCCGCAGCCGTCGCCGGACGGGAAGTGGATCGCGTTTCTCAGCGACCAGGACGGGTGGGCGCACCTGTACGTGATGCCGGCGGCCGGCGGGGACCCGGTGCAGATCACGCACGGGCACGCGGAGGTCGATCGCCTCGCCTGGTCGCCCGACTCGACGCGCATCGCGTTCGACGTCAACGCCGCCGCGCACCCGGGCCGGCGCGAGCTGATGGTGGCCGACATCGGGACCGATCCGGCGGCCGCCCGCCTGGCGACGATCACGACCGGCATCGGGACGAACACGGCGGCGCAGTGGTCGCCCGACGGCCGCACGCTGGTCTACGAGCACACGGACCCGCGTGAACCGGCCGACCTCTACACCGTGCGGGCGGTGCCGGGGGGGCGGCCGGCGCGGCTGTGCGAGTCGCTGCCCGCGTCGGTGAATCGCGCCGATCTCGTGGCGCCGACCTTCGTGCACTATCCCTCGGCCGACGGCACGCCCGTGCCGGCCTATCTCTTCGTGCCGCCGCATCTCGATCGGACGAAGCGGCATCCGGCGATCATCTGGGTGCACGGCGACGGCATCAACCAGAACTACGAGGGGTGGCACATCCACCGGGACTACGGCGTCTACTACAGCTTCCACCAGTACCTGGTGCAGCACGGCTACGTGGTGCTGGCCGTCGACTACCGGGGCAGCATCGGCTACGGCCGGGCCTGGCGGGAGGCGGTGTATCACGACCTGGGCGGCAAGGACTTCCAGGATGTCGCGGCCGGTGCGAAGTACCTGAAGTCGCTCGGTTACGTCGACCCGCAGCGGATCGGCATCTGGGGGCTGAGTTACGGCGGGTTCCTGACCCTGCAGGCGCTCACGCTCACGCCGACGCTGTTCAACTGTGCCGTCGACGTGGCGGGGGTCGTCGACTGGAAGGACTGGTACCAGGATCCGGGGGGCGACTGGATCCGCGGGCGCATGGGCCAGCCGAAGGATCACCCCGCGCTGTATCACGACGCCTCGCCGATCTACCGGGTCGACCGGATCGTGCGGCCGCTGCTGGTGCTGGGCGGCACCGCCGACCTCAACGTGCCGTTTTTCGAATCGGCCCGTCTGGTCAACGCGCTGCAGGCCGACGGCAAGTCGTTCGACTTCATGATGTACCCGGGGGAGTTCCATTACTTCCACCGCGCGCAGGCGCTGCGCGACGCCTGGCGGCGCGTGGCCGCGTTCTTCAACCGGCACCTGCAGCCGCGGGGACGGGTGAGGTCTCGGAGTGTCACGAAAGTACGCACAGCGGGCCATGTCTTGAGTTGGGCGGGGCATTCGCGCTAGTCTTAAGGACATTGGGTGTTGGAGTTCACCCTATAACCGCCCACCTTTCTTCGGGGGCAGATGACTCCTACGAGCGTGGCTCAGGATGTCATTTGCCGTACCATCGCACAATCCGAGTCAGCTCCCGTGGACGTCCGGGTTCCGGTACGTGACCGGCCGCCACGGCGGTGCCGTACCTGACGCGTGGAGTACGTGTGGTCAGCTATCTGATGATTGCCCTGGGCGGGGCGCTGGGTGCCCTCGCCCGATACGCGGTCGGCGGCTTCGTGCAGTCCCGGATGGGCGCCGTGTTTCCCTACGGCACGCTCGTCGTGAATCTGACCGGCTGTCTCCTCATGGGATTCGTCATGACCCTGATCGGTGATCGGGTGGTCGTGGCGCCGGAGTTCCGCTTCCTGGTCCCGATCGGGTTCATCGGCGCGTATACGACCTTTTCCACGTTCGAGCTCGAAACGTTCCGCGTCATCGAGGACGGCGCGTGGCTGATCGGGGCGGCGAACGTCGCGGTCAGCGTCTTCCTCGGCTTCCTGGCCATCTGGCTCGGGACACTGGCGGCACGGAAGCTGTTCTGAACGGAAGGGGCGCGGTTCGATGGAGTCCGATCCGATCGTCCCGCCCGGCGCATTGAACGAGAATCAGCAGCGCCACCTGCGCGTCAGCTGCCAGTACGTCGACAAGCTGCTCTCGGACGCCTCCGTCATCCTCGACGCCTCTGCCTCCGGCTCGCCGTTCTCCCGCTACGTCGACGATCTCACCCCGGTGCAGAAGCGCGTGTTCCGCGACTACACGCGTCGGATCCGGTCGCTGATGCTCCGGATCCTCGAGGCCCAGGGGCTCGAGCCGGCCCCGGCCCGCGTCAGCGCGCTGTACGCCCTGCGGACGACGCTGAGCTTCGTCGAGATCGCGGCCGAGGAGCTGAAGCCGCGCTACATGCGCGGATACGGGGCGGTGCCGGAGGCGGCCGAGCCCTGGCTGAACGGCCTCGTGGTCGAGCTGCAGGGCGTGATCCGGCAGCTGGACGCGTACCTGGCCCGGGGCGCGGCCGGCGATCTGCCGGCGCGGATCGCGCGGCTGAGCGGAGGGGGAGACGAGGTCGCGGCGCTGGCAGCGCTCGATCGGATCATCGGCACCCACGGACTCGTGGAATTCCGGCCCGCGCTCGGCATCATCCTGGACCGGCTGGAGGACCGCCGCTTCGAGGTCGCCGTGTTCGGGCGCGTGAGCACGGGGAAGTCGTCGCTCCTGAACCACGTGCTCGGAACCGGACGGCTGCCGATCGGCGTGACGCCGATCACCGCGGTGCCGACCCGGATCCAGTTCGGCCCGGTCGAGCGTCTCAGCGTCTGGTTCGCCGAGCGGGCGATGGAGCAGGCGGAGCCGGCGCGGATCGGCGAGTTCATCACGGAAACGGCCAACCCGGGGAACGCGAAGCACGTCACCCGGATCGTCCTCGAACTGCCGTCGCCGCGGCTGCAGGACGGCGTCGTGCTGGTCGATACGCCCGGGCTCGGCTCGCTGGCGACCGACGGCGCGGCGGAGACGCTCGCGTACCTGCCGCGCTGCGACCACGGCGTGGTGCTCTTCGATGCCGCCAGCGCCATGACACCGGAGGATCTGGGCACGGTGCGGCGGCTGCTCGAGGCCGGCATCCCGGTCTCGGTGCTGCTCAGCAAGGCGGACCTGCTCACACCGGACGACCTCGATCGCATGACGCGCTACGTCGACGAGCGGCTGCGCGCCGAATTCGGCAGCGCGCCGCCGGTGCGGCCGATCAGCGTCGCGGCCGACCGGGCCGCGCTGCTGGACGGGTGGCTGCGCGAGGATCTCCTCCCGCTGTTCGAGCGGCATCGTGATCTGGCGCAGCAGTCGCTGTCGCGGAAGATCGGCGTGCTGCGCGAGAACGTGGCGGCCACGCTGCAGGCGATGCTGGACCGCGCCGGGCGGACGCCGTCCCCGGCACGCCGATCGACGACCACGCCCGACGGGCCGCTGCGGGCGACGGCCGGCGAGTTCGAGCGGGTCCGGAGCGAGTGCGAGATCGAGTGCGAGTCGTTGCGGCACCTGGGCCAGCCGGCGTTCGCCCTGGCGGCGCGGATCGCCGTGGAGGGGCGCGCGGCCACGATCGCGGACAGCCTTCGTTCGGCGCTCGAGACGGTCAGCGGGGAACGCGCGGCCCGGATCCAACAGGCGCTGAGCGCGCTGACGGAACGGGCGGCGGCGACGCTGGCCGACGCGGCCCGCGTCCTGGACCTGCCGGTGCCGGAGGTGGACGAGGACGTCATTACGAGCCTGCGGGAGCGGCCGCGATTCGCGCCGCCGACGCTGCCGACGGAACCGCGCCTGACCGGCCTGCGCATCGCGGGAGACGGGGTGGCCCGCTGGCGGGTGACCCGCTGGCTGCGGGGGCACGCCGCGGACGACGTGCAGGCGCGGCTGGAGGCGCACGCCGCGGTGCTCCGGGACTGGAGCCTCCACGCGCTCGGACGCATTCGCGGCTGGTACAGCGCGCACGCGGAAGGCTTCCGCGCGCAGCTGGAACCGGCGGAGCAGGCCGGCGCGCCGGAGACCCGGGCCGCCCTCCGCCGGGATCTCGACGAACTGCAGCAGCACGCGCCGGCCTGAGCGCCAGGCGGGCCGGGTCCACCCGGCGCAGGAACCGCGATGAGCAGCGATACGTTCCAGCCGGCCGGCGCCGGCCTCGTCGCGCCGGAGTTCGACGCGATGGCGCGGATGGCTGCCGGACTCGGGGCGGCGCCGGTGGCGGCCGATGCCCGGCAGGTGGTCGACCGCCTGCAGGCGGGACGCCTGCACGTGGCGTGCGTCGGACAGTTCAAGCGCGGCAAGTCGACGCTGCTCAATGCGCTCGTCGGCGAGGCGATCCTGCCGGCCGGCGTCCCGCCGGTCACGTCGACCGTGACCGTCCTGCGCTACGGCGCCGAACGGGGCGCGACCGTGCACTTTGCCGACGGCACGGCGCGGCCGATCCGCGCGAGCGACATCGGCGCGTACGTGTCGGAAGGGCAGAACCCCGAGAACGCGAAAGGGGTGGATCTCGTCGACGTGTGCCTGCCCAGCCGGCTGCTCGAGACCGGGCTGTGCCTGATCGACACGCCGGGCGTCGGGTCGGTGCTGGCGGGCAACACGGCGGTGACCCGCGCCTTCATCCCGCACATCGACGCCGCGCTGGTCGTGATGGGCGGCGATCCCCCGATCTCCGGCGAGGAGCTGTCGCTGGTCGTCGAGATCGCCGCACAGGTCGACCGGCTGATCTTCGTCCTGAACAAGGCCGACCGATTGAGCGAGGCCGACCGCGGCGAAGCGGCGCGCTTCACGACGCGCGTGCTCGCGGAGCGCCTCGGCCGGGCGCCGGATCCCCTGATCGAGGTCAGCGCGACCGGACGGCTGGCGGGGGAGACGGCCTTCGAGTGGCCGGCGCTCGAGCGGGCGCTGGCGGTGCTGGTGGAGGAGGCCGCCGGCGTGCTGGAACAGGTCCGCGCGCGCGCGTCCCGGCGGCTGGTCCGCCGGCTGCTCGCGGAAGTCGATGAGCATGAGGCGGCGCTGCGGCGGCCGATCGACGAGTCGGCCCGGCGCCTCGACGCGATCCGCCGGTGGATTGACGAGGCCGACCGCGCCGTCAGGGACCTCGGGCAACTGTTGGCGGTGCGGCAGCAGGAGCTGGCGCGGACGTTCGAGGCGGCCCGTGCATCGTTCGTGGCCGGGGCGGCGGGCGCGGGTCGGGATCGGGTGGCGGCCGCGCTCGCGCGCCTCACCGGCCGCGCCGGCCGGCGGCGCGCGGACGGGATGCGCGAGGCGGGCGTCGTCGCGCGCGCGCTGGTGGGCGACTGGCTCGATCGGATCGAACCGGACGCCGCGCGCGTGTACCGCGAGGCCATCGGGCGGTTCGTGCAGCTGGCCAACGACCTGTCCTCCCGGCTGGCGCGGACCGGTGCGGCCGGCAGCCCGGAGCTTTCCAGCCCCTTCGAGCCGGACGAAGGGTTCAGCGTCCGGCGGGGCTTCTACTTCACCGGTATCATGCAGTTGACCAGCCCCGGACCGCTGGGGTGGCTGCTCGACGTGACGCTGCCGGGACGCTGGCGCCAGCCGGCAGTCCGGCGCGACGTCCTCCGCTATTTCGCGCGGCTGCTCGACAGCAACAGCCGTCGCGTGGCCGCCGATCTGGACGAACGCGTGCTCGAAAGCCGGCGCCGGCTGGAGGCCGAGCTGCGCGCGCGGCTGTCCGAGCAGCTCGCCGTTGCCGAGCGGGCCCTGGTGCGGGCCCGCGAACAACGCGCCGGCGGCGAAGAGGCGGTGCGCGCCGAGCTGCGGCGGCTCGAGACCCTCCGGCAGGAGCTGGCGGCGATCGCGGCCGCCGCGGGGGCCGGCGCCGTCTGAGTGGGGCGCGACGGTTCCACGAGTCAAGGAGCGGGGGAGCCTGTGGATCTCGTCGGGCGTGACGCGCTGCTGCGGGAGATGGCCGCGCACCTGACGCTCGGCCGGAGCGTGCTGCTGTTCGGGCCGGAAGGGGTCGGCAAGACGGCGGTGATCCAGGCGGGCGCGGTCCCCGGCCTCACGATCGTGGATCCGTTCGAGCACGTGAGCACGGTCGCCGCCTTCCGGATCCGTCGCGCCATGGACCGCGGCGCCGTCTTTCTGGCGGCCGCCCGCACCACCGACCGGCGCGTGCTCGGTCACGTCGGGCGCGTGCTGTGGCGGATGCGGACGATGCGCGTGATGCCCCTCACCGCGGCCGAGATTCGCCTCGTCATCGAGCGTCAGCTGGCGCGCGCGCAGATCGAAACCGGCACGCTGCCGCCCGGCTGGCTGAACGCCGCCGCCGCGGAAGCGGCCGGCCTGCCGGGACAGGCGATCCTGCTGGTCGGCGCCGCCGCGCGGCGCTGGCGGGCGACCGGCGCGTGGCCGCCGCCGGGATTCGCCCTGGCCGTGGCACGGGACGAGGCCTGGCGCGGACCGAGTCAACCCTTTCGCGGCCGATGAGGGGATCCGTCCGGCCGGCGAGGGTCCCGCTGTGCGGCGCGGGCCGCTTCGGCGCGGACGATGAACGACTCGTGACCGAGGGCTCTCTCGATGGCCGCCGCTGCCTCGGGGCCGTCCCGTTCACCGAGCGCGCGCACGAGGGCTGCGGCGACGTAGGGAGACGGCCAGCGGCGATCGAGCGCCGCCAGCAGCGCCTGAACGGCGCCCGGCTCGTCGCGTGTGCCGAGAATACCGGCGGCGCGAATGACCGTCTCATCGTCCGGATGCGACAGGGCGTTGATCAGCTTGGCGGTATAGTCGCGCGCGTCGAGCGACGACAGATCGGCGCCGCAGTGCGGACACGAGGTGACGTGCGGAGGGACCTCGCGCCAGCAGGCCGGGCAGAGCGCGATCATCGTGCCGGCGGCTGGACGCGGGCGGCGATCGCCGGCGGCACGTCGAATTCGTCGCCCAGGAACGCCGCCCGCGCCACGGGGCTGGAGGCGAGCGCCTGCGGGGTGCCTTCGACCAGGACGCGGCCGGCGTCGATGACGTACCCCCGGTCGATCAGCTCGAACGCATAGTACACGTTGTGATCCGAAATGAGCACGCCGATGCCGCGTGCCTTCAGGCTGCGCACGACCTCCTGCACCTCCCTGACGTGCAGGGGATCCATGCCGGCGAACGGTTCGTCGAGCAGCACGTAGCGCGGGTCGAGCGTGAGGGCGCGGGCCACTTCGAGCTTGCGGGCTTCGCCGCCGGAAATGGCGTAGGCCCTGAGCCGCGCCGACCGGGAGAGACCGAAATCGGCCAGCAGCGCCTCGGCGCGTGCGAGCCGTTCCCGCTTCGGGATGCCCCGCTCTTCGAGCGGCAGCAGTAGATTGTCCAGCACCGACAGCCGGAGGAACACCGAACGCTCCTGGGGCAGGTAGGTCAGCCCCAGGCGGGCGCGCTCGTGCGGCGGCTTCGCGGTCAGGTCCGTCTCGTCGATCCGGATGGTGCCGCTGGTGGGATGCACGAAGCCGGCGAGCATCTGAAACGTGGTGGACTTGCCCGCGCCGTTCCGGCCGAGCAGCCCGACGATTTCACCCGCGTCGATCCGCAGCGAGACGCCGTTCACGACACGTCGTGACCCGAAGTCCCGCACGAGCTGGTGCGCGGTGAGCGTGCTCATCAGCGAGTCACCCTGACGCGGCTCACGACGTCCTCATGAGGGCGCGCAGCAGTTCGGCCCGCCCGACGACACCGACCAGCTGGTCGGCGGCATTGACGACCGGGATCCGCTTGATGTGCTGCTCGGCCGACAGGACGAGGGCGCTGCCGACCGGCATCTCCTCGCGCGCCGTCACCACGTCCGGCGACATCAGCGCTCCGGCCGTCTTGCCCCGGAGCCTCTGCAGATGACGGCGCGCCGATCCGCCGATCCGATCGATCGGCACGCGGGCCACGAACAGCTCGACGAGTCCGGGCCAGTGTTCCCGTCCCACCCTCGACATCAGATCGCTGTCTGAGATGATGCCGAGGATGTGACGGGACTCGTCGACCACGATGACCCGCTTGTGTGGCGACGCGACCAGGTGGGTGAAGACCGTCTCGATGTCGGCGTCCGGCGGGACGGCCGCGACGTCGCGCGCCATCACGTCGCCGACCGTCGCGTGCGGCCCGGTCACGTGCGCCTCCGGATGCCACTCCGCCAGATGAACGGCCGCGAGCGTGTTGAGCACGTCCAGCCGGCCCAGCATCCCGACCAGCCGGCCGCGCTCGTCGACGACCGGCAGGCGCTTGAGGCCGTGGTCGACCATGGTCCGGGCGGCCGCGCCCAGCGACGCGTCGGCCGACGTCGTGACGACCGTGCGCGTCATGATCTCCGAGACGCGCCGATCCGGATTTGCGAGCGCCCGGTGGAGCTGGTCGAGGAACGCCTGATCGGTCGCGCGCTGGAGACCGAGAGAGAGCTGCACGCCGCCGCGCGTCAGGAGATCGCTGTCGCTGACCATGCCGACCAGCCGCCGGTCGGCGTCGACTACCGGCACGGCCGTGAAGTCCTTGTCGAGCAGCAGGCCGAGGACCGTGGCGATCGACGTGTCCGGGGGGACGGTCACCACGTCGCGCCGCATGACCCCGGACACGGGGACATCCGGCAGGCCCTCGCGGAACGGCACGCCGGAATGGGCGACGTCGACCTCCTGCGTGACCACGAGCGCGTGGGGGGCCATCTCGACGAGCACCTCGATGAGTCGCGCGATCCGCTCGGGTCGGTCGATGACGGTCAGCACGACCGGCAGGTCGGTCGACAGCCGGACGATGCTGGCGGTGTGGATCAGACTCGAGGCCCCAAATCCGGCCACGCCGCGGACCACCGTCGCGCCCCCGCCCCCCTCCTTGCGGAACCGCTCGAGGATGGCCATGTACAACGGCTGATGATGGTACTGATCGCCTTCTCCGAGGAACACGCTCAACTGCCTGCCTTTTCCAGCGAACATTCACGTACCTCACGTCGGTGCGGGCCCGATCGC
>DATLRO010000040.1:0-25694 GCA_035534615.1 Vicinamibacterales bacterium
ATGGTGCACCTGCACGCCATGTTCCGGACGCTGATTCCGGTCGGGCTGCCGCTGGCTCTGATGCTCGAGCGGGCCAGCGGCCTGTTCTGCGAGAGCACGCCCGCCAGCCACTACGCCACGCTGGCGTGCGTCCGGGCGGACGACACGGGCGCCGTGGAGATCGGCAATGCCGGTCACCTGCCCCTGCTGCTGCTCCGGGCCGGTGACCTCCAGCGGCTCGACGCCACGGGGCTGCCGCTGGGCATGTTCTGCACCGAGACGTTCTCCGTCCATCGGCACCACCTCGAGCCGGGTGACACGCTGATGGTGTACAGTGACGGGCTCACGGAAGCGCGCAACCCGGCCGGAGAGGAATACGGCCTCGACCGCCTGGTCGACGTGGCGCAGCGGCATCGCCGGGACGAGCCGGGCATCCTGATCGATCGGTGCCTCGCCAGCCTGGCGGCGTTCCAGGCCGGCACGGCGCCGCACGACGATCTGACCATCATGGCCATCCGCCGCGCGGCCTAGCCGACCCGGGCCGCGGCGCGGCCGTCCGGAGCCGGCACGGAGGGCTCGCGATGTCGACTGACGAGATCTGGCCGCCCCTTCCGCTGGCGGACTGGCAGGAAACCTACCGCACGCTGCATCTGTGGCTGCAGATCGCCGGCAAGATCCGGATGGCCTGCACGCCGCACGTCAATCACTGGTGGGAGGTGCCGCTGTATGTGAGTGCGCGCGGCCTCACCACCTCGCCGATTCCGCACGGCCACCGGTCGTTCGAGCTGACGTTCGACTTCATCGACCACCTCCTGCTGATACAGGTCAGCGACGGACAGACGGCCCGCCTCCCGCTCGGTCCCCGGTCGGTGGCGGCGTTCTACGCCGAGCTGATGGCGCGCCTCCGGCGGCTCGGCCTCGACGTCACCATCCGGACGACGCCCGTGGAAATCGACTCGACCATCCCGTTCGAGGCCAACGACCACGACGCCTCGTACGACGCGGCCGCCGTCGAACGCTGCTGGCGCATCCTCCTGCAGGTCGATCGGATCTTCAAACAGTTCCGCTCGCGGTTCATCGGGAAGAACAGCCCGGTGCACTTCTTCTGGGGCGCCTTCGACCTGGCGGTGACCCGCTTCAGCGGACGCCGGGCGCCGGAGCGCGACTGGCCGCAGCTTCCCCGCGTCATGGCCGACGCCTACTCGCACGAAGTGATCAGCGCCGGCTTCTGGCCGGGCGGCGGCGAGATCGATGGCCCGATCTTCTACAGCTATGCCGTGCCCGAGCCGGCCGGCTTCCGCGATGCCCGGCTCCGCCCGGACGCGGCCCGGTATCACCCCGGGCTCGGGGAATTCATCCTCCGCTATGACGAGGTGCGGACCGCGGCCTCTCCGGACGTGCTGATTCTCGAGTTCCTGCAGACCACCTACGAGGCCGGCGCCCGTCTGGCCGGCTGGAATCGCGGAGAGCTCGAACGCGCGCCGGGCACCGGCGCCTGACCGCGGACGGACCGGCTGCGCCACGCGCAGTGGAGGTTCACTCGCGGCGACGTCCGGTCGGCGGCGCAGATGGCCGGCACGTGGCGATCGGCGCCGTGCCACAATGCGGCGTGGCCCGCCTTCTGCTGTTCCACAAGCCCTTCGGTGTGCTGTGCCAGTTCACTGACGCCGGCGGACGGCCGACCCTCGCCGACTATGTGGCCGTGCCGGGCGTGTACGCCGCCGGCCGCCTCGACGCCGACAGTGAGGGGCTCCTGCTGCTGACCGACGATGGCCGCCTGCAGCAGCGGATTGCCGACCCGCGGTTCAAGCTGCCGAAAACGTACTGGGTGCAGGTGGACGGTGAACCGGACGCCGCCGCGATCGAGCGGCTCCGGCGCGGCGTGACGCTGAAGGACGGTCCGACGCGCCCGGCGCGCGTGCGGCGGCTCGCGGATCCGCCTGTCGGTCCGCGCGAGCCGCCCATCCGCATGCGCCGGCACATCCCGACGGCCTGGCTGTCGATCACGATCACCGAAGGGCGCAACCGGCAGGTCCGGCGGATGACCGCCGCCGTCGGTCATCCCACGCTGCGTCTGATCCGGGTCGCGGTCGGCCCATGGCGGCTCGGCGCACTCGCGCCAGGCGCCTGGCGGGAGGCGCCGGTGCCGGCCGCCAGCGAAGCCCCCTCGCCAGGGGCCCCTCGCCGTCGATCGCCGCGCGCCCCCTGGCGCTAGCCTTTCGCCGCCCCGGTCCGCCGCCCTGTTCTGTGGGCGACTTCCGCAGACAGTCCGCGGCGATCGTGCACCATTTCCTGACGTCTCTGGCTTGACGGCAGAGCTTGAGGGGCGTTACCGTCAGACCGTAGGGTTGGACCAGTCAGTCTGAAGGGCGGTCTTCGGCTCATCACGGACCTGGACTCATGCCCCGTCCCCGCTTCGACCGTCTGGATCCCGACAAGCGACAGCGCATTCTGGCCGTCGCGGCGGTCGAGTTTGCGGCCCACGGCTTCACCGGCGCCTCCATCAACCGGATCATCGAAGAGGCTGGCATCAGCAAAGGGGCGGCGTACTACTACTTCGACGACAAGGCGGACCTGTTCGCCACGGTCATCCGGCACGGCCTCGAGGCGTTCCGGCCGTCCGGCGCGGAGGCGCTCGAGCTCGATCGGCTCGATCGCGGCTCGTTCTGGCCGGCCGTGCTCATCGCCTATCAGGACCTGCTCGGGACCATCCGCGAGCGGCCGTGGCTCACGGCGCTCGGCAAGATGTTCTACGGCGCTCCGCCGTCGGCGGCCGCCGGCGCGCTGATCGCGGAACAGCTCGACCGCGCGCGCGACTGGCTGGGCCGGCTCGTCGCGCAGGGCCAGGCCGTCGGCGCGATCCGGACGGATCTGCCCGGCGACCTGCTGCTGACGATGCTGGCGGCGGCGGGGGAAGCGGCCGACCGGTGGTTCGTGGCAAACCGCGACGCGCTCGACACGGCGCAGGCGGATCGGATCGCGCTCGTGCTGTTCGGCGCGTTGCGGCGGCTGGCGGAGCCGGCGGGCGGACGGGGCGCATGACGCAGCCGTCTTCGTCTCCGGCGGCGCCCGGCACGGCGGTCTTCCAGATCCGCGGGCTGAGCAAGATCTACCGGATGGGTGAGGTGGAGGTGCCGGCGCTGCGCGGCGTCGACCTGGACATCTACGCGGCCGAGTTCCTCGTGCTGCTGGGTCACTCGGGCAGCGGCAAGTCGACGCTGCTCAACATCGTCGGCGGGCTGGACACGGCCACGACCGGCACGGTGCGGTACCGCGACCACGACCTGACGCATGCCGGCGACACGGCGCTCACGCTGTTCCGGCGCGACCACGTCGGCTTCGTCTTCCAGTTCTACAACCTGATTCCGAGCCTGACGGCGCGCGAGAACGTGGAGCTGGTGACCGAGATCGCCAGCGATCCGATGGACGCGTCGGAGGCGCTGCGGCTGGTGGGGCTGGGGGATCGGCTCGAGCACTTCCCGGCGCAGCTGTCGGGCGGCGAGCAGCAGCGCGTGGCGATCGCGCGGGCGATTGCGAAGCGGCCCGAGGTGCTGCTGTGCGACGAGCCGACCGGCGCGCTGGACATCACGACCGGGTCGACGGTGCTGAAGGCGATCGCGACGGTGAACGACGAATTGAAGACCACCGTCGTCGTCATCACGCACAACGCGGCGATCGCGGAAATGGCCGACCGGGTCGTGACGCTGTCGGACGGGCGGATCGCGCACGAGCGGCGGAACGCGGTGCGGCAGCCCGTGGAGAACATCCTGTGGTGAGCGGCCGGGGCGGCACCGGCCGGCAGGGCGCCAGGGGCTGAGCATGCGCGCCATCAACCGCAAGCTGCTGCGCGATCTGCTCCACATCCGGAGCCAGGCGATCGCCATCGCGCTGGTCATCGGCGCCGGCGTGGCCATGTACGTGCTCATGCTCAGCACGTTCGACTCCCTGGCGCTCACCCAGCACACGTACTACCAGCGCTACCGGTTCGCGGACGTCTTCGCCTCGCTCAAGCGGGCGCCGCTCTGGCTGACCGCCGACATCGCGCGCATTCCCGGCGTCGCGCAGGTCGACACGCGGGTCGTGGTCGACGTCACGCTGGACGTGCCCGGGGTGCGTGCGCCGGTGACCGGCCGGCTCATCTCGATTCCGGAGGAGCACCGGCCGGTGCTGAACGGGCTCGCGCTGCTGACGGGCCGGTGGATCGATCCCGGGCGCTCGGACGAGATCATCGCGAACGAGAAGTTCGCGAACGCGAACCACCTGACGGTCGGCGACACGATCGGCGCGGTCATCAACGGCCGCCGGCGCGAGCTCCGCATCGTCGGCCTCGCGCTCTCGCCCGAGTACGTCTACGCGGTCAAGCCGGGCGAGCTCGTCGGCGACGACGCGCGCTTCGGCATCCTGTGGATGGGGCGGCGGGCGCTCGCGACCGCATTCCAGATGGAGGGCGGCTTCAACGACGTCTCGCTCTCGCTGATGCCGGGCGCGTCGCCCGGCGACGTGATCGCGCGGCTCGATCGGCTGCTCGCCCCCTACGGCGGGCTGGGGGCGATCCCCCGCGCGCGCCAGCTCTCGCACTTCTTCCTCCAGAGCGAGCTCGACTCGCTGCACGGCATCGGCCGGATCGTGCCGATCATCTTCCTGCTGGTGGCGGCCTTCCTGCTTCACATCGTGCTGAGCCGGATCGTGACGATCCAGCGGCAGGAAATCGCCGCGCTCAAGGCGCTGGGCTACGGCGACTGGCAGGTGGCGTGGCACTACGTTGAGCTGAGCCTGCTGGTCGGGACGGCCGGCGCGGTGGCCGGCGTCCTGGCGGGCGCCTGGATGGGTCGCGGGATGACGCAGATCTACACGCAGTTCTTCCAGTTCCCGCTGCTGGAGTACCGCCTCCCCCCGGCGGTCGTGATCCAGGCGCTCGCCGTCGGCGACGCCGCGGCGGTGTTGAGCGCGCTCGGCGCGGCGCACCGGATCCTCCGCCTGCCGCCCGCCGAGGCGATGCGGCCGGAGCCGCCCGCCGTCTACCGGGTGAGCCTGTTCGAGCGGGCCGGCCTCCGGCGGTGGCTCTCGCAGCCGACCCGGATCGTGCTGCGCAACATCCAGCGGCACCCGGGCCGATCGCTGCTGTCGGCGGTCGGCATCGCGTTCGGCGGCGCCATCATGGTGGTCGGCCTGTTCACGATCGACTCGTTCGACTTCATGATGAACGTGCAGTTCAACCTGTCGCAGCTCTACAACGCGATGGTCACCTTCGTCGAGCCGGTGTCGGCGTCGGCGGCGCAGGAGGTCGACCGGCTGCCGGGCGTCATGCAGGCGGAGCCGTTCCGGTCGGTGCCGGTGAAGATCATCGCCGGTCCGCGCTCGCGCCACATCGCCATCACGGGCCTGCCGTCGCCGTCGCGCCTGAACCGCATCATCGACGCCTCGCTGCGCGTGGTCACACTGCCGCCCGACGGCCTGGTCCTCTCGACGAAGCTGGCCGACGTCCTGCACGTGCGGCCGGGCGACCGCGTCACACTGGACGTGCTCGAGGGGGCGCGGCCGACGCGGCAGGTCGTGGTGAACGAGCTGGTGGACCAGTTCATCGGCATGAACGCGTACATGCGCCTGAGCGCGCTGCACCGCCTGCTGCACGAGGGCGACAGCCTGTCGGGCGCGTTCCTGCGGACCGATCCGCGGGCGCTCGACCGCCTGTACCGGACGCTCAAGGCGACGCCGAAGGTGGCCGGTGTCACGCTGAAGAGCGCGGAGCGCGAGAACTACGAGAGGACGATCTCCGAGAACATCGGCATCACGCGGACGGTGACGATCATCTTCGCGCTGATCATCGCCTTCGGCGTCGTGTACAACACGTCGCGCATCGCGCTGTCCGAGCGGGCGCGGGAGCTCGGCACCCTGCGCGTCATCGGCTTCTCGCGGCCGGAGGTCGCCTACATCCTCCTCGGCGAGCTGACGGTCATTACGCTGGCGGCGCTGCCGCTGAGCCTGCTGCTCGGCTACGGCCTGGCCGCCTCGGTCGTCGGCGCGTACGACACCGAGGTGTACCGGATTCCGCTCATCTTCAGCGCCCGCACCTGCCTCGAGGCGCTGGCGACCACCGTCGTCGCCGCGATCGTCTCCGGCTGGCTCGTCCGCCGCCGGCTGAACCGGCTCGATCTGATTGCCGTGCTGAAAACCCGGGAGTGACCATGTCCGCGCAGCCCCATCGCACCCGCACGCGCGTCCTCGTCTGGACCGGTGTCGGCCTGCTCGCCGCCGTGCTGGTCGGCGCCGTGCTGATGCCGGGCCGCGTCGCCGTCGACCTGGCGCCCGTCACGCGCGGCACCCTGCAGGTCACGCTCGACCACGAAGGCAGGACGGACGTGCGCCACCGCTACACCGTGTCGGCGCCGGTCGCCGGTCGCGTGCTGCGCATCGATCTCGAACCGGGGACGCCGGTCGTCGCCGGCCGGACCGTCGTGGCCGCCTTCCGTCCGGCCGTCCCGGCGCTGCTCGACACGCGCAACCGCCGGGAGAACGAGGCGCGCGTGCGGGGGGCCGAGGCGTCCGTCGAGCAGGCGAAGGCCGAGGTCGCGCGCGTGCAGGCGCAGCGCACCTACGCCGACGCGCAGCTCGCCCGCACCCGGCAGATGGCCGGCGAGGGGCTCGTCACGCGCGATGCGCTCGAGGCGGCCGTCTCGAACGCCGGCGTGTTCGCCGAAACCCAGGACGCGGCCGAGTTCGCGCTGCGCACGGCGCGGCACCAGCTCGAGGCGGCGCGCGCCGCGCTCCTGCCGCCCCTCCTGTCCGAGGGAGCCGACCGCGACCTCGAGATCCGCGCGCCGGTCACCGGCGTCGTCCTGCGCCGGCTGCGCGAGAGCGAGGCGGTCGTGCCGGCCGGCGAGCCGCTGCTGGAGATTGCCGACCCCACCGACCTCGAGATCGTCTCGGACTACCTGTCGACCGACGCCGTGCAGATGCGCCCGGGCATGCCGGTCGAGATCGACCGCTGGGGCGGACCACAGCCGCTGCAGGGCGCCGTCCGCCTCATCGAGCCGTACGGCTTCATGAAGGTGTCGGCGCTCGGCGTCGAGGAGCAGCGGGTGAACGTGCACGTCCAGTTCGAGGATCCGCGCGCCGCCTGGCAGAAGCTCGGCGACGGGTACCGCGTCGAGACGCGCGTCATCATCTGGCAGCGCAAGAACGTGCTGAAGGTGCCGGTCAGCAGCCTCTTCCGCGTCGGCGACCAGTGGGCGGTGTACGTCGACCGGGGCGGGCGCGCGGCGCAGCAGATCGTGAAGATCGGCCGGCGCAACGATCTGGAAGCCGACGTGACCGGCGGCCTGCGCGAGGGCGGGCAGGTCGTGCTCCATCCGCCCGACACGCTCACGTCCGGGACGCGGATCGAAGCGCGTCCCTGAGACCGGCCGGGCTCAGCGCGGCCGTCCGCCCGGCCGATGCGGCCCGCGCCGCGGCGGACGCCCGCCGGGGCCGCCCGGCGTCCGCTGCCCGGCGCGCGGGCCGCTCGACGCCTGCGGGCCCCGCGGGCCGGTGCCGGCCGGTTTCCCTCCGCCGGCGCCGGCCGGCCGGCCGGCTTCCTGCGCGGCGCGCCGCTCGGCCTTCACCTTCGCACGGGCCCGCTCCTCCGCCTTGCGCGCCCGGATCGCCGCGATCCGCTCGGCGTGCGGAATCTCGAGGCCTCCCTCCGGCTTCGCGGCGTAGTCGAAATCGGGCACGGTCACGCGCGGCAGCCGCCGGCCGATCGCCTTCTCGATCTGCCGCAGATCCGGTTCTTCCTCCGGGCACACGAACGTGAACGCACTGCCGGTCGCACCGGCACGCGCCGTCCGCCCCACGCGGTGGATGTAGTCCTCGGGCACCGCCGGCACGTCGAAGTTGACGACGTGCCCGAGCTCCTGCACGTCGATGCCGCGTGCCGCAATGTCGGTCGCGACCAGCACGCGATACTTCCCGCTCCTGAAGCCGGCCAGCGCCTCCGTCCGCTGCGGCTGCGATCGATTGCCGTGAATCCGCTCCGCCTCGATGCCCTCGCGGACCAGGTGCCGCATGAGGCGATCGGCCCGGTGCTTCGTCCGCGTGAAGACCAGCGCCTCCTGAACTTCTCCCCCCTTGAGGAGCGCGACCAGCAGGGCCGCCTTCAGCTCGCGCGGCGCGGGATACACCGCCTGTGTAATGCCGACGGCCGGCGCCGACGGCCGTTCGACGTTGATCGTCACCGGATCCCGCAGCATCTCGCGGCTCAGCGTCGCGATCGGCGGCGGGATGGTGGCGCTGAAGAACAGGGTCTGCCGCCGCGGCGGCAGGTGGCGGAGGATCCGCCGGATGTCGGGCAGGAAGCCCATGTCCAGCATCCGGTCGGCCTCGTCCAGCACCAGGTACTCCAGGCCCGCCAGCTTCGCGTAGGGCGCCTTGAAGTGATCGAGCAGCCGGCCCGGCGTCGCCACGACCACGTCCACCCCGCTTCTGAGGGCGTGCTCCTGCGGCCCCATGCCGACGCCGCCGAAAATCGCCGCGCCCGTGATCGGCGTGTGAAGGGCCAGATTCTTCAGGTCGTCGTGCACCTGCGCGGCCAGTTCGCGCGTCGGCGTCAGCACGAGGACCCGCGTCGTCCCGCGCGGCCGGCCGATGAGCCGATGCAGGATCGGGAGCAGGAACGCGGCCGTCTTGCCGCTGCCGGTCATCGCGCAGGCCAGGACGTCCCGTCCGGCCAGCGCGGCCGGAATCGCATCCGATTGGATGGGCGTGGGACGGACGAACCCGAGCTCCTTGAGACCGCGCAGGAGATCGGGGTGCAGCTTGAGCTGGGAAAAAGACATGACACTCCTTGCCGACCGGCACACGAGGTGCGGGGCATCCGTGGGCCGTACAGCCCGACCCCTCTATTGTGTCGGAGAACGCACCGGCGCGTGAACCGGAACGCGCGGGCGAGCCGGGGGGCTCCCGCGGGCCGGGCGCCCCCCGGCGAAACGCCCCGGACGGCCGTTTGCAGCCTGACCGGACAGACGGTATGCTCACCCAGGCACCATGCCACTCCCCCGACGCGTCGTCCTCCCCCCGGCACGCCGCGGGACCGATTCCACGAACGACAGGAGACCGAGGTCATGCGGTTCGAGCTGACAGTCAACGGGCGATCGAGCACGGTGGACGTGTCTCCCGACACGCCGCTGCTGTGGGTGATCCGGGACGTCCTCAATCTGAAGGGAACGAAGTACGGCTGCGGAATCGGCCAGTGCGGGGCCTGCATGGTCCACGTGGCCGGACGGGCCGTGCACTCGTGCCTCACGCCGGTCTCGCGGGCGGCGCACCTGCCGATCACGACGGTGGAGGGACTCTCGGCCGACGGCACGCACCCGGTGCAGATCGCCTGGCGGGAGGTCGACGTGCCGCAGTGCGGCTACTGTCAGGCCGGCCAGATCATGTCCGCCTCGGCGCTCCTGGCCCGGACGCCGAAGCCGACCGACGAGGACATCGATGCGGCCATGAGCGGCAACCTGTGCCGCTGCGGCACGTACCTGCGCATCCGCCAGGCCGTGCACAAGGCGGCCGCCCTCGCGGCCGGCCCGTCCACCCAGCCCGGCTCCGCGTCACGGCGCGGCGGTCGCGAATAAGGAGGCGTGAGCAGCCATGACCATGAATCGACGCGCCTTTCTTCGCGTCTCCGCCCTGGCCGGCGGCGGGATGCTGATCGGCCTGTACTCCCGACCGGCGCTTGCCCAGCTGCGGCGCCCCGGCCCGCCGCCCGAGCCGAGCGCGTACATCCGCATCGCCGCCGACGGCACCGTCACGATCATGGCCAAGGACCCGGAAGTGGGCCAGGGCGTGAAGACCATGCTGCCGATGCTGATCGCCGAAGAGCTCGACGCCGACTGGGCGCACGTGGTGATCGAGCAGGCGGATCTCGATCCGGCGAAGTACGCCATGCAGTTCACCGGCGGCAGCACGGCGACCCCCATCAACTGGGATCCGATGCGGCAGGTCGGCGCCGCCTGCCGGCAGATGCTGCTGGCCGCCGCCGCGGAGCTGTGGCACGTCTCCCCGTCGACCTGCTCGACGACCGCCGGGCGGGTGCTCCACCACGCATCGAACCGGTCGGCCGGCTATGGTGAACTCGCGGCCCGCGCGGCGGCGCTGCCGGTCCCCGACGTGTCGGCGGTCGCGCTCAAGAATCCCCGGGACTACCGCATCATCGGGCACACGCAGGGGGGATGCGACGTCCACGCCATCGTCACCGGTCAGCCGCTGTTCGGCATCGACATGACGCTGCCCGGCATGCTGTACGCCGTCTACCAGAAGTGCCCGGTGTTCGGCGGCAAGGTGGTCAACGCGAACGTCGAGGAGGTCGGCCGGCTGCCGGGCGTGCGTCACGCGTTCGTCGTCGCCGGCGCGGTGCCGGACGGGGAGATCCTGGCCGGCGATCCGGGCCTGCTGCCCGGCGTGGCGATCGTGGCCGACACCTGGTGGCAGGCCCAGTCGGCGCGGAAGCAGCTCAAGGTCGTCTGGGACGAAGGCAAGGGCGCGGCGCAGAGCAGCGCCGGCTTCGCACAGCAGGCCGAGACGCTCTCGAAGCAGCCGCCCGCCCGGACGCTGCGACACGACGGCGACGTCGACACGGCCCTGCAGCACGCCGCCGCGCACGTCGAGGCGGCCTACGCGTATCCGTTCATCGCGCACGCCCCGCTCGAGCCGCAGAACTGCACGGCGCACTACACGGACGGCCACCTGGTCATCTGGTCGACGAGCCAGACGCCCGCGAACGGCCGCGGCCTCGTGGCGCGCACGCTCGGCATGCCCGAAGACCGGATCACCATCCACATGCTGCGGGCCGGCGGCGGCTTCGGCCGGCGCCTCACCAACGACTACCTGGTGGAGGCGGCCTGGATCGCGAAGACCGTCGGCGTGCCGGTGAAGCTGCTGTGGGCGCGCGAAGACGACATGACGAACGACTACTACCGCCCCGCCGGGTTCCAGTACCTGAAGGGGGGCGTGGACGCGTCGGGCCGGCTGATCGCCTGGCACAACCACTTCGTCACGTGGGGCGAGGGGGATCGCTACTCGCCCTCCGCCACGCTGTCGCCGACCGAGTTCCCGGCGCGCTACGTGCCGAACTTCACGCTGGGCACGTCCGTGATGCCGCTGTGGCTGAAGACGGGCGCCCTGCGCGCGCCCGGCAGCAACGTGCATGCGTTCGTCATCCAGTCCTTCCTCGACGAGCTGGCCCACGCCGCCGGCCGGGACCCGGTGGCGTTCAGGCGGACCCTGCTCGACGCGGCACCGCTGCCGGCGCCGGCCCCGCCCGCCGGACCCTTCGGGGCGCAGTTCGACGCCGGCCGCATGCGGGGCGTCCTCGATCTGGTCGCCGCGAGGTCAGGATGGGCGGAGCGGAAGACGCAGGCGGGACGGGCGCTCGGCGTGGCGTTCCACTTCAGCCATCTCGGGTACTTCGCCGAGGTCGCGGACGTCAGCGTGACCGCCGGCCACCGCGTGAAGATCCACAGGGTCTGGGTGGCGGCCGACATCGGCCGCCAGATCATCAACCCCGGCGCCGCGGAGAACATGGTGCAGGGGGCGATCATCGACGGCCTCAGCGAGCTGATGGCGCAGGAGATCACGCTCGAGCACGGGCGGGTCATGCAGACCAACTACGACCGCCATCCGATGGTCCGCCTGATGCAGGCGCCGCCGGAGATCGACGTCCACTGGCTGAAGACCGATCACCCGCCGACCGGTCTGGGCGAGCCGGCGCTGCCGCCGATCATCCCGGCGGTCTGCAACGCGATCTTCACGGCGACCGGCACGCGGATCCGGACGCTGCCGCTCGCCAACCACGGCTTCAGCTGGGCGTAGCGCCCGCGCGGCGCCTCCACCTTCCGAACGGACGCCGGGGCGGTCCCCCGGCGTCCGCCGACTCCCGGGATCCCGGCCGGTCGCCTACTCGGACCGCAGCGCCTCGAGCGGCACGACCTTCGTGGCGCGCCGCGCCGGGAAATAGCTGGCCAGCAGCGCGGCCGACGCCAGCGCCAGGGGAGCCACGACGAACACGAGGGGGTCGAACGCGCCGACCCGGTAGAGCATGCCGCTGACGAGCTTCGCGAGCCCGGCCGACAGCAGCAGGCCGATCCCCAGACCGATGCCGGTCAGCAGGAATCCTTCCTTCAGCATCATCCAGAGGACGTCGCGCGGTTCGGCGCCGAGCGCCATCCGGATGCCGATCTCGCGCGTCCGCCGCGACACGACGTACGCCTTCACCCCGTAGACCCCGACCGCGGCGAGCACCAGCGCCAGCGCGCCGAACAGCGTGAACATCCGCGCGCCCGTCCGCACCATCCAGAGGTCGACGTCCGCGTCCCGGTGCTGCGCCATGGTCTGCAGGGACAGGATCGGCAGCTCCGGATCGACGTCGCGAATCGCGCGCCGGACGACGCCGAGCATGGCGACCTCGCCGGCCGGGTCGCCGGCCGTGACCCGGAGGTGGATGAACATGTTCGACCGGTCGTGGGTGCCGAACGGCAGGTACACGTGCGGCACCGGGGTCTGGTCGAAGAGGTCGTGCCTCACCCCCTGCACCACCCCGACGATCTCGGCGAGCTCCGCCGTGCGGCCGTTCTCGGTCGTCCCGATCTGAATCTGCCGGCCGACCGGATCGCGCCCGGGGAACAGCCGTGCCGCCAGCGGCGCGTCGATGATCGCGAGGGGGCGCCCGCCGGCTGACGGCCGCTCCTCCGCCGCCGTGAACTCGCGGCCGCGCAGCACGGGCAACCGGAGCGTGTGGAAGTACCCCGCCCCGACGATCGTGTAGATCGCATCGACCCGGTGGCCGGTGGTGCGTCCACCGCCGGCCGACTCGCCCGGCACCGAGACGGTCCGGTCCTCGGTGATGTCGCCGAACGACACCGACGAAGCGAGGCTCGCCGATTCGACGCCCGGCAGCGCGCGGAGCCGTGCCAGGACCCGCTGGTACGTCGCCCTGCCCTGCGCGTCGTCCGCACCGCCGAGGCCCGGATCGACGTTCACCAGCAGCTCGTGGTCGAACCGATATCCGGGATCGGCCGACGCGGCCAGCAGCGCGCCGCGCGCGAAGAGCCCGCCCGAGACCAGCAGCGCCAGCGCAAGGGCGATCTGCCCCACCACCATGGCGTTGCGTCCCGACAGGCGGCCCACGTGCTCGCTGCCGCCCCGCTCCCCGGTTCCCTTCAGGTCGCTGACGACATCCGTCCGGGTGAGCCGCCAGGCCGGCGCGAGGCCGAAGAACGCCGTGCTGCCGACGGCGAACAGCACGGTCGCGATCAACACGTGGGTGTCGGGGGTCGGCGAAAAGGCGAGCACGAGCGGCAGGCGGCCCGCCAGCGACGCGACGAGCAGCCGCATGGCACCGTACGCCAGGGCGAGGCCGATCGCGCCCCCGGCCAGCGACAGCAGCAGCCCCTCGGTGAGCAGCTGGCGCACGATCCGCCCGCGCCGGGCGCCCAGCGCGAGCTGTACGGCCACGTCGCGCCGGCGGCCCGCGCCGCGCGCCAGCATCATGTTCGCCAGGTTCAGACAGACAATGAGCAGGACGGCGCCCGCCATGGCCAGCAGCAGGGCGCCGACGGCGTTGAAGGGATCGTTGGTCTGCGGGTTGACGCTGACGCCGAGCCGCGGCAGCGTCGCGACGGACAGCTGATACCCCTTGCTCGTCGGATCCTGCGCGGCCATCCCGGCCGCCAGGGCCTCGAGCCGCGGACGCGCCGAGGCCATCGTCAGGCCGGGCGCCAGGCGGCCGGCCAGGATGAGCGCGCGCGTCCGCGGATCGCCCAGTCTGTCGTGCCGCCCTTCCTTGAAGACGTCATTGACGACGCGATCGTAGACGCCGAGTGGCAGCCACACTTCCGGCCCGGCCAGCCCCATCGTCCCGGCGAACCGCGGCTCCGCAATGCCGACGATCGTGAACGGACGGCCGTTGATGCGAAGCGTCCTGCCGACCAGGTCCGGATCGGATCCGTGCGCACGCCAGTACGCGTCGCCGACGATGACGACCGGGATGTTTGCGCCGGGCTTCTCCTCGCTCGCGGTGAACGTCCGACCCCGCTCGAGCGGTGCGTCGAGCACCGAGAAGAAGTTCGAGGAGACGACACCGGCGAACGCCTGGTGCGTCGCCGCCCCCTCACCGATGCCGACCATCGCGAACGTCTGCGCCATCAACCCGGCGAACACGTCGTGGCGGGCCCGGATGGCGGAGAACTCATCGTAGGTGAACTCGCGGTAGCTGTGGGGCCGCTTCGGGTCGTTGGAGTAGAGCCCGACGAGCCGGTCGGGGTGACCGGCCGGCTGCTGGAACAGCAGGGCATTGACCAGGCTGAACACGGCGCTGTTCACGCCGATCCCGAGCGACAGGATGACGAGGGCGACGGCCGTGAAGCCGGGCGTCTTGCGGAGCGCGCGGAGCGCGTGGCGAACATCCTGCGTAAGTGTCTGCATGGCCGGGACTCACCTGACAGGCCGTCAGCGACTGCGAGTCATCGTTTCGGACGGCTGCTGGAGTGGACGACGCTGGCGGACCGGGAGTTCCCGTCCGGCCGGCGCCGCGGTCCTTCTGCCCGCGCCGCGTCTCGGCTACACTCACAGGGAGGGGCGGCCCGGCCAGCCCCGATTCCAGACCGTGAAAGAACGCATCCTCGGCCCATCCGGTCTCAAGGTCTCCATCGTCGGCCTCGGCTGCAACAATTTCGGCGGCCGTCTCGATTTCGAGGCGACGAAGGCGGTCGTCCACCGCGCGCTCGATCTGGGCGTCACGCTGTTCGACACCGCCGACATCTACGGCAACCGGGGCGCCTCCGAGGAATTCCTCGGGCGGGCGCTGGGCGACCGGCGCAAGGCCATCGTGCTGGCGACCAAGTTCGGCATGGCCATGAGCGACGATGGCACCCTGCAGGGTGGCTCCCGGCGTTACATCATGCGGGCGGTCGAAGACAGCCTGCGCCGGCTGCGGACCGACTGGATCGATCTCTACCAGCTGCACCAGGCCGATCCGCTGACGCCGATCGAGGAAACGCTCCGGGCGCTCGACGATCTGGTCCACCAGGGCAAGGTGCGGTACGTGGGATGTTCGAACCTGCCGGCGTGGCGCGTGGTCGAAGCGCGCTGGACGGCGAAGCAGCTGAACCTCAACGCGTTCATCGCCTGCCAGGACGAGTACAGCCTGCTCGTGCGCGGACTCGAGCGCGAGCTCCTCCCGGCAATCCAGGCCTACGGGCTCGGCCTGCTGCCGTTCTTTCCGCTCGCCAGCGGCCTGCTGACCGGCAAATACGCGCGGACGGCCCCGCTCCCCGCAGGCACGCGCCTCGCCGGCTCGAAGGGGCTGGCCGACCGGTACCTCAACGAGGCGAACTGGACGGCCGTGGAGCGGCTGGAGCGACTCGCGCAGGCGCGCGGCCACACGCTCCTCGAGCTGGCGTTCGGCTGGCTGCTGTCGCACGCGCCGGTGGCGAGCGTGATTGCGGGCGCCACGCGGCCCGAGCAGGTCGAGCAGAACGTGCAGGCCGCCGGCTGGGAGCTCCGGCCGGACGATCTCGCCGAGATCGACCGCGCGGGCGGTCGGCCGTAGCGCCCCGGCGGCCGATCCCCGGCGCGCTCATCATGCGCGCCACACGGGAGCGTCCGCCGGCGATCGGGTCCGATCGACCGGTCTCCCTGACGGTCATCCGTCACGCGCGATCTTCCCTGCCAGTCCCGGCGCGCCGCGCGCGCGTTGCGTGCAACCGTGATGACGATTCCGTCAACGGTTCGCGCTGCACACGTTGCACGCGATCGCCCGTCGCGGTCTTGATCGGATCACGGCGCCGTTCGATCATCGCAGTCTCCCGTCCACGACCGCCGCCTCCGACACGCGCCGGCGGCGTGACCCAGTCATCCGAAAGGGGGCCTCGCGATGAAGCGCTTTCTGCTCGTCCTGCTGGCCGTCACGGCCATCAGCCTTCCTGTCGCGGCGACCAGCCCGCACTCCGGCGGCGCGAACCAGCTCAATCTCGTCGAGGCCACCGTGCCGCAGCTCCAGCAGGCACTGCGTACGCACCTCATTACGTCCGAGCAGCTCGTGCAGATGTATCTCGACCGGATCGCCGCCTACAACCAGGCCGGTCCGCACCTGAACGCCTTCATCCTCGTCAACCCCGACGCGCTGGCGGTCGCGCGCGAGCGCGACGAAGCCCGCCGCCGCGGCCTGGCCCACGGGCCGCTGTTCGGGATTCCCGTCCTGCTCAAGGACAACGTCGATACGAAGGACATGCCGACGACCGCCGGCTCCGTGGCGCTGGCCGGATCGATCCCGCCGCACGATGCGTTCATCGCGCGCAAGCTGCGGGCGGCCGGCGCCATCATCCTGGGCAAGGCCACCCTGACGGAATTCGCGAACTTCCTCACCGTCGGCATGCCGGCCGGCTACAGCTCGCTCGGCGGCTTCGGGTTCAACCCGTACGATCCGCGCCCGCAGCCGGGCGGCGACGGGCGGCCGGTGCTCTCCCCAGGCGGCTCCAGCTCCGGCCCCGGCATCGCCGTCAGCGCCAACCTGGTGACGGTCGCGGTCGGCACCGAAACGTCGGGATCGATCCTGAGCCCGGCCAGCCAGGACGGGGACGTCGGCATCAAGCCGACGGTGGGCCTGGTGAGCCGCGACGGCATCGTCCCGATCACGGAGGACCAGGACACGGCCGGGCCGCTCGCGCGGACCGTGACCGACGCCGCCATCCTGCTCGGCACGCTGGCCGGCTACGATCCGGGCGATCCGGCGACGACCGCCTGCCTGACGCCGGGCAACTGCTTCCACGACTACACGCGCTTCCTCGACAAGCACGCGCTGCGCGGCGCCCGCATCGCGGTGCCGCACGATCCGTTCTGGAACTCGCTGACGCCCGACCAGCAGCAGATCATGAACCACGCCATCGCGGTGCTCCGCGCGCACGGAGCCTACGTCGCGGATCCCTACGAGATCCCGACCGAGCCGGCGCTCTCGCATTTCGGGATCTGCACGGCCTATCCGGCGCCGTCCGACTGCTCGACGGTGCTCCTGTACGGCTTCAAGCGGGACCTGGACACGTATCTGCTGAGCCTCGGTCCCGCGGCGCCGGTGCACTCGCTGACCGATATCATCAACTACAACAACGCGCACACCGCCGTCGCGCTCAAGTACGGCCAGGTACTGGCGCTCGCCGCCGATCAGATGGACCCGAGCGCCGGCAGCCCGGACACGACGCGGTACCTCAGCGACCGCGCGCAGGACCTGGCGCTCGCCCGGGGCGGCCTCGACCTGGTGTATGCCGGTCCGGACGGCATCCCGGGGACGGCCGACGATTTCGACGCCATCCTGTTCCCGTCGAATCGCGGCGCCGACATCGCGGCGCGGGCCGGCTACCCCAGCGTCGAGGTGGTGGGCGGCTTCGTGCCGCCGAGCGGCCAGGTGATCAACCCGTCGCCGTTCGGCGTGACGTTTTCGGGGCCGGCCTTCAGCGAGCCCGAACTGATCGGCCTGGCCTACGCGTTCGAACAGGCCACGCATGCCCGCGTGCCGCCGGCCAGCACTCCGCCGCTGCCGACCGACATCGTCCGCCGCGGCCATCCGTCCCACCACTGAGGCCGGCCGGCGCAGGCAGGGGGACGGGTCCGGGGCCCGTCCCCCTCATCGAAACACGACCGGCGGCTTCGGCCGCTCGTCCACCGTCAGCGTGAATACGTCCGGGCGCGCGTAGTGGCCGACGACATCGAGGTCGTACTTGCCGCGGGCGATCTCCCGGGAATCCAGGTCGGCCACGAGCACCCCCTCGCCGCCGCGCAGCGGCCCGGCCAGGACCTTGCCCAGCGGCGACACGATGACGCTGCCGCCGCGGATCAGCACCGTATCGGGCGCCTCGCCCTGGATCGGATGGTAGTCATCCGGGCAGTCGGCGCGGCGCAGATACTGGCAGGCACTCAGGACGAAGCACCGCCCTTCCAGGGCGATGTGCTGCATCGTCGGCTGCCAGCTGTCGCGATCGTCGACCGTCGGCGCGCACCAGATCGTGACCCCTTTGGCGTACATCGCCGTCCGCAGCAGCGGCATGTAGTTCTCCCAGCAGATTGCCGCGCCGAGCGTCCCGAACGGCGTCTCCACGGCCGGCAGCGTCGAGCCGTCGCCGAACCCCCAGATCAGCCGCTCCGACGCCGTCGGCATCAGCTTGCGATGCCTGCCCTGCAGCCCGCCGTCCGGGCCGAAGAACAGCGCCGTGCAGTACAGCGTTCCCGCGTCCCGCTCGATGACGCCGATCACCAGATGCAGGTGACCGGCGGCCGCCATGTCGCCGAGCTGCGCCGTTTCAGGGCCCGGCACGTTGATGGCGGCATCCCAGTAGCGGCGGAAGTCGTCCCGCCCCTCCGGCGATCGCGATCCCACGCGGGCGCCGAAGTCGATCCCCTTCGGATAGCCGCCGACGAACGCCTCCGGAAAGACCGCCAGGCGCGCGCCGGCGTCCGCCGCCCGCTCGACGAAGCCCCGCGCCTTCGCGAGCGTCCCCGGCGTGTCGAAGAGGATGGACCCTGCCTGAACGACTGCCGCTTTCGTGATCTCGTGATCCACGCTGGTGCTCCCGTTGAATGAGGTGAACCGACGTCACCATTGTCACGCCGATGGGGTGGATTGCGCATCGGTCAGGGCCGGGCGCGACGCACCCCGCAGCGGCCGCGGCTCCCCGCGCGCCGCCGCGACGCTTGCTTTATACTCAACCGGGTGAGCGGCCCCGGAGCGCGTGTTTCGGCAGTCGCGACGCCGCATCCGCATCCTTCAGGAGAGTGAACATGCCGGCAGCGGTGGTGACCATCTCGCGGCAGATGGCCAGCGGGGGGGCCTACATCGGTCAGATCGTCGCCAGGCGGCTGGGGCTCGCCTATTTCGACCGGGAAGTGCTCCAGCAGGCGGCCGACCGCCTGGGTGTCTCGGCCGCCGAGGTCGCGGCGCTCGAAGAGCGCTCCACGACCCTCTGGGACCGGATCGCGCACGCGCTCGCGTTCGGGGCCCCGGAAGCCCCGTACGTGCCTCCCCCGCGCGACACGGTGTATCACGAAGATCTGCTGGCGGTCGAGCACCGCATCATCCGGGAACTCGCCGACAGCCGGCCGGCGGTCATCGTGGGGCGGGGGGCCGCATTCGTCCTCCGGCAGCATCCCGCCCTGCTGAGCGTGTTCCTGCACGCACCGCAGGCGTGGCGGATCGACCGGGCCCGGGAGAGCTACGGGATCGCCAGCCCGGACGAAGCGCGGACACTGGTCGAGCGGACCGACCGGGACCGCGCCGCGTTTCTCCACCGCCTGACCGGGCGTGAATGGACGGATGCCACGCAGTACGATCTGTCCGCGCAGACCTCGACGCTGGGACTGGATGAGACGGCCGAGCTCATCATCCGCGCCGCCGGCAGACGGCTGCAGTTGAAGGACCGGGGGCACGCCTGATCTCCGCAGGGAGTGGCGGCCGGGTGGGCGCCCGGCCGCCCGATTCAAGGACATCGCGCCGCCGCCGATTCCCCAGGATGGGTCCGTCCGGTCCCACGTGAATCAAGGGGCAGCCGACATGATCTGGATCGCGCTGAGCTGGTTCGCCGCGTTTCTGGTGCTGGCCATCGCCACCGGATACCTGCATGCGGTTCTGGAAACCCGCAGGCTCCGGGCGACGATCGACACGACCGACGCGCAACGCGCCGTCCTGTCCGCGCTGGTCCGCCGCCTCGGGCAGCACGGCCTCACTCCACGATGAGAATCTCCGCATCGGGCGCCGGCGCGTAGAGGCGCTGGACCTCCACTCGGCGGCGGTCCAGCACCGCCCGCTGGTTCAGATAGCCCTTGTCGGTGATTTCGCCGCCGTCGATCGACGGCGGGTCGCGCAGGAACAGCGCGCGGACCACGCGCGTGCTCGAGCCCGGATGCGCCCGGTTGTGCGCGCGGAGCGCCGCTCGCGTCGGCTCGCGCGCCTCGTCTTCGCCGATGCCCGGCGCCGGAAACAGCAGCACTGCCACCTCGTCGCGGTCGTGCCCCGCCACGACCAGATCCTGGACGTACGGCGCGCACGCGCTGACCAGCCGCACGCGGAGATCGCCGACCGACACCCACGTCCCGGACGACAGCTTGAAGTTCTCGACCGTGCGGCCGTCGAACAGGACGCCGCGCGCGGGCACGGCCGGATCGGCCAGCCGTCCGGCGTCGCCGGTCGGCAGGAACCGGTCGTCGTCGAACGCCGCGGGCTCGATGGTGCCGCCCCGCCGCCAGTAGCCGGGCGTCACATTCGGTCCCCGGACCCGCATTTCGAACCTGCCGAGCGACGGCACGAATTTCAGCGCGCAGCCAGGCGCGGGCAACCCGATGACCCCGGCACGATCGATGGGAAAGTGGACCGACGTGACCAGCGGCGCCGTCTCCGTCGATCCCCAGGCCGACACGAACGGTACGGCGCTGCGGCTCCCGCGCACGCGCGCCGCCAGCGTTTCCAGCCGCGTCCACAGGTGCTGCGGGAGCGCCGCCGCCGCGTAGAACACGAGGTCGAGATCGGCGAAGAACGCCGCCGCCAGCTGGTCGTCCCGTTCGAGCAGCGGCAGCAGCATGGCGAAGCCGCGCGGCACGTTGAAGTACAAGGTCGGCGACAGCACCCGCAGGTTCGCGGCCGTTTCGTCGATGGCCCCGGGCGCCGGGCGCCCGCCGTCGATGAACAGGGTCCCCCCGTTGCGCAGCACCATGTTGAAGTTGTGGTTGCCGCCGAACGTGTGGCTCCAGGGCAGCCAGTCGACCACGACCGGCGGGCGGCGCTCGACCAGCGGCCAGAGCTGCGCGATCGCCTGCTGGTTCGAGCAGAGCATCCGCTGCGTGTTCACGACCCCCCTGGGCGCACCGGTGGAGCCGGACGTGAACAGGATCTTCGCGACGGTGTCGGGCCCGACGGAGGCTGCCGCCTGCCGTGCCCGCGCACCGGGCGGAGTCGACTCCAGGTCGGCCAGCGGGAACGTCCGGGGACGGCTGGACTGTCCCCGGCTCGTCAGCAGCGGGACATCGTCGAGCGCCAGGGCGGCCAGCGCGCCGGCGAACCGGTCCGGATCGTCTGCGAAAATCACGCCCGGGCCGACACGGTCCGCCACCTCGCGCAGCCTGCCGAAACTTCGCGACGCGAGTGCGTAGGCGGATGACACCGGCGCGGCCGGCACCCCGACGCGCATGGCCGCCAGCTGCAGCACCGCGTGATCGATGCTGTTGTCGGAGAGCAGCAGCAGCGGCCGCGCGGGCGCCGCGCCCAGGTCGAGCAGCGCCTGTCCGAGCGCGTGAACCTTCGTGCGCGCCTCGCCGTACGAGAGCCTCCGCAGCTCTCCGGCCCGGTCGCGCTCAATCAGAAACAGGCGCGCCGGCGTCCGGTCCGCCCAGGCCTCGAGCCAGTCGCCGACGCACCGCCCGTAGGGCTGGAGTGCGTATCCCGAGCGAAGAACGAACGTACCTCCGGCGCCCGATTCGAGTACCACCGCCGGAGGAGCGAACCGGTCCTGCATGCCCGCGAAGGTTAATGCGAGACCCGGCCGGCGACAAGCCGGGCCCGCCCCCTCGGCCTTCCACCAGAAACCCATCCGTAGGCCGACCGCCGGCGGATCGGCTGAGGCGGCGCCTGTCGGACAAAGACCGACTTTCGTCGTTGTCGGTTTCCCGTCATACTTCACTAGGCTGCCTTGACCATTTTGGGCCCCCCGTAACGAGATCCGATGCCTGGTATTGATCTGGAAACCGCGCGGCGCTGTCCGTTCGACGGTCAGCCGCTCCGCCGCAGACTCCTCGAACCCGGACGGGCGGGCGAAGCCCGGGCGACGTGGACCTGCCTGAAGCAGAGCTGCGGCTACTCGGAGCCCGAAGATCCCCAGGTGCTCTTCCGCTTCGCGTGGCTCAGCCCCGTGTATCGGGCCCTCTCGACCCGCCAGGAATTCCGGAGCCTGCCCACCGCCGAACGCTGGACCCTCCGTCGCCCGGCGGCCGAGCAGGTGACCCTCGACCGGCGCGGCACGATTGATCACCAGAAGCTGGACGGCGCCGAGCCGGCAGAAATTCTCAGCTGGCTGGAGACGCAGCGTCGCCGGAACCAGCGCTAGCCGCCGGCCCACCGCCCGGCCGCCGCCGTCCGTCCCGCCCCCCGCCACCCGCCCGCTGTCACCTTTCCCCCCGTCCTGCATCTCTGAGAACGTGCTGGATTCGGAATGGCCCGCCATGCCGGGCCGGAGGGGATTGACTGATCATGGCTCTGCTCAATGCGCAAGCCGAACGGCAGGTCCGCGCGGCACTGGCCGGACTCGAGACGCCGGTGACCCTGGTGCTGTTCACCCAGGGGGAAGGCGGCGCGCTCGAATGTGAGTATTGCGTCGAGACCCGTCACCTGGCCGAAGAGGTGGCGGCGCTGTCCGACAAGGTCACGCTGGAAGTGCACGACTTCGTGGGCGACGCCGATCTCGCAAGGGGATACGGCATCGACAAGATTCCGGCGCTCATCGTCATGCGGGGCGGTCCCGAGCCGAAGGACTACGGCATCCGGCTGTACGGCATTCCGGCCGGCTACGAGTTCTCGACGCTGCTCGAAGACATCCGGATGGTCGGCCGCGGGGAGGCCGGGCTCCGGCCGGAGACGCTGGCGGCGCTTCAACGGCTGACGCAGCCGGTCCACATCCAGGTGTACGTGACGCCGACCTGCCCGTACTGCCCGCGCGCCGTGCTGCTCGGACACAAGCTGGCGATGGCGAGCGACCTGGTGACGGCCGACATGGTCGAGGCGACCGAATTCCCGCATCTCGCCCAGCGGTATCACGTCCAGGGCGTCCCGCGGTCGGTCATCAACGAGGTCATCCACATCGAAGGGGCCGTGCCGGAGCAGGACCTCATCGAGGAGCTGATGACGACCACGGACGCGGCGGCGATGAAGCAGCTGCAGGCGCAGTGGGCGGCGCACGACCACACGCACGCGCACTGACACGCGCACGCGCACCGATCACGCCAGGCCCGGGGGGCGCCCGCGCGGAGCGGGCGCCGGCACGGTTCAGGCGCGCCAGGCCAGCAGCACGAGGCAGGCCCACCCCGCCAGAAACGACAGCCCGCCGATCGGCGTGATGGCGCCGTACCAGGGCCGGCCGGTCAGCGCCAGCACGTAGAGACTGCCGGAAAACAGGACAATGCCGGCGATGAAGAACCAGCCGGCCCAGGCCGGGAGTCTGGACGCGGGCCAGCGGGAGGCCGCCCACGCGGTCGCCAGCAGGGCAAGGGCGTGATACATCTGGTAGCGCACGCCCGTTTCCCACACCTCGAGCATGTCCGGCGACAGGCGCGCGCGCAGCGCGTGGGCGCCGAACGCCCCCAGCACGACGGCAAGCCCTGCGAACAGGCTTCCCGCAAACAGCATCGTCCCGTCCATGCCTCGCTCCTTTCGTTCGCCGGCTGCCGCCGATTCCGCGGTTCGACGATGAGCCTACCATCCGGCCGGCTGGCGTGTCAGCGATTGCCGCCAGGGCGCGGGCCGGGGCGCCCTGGCGCGCGCGGCGGCGGCTTCACAGCGTGACGTAGTACGCGATGTACCAGAACTCAGCGGCGGGACCAGTCAGCGTACGTCCGGCTGAGAACAGCAGGTGGTGAACGTGCGTGAAGTCGAGCTGGCCTCCGATATTGAACGCAAGGTTGCTGTGGCCGTCGACCGTACTGGCCGTCGTGTGAAAGAGTTCGGCGCCGAGAAAACCGAACTTCGGTACGTCTCGCTGGACCTCCCAGCCGAGAAACCGCCAGTTCC
The DNA here is from genome assembly GCA_035534615.1 of Vicinamibacterales bacterium. Classification (GTDB taxonomy): domain Bacteria; phylum Acidobacteriota; class Vicinamibacteria; order Vicinamibacterales; family CAVVIG01; genus JAGWRA01. The sequence goes on from DATLRO010000040.1 coordinate 23,762, forward strand.
GGTTGCCGGGTCCGGGATTGCGCCAGAAGCCGCCGCCGCCGTAGCTGGTCCAGTGCCCCCAGCTCTTCTGGACCCAGAGCGGAATGTAGAACTGCGCGAGTCCGTTGCCCAGTCCGCGCCGGCTGTCGCCCGTGGGCAGCTCGGCCAGTGGAAACATGCCGATCTCGGGCGTGCGCTTCGTTTCCTTGATGAAGCGGACCTTCATCCCGATCTCGGTGTCTCCGTAGCCGTACTGACCGGGCGCGCCGGTCGGCATCACGTCCATGAACGGCGTGATCAGGTGGAGCTGGATGCCGGGAAAGGCCCCGTAATTGATCTCGACGTGCGGCGCCGTGGCGGCGGTGCCGTCGGCGTCGTGAGTGCCGATCGACGCGGCGTAGAACTCCCAGTGATGCAGCGGCACCGGATCGGGATCGTCGGTGTCGAAGGGCGGACCGGCCCACGCAAGAGCCGAGTGCAGGCACAGCCCCACGACCCACGCCCCGATCGCCCATCGCCGCCCCGGCAGACGCGCTCGCGACATGCTCGACTCCAGGAATCGATCTCCCGGCTGCTCCGGCCAGGATTCGCCACGCCAATGCTATCGCACTTCGATAGCGTGGGTCGTGGCGCCCGGGCGGTCCAGGCGAACCCTCGGCCCCGCCAGCGCTGAACAATTCCAGCTGGACGGGCGGAGCCAGCTCAGCTATATTGGCCGGGACAATGGCTGACCCGGAAATACTCGACCGGACCGACTCGGACGCGGCAGCCCGTTACGCACTCGCGGTCGTGGCACCGGCGGTGGGCCTGCTGCTCACGCTGCTCTCCCGCCCGCTGCTCGTCTACCCCCCGTCGGTCTTCATGTTCGCCGCCGTGGTCGCCTGCGCCTGGTACGGCGGCTTCGGTCCGGCGGTGCTCTCCGCGCTCCTCGGCGCGTTGACGCTCGAATACTTCGTGATGCTGCCGGCCTTCGGCTGGGCCGGCCTGGAGTCGATCGAGCGTGTCAGCACGTTCGCCGGCGCCGGACTGCTCGTGGCGACCATCGGTGGCCTGCAGCGCCGGCGACAGCGCGCCCTCACCACGCTCGCCGCCATCGTCACCTCATCGAACGACGCCGTGATCGGCCAGACGCTCGACGGCATGATCGTCAGCTGGAATCCCGCGGCGGAGCGCCTGTACGGCTACTCGTTCGAGGAGGTCCGCGGGCGCAGCATCGGCGTCATCTTTCCTCTGGAGCGGACCGGCGAGCTCGAGAACATCCTGAACCGCATCGCCCGCGGTGAACGGATCGAACACTACCAGACGGTGCGGCTGGCCAAGGACGGGCGGCGGCTCGAGATCGACCTCATGGTGTCGCCGATCAGGGACGCGGCCGGCGTCATCTGCGGCGTCTCCGCCACGGCCCGCAGTCTCACTGAGTCGAAGCGGCCCGGGCACGAACATCGGACACCGGCCGCTGTCCGCGAGCGCGAGCCCGCGGTCCGCTAGCCTGCCCCCTTTCCGGCCCGAGACACCTCCGTCGCACACCTTCCGTGCCCCTCGCCACGGCACGCAGGCACCCTTCCGCGTCAACCACCCTCTTCCGTCCCGGCGGCCGGGACGCCCGGGCCCTGGCGCTCCGGTGTCGCAGACGCTTCACCGCTGTCGATTCGCCGACAGGGCGTCACCGCGGCCAGCGACCCATTCGCCTGATTTTCCGGACCAATCGCTCGATTTCAGCCGGACCGTACCTTGCTCACGACAAGGCCGCCGGGGATTCCTGTCGGCGCATCCCGCCCGCGCCCGGCTCAGCCGGCCTCGAGCGTCCGCGCGTCGGGCCCTGCACCTCTATGGAACAGCGCTCGCGCGACTCATCTCCAGAAACGCTGGACCCGTCCGACTTGCAGGATCTGCGGGCCCAGGGACACCGGATGCTCGACGACATCCTGGACTACCTGGAGCACATCCGCGAGCG
>DATLRO010000041.1:0-14450 GCA_035534615.1 Vicinamibacterales bacterium
CGCGCGGATCCTGGAAGGAAATGGCGGGATGCAGCCAGAACCGCTCGAACAGGTAGTCAGAAATGTCGACGCGAGGCTGACCCGCGTGGAGCAGATTCTGCCCACGCTCGCGACGAAAGAGGACGTGAAGGCGGCCATCGCCGAGGCTGTCGTGCCGCTGGCGACGAAGGCCGAACTAGCCGAGGCTGTCGCGCCGCTGGCCACGAAAGAAGAGATGCGCGAAGCCGTCGCCGAAGAGGGCGAGCGAAGCCGGCGTCACACCAACGTCCTCATCGAGCAGGTGCGGTCCGACATCGGGCTGCTTGCCGAACACCTGTCGGCCGTCATGGTGAAGCTGGAAGAGCGCTGAGCCCGACCTGCAAGAGCAGGCCGCGCCGCAGGAGGACTGTCCGATGTTCAGGGTGTCACGTTGGTTGATGGTGGCGGCATTCGTGATTGGGGTCGCAGCGCTCACGTCGCAGGATGGGCTCGCAGCGGCGAAGGCGCAGGCCGCGCATCCGGCGGCGAAGATCGATCCGACGCACATCGCCTATACGCTGCCGTCGCACATCAAGTGGACGAAGCTGCTGGCGGGCGCACAGAGCGCGGTCCTGATGGGGGATCCGTCGAAGCCAGGGTGGTACATCATGCTGGTCAAGTGGATGCCGCACCACTTCAGCCAGCCGCATTTCCATCCGAACGACCGCTACGTGACGGTCCTCTCCGGCACGTGGTGGGTCTCCTCGAGCGACAAGTACGATCCGGACGCGACGGTGCCGATGCCGGCCGGGAGCTTCGTCACGGACCTCGCGAAGCAGGTGCACTGGGACGGCGCGAAGGACGAGCCGGTGGTGCTGGAAATCGTCGGCGAGGGGCCGGACACGATGACGCTGGCGGGGAAACGGTGAGCAGCTGTCGCCCGAGCTGACCGCCTTCGCCAAGGCTCCGGCGAGTCCGCCAAAGCATCCGCGACGGCGGAAGCTCGGGGCTACGAAGATCCTCTTCTGGATTCCCGGATCCTCTTCTGGCGTCCCGCCCCCGCTTTCGCGGGGACAAGCTTGCGAGGGCGCGGCTGCCAGGCCGATCCCAAGACCTGCGGTCGCCAGCGCGACGCCCTCCCGCCGCACCCTCCGCTGAATTCGGCCCGGTGTCGCCCCGAGCGCCGTCCGGATGCCGAGCGCGAAGGCGAGGATGGCGACCGCGGTGAAGCCGGGCGACCAGCGGAGCGACGTGCCGACCAGCACCCGATGGACCGGCCGACGCGAGAATCGGGAAGGCCTCACACGTCGATGAACGGTCCCGGGTCCCGCGGCGACGGCGGCGGTCCCTGCTGCCGCTTCCGCATCATCACGACGAGCGCGACGCAGCCGGTCCAGGTGGGCAGGAGGTCGGCGATCGGCAGGAATTCGATGACGAAGGCCGGCAGGAGCAGCGGATGGAACCCGATCGCGCGCCAGATCAGGATCATCGCGAGGACGTCGAGGATCTCGTCGCTGAACGCGAAGCCGAACGGCCCGAGCACCCATTCGAGCACGTCCACGGTGATGGCGACCGCGTAGGCCATCCGGATGCGGGCGGGGGTGAGGTACGGCGGGGTGTAGCTGATCGAGCGCACTGAGCAGATCTCACTCGAAGACGACGCCGGCACCGGGCATCCCCGTCGTCACGTTCCGCTGGTGATCCGGATCCACAGGTCGCGGCACCTGTCCGGCAGGAGATCGATCTGCGGCCCGACCTCCGCCATCAGCACCTGCCGCCCCTCGCCCGCCAGCAACTGTTCGATGTCCCATCGGTCCTGACTGCCGCCGGCGTAGAGCTTGAGCAGCACGAGATCCGCCGGACGGGCGACGCGGAGGGGCAGCGCACCGCCTTCGATCGTCTCGCTGCGCGCGATGATGTCACGCTGCCAGGGAGAACGCCCCACCACGAGATCGACCGTGCGCTCGCCGGGACCTTCGAACCGGATCACGCCGGCCAGCGGATCGTCCGCATCACCGCGGCGCACGTCGACCGCGGCTGTCGCCTCCAGAGCGGCCCACACGGTCCGGTCCAGGGCCCGGGCGTCGGTCACGAGCAGGTCCAGATCGAGCGTGGAGCGACTGATGCCATGGACCGCCAGCGCCGCCGCGCCGATGACGGCCCAGGGGATGCCGGCGGCATCCAGCGTCGAGGCGACCCGGGCCAGCAGCGTCACTGATCGGCACCGGCGGCGCTGCAAGAGACCGCGCGGCCGACCTGGCGCGAACGCGCCAGCAGGCGCACCGCCTCGGCTCGCGGGATCCCGCGGGCCCGGATCAGGAGATCGAGATCCGCGTCTCCCAGTCGAAGCGCGAGATCGATCCGTGCCGCCGGCGACAGGCTCGCCGTCTTGCGCCGGGATTCGGCACGGAGCCCATCGGCAACCGAGCGCATGCCGACAGTATAGCGCCGGGGCCGCGGGAGCCGGGACCGGGCGTCCGGCCACGCTTCAGGACGCCTTGCGTGCGGCGCGCGCCATCGCCTCGTGGAGATCCCAGTGTCCGCCGTGATGCCCCGCTTGCCCAGCACGATTTCGTTCAGGCGGCTCAGCCCAGGTTCTCGGCGCTGTAGCGGGCGATGAGGCCGACCCGCACGGCGCGCCGGTGCACCCGCGTGAAGAACCAGCACGCGAGCGCCAGGTAGGCGATCGCCAGACCGCCGCCCCGGCACAGCTCGAGGATCGAGACCGCGCGACCGAGCACGATGGCGCGCATGTCCTCGAAGACCGCCGACGGCGGGAGCAGGCGGGCGACGATCTGCATCCAGGGCGGAAGCGTCGAGACCGGGTAGAAGACGCCCGCGAAGGGGGCGACGACCGCCGGAATCGGCCAGACGAACCACTCGGAGGCCGGTCCGAGCCAGAGCACGATCGCGCAGGCCGCGATGCCGAGCGCGATGCCGAACAGGAAGAGCAGCGCCAGGAACGGGACGAGCAGGATCCCGTAGCTGAAGAACGACAGGCCGAAGATCGTCGTCGCCAGCACGAGCATCACGGCGAGGCCGATGCTGCTCGTCGCGATGCTGGAGGCGACCAGCCCGGAGAGGTACTCGCCGATCGACAGCGGCGTCGCGAACAGGTTCAGGAAGTTGCGCGACCAGACGTCCTCGAGGAACGCGGTCGTCACCCCCTGCATGACGCGCGAGAAGAAGTCCCAGAGGAGCACCGCGCCGAGCAGCGTCGCGACGAAGTTCAGGCCGGCCTTCGAGACGTCGTTCAGGTACCGGGTGATGAACCCCCAGAGCACCATGTCGACCGCGACCCAGGCGAACAGCGGCACGAGCCGTGCGACGCTGCCCCGCATCAGGTACGCCTGACGCAGCACGATCGCGCCGCTCCGCCGGACGAACGTGGTCGTCATCGCGGCTCGATCGCGAGCGGCTCGCGGGCCACCGCCACGAAGAGATCCTCGAGCGTCTTCTGGCCGTGCTCGGCCGGCAGGCGCTTCGGGTCGCCTTCCAGCAGGATCTTCCCGTGGGCCAGGAAGAGCACGCGGTCGCAGACCTCCTCGACTTCGTACATGTTGTGGGAGGTCCACAGGATGCCGACCGCGTCTTCCGCGGCGTGCTGCCGGATCCGCTCCCGGACGTCGCGGGCGGCCGACGGATCGAGCGATGCCGTCGGTTCGTCCAGCAGGAGGAGCGTCGGGGCGTTCAGCAGCGCTTTCGCGAGGCCGACGCGCGTCTGCTCCCCGGACGAGAGCACCCCGCACCGGACGTCCTTGAACCGCCGCAGCTCGAACTGGTCCATCAGCCGGTCGGCGCGCGCCGACAGATCCTTCACGTCGTACAGCAGGCCGAAGATGCGCAGGTTCTGGGCGACAGTGAGATTGCCGGGGAGCGGCGCGTACACGGCCGCGAAATTGGTGTGCGCCAGCGCTTCCGTGCGCCGGCTCTTCACGTCGATCCCTTCGATGGCGATCGAGCCGGAGGAGGGCTCGAGCACGCCGAGGATCATGTTGATGACGGTCGTCTTGCCGGCGCCGTTCGGGCCGAGCAGTCCGACGATTTCGTTGCGGCCGACGTCGAAGGAGACCCCGTCGACCGCCACGATGTCGCCGTACTGCTTGCGCAGACGGGTGACCGACAAGACAGGCGGGCGAGCCACGGTCTCCGGCATGTCCCTCAATCTTCTCACGCCGGGCATCGTCATTCCCGCGAAAGCGATTGAGGCTACTCCTCACCGGGATCGAACAGGCCGTTGATCCAGGAGAAGGTGACCGTCCCTGCGCCGATGACGGCGCAGGTGGCGACCGTGCGCCAGAGCGCGTCGGTGCCGGCGAAATCCCAGATGGCCATGACGGAGGCGACCACCGCGACCAGGATGCAGGTCGTCGTGATCCAGAACGACAGTCGCACGACGAGCGCGTGGTTGAGGTAGCCTCGCCGCCTCGGCCTGCCTGATTCGGCACTCATGGACGCCACCCATCCTGACTGACGCGACACGTCGATCATATCTCCCCCGCTCCGGCCGCGGCGTCCCTGCCTGCCGACGATGGTAGGATGGGGAAAGAATGCCAGGCCCGCCGTTCGTTCCCGACCGCCTGCCGGCCGGCGCCGCCGGCCCGGTCATGGCCCCCTGCCCCCGCTGCGGCGCGCAGGTGCGAGAGGATGTCGAAATCTGCCCCGCCTGCGGCAAGTGGCGTCACGGCACCGCCCTTCTCGTCGCCGGCCTTCTGGCCATCTTCATCTCCCTGCTGGCCGCCTTCGCCGTCTTCACCGGAACGTTCTGAGCAGCGTCCCTGCCGCCTGACGCTGGTCGCCCTGGCTCTGGACGTCCGAGGGCCATCGTCAAGTGAGGAATGGTGCAGGGATTCCCGCAGGCTGTCAATTCCGCCAGCGTCTGACGGCCATCACCGAAGCTCAGCCGGTCTGGACGGGCCGACCGGGTGCTGCACGGCCGGAGGCAGGGCCGCGTGATCCGTTGACGGCGCGGCATCCCGGCGCTACATTCAGGTCAGCGGCAGTTTGAATTTGATGCTTAGCTTGCCAGGGACTGCCGCAGCGTCCCGGCGATTGTGCCCGGGCGGATTCCGATGGCTAAAGCGAGCGCATGAAAGCCACCGAGGCCTGCGCCGGGTGGCTTTGTTTTGTTGCTCGCCCGGCCGTTGACCACGGAGGGCGACATGCAGACCCGCACCGGCACTTACCTCGCAACACAGCGCCAGGCGAAGCACCTCACACTCGGACAGCTCGCGCGGGCTGTCGGCTACGGGAACGTCGAGAAGGGCTCACGACGCATCCAGCAGCTGGAACGGGAGGGCCGGACGATCGACGGTCTGCTGGAGAAGATCTGCGTCGTCCTGGACCTGGATCCGGCGCACGTCTGGTCGCTCGTCGAGCAGGATCGTCTGGAGTTCGAGGAGGCGTGGCGCGCGTGGGTCAACGAGCCGGTTGAGCCTCGACTGCGCGTCCGTCTGATACCGGCGGTCTGGGGGCGGGCGAAGTTGCCGGCGGGGTCGTCGCGTGAAGGCGCGGTCCAGTACGCGCGGTCGAGGGCTGTCGAACGCCGGAAGGTCCACGTGCTCGTATGGAACCGTGCGGAAGAGATCTGGTGCTATGAGGACGGTCGCTCGACTGTCGTCACCATGAAGGTCGGCGAGGCGGCCGGGCCGTTCACAAGACTGCGGGGGCGGGGCGGGTCCGGGTTCCTGTTCGGGTGAGCGGAGTACGCCGGCAATCCCAGCCACCCCGGCGGCAAAGAATTTCAGACAAGCCCGACCGTGCGGGTGTAGCATGCGACCTGTCAAAAATGACAAAATTCGTCCCCGTCGGCCGGACGTCTGTTCGCCCCAGTTGACACCCGGAGGCTGACTGCTCGTGCTCGGAAGCACGCTGGGACACTATCGCATCGACAGCCTGCTGGGCCGCGGGGGGATGGGCGAAGTCTATCGCGCCCGCGACACCCGCCTCGAACGGCTGGTCGCCATCAAGGTGATGGCCCCCCACGGCGAGGGTCAGGCCTCGATCGTCGAACGCTTCCTGCGCGAGGCGCGGGCGGCCTCGGCCCTCAATCATCCCAACATCGTCACGATCCACGAAATCGGCCAGACGGGCGACGGCGCGTACTACCTGGTCCAGGAACTCATCGAAGGACGGACGCTCCGCGACCTGCTGGCGGAGGGGCTGCCGCTCGACATGGCGGGCTCCCTGACGCGACAACTGGCCCGGGCGCTGGCGGCGGCGCACGCGGCCGGCATCGTCCACCGCGACATCAAGCCGGAAAACGTCATGGTCCGGCCGGACGGCTACCTCAAGGTCCTGGACTTCGGCGTGGCCCGCATCATCCACGCCGAGGCGGCCAGCGTGGACGAGACCCGCGTCCCCGAGGCGACGGAGGCGGGGGTCCTGCTCGGGACGACCGCCTACATGTCGCCGGAACAGGCGAGCGGCCTCCCGGCCGGTCCGCCCTCAGACGTCTTTTCCCTGGGCGTCCTCCTGTACGAAATGCTCACGGGCCGGCGGCCGTTCGTGGGCGACTCGAGCCTGCTCGTCCTCCAGGCCATCCGGGGCGAACATCCGCCGTCGCCGTCGCGCGTGAAGCCGTCGGTGCCGGTCGCATTCGATCCGCTCGTGGCGGGAATGCTCGCCAAGGAGCCGGCTCAGCGCCCGACGGCCGCCGCGGTCGACGCGGAACTGGAGCAGTTGCTCGGCGCGCCGACGCTGCACATCACGCCGGCGCCGCCTGCGCCACGCAACGTCGTCGGACGGGACGTCGAACGGCGGCGGCTGCTGATGGCGCTCGAGGAGGCGATCGGCGGCGGCGGGCGCATCGTGGCGGTGACGGGCGAGCCGGGCATCGGCAAGACGACGCTGGTCGAAGACGCGCTGGCGGCGATGGCCCTGAGCCCGGTGCGGCCGGTGATCGCCAGGGGCCGCTGCTCCGAGCGTCTGGCCGGCAGCGAGGCCTACCTGCCGCTGCTCGAGCTGCTCGACAACCTGCTCCATGCCGGCACCGGCGGCAGCTTCGGCGAAATGATGAAGACGCTGGCGCCGACCTGGTACGTCCACCTGGCGCCCGTGGCGTCCGGGCCGACGCCGGCCGACGCCGGCGGCGACAGCGTCGGGGCCGCTTCGCAGGAGCGGATGAAGCGCGAGCTGGCCGGGCTGCTGATCGAGATCGCCCGCGTGCGCCCGCTGGTGCTGCTGATCGAGGACCTGCACTGGGCCGACGTCTCGACGATCGACCTGCTCAACTACCTGGCCGGCCGGTTCGACCAGATGCGGGTGCTCGTGCTGGTCACCTACCGGCCGTCCGACATGGCGGTGGCGAACCATCCGTTCCTGCTCGTCCGGCAGGATCTGGAAACGCGCGGCGTGCTCCGCGAGCTGGCGCTCGACTTCCTGACGACGGCCGACATCGATCGCTTCCTGGCGATGGAATTTCCCGGGCATGGACTGCCGGCGGCGCTCGGCCGGATGCTGCACGAGAAGACGGAAGGCAGTCCGCTGTTCATGGTCGACCTGGTGCGCGATCTCCGCGACCGGAAGGCGATCGTCCGGACGCAGGAGCGCTGGGAGCTGGCGGCGTCGCTGCCGGCGATCGAGCGGGACCTGCCGGAGACGGTCAAGGGGATGATCGGCCGGAAGATCGAGCGGCTGGACGAGCTCGATCGGAAGCTGCTGACGGCCGCCAGCGTCCAGGGACACGAGTTCGACACGATCGTGGTCAGCGACGCGCTGGGGCTCGATCCGGCCGACGTCGAGGAGCGCTGCGACGCGCTCGATCGGGTGCACCGCCTGGTGCAGCCGATCCGCACGTACGACCTGCCCGACCGCGCGCTGAGCGTGCGCTACCGGTTCGTGCACGTCCTCTACCAGAACGTGCTGTACGCCTCGCTGCAGCCGACGCGGCGCGTGTCGCTGGCGGGCAAGGTGGCCCGGGCGCTGGTGACGCACCACGGCGAGGAGACGCCCTGGCTGGCGTCCGAGCTGGCGATGCTCTTCGAGACGGCGCGCGACTTCGCGGCCAGCGCCCGGCAGTTCTGCCTCGCGGCGCAGCACGCCATCGGCCTCTTCGGCTTCCGCGAAGCCTGGTCGCTGGCGGACCGCGGCCTGGCGGCCCTGCGCGGCCTGCCGGACGGTCCGGCGCGGAAGGCGCAGGAGCTCGCCCTCCAGATGGTCAAGGTGGCCGCGCTGCGATCGACGACCGGCTGGGCGACGCCGGAGCTGGAGCGGACGTTCGCCCGCGCGCGGCAGTTGTGCCAGGAGCTCGGCGACCCGCCCGAGGTCTTTCCGGTGCTCTACGGCATCACGCTGTTCCACCTGATTCGCGGCAACCTGCTGGAGTGCCGCACCCGCGCGGACGAGCTGATGGTGCAGGCCGGCCCGTCCGGCAGCGCGGCGCTCCAGATGGCCGCGCATCACATGGCGGGCGTGTCGCGCGAGTTCATCGGCGACATGGTGGAATCGAGCCGGCTGCTGGAACGGGCCTGCGTGCTGCACGACCCGGTGGACCATCCGATCTATTCCGCGATGTACGGACTCGATCCCGGCATGCTGGCCCGCGCCATGTCGAGCCGGCCGCTGTGGGCGCTCGGGTATCCGGACCGCGCGCGGGCGCGCGGGCGCGACACGCTCACGCTGGCGCGGTCGCAGCAGCAGCCGCTCACCCTGGCCTTCGCGCTGCTCGTGCTCCACGGCATCCTGGCCTACCGCGGCGACGGCGCCGAGGCGCTGGCGGTCGGCGACGAGAACATCGCCCTGTGCCGGGAGCACGGGCTGCCGCAGGAAGCCGAGTGGAGCCGGTCGTTCCAGGGGGCCGCGCTGATCGGCCTCGGCCGCACGGCGGAAGGCATCGAGCTGCTCGCGGACAGCCTCGCGGTGCAGCATGCGCTCGACACGCACTTGGCGCGGCCGATGTACCTGGCGCTGCTCGCCGAGGGCTTTTGCCGGGCCGGCCGGATCGACGAGGGGCTGCAGGCGGTACAGGAAGGCCTGGCCTACGCGGAGCAGACCGCCGAAGGGGGCTACGTCGCCGAGCTGCACCGGGTGCGCGGCGAGCTGGCGCGCCGGGCGGGCGACGCCGCCACGGCCGAAGAGACCCTGCGGCTGGCGCTCGATCTGGCGCGGCGGCAGCAGGCCCGATCGTTCGAGCTGCGCGCCGCCACGGGGCTCGCGAGCCTGTTCATCGAGTCGGGCCGGGTGGCGGAGGCGCGCGCGGTGCTCGCCCCGGTCTACGAGTGGTTCACGGAAGGATTCGACACCGCGGATCTGATCGCCGCACGGACCGTACTGGCGCAGACGGAATAAGGACGCGATGCCCGACCCCACCGCCCCCACGAACCCGTTCGAACGGCCGCGGCCGACCGAGCAGGCCGACACGACCGAAATCGTCCGCACGATCCTGATCCAGCAGGCCCGCTACGCCACGGCACAGCACCGCCCGCTCGCGCGCGGCACGCACGCGAAGGGGATCTGCGCCCGCGCGACCTTCGAGGTGTTCGACGTCGGCAGCCGCGTGACCGACGCGCGCCTGGCCGCGAGGCTCGCGCGCGGGATCTTCGCCCACCCGGGCGTCTATCCGGCGGTCATCCGGTTCGCCAACGCCGAGGGGACGCTGCGCCCGGACTCCACGCCGGACGTGCGCGCCCTGTCGTTCTCGATCGAGGTGCCGGCCGGCACGCTGCCGGGCGGCACGACGCGCCTCGACTACTCGCTGAACAGCGCGCCGACGTTTCCGATCAACGACACGCACGCGTTCGCCTGCTTCATGCGGGTCTTCAGCGCCGACGGTCCGCTCGCGAAGCTCCGGGCGCTGTGGTCGTTCCCGCTGGGGGATCTGCTGGGGTTCATGCGGACGGCGTTCCTGGCGTTCGGGCAGCAGCGCGGGCCGATCCGGCCGTACCAGACGCTGCGCTACTGGAGCACGGCGCCGTTCCTCCACGGACCGTTCGACGCGGTGAAGTACTCGGCGATTCCCTCGCCGGCCAATTCCGCCCGCCCGCCGGGCACGGGCGACGACTGCCTGCAGGACGAGCTCATCCGGCACCTGAACGAAGACGCCGAGATGAGCACGTTCGACTTCGCGCTGCAGTTCCTGGACGCGGAGCGGATGACGCGGTGGGGGCGGCGGCGGACGCCCAGCTTCTGGGTCGAGAACGCGACGGCCGAGTGGAAGGAGGCCCAGGCCCCGTTCCACATCGTCGGCCGGCTGACGCTGGTGCGCGGGTCGCAGATGTCGCCCGAGGAGTGCGAGGCACAGCACATCGACGTCACCGAGAATTCGACGCCCGAGTGCCGGCCGATCGGCAGCATCAACCGCGCGCGCTGGTCGGCCGAGTCGGCCAGCCGGAAGGCGAGGCAGACGGGCCAGGTCGAGATCCCGGCCGAGGTGCCGATCCGCCGATCCTGGACGTCCCGGCTGCTGCGCGCCGCCGTGCTCGTCCTGATCGTGGTGGTCGGGCTCGACCTCATCGCCGGCAGCCTCTACCGCCGGTGGGCCGCGGACAACGTGCCGCCGCCCGAACAGATCGCCACGGTGCGGTACCTGAATCAAGGATGGGGCACGGCGATCGATTCCCCCGCCAGGCAGCTGTTCGACTACACGCCGCAGGGGACGTCGCTGCAGGAGATGCGCTACAGCTGGTTCGTCCACCTCGAGCGGCCGTTCAGCTCGCAGCGCTTCGCCGCCCCGTCGCACATGCGCCAGCTCGACTTCGTGGTCGACCCGCTGCCGACCGCCGCCAACCCCGACCAGCTCCCGGTCGGCTTCGCGCGCCGGTACGACCCCGCCATCCACGACTACGTCGTCGATCTCACCTGCGCCGCCTGCCACACCGGCGAGCTGGACGTGAAACACCCCGGCGGCACGGTGGCGATCCGGATCGACGGCGGGCAGGGGATGGCGGCGCTCACCGACATGACCGTCGGCAGCTTCCAGGTGGACCTGGCCGCCTCGCTCGCCACCACCCTCGCCAATCCGTTCAAGTTCAACCATTTCGCCCACCAGGTGCTCGGGCGGGACGCCACCTGGTCGAACCGGTTCAGGCTCTGGCGTCAGATGGCGTCGGTCTCGGCGCGCCTCCTGGCGCTCGTGCGCGGCTCCTCCAATCCGCACCTCTATCCCACGCAGGAGGGGTACGGCCGCACCGACGCGCTCGGCCGGATCAGCAACGTCGTGTTCGGGGATCACCTGAGCCGGGCGAATTACCACACGGGCGACGCGCCGGTCAGCTTCCCGTACCTCTGGAACATCTGGAAGTTCAACTGGGTGCAGTACAACGCCTCGGTCAGCCAGCCGATGGCGCGCAACGTCGGGGAGGCGATGGGCACGGGCGCGACGTTCCATCTCGTCGACGCCTACGGGCGGCCGATTCCGGCGGCCGACCGCTATCACACGTCGATCGACTTCAGGAACCTGCAGCGCATCGAGTCGACGCTGCAGACGCTGAAGCCGCCGCAGTGGCCGGCGGACCTGCTGGGGCCGATCGATCAGGCGAAGGCCGCCAGGGGCAAGGTGCTCTTCAACGAGTATTGCGTCGGGTGCCACGGGCCGCACGTCGCCTCGGCGGTGCTGACGCATGCCGAGCAGCCGCTGCGCGGACCGGGCGATCCCCTCTGGGTCATCCGCTGGAAGACGCTCGGCGACGTGGGGACCGATCCGAACGAGGCGCTCAACTTCATCCGCGACCGGGTCAATCTGACGCGGACCGGCATCGATGCAGGCGAGGCGGAGCGGCTGCTGCGCCGGGGATACGAAGAGCAGAAGGCGCGCGACGCGGGGCTGGTGCCGGCGCTGGAGGACGAACTCGCCCGGCAGAAGAAGGCGGGCGCCTCCGCGGACACGATCGACGAGATCAGCACCGAACTGCAGGAAGCCCAGGGCAAGGCCGCCGGTCCCGACCAGGCGATCGCGGCGCTCGACAAGCTGGACATGCACTCGGTGCCGCTCGGTGAGGCGCTGACGATCCTCGGGCAGCTCGCGCGCCAGCACTATTACAAGGACCACAACTTCTCGCCGCAGGCGCAAGCCTGTTTCGACGGGTTCGGCGCGCTCGACCTGCCCCGGGCGGTCGCCGGCTACAAGCCGCGTCCGCTCGGGGGCGTGTGGGCCACGCCCCCCTTCCTGCACAACGGCTCGGTCCCGACGCTCTACGACCTGCTCTCGCCCGTCTCCGAGCGCCCGAAGCGATTCTACGTCGGCACCCGCGACTTCGACCCGGTGAAGGTCGGCTACATGACGACGCCCCCGACGCCGGACGCCGGCGGGTTCTGGTTCGACACGACGAAGCCGGGCAACTCGAACGCCGGCCACGAATTCAACAAGGGCTACGTCCCGTACGATGAGAGCAAGCCGCCCGAAGCGCAGGAACAGGGCGGCTTGATCGGGCCGTACCTCACGCCGGCCGAGCGCTACGAGCTGATCGAGTACCTGAAGATCCGCGCCGACGATGAGCCGGCGCCCCCCGTGCCGCACGTGCCGCCGGACTGCGCCGCCCTGCTCCAGCCGGCGGCCGCCTCGTCCGGAACGCCGCGATGAGCCTGTGGTCGCGATGGCGCCGGCGACACCCGGCCGGCGCGCTGGAAGAGGCGCCGGCCTCGCTGGCCGACATGCTCGAGCTCGAGCACGCGCACCTGCGCGGGAGCCCGGCGGCGGCGGTCGACGTGGCGGCCGACGCCGCCACGATGCCGCGGCCGCCTTCCGCGAAACGGGCGGACGCCGGCGCAAAAGACGATGAGGGCGCCCGGCTGCGGGTCGACGGCGCCGCCCGGCTCCGCGACGGCTACTCGGCGCTCTGCCTGTCGGGCGGCGGGATCCGCAGCGCGAGCTTCGCGCTCGGCATCATTCAGGGGCTCGCGTACCACAACCTGCTCCGCGGCTTCGATTACCTCTCCACCGTCTCGGGCGGCGGCTACATCGGCGGCTGGCTCGCCGGATGGCTGCACCATGCGGCCCCCGAGCCGGGCGCCCCCTCCGTGTTCGACGAACTCGGCGGGCGGCGATCGACCGAAACGTCCGTCGAGCCGGAGCCGGTCGCCCACGTGCGCGCCAACAGCCGGTTCATGAGTCCGGCCACGGGGTTCTTCTCGGCCGATGCGTGGACGCTCATCGCCATCGTCGCGCGCAACCTGTTCCTGAACTGGCTCGTCCTGCTGCCGCTCGTGGCGGCGGCGCTGCTGCTGCCGGTCGTCTATCTCGGCCTGCTCCAGCGGGTCTATCACGCGGCCGTCAGCGGGGCGACCGACGCCCTGACCGGTCCCGCCTCCCTGCTCTTCCTCGCCAGCTCGGTGCTCATCATCGCCGGCAATGTCTTTGCGGTCCTGAACCTGCCGAGTTACGGCAACCGCCGGAGCAACCAGAACGGATTCCTCCTGTTCGGCCTCCTGCCGCTGTCGCTCGGCCTGGTGGGGCTCACGCTGATGGTGGCCGCGAGCCGGCGGGACGATCTCAGCGTCACCACCTTCGCGCTGGCCGGCGCCGTGGTGTACGGCGCCACGTGGACGGCGATCGGTCCGCTGTCCAGCACGCGGCGCTGGCGCCCGCAGACGACGCTGGCCGGCGTCGTCGCCGGAGCCGTCGGCGCCGGCGGCATGGCCTGGCTGGCGGGAATGCTCAAGGCGGTGGCGGATCGGCCGCTGTACGCGGTGACGGAGTTTCCCCTGCTGGTCGGGATCGTGCTGGTGTCGGCCTTCGTGTTCATGGGCGTGGCCGGCTCGGACATCGGCGACGACGACCTGGAATGGTGGAGCCGTGCCATCGCCTGGTTCCTGATCGTCGCCGCCGGCTGGCTGCTCATCGGCCTCCTCGTCTTCGAGGGGCCGAGAGCGCTGCGGGCGCTGAGCGCCGCGATCCAGGGGGCGTTCGGGTTGTCGCAGGCACACGCGACCGGCGTGATCGGCGTCGGCACGTCCGGCCTCGGTGCACTGGCCGCCTTCCTCGGGCGCTCGTGGGGCACCGACAAGCCGGGAACCACGACGATCGTCAAGCGGATCGCCTTCGTGCTCGCCGCCCCGGCGTTTGCCGTGCTGCTGCTCGCCTCGTTCGCCTGGCTGAACGAGGTGGTGATCAGCGTGCTGCGTGGCGG
Organism: Vicinamibacterales bacterium; assembly: GCA_035534615.1. Classification (GTDB taxonomy): domain Bacteria; phylum Acidobacteriota; class Vicinamibacteria; order Vicinamibacterales; family CAVVIG01; genus JAGWRA01. The sequence goes on from DATLRO010000041.1 coordinate 14,022, forward strand.
CCATGCCCTGCACCACGTCCTGCGCGAAGCCGGACTGCTCGCCGCGATCTACCTCGGCGTCGGGCTGCTGATGGGGAGCGTCGTGCCGGTCAACAAGTTCTCGCTCCACGGCATGTATCGCAACCGCCTCATCCGGACGTTCCTCGGCGCCTCGCGCCGCGATCGCGACCGCTCACCGAATCCGTTCACCGGCTTCGATCCGGCCGACGATATGAGCATGGCGGCGCTGGCGACGATCGGCCGCCCCTTCCTCGTCGTCAACATGACGCTGAACCGGGTGGCCGAGGCGAGTCGCGGATGGCTGCACCGGAAGGCCGAATCGTTCACCGCGAGCCCGCTGCACACCGGCTCGCCGTCGCTCGGCTACCGGCCGTCGGCCTGCTACGGCGGCAATCCCCACCTCGGCAAGCCGGGCCTGTCGCTCGGCAC
>DATLRO010000042.1:0-9089 GCA_035534615.1 Vicinamibacterales bacterium
CGCCCCCTTCGCCGGCCACCGCCTGGCCGATGTCGGCGATCGCCTTCGCCGTGGCCGCCGCGACGGTCGCAATCGCCTGCGCCTGACCGTCGGCGCGCAGAATGGCCGCCTGCCGCTCGCCTTCGGCGTTGTTGATCTGACTCTGCTTCTGTCCCTCGGACTGATTGATCGCCTGCTGGCGGTCGCCCTCGGACTTCGCGATCGCGGCCCGCTTCTGCCGCTCGGCGGTGAGCTGCAGCTCCATCGCCTTCTGGATCTCGTCGGGCGGCGTGAGGTTGCGGATCTCGTAGCGCAGCACCTTCACGCCCCAGCCGGAGCCGGCCTGCGTCAGCACGTCCACCACGCCCTTGTTCAGCGTCTCCCGCTGCGACAGGCATTCGTCCAGCGTCAGCTTCCCGACCTCCGCACGCATCGTCGTCTGCACGAGCTGCACGACGGCGGCAATCACGTTGTTGGTGCCGTAGGCGGCGTTCTGCGCGTTGGTGATCTGGTAATACAGGACGCCGTCCACCGACAGCCGGGTGTTGTCCCTGGTGATGCAGACCTGCTCGGGGACGTCCAGCGGGATCTCGCGCATGTCGAAGCGGTAGGCGACGCGGTCGAACATCGGGACGATGACCTGGATGCCGGAGGTGAGCACGCTGTGAAACTTGCCGAGGCGCTCGACCACCCACGCCCGCTGCTGCGGCACGATCCGGACGGAGCGGACGATCACGACGACCGCCAGGATGATGATGAGGACGCCGATGAACGCGGAGATGGCCATGACGCTGCTCCTAGCTGGTGCGAGATGCCGGTTGACCGATCGGCCTGATCCGGAGCTGCGAGCCGTCGCGCGCCGCCACCTCGGCGCGCGCGCCGACCTCGGGCGCCCCTTCCCCGTCCCAGACCGCCTCCCACAGGGAGTCGCGATACCGCACCTTCAGCGTTCCGTGGCCCGCCTCTTCCACCACCACGATGCCGCCCCGGTCCATGTCGGCCAGATGGCTGTTCGTCTGGCTGGCCTGCATGACGCCGCGCACCAGGTGGGCGAGCGGCATGGCCACGACCGACGCGAGGGCGAAGACGATCGCCGCCTGCCACCAGGCCGATGGATACAGCCAGGTGTAGAACGCGGTGACCAGCGCGGCGAACGACAGGGCCGCCAGGTAGAACGTCACCGTGGCCATCTCCGCGACCGCGAGGACGATCCCGGCCGCGAGGAACATCAGCGACATCCAGTGATCCATGAGGTGCTCCGCGGAGAAGCGATCGGAACCGGGCTATTGCCGGTCGTACACGCCGACATTGTGGATCGACGTGCCCCGGGCGTCGACTCCCGTGGTCGTCAGGGTCAGCGTGCGACCGTCCTTCGACACGACGCGCTTCACGGTCTGGACGACCTTTCCGTCCTTCCTGCGGATGGTCTCTCCGGTGTACGCGTCGATGCGCGTGGTGGCCACGGTATCGTAATCCTCGGTACCGGTGGCGGCATGCGCCCGGCCATCCTGGACGAGGACGCCGCGCAGCACGGACCGGCTCCCGTCTGCGTCCGTCCGCCGGACGATGTACTTGACGCCTCCTGGAACCGCTTCGTACACGACCGTCTCGCTCCTGGGGGGCGGGATCGGGCTGTACCTCGACCTGGCCACGTCGAGCTTCCAGGTGCCGATCAATGGATTGCCCTGCGCAGCGGCAGACGCGACGGAGGCGATCGCGAACAGCCCGACCAGGACGAGGCCGGCGGCCCAGGTCACCCGTCGAACGGCACTGACGGACTTCATACGGACCTCCTGTATGACGAGGGCGTGGGGCTGACGCTCGCAGCGCCGGTGACTACGCCCACTTCTTTCCCAGGTCTTCCAGATTCGCGCGGACCAGATCCTCGGGTGTCATGGCGATCCGGAATTCGACCTCCGCGTTGAACGACAGGAACCACGGCTCGGACAATGACGGAATATCGGACGGATCCTTCACGTTGACCACCAGCACCGCGCCGCGCCGACCCTGCTGTTCGGAGAAGTAGACCGCCTCCGGCTTGATCGCGTCGACGATTCGCTTGATGGTCTGCCCCGCCGTGCCATTGCGGACGGCGGAGTTGAACGGCTCGAACGGAAGGTGGACGTGCATCAGCATGCGCATTCAATACCTCGGGATCTCTCGTGGCGATGAGCGGCGGCCGCCGGAGCCTTCCGAGCGCCAGCGCCACTGAATCCGATGAAATGTCGGCGGCAGCGGCATGCTAGCACAACCCTCCCAGCCCGCCTCAGCCTCAATCCGTTACAATGTCCCGTCACGAATCGTGAAGACCGAAGAGCGCGTCGGATTGGGCCGCTTTCTGGACGATTTTGCGGCCGGGCACCCGGGGGTGCGGGCGGGTCGGCTGTTCGGACGGCCCGCGCTGTTCGCCGGCCGCCGGACGTTCGCGTGCGTCACGGACGCGGGCTTGCTGCGCTGCCGGCTGCCGGCAGACGAGGCCCGGCGCCTGTGGGCCAGCAGCGGCCGCACGCCGGCGCTGCTCGGGACGCCGGCTGGCGAATGGGTGATCTACCACCCGGGCGGCGCGGCCGCGCTCGCCCGTCTGGTGCCAATCCTCGAAATGGCGGCGAAGGCGACCGCCGAACGTCGCCGGCCGGGGTCTTCGCCACGCCGCACATGAGCCGAGCCACTACCCGCTACGCCGTGTCGCCCTGGCTGCACCGGTCGTCCCGGTCGCGCCGGCCGGATTACCCGCGGCACCGGGGTCCGCTCGAAATCGACGTCGCCATCGTCGGTGGCGGCCTCACCGGCTGCGCCACGGCGTACGCCTTCGCCGCCGCCGGCATCCATGTCGCACTGTTCGAGGCGGCTCGTGTCGGACAGGGGGCGACGGCGTACGGCGGCGGGCTCATCACGAGCGACCCTGGCGTCGATTTCCTCGCGCTGGAGGCACAGTACGGCAGGCGCGCCGCCCGGCACGTCTGGCAGGCCTGGCGGCACGCGGCGCTCGACGCGATGGCCACATTGCGGCGGCTCGCAATCCCGTGCCACCTTCAACCGCGCGACGCGATCCGGCTGGCGGCCCGGGACGAGGACAAAACGCTGCGGCGCGAGTGGCAGGCCCGGCGGGACGCCGGACTGGAGGCCAGCCTGCTGAAGGGTGCGGCGCTGGCCAGGGAGACGGGAAGCGACGGCCTCGGTCTGCGGACGCGCGATCACGGCCAGATGGATCCGTACCGCGCGTGCGTCGGTCTCGCACGCGCCGCCGCGGCCCGCGGCGCCAGCCTGTTCGAGCGGTCGGCCGTCCGGCGCATCACGTTCGACCGCCGGCGCGCCTCGCTGCAGACGGAGGGCGGCACGGTGACGGCGGGCCGGGTCGTCATCGCCACGGGACTGCCGACGCCGCTCTTCAGACCGCTGCAGCGCCATTTCGCCGCGATCGACACGTACCTGGTGCTGACCGAGCCGGTGCCGGCCGCCGTCCGGAAGACCGCCGTCCGGCCCGGCCTGATCCTGCGCGACGGCGCGACGCCGCCGCATCACCTGCACTGGGAAGACGAGGATCGGCGGCTGCTCATCAGCGGCGCCGATCAGCCGGCCGTTCCGGCCTCGCAGCAGTCCCGCGTCCTCGTGCAGCGCACGGGCCAGCTGATGTACGAGCTGTCGACGCTCTACCCCGCGGTGTCCGGTCTGCAGGCGGAGTACGGGTGGCGGGTCACCTACGGGCGCGCGGCCGACGGTCTGCCGTGCGTCGGGCCGCACCGCAACTACCCGCATCATCTCTTTGCGCTCGGCCAGGCCGGGCAGAGCCTCGCCGGATCGTTTCTCGCGGGCCGCCTGCTGCTGCGCGAATATCTCGGCGATCCGCACCGGGCGGACGAACTGTTCGCCTTCAGCCGGCTGCCCCGATAGCCGGGCCGGCCGCCCCCGCCGCCGCGCGGGCTCTCTACCGTCCGGCCGCCTGCCGCCCCAGCATCAGCCCCTCGCGGTCGGTCGTGATGACGACGCGGAAGCCCTGCTCGACACGGCGGACGATATCGGCCGGCCCCGCCGTCGTTCCACCGGGGACGCCGGCGGCCCGCGCCGCGTCGAGCACCGCCTGCATGGCCCGCTCGGTCGCCTCGCGATCGCCGGCATAGGACACGCCGAGGTCGCCCGGCGCCGCGACCAGGACGCCGAGGCCGGGCGTGGCGGCGATCGCGCGGGCGTTCTGCACGCCGAGCTGGTTTTCGATGAGCAGCATGCTGATCAGCTCGCCGTCCGGATCGAGCGGCCACAGGTCGGCCGTCCTCATGTACTCGGGCATCGTCATGCCCCAGAGCCTGGCCGCCATGAACGGGCCCGCGCCGCGGCGCCCCTGGGGCTCGACATCGGGCGCGTGCGGGGCGTGCGGATAGCGCATCGCCCGCACGACGTTGAGCGCCTGCTCGTCCGTTTCGATGTGCGGCACGATGACGCCGCTCGCCCCCTGATCGAGCACCTGCTTGATCATCCACTGGTTCATTTCCCGCCCGTAGGCCGGGATCCGGGCGAGCACCGGGTGGTCGGTCCCCGGGTGTCCGCGGCGCAGCACCGCGGCCGGATCGACCATGAACTGCAGGTACGTGCGGTACTCGGTGAAGTCCAGCGGACTGTGTTCCATGTCGTAGAACACGAAGTCGGCCAGTTCGTTGCGGGCGATGGCCATCGCGCCGTCCGGGCTCTTGTTGTCGACGAACAGGCCGAAGACCGTCCGGCCTTCGGCGAGCAGCGCGATCATGCGGTTGTAGCGCATCGGAGCACACCTTCGATGGCGCGCCGGGGCGGACCGGCGCGCGGTGGACGGCGGTGGACGGCCGCCCGCCGCCTACGACGGAGGGCGCGTCTTGTCGCCGGAATCGGTCGGCGTCCGCTCGGCGCGTGCCAGCCACCGGAAGAACACCACGACAAGGACCGCCGGTACGAGCAGGCCCCACAGGCCGCGCAGGCCGATGGCGCTGGACGCGGCCGGGCCGACCCAGATGATCGCGAGCATGATCGAGCCGGCCCAGGCGAAGGCGCTGACGAGGTTCAGCGTCACGAACCGGATCGCCGGGACGCCGGCGTACGCGCAGGCGGCGGGGATGGCGATCCGCAGGCCCGGCAGGAAGCGGCACGCGAGCATCAGCCAGTCGCCGTGCGTCCGGACGCGGGCGCGCGCGGCGTCCTGCTGGCGCGCGAACCGCCGGAAGCGCGACAGCCAGCGCCGGAGTCGGCCCCGCAGCGCGAAGAAGAAGAACTGATCGCCCGCCGATCCGCCGAGCGCGCCGGCCACGAGGACGCCGAACGGGTCCAGCCGGCCGAGCGCCACGAGGACGCTGGCGGTGACGAAGACGATCTCCCCTTCCACCGCGGCGGCGACGAAGATCAGCAGGTACGCGTAGCCGCCCGAATGTTCCACGCTCACGAGCCCGGGGAAGCGGAACGGCCGGAGCTGCCGGCCAGTACGCGACGGACGACCTGGGCGATCCGCCGCATCTGCGCGTCGGTCAACGTCGCGTAGACCGGAATCTGCATCGCCTGCGAGGCGCGCCCGGCGCCCGGTGCCGGCGCGTTCGCGTCGGCGAACAGGTCCAGGTCTGAACAGACGTCGACATGCAGCGTTTCGATGTCGATGCCGTGCCGCACGCACCGGACCACCAGCCGGTCCCGGTCCGGTCCATAGACGCAGTACTGATAGTACACGTGCGTCCGATCCGGGGGAACCACCGGCACGGTGACGCCCGGCAGGCCGGCCAGCGCTTCGTTCATCTGCCGGGCGTGAGCCTGCGTCCGGCTCGTCCAGTCGTCCAGGTACTTCAGCGCCTCGAGTCCGATGGCGGCCTGCACGTTGGGAAACCGCTCCGTGTACCCGGCCGGCAGCGGATCGAGCGAACGGATCTTCTCCCAGAGGTACACGTCCGGGTTCGCTTCGAACCAGGACGCGGCCCAGAGGATCGGGAACGAGCTGATGGTGAAGACCCACGGCCTGATGAAGATCCGCTGGAGCTTGCCGACGAACAGCCGCTTGAGGACCCGCTGTTCGTCCGGCCACGGCTCGGCGGCCGCCGCCTCGCGCACGCGGCGGGCGACGTCCGCATCGCGGAGGACCGCCATGCCGCCGCCGTAGCAGTTGAGCGGCTTCAGCGTCTGAAAGCTGAAGAAGCCGGCATCGCCGAACGTGCCGACGGGGCGGCCCCGGTACGTCGCGCCGAGCGCGTGCGCGCAGTCTTCAATCACCGCCAGGCCGTGCCGGCCGGCGATCGCCATGATGCGATCCATGTCGCACGGCAGGCCGTACAGGTGGGTCGGCACCACGGCGCGCGTCCGCGCCGTGATCGCGCGCTCGAAGGCGTCCGGGTCGAGCGTGAAGGTCGCCGGGTCGACGTCGGCGAAGACGACCGTCAGGCCGGCGGCGCGCGCCAGCGCCGGAATCACCCAGAAGGTGAGCGCCGGCACGATGATCTCCGAGCCCGGCGGCAGGTCCAGCGCCTTCAGGATGTAGAGGAAGGCCATCCGGCCGTACGACGCCGGCACGACGTGCGCGCCGGCGACCCGGCCGGCGAACGCCGCTTCGAATTCCTCGATCTGGGGACCCTGGATGAGCGTTCCGCGCCGGCGGCACCCGGCGATGATCTGTTCCGTGTTCGGCAGCACCCGGGCGCCGTAGCGCGAGATCGCGGTCAGCATGCGACCGGGCGCGACATGTCGACGGTCTCCTGGCGGGCGTGACGGTCGGACACCTTGCGATCCATCCGGTGCACCCACCGGCGGATCGACGCGTTCTGCACCTTCAGGAAGTTCGCCAGGTAGGACGGCCGCATGTAGAAGCGGGTGTAGGCCGCCCCCAGCAGGAACCGCAGTTCGCGGTCCGACAGGTTCGGATGCCGGAACGTCGGGGTGAAGCCGTCGAACTTCTGCCAGTCGGTCTCCGTGAGCAGCGGCTGGAGCTGTTTGAACATCGGCGTCCCCGGGTACGGCGTGAGGATCTTGAACTGCGCGAACGTCGAGCCGAGGTCGACGGCGTAATCGATGGTCGCGGCGACCGACTGCCAGTCGTCCTGCAGGAAGCCTAGCACATAGAACGCGGCGGTCACGATGCCGCGCTTCCGGCAGTGCTCCATGATGGCGCGCTGATGGGCCTCGGGAATCGGGCGGCGCCCCGAACGCTTCAGCGTGCCGGGCGAGACCGATTCGACGCCGAAGCTCATGGCGCGGAAGCCGGCCGCGTGCAGCCGGTCGAGCAGATCCGGATCCAGGCGGTCGAGGCGCGTCTCCGCCTCGAAGGTCAGCGCCAGGCCGCGCGCCTGAATCTCGTCGCAGAGCGCCAGCATGCGGTCGCGCTGCTCGGTGAACAGCGGATCGCGGAAGATGACGTACGGCCGCGGGTACCGGTCGCAGAGCTGCTCGAGCTCGTCGGCGATGTTCCCGATCGACCGTGCGCGGTAGCCGGCCAGAATCCGGTGCGGACAGTACGTGCAGAACTCCGGGCAGCCGCGGCTCGCCAGCAGCGGAAAGCCGCCCCCGACCGGCCGCGACGACCACCGGATGCCCGTCCGCCGGCCGCCATCGTCGCTGGCGAGATCCCAGCGCGGGAACGGCAGCGTGTCCAGGTCCGCGATCGGCTCGCTCGTCACCGCGCCCGACGGCACCTCACCCCGCGCCAGGCGCTGCGCGACCGCCTCGGGCTCGCCGTTGATGAGGAAATCGGCGTGACCGGCGAACAGCTCCGGCATCTTCGAGGCCGTGATGCCGGCGAACCCCACCTTGACACCGCGCGCCCGCATCGCGTCCGCCCAGGCCGTCTCGTTCCGGTAATCCACCAGCGACGACAGCACGATCGCCACGTCGCCGTCGACCAGCGCGCCGCGCGTCCCGACCACCTCGTGGCCCCATTGCGACAGGATCGCGCCGAGGTACGCCAGGTGGACGCTCGGCACGTCGTGATATCGCTTCTTGAGATAGCTGATGATCCTCGTCACGCGCGAGAACGGCACGAGCCGGGATCCGTAGCCTCCGACGACCGTGTCCTTGCTCACGAATCCGTGACTCGAGCGGACATCTGCCAGCACGACTCGCATGGAGTACCTCGACGGAACATCCGGCACCATCGGCCGGCAAAGCCGTCTTCGACGTGCAAAAGAAAGACCGGACCGATGGGCTGCCCGCACGGCCCCCCGGCGGCAAGCCGGTCGGCGGGTCGGTCGGACCCGCCTCCGAACGGGTCACGCGGCGATCGGGGGACCTCGCGGCGTACGCCGCTCGAAGTAGTCGCGACCCGTGACGCGCAAGCGGCCGGCCAGCGACAGCGGCGCCGACGGCAACGGCGGCCCCGGCAGGACCCGCTCCTCGAGCCGCGGCAGGACCGGGCCGGTCTGCACGGCCTGCTCCCCCTCGTCCGGCCGCAGGTCGACGGAGAAGTGCAGCCGATTTCGGGCGTCACGGGAAATAGTCAGGCGGACGTCGTGGCGAGAGTGCCAGCCGAGCCGCCGGGCGGCCTGACTGAGCGACTGACGCAGGGCATGAAACGATGAGGTCGAGATCGCCGCGAGACGATGAGCCCCTGAGGCGGGATCGGCCGGCCCGGCGCCCGCAGAAACGGAAGAAACGACCAGCCACAGGAGGAAAACAACAACCCGGGGAAGCCGGGCAGCGGACAGGCGCGTCGGCGACATGTGCCTCATTCGGACGCTGGGGCGACATCATCCCACAGCCGAGTGTGCAAGGCAACATGAGCTGGAAACTGAGCGGAATATCCCGCATGAGGCGAATATTTGCGCGAAAGTGCCTGAATCTGGCCGATGTTGCACGGATTCCGGGTGTGATTCAATGAAGGAGAGGCGCACCCCGATGGGACGCCGAAGGAGGCAGAGATGCGGCGGATGATGCTGGCGCCGGGGCTGGTGCTGGCGGTGACCGCGCTGCTCTGGACGACGACCGTCCGGGCGGCCGGGGAGTCCGAGGAAGCGGCGCGGGTGCGGGACGCGGCGACGAGGCGTTCTACGGCAAGCGTTACACGTCACGCCAGATTACGCTCCAGCGCCTGGGCGGCGCGCCGGCGCCCGGCGCCCTGTGGCGGGACACACTGAAAAAATACGTGCACTAGACGACGCCCAGCGCCGGCCGCTGCCGCG
>DATLRO010000043.1:0-8306 GCA_035534615.1 Vicinamibacterales bacterium
CGGTCGAGCTCGGCCTGCACCCATTGACGGTGTTCCACCTCTTCGTCGCGCAGTTCCTCGAAGAGGGTCTTCACGTCCGGATCGGTCACGCGCGGCAGCGCCCGGACGAAGAAGTCGTGCGCCTTCACTTCCGACCGCATGGCCGATTCGAGCGCCGCGCGGACGCTCATGCCCTGCCGCACCTCGTCGTAGTCCGGCGCCTCGACGTCGAAAATCGCCGCGCGGGAGACGGCCGGAGGGGCCGCGCCGAAGAGCGCCTGCCGGCGTCGCGCGAGCTCGTCCCGATGGCGCTGCTCGACCTCCACCATCCGGCGGAAGAAGCGCTCGACGTCCGGCGTGTGGTGCACCTGCATCTGGTCGGCCAGCTCCTCGTAGCGATCGCGCGCCTCCTCCTCGATGAGAGTGGCGAGATCGAGGGCGGCCTTCAGCGTCAGGGTCGTCAGGTCGATGCCACGGATAGCCACGGCGGTGCCTCCTTCAGGCGTGCGGCGCGAACAGCTCGAGGATCCGCTCGCGCGGCAGGGCGTTGCGGCTCAGCAGCGCCTGCCGTTCGCGCACCTGCTGCTCGTAGGACGGCGGCGGCTCGGGGTTCCGGTAGAAGACGCCCGTGTGGAGTTCCCGGCCGTACCGGGTGGCCCATTCGAGCGCCTTCAGGAAGTCGGCCGGATCGTGGCCGAGCGAGGCGAGCGGCTGCATCATCGCCTTCTGCGCTCTCATCTGCTGGTGCTCTTCACCGTAGGTGACGCACGGCGACTGCACGTTGACGAACGCGAAGCCCGGATACCGGATCGCCTCTTCGATGAGCATCGTCAGCCCGGGCGTGTCGGCCGGCGTCCCCTGCGCCACGAACCCGGCGCCGTAGCTCAGGACCTGCAGCAGCGGGTTGATCGGCTGCTCGAGGCTGCCGTATGCGGAGGTCACCGTCTTCCGGCCGCGGCTGGAGGTCGGCGACAGCTGCCCTTTCGTCAGGCCGTACACCTGATTGTCCATGACGATGTAGGTGAGGTCGGCATTACGGCGGACGGCGTGCGGCAGGTGGCCGCCCCCGATCGAAAAGCCGTCGCCGTCACCGCCGGCGCACAGCACGAGCAGATCGGGATTCGCGAGCTTGATCCCCTGCGCGATCGGCAGGGCGCGGCCGTGCACGCTGTTGAAGCCGTAGGCGGTCGTATAGCCGGGAATGCGGCTCGAGCAGCCGATGCCGGACACGAAGGCGATCTCGTGCGGCGGGCGGCCGATGGCCGCCAGGGCGCGGTAGATCGCCTGCAGGACCCCGAAGTCGCCGCAGCCGGGGCACCAGATCGGCTTGAGGTCGCTCTTGAAATCCTTCGGCGCGTACGCCTGCGTCTCCATGATTCACTCCTTCGCCGGCGGCTCGGACAGGCGGCCGGGCAGCGCGCGCGCGAGCGCCCGCAGCCGCTCCACCACCTCGAGCGGCTGGAACGGATTGGCGCCGCTGCGGCACAGCGCCTCCACGTTCGGCGGCAGATCGACGAACATCCGGACGATGCGGTGGAGCTGGCCCTGGAGCGACTGCTCGACGAAGAGGCCGGCCTGCACGCCGCCGAAGAAGCGCACGTAGGCGTCCTCGGCGACCGGATAGAGCAGGCGCGGCACGAGCAGCTTCACGCGCAGCCCCTCCGCCTGCGCCAGGCGGAGCGCCTCGCGGCACACGCCGGCCGAGCTGCCCCAGCTGACGATCGCCAGCGGCGCGCCCGGGTCGCCTTCCGTCAGCAGCAGGTCGTCGCGCTGCTGCAGCGCCCGGATCTTGCGGAAGCGCTTCTCGTTCATCAGCGTGTGCGCCGGGCCGCTCGAGGCCGGCGCGCCCGCCTCGTTGTGCTCGATGCCCGACGCCAGATAGGCCCCGCCCGGCATGCCGGGACGGCTCATCGGGCTGATGCCGGACGCGGTGTTGCGGTAGCGCTTGTAGTCCTGCAGCTCGGACGCCGCCGGGGTCAGCCGCTCGACAATCTCGAAGCGCGAGGTGTCGATCGGGTCGACGGCCTCCTTGCGCTGCGCGATCTCCTGGTCGGACAGCACGAGGACCGGCGTCTGATAGTGCTCGGCGATGTTGAACGCCTCGACCATCACGTCGAAGCTGTCGGCCACCGAGGTCGGCGCGAGCACCGGGCGCAGCACGTCCCCGTGCGCCGAGAAGCAGGCCTGGAACAGGTCGCCCTGCTCCGCCCGGGTCGGCAGGCCGGTGGACGGTCCGCCGCGCTGCACGTTGAGCAGCACCAGCGGCACCTCGATCATCGACGCCAGGCCGAGCACTTCCGTCTTCAGATCGACCCCCGGCCCCGACGTCGCCGTCATCGCCTTCCGGCCGGCGAACGACGCGCCGACCGCCGCCGCGATGCCGGCGATCTCGTCCTCGGCCTGCAGCACCGTGCCGCCGTACTTCCAGATCTCCCGGCTCAGGAACTGCATGACCTCGCTGGAGGGGGTGATCGGATAGCCGCCGAAGAACTGGCAGCCGGCGAAGATGGCGGCGGCCGCGCTCATCTCGTTGCCGTCGGCCACCAGCGTGGCGGCGGCGCCGGCCGGACGGGTCGCGGCCGCCAGCCGCAGGTCGGCGTCGAGCGGCTGCGCGCCGGCGTACTCGAAGCCGGCCTGGAACGCCCGCTCGCTCGCCTGCCACAGCGCCTCGCCCTTGCGCAGGAAGCGCTTCTTCAGCCCGTCGAGGACCAGCGCCGGCGGGAGGCCGAGCCAGCCGGACAGCAGGCCGAGCACCAGGCTGTTCTTCATCTTGTCCGAGCCGGTGGCCAGGCGCGTCAGATCGGCCAGCGGCACCGCCATCGCGCGCGCAGGCGTGACCCCCGGCAGCGGCAGCTTCTCCGCCGTGATGCCCGACGCCGAGTCCCAGACGACGACCGTGCCGCCGGAGACCGTCAGCTCGGCGCCGAACTTCAGGAAGTCGTCCCAGTTCAGCGCCACCGCGAGGTCGAGCGCGCCGCCCGGGCCATGCACCTGTCCGGTGGCGATCCGCACGCGGCAAGAGGACTCGCCGCCGCGGATCTGGGGGCCGTAGCTCTTGGTCATGAGCGCGTGGTACCCCTCACGCGCGGCCGCCGCGATGAGCGACTCGCCGGCGCTGACGATGCCGTCGCCGCCCGAGCCGGCCATGCCGATGACGAGGTCTGAGGTCATGGGGAGAGGCCCCTCAGCAGGTTGTCCAGCGTGCCCGCGTGCGCCTCGGACGGCCGCAGCCGGTCGGGCGGTCGGGATGCGTGACGTCTGCGGAGACTTTCACCATTCATGCCTCGTGCCGAAGGCGAGGCGGCCGGCACCCGCGCAGGCGTGCGCCTGCCGCAGCCGGCTGTCCGTTCCGGCGCGTCGGATGAGCTCGAACGGACCGGACGCGGATTTATTCGCGGCTTTTGCGGACAAAGCCCCCATCCCCACGCCGCGTCGCCCGTCTCCGCCGCTCCTTCGTGCGACCGCGACAGCCTGCGCCGAGGCGGTCCTTTGGCGAATGCCGCGCTCCGGCCGGAGGCGTCCGGGAATGATCCGGGCTAGCTGTGGCCGCGCACGAGCGGTGTGAATTCGGGATGGCGGTCGAGGTAGGCCCGGACGAACGGACAGAGCGGCACCACCACGAGACGATGGTCGCGCGCGTATTCGAGGGCCGTTCGCGCGAGCCGGTCGGCGAGGCCCCGACCGCGCAGCGACGGCGGCACCTCGGTGTGGATCAGCACGAAATCGCCGGCGGCGTCGAAGCGGTACTGGAGCAGGGCGACCCCCTCCGGGAATCTGGCCTCGAAGCGGCTCGCCGCCTCGTTGTGCTCGATCGGCACCGCGTCGGCCGCGCCCCGCCCTTCCGGATTCTCCTGCGGCGTCATGATCATCCTCCCTCGAACGGTCCGCACCGGCGGCCGTGCGGCCGGTCTCATCATCGGGATTCAGGACCGGCAGCCTCGAGCCGCCCTGCGCCCCGCCCCGGCGATCCAGCTCGGCTCCACAGGTCTTGAGGTAGGCCACGATGGCGACCTTCGGCTTCCGGCGGCGCAGCCCTTCGGCCGTGCCGCGGAGGGACCCGGACGCCGAGCACTTTGCCGCGGCGGCAGCTGGGCCGGGAGATCAGGAGTGGCAGCGTCCGGCGAATCATCGGCCCGTTCGGCGCGCGTGGAACACCGCCCGGTCCTGACGGAGAGCGGCATTGAACCCATTCTTTCCAGCCGCCCAGTGCTTCAGCGCGCGGCCGACGCGGAACGGTGCGCCCGGCAGTCGCGTGATCGTGCGGATCTCGTTGAACCCGACCGCCTTCAGCATCCCATGCATCGCCGGCACGTTCGGCGCCCACCAGTTGGTCGAATCGTGGCTCAGCTCGGTTCCAGGATAGAAGGCGGCCGCCGGTCGGCGAACACCGACCATATCGACGACCGTTTCCAGGATCAGCAGGTCTCGAGTGACCGAGGCGACGCGCTCCAGCGCGCCCAGGGGGTCGCGTAGGTGGTACAGCACGCCAAGGAACAGCACGACGTCGAACATGCCGATGCGCTCCGGCGAGAGGTCCATCACATCGATGTCGACGTCTTCAACTCGCGAGCGAAGCGTCCGTCGCGCGAGTTCGAAGCCCTGTTTGGTCCCCCATCCCGGCCCATTCCAGCAGAACCAATCCGCCGCGACGACGCGGGAGGCGCCGCGGCGCTCGGCCTCGAAGGAATAGAAGCCGTCCCACGCGCCCACGTCCAGGACCGACCGGCCGGCAAACGAGTCGGGAAGGCCGAGGCGAGTCACCCGGACCGGGCTCTCCTCGATGCCCTTCGTCACAATCCCGTTGCCGAGATCGATGGTATGGAACCACTGAATCGCTTCGACGGATGACGACAGATCTTCTTCCGGCATACGTGGGTCCAGTGGGAAAACACGCCGTCAAAGTATATATGATCGACTGCGCTCACACGGGCGCTCCAGGTGCACAGAACGGTCCGGGATGAACAGCGGGAAGTTCTCGCAGGGTCGGCGCCGGGCCTCCGTGGCCAGCGTGTCGAACACGATCGACGATTTTCCCGAGCCCGAGACGGCGGTGAAGATCGTGAGCGCGCGCCGCGGATGGAGATGCACTCGCTCCTCGTCGGCGCGATCTTCTATCGCTTGGGTGGTTCAATGCCGAACTGCCTGGCGTACTCCGCGTTCAGCCGCTGCCAGCCGCCGAACTTCATCGCCGCGCCGCCAGCCATGCGGCCGATGGGAGTTCCGCCGAGAAGGTGATCCAGAACATCCAGACAGATGTGCCACCCGGCAGCGCCCATTGAGATGAAGCGCCGATCGATGTTGTGCCACAGCGTCAGGCGCGTGCCGCCACCGATGGCTTCGAGTTCCCACCGGGTATCGTCGTACTCGAGCACCCTGGGAGCGTCGGCTCGTGTCACTCTTGTTTCAAGAGCCTGCGGCGTTCCCACCCACGTGAGATTCACCCTTCCAACCGCACCCAGGCTGCCATCGACTTCAAAGGGCGCCCACTCGCGCAGCTGCGCCGGATCGGTGAGCGCCTGCCAGACTCTGTCCGGCGGGTGGTGCAGTTCTCTGACGAGAATCAGCGTCCACTTCTCTCCGTCCTTTCGTATCTGCGCCCCGCCGGCCGGACCCGGTGTGTACTGCCCGCGATCGGTCATCGTCTTCTCCTGACGTCCGCCCTACCAGCGCGTCAGCTGCGTGACCTGAATGAGATTGCCGCAGGTGTCGTTCAGCATCGCAATGGTCGCGCCGGTCACGTCGGTGGGCGGCATCGTGAACTCGGCGCCGCGGGCCTTGATCCGCTCGTAGTCGCCCTTGACGTCGTCGGTGTAGAACATGGCCCCGGGCTGGCCCTGTTGAAACATCGCCTGCTGATACGCTTTGGCCGCGGGATTGCCGCTCAGCGCCAGTTGCAGCTCCGTACCGTCCGGCTCCTCGGGCGAGGCCACGGTCAGCCAGCGATATGAACCCTGACTGAAATCGGTCTTCTTGGCAAAGCCCAGGACTTCCGTATAGAAGCGCAGGGCCTTCTCCTGGTCGTCGACGTACACGCTGGTCAATTTGATCTTCATTCCGTTTCTCCTTGGCCACGTTCGCGGCTTGGGCCGCGTCTTCTCCCTGCCTTCCTTTTCGCTGGTGTGGATTGCTCCATGCGGTCGAGGTGGCGTTCGAGCGCATCCACGTGCGCGGACCAGAACCGGCGGAACGGCGCCAGCCAGGCATCGACCTCCTGAAGGGCGTCAGGTTTCAGCCGGTAGAGACGGCGCTGTGCGTCCACCGTGGATTCCACGACACCGGCCTCTCGCAGCACGCGCAGGTGCTTTGACACGGTCGGCTGCGGCATCCGAAGTTGACGCTCGATCTCTCCAACCGACTGTTGTGACGAGACCAGGAGGCTCAATATCGCGCGGCGGTTCGGCTCTGCAATGATGTCGAACACAGATTCCACCCTCTTCGTATACTTCACAGCGAATATACATGTCAAGGCATATACAAGCAGGGTAGTGGGTCAATTCGGTTCCTCGCAGTTAGCGCTGGCGTGTCGCCCGATCTACAATTCCGGCGTCCCAACAAACGGAGATCACCGTGCCGATGCCCGATTTCCCGACCGACCGCGCTCCGCATGGCCGCCGGCCGCTTGCCCCCGCGCTCCTCGCCTGGTGCGCGGTCGTCCTGACCGTTCTCGCTGCCCCGGCCCTGTTGCGAGCCCAGACCTACGCCCCGGCCCTCTATAGCGGCATGCACTGGCGTCTAATCGGGCCGTTCCGCGCCGGACGCTCTGTCGCCGCGACCGGCGTGCCGGGTGCGCCGGACCACTACTACTTCGGGGCGGTGGCAGGAGGGGTCTGGGAGAGCGACAACTCCGGCCTTTCGTGGCATCCGATCTTCGACAAAGAGCCGATCGCCTCCATCGGGGCGATCGCGGTCGCCCCGTCGAACCCGAAGATCATCTACGTCGGCACCGGCGAGGCCGACCCGCGCACGGACATCTCTTATGGCAACGGCGTCTACCGCTCAGATGACGGCGGCAAGACATGGCGGCACCTCGGCCTCGACGACACGCGCCACATCGGCCGCATCGTGATCGATCCCCACGACCCCGATCGGGTCTGGGTGGCCGCGCTCGGCCACCTGTTCGGTCCGAACGAACAGCGGGGGGTCTTCCGCACCACCGACGGCGGACGCACCTGGCAGAAGGTCCTGTACCGGGACGAGAACACCGGCGCGATCGACCTTGCGCTCGATCCGTCGAATGCGAACACGATCTACGCGGCGCTGTGGGCCACCCGTCGTCCGCCATGGAACGTCTACCCGCCGTCGAACGGGTACGGCGCCGTCTACAAGAGCACGGACGGCGGCGATACCTGGCACGAGCTCGGCGCCGGGCTCCCCGGCGGCCCGGGCGTCGGCCGGATCGGCATCGCCGTCGCCCCTTCAAATCCAGAACGGGTCTACGCCCAGGTCGACGCAAAGAAGGGCGGCGTGTACCGCTCGGACGACGGGGGCAAGAGCTGGAAGCTGATGGCCGATCAGGGCCGGATCTGGCACCGCGGCTGGTACTTCGGGAGCGTCACCGTCGACCCGCGCAACGCAGACGTCCTCTACGTCATGAACACGTCGGTCTACCGCTCGGAGGACGGTGGGAAGACGTGGGTCGCCTTCAAGGGGGCGCCAGGCGGCGACGACTACCATCAGATCTGGATCAATCCGAACGACGACCGCCGGATGATCCTGGCGAGCGACCAGGGGACGATCGTCTCCGTGGACGGCGGCCGGAGCTGGAGTTCCTGGAACAACCAGCCGACCGGCCAGTTCTACCACGTCACGACCGACGACCGCTTTCCCTACCACGTGTACGGCGCCGAACAGGACAGCGGTGCCAGGGTGGTCGTGAGCCGGAGCGGCTCCGGCGGCATTTCCTTCCGCGACTGGGGCAACGCGTGTGCGGGCGGAGAGAGCGGCTACATCGCCGTCGATCCGACGAACTGGCGCACGCTCTACGGCACCTCGTACGACGGGTCGGTGACCCGCTGCAATCAGGCGACCGGCGTGCGCTGGAACGTCTCGCCGACGATGGGCTATCCCGAGAGCCGGTTCCAGGCGAAGTGGACGATGCCGGTGGTGTTCTCCCGTGCCGGCTCGCACGCGCTCTATTTCGGCGACGAGTACGTCTGGCGAACCACGAACGGCGGCCAGAGCTGGACCAAGGCGAGCCCCATCCTCACGCGGAAGAACCCTGGCGCGCCGCCGAACCTGGACCCGGCCACGGCCCACGACACGACGGCGTTCGAGCGCTCGAGCGACCACTGGGGTGTGGTCTACACGATCGCCCCTTCTCCCCTCGA
>DATLRO010000044.1:0-33207 GCA_035534615.1 Vicinamibacterales bacterium
GCGGGTTGGCCCGCAGTCGACGGCTCACCTCCGCGCGGCTCGGCAGTGTTCGAGCCGGACGTGCCGCCGCCGGCGTTGCCGCTCCGGACCTCGGCCGTCCGGTGGCCGGAGCCAGACGCGGAGCCGCTGGCACCGCCAGCCGCAGGGGAGCGGACGCCTGGAGAATCGGTGGTCGGCCACCCTGTGTCCGCGTGGCAGAGGTCAAGAAATGGCCGGACATGCCGATGACCGCGGCGCAGGAGATCGCCAGGAGAAAGCGCAGGCGCACCGGCGTCCAGGATGGGGCGTGAGGTGTCGGGCTCATGGCGTTACAGAATTGAAATCTCCGCATGAACGACCCGGCGGATGTAAATAATGGCAATCGCCCGCCGGTTGAAGCCGCTTGGCGGCGCTAGAATACGAGGCGATTCTTCCGGGGTCCTTAAGGCAACCTTAAGGATTCATTAAGAGTGCGATTCGGGCCGCCTGGTGGCTCGTCATGCTGGTTGATTCACGCCACGTTTACGAGTTCGGTCCCTTCTGCCTGGATGTGGGGGAGCGGCGCCTGCTGCGGGATCAGGTGCCGGTGCGGCTCTCGCCGAAAGCGTTCGACCTCCTGAGCCTGCTGGTCCGCCGTGCCGGGCGCCTGGTCTCGAAGGACGAGGTGATGGCCGAAGTCTGGGCCCACACGTTCGTGGAAGACGGCAATCTCGCGGTCAACATCTCGATCCTGCGCAAGGCGCTCGGCAGCGAATCAGGGCACGAGTACATCGAAACGGTGCCGCGGCTGGGGTACCGGTTCGTGGCGCCGGTGCGCGAGCTGCTCGTCGAACCGTCGGAGGTGCCGCTCGTCGTCGTGCCGCGGGGAGCGCCGGTACGTGACGTCTCGACCGGAGCCCAGGAAGCGCTGGCGGGCCCTCGCGAGCTGCAGACGACGGAACCATCGGTGGTTGCGCCGGTCGTGAGGCGGGAGCCCGGCTGGGGTGCCGGTCACAGGCGCAGCCTGGCGGCCGGCCTGGCGCTGCTGGCGACGATGCTGGCGGCGGGGGGCTACGCCGTGGACCGCTGGCGGCAGGGCTCGGCGACGGCGTCCGGCCCGATCCGTTCGGTGGTCGTCATGCCGTTCCAGTCGGACGGCCCGACCGGCAGCGCGGGCTATCTGCAGCGTGGCCTGCCGGAGGCGCTCGTCACGCGGCTGGGCACACTGCAGCAGCTGCGCGTGCTGCCAACCACAGCCGTGCGGGCGGGGGAAGACCCGTTCGAAGCCGCGCGGCGGCTCGGCGTCGACGGGGTGATTACAGGCGCGGTGGCGCAGGCCGGCGGGCGCATCCAGGTGACGGCCCAGCTGTCGCGCGTCTCGGATGGCGCGGTCATCTGGTCCGAACAGTTCGACCACCAGTTCACCGACATCTTTGCCATCGAGGACGAGATCGCCCAGCAGATCGCGACGAGCGTGGTCAGCGACGTGACGGCGGCCGAGCGGAAAGGGCTGCGGCGCCGCGAAACGCCGAACACGCAGGCCTACATGCTGTACCTCCGGGCGCGGGACCAGTGGGCACGGCGCACGCCGGCGACCATCAGGACCGCGATCGCGATGTACCAGGACGCCATCCGGCTCGATCCGGGCTTCGCGCGGGCCTATGCCGGGCTGGCGGACGCGTATGCGGTCACCGTGTCGGGCCTGCCGTCGGCACAGCGATTTCCGCTGGCGAAGGCGGCGGCCCGCAAGGCGCTCGCGCTGGACGACCATCTGGCCGCGGCCCACACGGCCATGGCGTTTCTGGACTACAAGGCCGACTGGCGCTGGGCCGACGCCGACCGCGAGTTCAGGCGGGCGCTCGCGCTCAATCCGGACGATGTCCTGGCGCACCACTGGTACGGCGAATTCCTCGGGCTGCTCGGCCGGTACCGCCAGGCGGAAGCGCAACTGCGGCAGGCGCGCGAGCTCGACCCATACTCGCTCTCCATCCTGGCTGACTATGCCGACGTGCTGATCAAGGCGGGACGCTTCGCGGACGCCCGGGCGGTGATCCAGCGCGGCCTGCAGATCGAGCCGGACTCCCCCCGGATGAACAAGTCGATGGCGACGGTCCTGGCCGCCGAGGGGCAGATGGCCGCATCGGTCCGATACGACTTGCGGGCGCGGCGCCTGGGCGGAGAATCGCCCGCCGATCTGTCCGCGCTGCAGCGGGCGTTCCGCGCAGGGGGCATGAGCGCCTATCGTCGCGCCTATCTCGCCTTGCTGCTGGCCCGCCGCGGCCGCCCTGAGGCCTTGCCGTTCGATGACGCCTCCGAGCTCGCCAGCGTGTACGCGTCGCTCCACGACCGCCAGGACACCATGAAGTGGCTGTCGACAGCCGTGAGGCGGCACGAGCTGGCGGCGCTGGAGCTGAAGGCGCCGGCGTACGCATTTCTCTCCAGCGATCCGCGCTTCCGGGCATTGGAAAAGCAAGTGGGGCTGTGAAAGAGGGGCGTTCCGTTCGAGGGGCGTTCCGCCGCTGTCACTGTCCGTTCATCAAGCACGGCCTAGACTCTGGCCTGCAGCCTGCCATGTCAGCTGCCGTCAGACCGGCTTCAGGCCAACACGCGCCTCCGTCAGCCTCACGCTGCGGGCGCCTGGCGGAGAGGACAGGCTGTTTCTGAGGAGGCACCTTTGATACGTCATCAATCGAGATGGCCCGGGCTGTGCGGCGCGGCGGCTCTGTGCGTGGCCGCGATGTTCGGAGCGACCGCGCTGGCCGCCGGGCGGGCACCAGCCGCGCGGCCGGCCGGGGCGGTGGGGCCGTCGGGCTACCACCTGCTCAAGACGATTCCGATTCCGGGCGACACGTTCTGGGACTACATGAAGTTCGACCCTGGGATGCACCGGCTCTTCATCTCGCACGGCACCCACGTCGTCGTGCTCGATGCCGACACCGGCAGGATCATCGGGGACGTGCCGGACACCCCTGGCGTGCACGGGATCGTGCTGGCGCCGGAGTTCAATCGCGGGTTTGCGACCGCCGGTCAGGCCGCTCAGCTGGTCATTTTCAACTACAAGACGCTGAAGGTCATCGGCCGCGTGCCGACCGACAAGGACTGCGACGGGGTCGTGTACGACCCGGCGTCCAAGCGGGTGTTCACCATGAACGGCGACTCGCATTCGTCGACCGTGGTGGACGCCAGAACGGGGAAAGTCGTCGGCCGGATCGCCCTCGGCGGCGGGCCGGAGTTCCCGGCGGCGGACGGGCGCGGGCACGTCTTCGTCAATCTGGAAACGACCAGCGAGGAACTGGAGATCGACTCCCACACGCTCCAGATCCTGCACCGGTGGCCGATGGCGCCGGGGGAGCACCCGAGCGGACTGTCGATCGACGCCGCGCACGGCGTCCTGTTCGCCGGCTGCCGGAACAAGCTGATGGCGATCATCAGCACGCACACGGGCAAGGTGCTGGCGGCGCTGCCGATCGGGGCCGGCGTCGACGCGACGCGGTTCGATCCGGGGACGGGCGACGCCTTCGCGTCGAACGGCATGAGCGGCACGCTGACCGTGATTCATGAAGACTCGCCGACGAAATTCCACGTGGTCGAGAACGTGAAGACCGAACTCGGGGCGCGGACGATGGCGCTCGACCCGGCGACGCACCGGATATTCCTGGTGACCGCCAAGCTGGACCGGATCCCGAACCCGCCACCGCACACGCGGCCGTTCAAGATGGTGCCGGGGACGTTTCACCTGCTGATTTTCGGAAAGTAGCGGCCGCGCAGGCGCGCGCGCCTGCACGGCTGAGTCTGGAAAGGTCATGAGGGGCGGGCGCCCGGGCGGGCGCCCGCCCCTTTTCTGCGTCAGGCGCCGCGTCCGGGGCCGCAGGCGCGCAGGCGCCGACCGGGCGTTCAGGCGCCGGCCCGGGGAATCTCGTGGATAGGGACGTCGCGCCACATCCAGAGCGTCTGCCGGGCGTCGCCGATCCGCCGGACCTCCGCGTCCAGCCCGCGCCAGATCTCCCGGAGAGGGACCCAGGCGACCGCCCACGCGGGCCGGGCCTTCAGCACCGGTTCCAGCGATCCCCGCACCCCCCGGACCGCCAGCCCGAGCAGGGCGCCCGCGCGCCAGGCTTTGATCAGGTCGTTGCGGAGATAGGTCAGCACGACCCGGGTGACGGAGGGAGAGACGCCCTCGCGCTCCAGCCGGACGGCCAGGCGGACGAGCGCGACATCCAGCACGCCGTACAGACGGGTCTGGCCGTGCCTCCGGCGGTGCGTATCGGTGCCGAGGCCGCCGACGACGAGCAGGTACCGCACCCGCCGCGACGAGCACGGGCGGT
The DNA here is from genome assembly GCA_035534615.1 of Vicinamibacterales bacterium. Classification (GTDB taxonomy): domain Bacteria; phylum Acidobacteriota; class Vicinamibacteria; order Vicinamibacterales; family CAVVIG01; genus JAGWRA01. Next base: position 4,284 of record DATLRO010000044.1, read on the forward strand.
GCTCAAGCCGGCTGACCACCCGTGCGAGCTCGGCCACCGTGAGCAGGCTCGTGGTCATCCCGCACTTCCTGGATTGCCCATCGTTGCAGACATATATACGATTAACTAATTAATGTCAATCGTATTTTCTCCAACGCGCCGGATTTCCCCCTGCCGCCCGACCATCTCTCGGCGCCGCCCGATCGCGCCGGCCTCCGGCGGGGTGGCCGCACCGCGCGGCGCAGCGTCCGGCGGGACGTGCCACCGCAGCTGCCGGGGGAGAGGGGCCGCGGGCCGGGCATTACTCTTCCCAGCGCCACCGGAATCTGATACTAAGAGCCGCCGGAGGACTCCCCGAGAGGGGCGCGGGCGGACCCGCGCTCGAGGCAGACAGGTGGACACACGATGACCGAGCAGAAACCGCCGTCCCGGACACTGGGCTTCACGACCCTGTTTCTCATCGAGATGTGGGAGCGGTTCGGCTACTACGGCATGACCGCCGTCGTGGTGCTGTTCATGGTGCAGCAGCTCGGATATACGGACGACCGCGCCAATCTGACCTACGGGGCGTTCGCCGCGATGGCCTACGCGATCCCCGCGCTCGGGGGCTGGATCGGCGACCGGATTCTCGGCAGCCGCCGCACGACCGTGCTTGGCGCCCTGATCCTGGCGATCGGCTACAGCACGCTGGCGATCCCCTCGTCCCGCCTCATGTTCGTGGCGCTGGCGGTCATCGCCGTCGGCGGCGGCATTTTCAAGGCCAACCCGGCCAACCTGATTTCCAAGCTCTTCGAAGGCGATTCGGCCCGAATCGACAGCGCCTTCACGATGTATTACATGGCGGTCAACATCGGCGCCACGATGTCGCAGATCGCCACGCCGCTCATCGCCGTGTGGGTCGGCTGGCACGTCGCGTTCGCGGTCTGCGCCGGCGGCCTCGTGGTCGGCCTCATCAACTACGCGTTCATGCGCCGGTTCCTCGGAGACGTGGGGTCCGAGCCGGATCACCAGCCGCTCGATCTGCGCCGGCTGGTCCTCGTCCTGGCCGGGGCGGCGGTCTGCATCGTCCTGATCACCTTCATCCTGCAGAGCCGCGACATCGCCCGCGACGTGGTGTGGCTGGCCGGCCTCGGGATGCTGGCCATCTTCGCCGTCATGATCGCCAGGGGCGCGGCGCAGGAGCGCAAGGGGCTGGTCGCCGTCCTCCTGCTGACCGCGCAGACCATGCTCTTCTTCATCTTCTATCAGCAGATGTCGACGTCGCTCACGCTGTTCTCGCTGCGCAACGTGAATCTGAACGTCTTCGGGTACCAGGTGCCGGCCGGCCAGGTGCAGGCCCTCAACCCGATCTGGATCTTCCTGCTCAGCCCGGGCCTCGCCTGGCTCTACAACAAGCTCAGCAGGGGACGGGGCGACTTCCACATCGCCACGAAGTTCGCCATGGGCTTTGCCGTCCTGAGCCTCGGGTTCTTCATCTACGGCCTGAGCGGCCGGTTCGCGGTGCAGGGGAGGGTCGGCTTCGGGTGGATGATCTGCGGGTACGGCTTCCAGTCCCTGGGCGAACTGCTGATCAGCGGCCTCGGCCTCGCGATGGTGTCGCGCTACGTCGGCCCGCGCCTGCGCGGCTTCATCATGGGCGTCTGGTTCCTCGCCACCGGCATCTCCCAGTACCTGGGAGGATTCGTGGCCAACTACGCCAGCGTTCCGCACACCGTGACCGACCCGGTGCAGACCCTGCCGCTCTATACCCACCTGTTCGTCGGGCTGGGGGAGGTGGCGGTCGCCGGCACGGTGATTTCCGCCGTGATGATCCCGCTGATGAAGTGGCTCTCGGTCACCGACCAGGCGACGATCGAGGGGGCCGCCTAGGCCCCGTTTGCCTCCCTCCGGGGACGGCCGGTCCAGCCGGCCCCCGGGGGGCAGATCGGGATTTCGTCATGGCCATGACGAAGCTGTAGCTGAGCTCGAATGGCGGCCCGATGCAGCTTTTGTCCCGTCCTGCCGGGTAAGTCATCAGTGAACAATACGTTGTGGGCTTCAGGTCCGACAGTCCCGATCCGGCAGGCCCGTTGCTGGGTTGATCGCGGACGCCATGGACCGCATCGACTGCACAGAAGACCGGACGAGCCGGCCTGCCCGCACCCGCACGACGGGCAGCGCTGGATTCTCCCTGATCGAGCTGATGGCCGCGCTCGGGGTGCTCGTGGTGGTGACGGCGATGGTCATCCCCTTGACCCAGCGGACCATCGGCAGCCTGAGCCTCCAGGGTGACGCGCGTGGTGTCGCCAGCTATGTCGCGCTGGCCAAGATGCGGGCGGCGGCCGACTTCACGCACGCCCGCGTGTTCGTCGATCTGAACGACAACACCTATCACCTCGAGACGTGGCAGAAGACCGGCACGCCGGGGTGGGTGACACAAGGCGGCATCCAGACGCTGTCGCGGGGGGTGACGTTCAGCGTCGCCGGCCTGACCACGCCCCCGCCCAACACCCAGACGACGCTGGCCCAGGCTCCCCCGTGTCTGGACGATACGGGGAACGTCATCGGCGACACGGCCTGCGTCGTGTTCGATTCACGCGGGACCCCGATCGACACGACCGGTGCGCCGATCGGCATCGACGCCCTGTACGTGACCGACGGCACCGCGGTGTACGGGACCACCGTATCCGCAACCGGGATGAGCCGCTTCTGGTGGAGTCCGGCGACAGCCCCGGCATGGGCAAATCAATGAGAACGCCTCTGACGCGACCGGCGAGCGGGGACGGCTGGCGGTCCGAGCGCGGCATCACGCTGCTCGAAACCATGGTGGCGACCGGGATTCTCGTGGTCGTCGCGATCGGGCTGCTGCCGCTCGGCATCTTCGCCACATCGGCGGCCGAGAATCAGGGCCATCTGCAGGCCCGCGCGGCTCAGTACGCCCAGGACAAGATGGAGCAGCTGCTGGCGCTCGCCTACGGCGATACGACGACGGACACCACCGTGTTCCCGGCGCAGAGCACGGGCGGAACGGGGCTGGCGATCGGCGGAAGCGCGGATCCGGCCAATCCGGCGGCCGGCTACGTGGACTATCTGGATGCCGACGGAAACCTCCTGCCGGTGACCGGCACCACGCCGCCGGCCGGATGGTTCTACGAGCGCGTCTGGCAGGTCTCGCAGGCATCGTCCAATCTCAAGCAGATCACCGTCACGGCGATCGTGGCCCACAGCATGGGTCATGCGGGAGTGACGCCCCAAACGACGTTGCTGGCGTTGAAGACGTTTCCGTTCTGAGTTCTGAGGCGAGGATTTCCGTGCACCCAACTGACCAGGCCCCGCGTCCGACCGCAGCCGGCTTCGCCCTGATGGAGCTCATGGTGGCGACGCTGATTCTGCTGGTGATTGCCGGCGCGATGCTCTCGGGGCTCCGGCGGCTCACACAGATGCAGAACGGCCTCTCGAACCGGGCGGAGCTGTACAGCAGCGTGCGCGGGGCGATCGAGCTCATGCAGCAGGAAATCAGCCAGGCGGGCAGCGTCGCGCTGCCGGCGCCGGTGACGACGACCGGGGCCGTGGCGTCCGGAGGCGTGCAGGCGATCGGCGTGACGTCGACCACCGGCATGTTCGCCGGCGAGCAGATCATCGTCGACACCGGCGCCAACGCCGAGACGGTGACGACGACCGGCATCGGCACGGGCCAGCTGACGGCCGATTTTCTCCATGCGCACCTGGCCGGCGTGCCGGTCAGCGTCGCCGGCGGCTTCGCCACCGGCCTCGTCCCGACCACGGTGACGAACGGGTCCACGGGCAGCGTCCTGAAGCTGTACGGCGACCTGAACGACGACGGCAACCTGATGTACGCCGAGTACACCTGCGACACGGCGGGCGGGAACCTCTATCGCAACGTGATGCCGTTCACGGCGACGAGCAAGCCGGCCGTGACCGCGTCCGAGGCGATCCTGACGAACGTGCTCCCGAATCCGAGCGGGGCGCCCTGCTTCGCGTATCAGCAGCAGACCGTCGGCTCGAACACGTTCGTGGTGGATGTCGCCATCACCCTGACGGTGAGAACCCAGAACAAGGATGTGGTGACGCAGCAGTACCAGCAGGAAACCGCGTCCCTGCTGAACGTCTCGCCCCGGAACATCTTCGACACCTGGGAGATGGCCAGTCTCGGCGACACGTCGCGGGTGCAGCCGATGCCGGCCAGCGTGCAGGCGCTGCTGCCGTAGCGAGCCCGAAGGAATCATCCCATGACTCGATCCAGCGAACGTGGCGTCGCCCTCATCCTGGCGCTCCTGTTGATTCTGGCGCTCTCGGCGTTGATTGCGTCGCTGACGATGGTGTCCCAGACCGAGACCTGGTCCAGCATGGATTACCGCCTGATGACCCAGGCGCGGTACGGGGCGGAGTCGGGCATCAACAAGACCGTCAACTACCTGCTGAACAATTACAGCGCGCCCGGAACGAGCGGCGGCGATGCTCTCGCGAGCTACGACACCGCCGTGTCCCCGGTGACGGTCCTCGCCAATAACCAGCCGGTGGTGCTCTCTGCGGACGGGACCGTGTCCGCCAACTACCCCGACGCGCAGGTCGAGTCCGGATTCGACGATGCCGCCCAGGGGACGATGGCCGCCGGCGGCCTCGGCGTGAACTACGCCGCGTCGGCCGAGCTGCTCTCGATGGGCCAGGTCAGCGTCTACGGATCGCCGACGCCGGCCACGATCCAGACCTGGCGGATCTCCTCGACCGGCACGGTCAACGGCTCGCCGAACGCCCGGGTGGAGGTCTCGGCCCTCCTCGAGCAGTCGGTGACGCCGGTCTTTCAATATGCGGCGTTCACGACCAACAACGGGTGCGCGTCGCTCGGCTTCTCGGGCGGGGGCGCGACCGACAGCTACGATTCGACGGCGATTCACTACCAGAATGGCACGGTCGTGACCCAGGCGTACGGCGGCGACATCGGGTCGAACGGCAACCTGACCTCCAGTGGCAGCACGACCGTCATCAACGGCAGCCTGTCGACGCCGCGGACGGGGGTCGGGCAGTGCGGCTCGACGATCACGGCCTGGACGAGCAACGGGAACTCGACGGTGACCGGCGGCGCCATCGAACTCCCGCAGGAGATGAACTACCAGACGCCTGCGGCGCCGAATCCGCTTCCGCCGACCGACGCGGCATCGTTCACCAAGAGCAGCGGGTGCAATGACGTCACCGGCTGCACGATCGCGTCGCCGGGCGTCCTGCTGGCGCCCGGCTATTACGGCAACATCTCGCTGAGCGGCGGCGCCACGCTGCACCTGGCGGCCGGGACCTACGACATCAACAGCATCGGCCTGTCTGGCAACTCGACGCTCGTCATCGACTCCGGTCCGGTGATCCTGAACGTCGCCGGCCAGAGCGTCACCACGCCGATCGACTTCTCGGGCGGCGCGGTGACCAACGCGGCCATGGATCCGTCGAAGTTCCAGATACAGTACGCCGGCACGGGGACCGTGAAGCTGACCGGCGGTGCCCAGACGTCCGCGCTCGTCTACGCGCCGAACGCGAACGTCCTGTTCACCGGCGGCACCGACTGGTACGGCGCGGTAATCGCCGGCACGCTGGACGACAGCGGCGGCACGGCGATCCATTACGATCGCCATCTGAAGCAGACCACGCTGTACACGGTCGGCAACTACATGCTCGACTCGTTCACCTGGAAGAAGTTCTGACCGGCGGGGCGGACAGGTTCGCGTCCGGGCTCAGCGCGTGAGCCAGGAGCGGGCGCGCAGGGTCACCAGCGCGTAGGGGAAGATCCAGAACATCGTGAAGAACGAGAAGTACGCGTACGCCACGCCGTACAGGAAGTTCAGCGACCGCTCGTGGCGGAGGAAGTAGAGGGTGTTGAACAGCGACACGATCCCGATCGCCGCCAGCACCCGGAACCAGACGAAGGGATGGTTCACGCACTCGTAGACGAGCAGGAACAGCACCGCGTAGTTCACCGGATAGCGCACGTTCGTGATGAACCGCTCGCAGAGCGCAATGCAGCGCGGCAGCAGCGGCCGCTTCCAGACGATTGCCTGAAATCGGATTTCCTCCCGGATGTAGCTGCGGTCCCAGCGCAGGAACATCTTGCACATCTTGGCGTACGACTCCGGCGCCAGGGTGTGCACCACGGCCGAGTTCTGGTAGACCGTGTGGAAGCCGGCGCGCAGGATGAAGTTGGTGAGGGCGCGGTCCTCCCCGTAGGTGCAGCGGACGCCGAAGAACGTCTGCGTCGCCCACTCGTGCAGCACGCTGCGCACCACGGCCGTGCGATAGGCGGTCAGCGCCCCGGGGCAGCAGTAGACGGTCCGGTACGACGACTCCACCGCGCGCAGCAGGTCGAACGACAGCACGTACCGCACGTGGAGCATCCGCGGGATCAGGCCGGCGCGACGGTTGTAGACGACGACCTTGCCGGCGACGGCGCCGATGGCCGGATCACGAAACGGCCCGGCGACCGCGAGCAGGGCTCCCGGCTCGATCACGCTGTCCGAATCGATCGTGACCACGAGGTCCCCGCGCGCCCGGCTGAACCCTTCGGCCAGCGCCTCCCGCTTCCCGCGGTTCGCGTCGAACCTGATCGGCGTCACGACGTCCCCCAGCCCCGCCGCCGCCTGCTCGATGTGCCTCCACGTGTCGTCCGTGCTCCCATCGTCGACGACCAGGATCTGCAGGCGATCCCGCGGGTAGGAAGCCGCGGCGACCGATTCGATCGACTTCCTCACCATCTCGCCCTCGTTGTAGGCCGGGATGATGACCGTGAGCGAGGGGGCGTCGGCCATCGTGGCGGCCGGGAACGGGCGGTACAGGAACCAGAGCACCGTGCGGAAGCCGAGCAGGATCGTCCCCATGATGCCCCAGAGAATGCTGGGCCGGACGATGAACTTCGCCCATTCGTGCTCGTCCAGGGCCAGCGCGACCGGCGCGAAGGCCGCCTGGTGAACCATGGCGTACGCCAGCAGGAGGAGGCCCGAGGCGATGACGGCCACGAGGATCCAGTCCGACCGATCGCGCGCGTGTGCGCCGGAGATGTCCATAGGGATCGGAGATCGTGTGACACGCCGGGCGCGAGCGGCGCCGATCGGTCGCGCCACGAGGGAAACGTCTGTCCTCTTGGTACCCATACTCTGCCGCCAGCGTCTTTCGTTTACCTGAATCCGATCGGCGAAGCCGGTCTGCGGAGGCTCGGCCGGCGGAAAGCGAGTACGACAAAAGTGTCGCCGCTCGACGCAAATGTCGCAGTCGTTGTCTTGACAGCACGGCGTGTCTGAGACACCCTTGCGCCTCGGTGAGTGACCGAGGTGTGGAGGCCATGATGATCAATGAGATGACTGTGAGCGAGACCGGCACGCGGCGCCGGCCGCGCCGGGGGATGATGGCGCTGGCCGCGGTGCTGGCGATGCTCCCGCTGCTGGTGACCGGCGCACGGGCGCAGGCGAAGCCGGGCGAACCGAATCCCCTCGCGCAACTGCGATGGCGGTTCATCGGGCCGATCGGCAACCGCGCCGCGGCCGTGGCCGGTGCCCCAGGCAATCCGCTGGTCGACTACGTCGGGGCGGCGTCGGGCGGCATCTGGAAGACCGAGAACGGCGGCGTGAGCTGGAAGCCGGTCTTCGATCATGAGCATGTCGCGGCGATCGGCGCGCTGGCGGTCTCGCAGTCCGCGCCGAACGTCGTCTGGGCGGGGACCGGCGAGACGTTCCTCATCCGTCCCTTCTACCCGATGGGCGACGGCGTGTACAAGTCGACGGACAGCGGCGACCACTGGCAGCACATGGGCCTGGACGAGACCGGCCACATCGGCCGGATCGTCATCGATCCGCACGATGCGCAGCGGGTGTTCGTCTGCGCGCTGGGGCAGCTGTTCAAGCCGCAGCCGGAGCGCGGCGTGTACCGCACGCTCGACGGCGGCCGGACCTGGCAGCAGGTGCTGCACGTCGACTCGAACACCGGCTGCTCCGACCTGGCGATGGATCCCAGCGACCCGAATACGCTGTTCGCCGGCATGTGGGCGCTGCAGGTCCATCCGTGGAACCTCGACAGCGGCGGCCCCACCGGCGGCATCTACGTCACGCACGACGGCGGCACGACCTGGCACAAGCTGGCCGGCCACGGCCTGCCGGCGGCCGATCACCCGGTCGGCAAGGTCGCGGTGGCGATCGCCCCGAGCAATCCGCGCCGCGTCTACGCCCTGGTGCAGGACACGCAGCCGTCGTTCTACCGGTCCGACAACGGCGGCAGGACGTGGACGCTGGTCAGCCACGATCACCTGATGATGCAGCGCGACTCGTACTACGTGCGGTTCGGGGTCTCGCCGACCGATGAGAACCGCTTGTACTTCCTGAGCCCGAACTACGTCATCTCGCTCGACGGCGGCAGGACGTTCGTCCGGCCGAACACCGGCGGCTTCGCGACGGCGGGGGGCGACAACCACGACATCTGGATCGATCCGACGAACGCCAGACGCATCATGGTCGCCAACGACGCGGGCGCCTCGATCAGCCTCGACGGCAGCCGGAGCTTCGCGCACATCCGCCTGCCAATCGCGCAGGTGTATCACGTCACCACGGACGACCGGATTCCCTACGACGTCTACGGCAACATCCAGGACGCGAGCTCGTTCCGCGGGCCGAGCAACAACCTGCAGGGCGGCGGCTACGGCGGCGGCATCCACGCGGCCGATTTCCGGGCGGTCGGAGGCTGCGAAAGCGGCTTCGCCACGCCCGATCCCTCGAACCCCGACATCGTCTGGTCGGGCTGTTACGAGGGGGTCATCAGCCGCATGGATCTCCGGGACGGGCTGGCGCGCGACGTCAGCGTCTGGCCGGACGTGGACGACGGCTGGGCGCCGGCGGACGTGAAGTACCGGTGGCACTGGACCATCCCGATCGCCATCTCGCCGTTCGATTCGAAGCGCGTGTACGTCGGCAGTCAATACGTGCACGAGACGACCGACGGCGGGCAGACCTGGAAGACGATCAGCCCCGATCTGACGCTGAACGACAAGAGCCACGAGGGCAACGCGGGCGGCATCACGCACGACAACCTCTATACGTATGACGCGGCGACGATCTATTCGATCGCGGAATCGCCGGTGAAGCAGGGGGTCATCTGGGCGGGGACCAACGACGGACAGGTCAGCCTGACCCGGGACGCCGGCGCGCACTGGACCAACGTGACCGCGAACATTCCCAACCTGCCGCCGATGGGGACGATCTGGAACATCGAGCCGTCGCCCTTCGACGCCGGAACGGCCTACATCACGGTCAACCTGGAGCAGATGGGGAACTACGGCGCCTACGTGTACAAGACCAGCGACTACGGGCACTCGTGGCAGTTCATCAGCGCGGGCATTCCCAAGTCGATGAACAGCTCGGCGCACTGCGTGATCGAGGATCCCGTCCGCAAGGGCATGCTGTATCTCGGCACCGACAACGCCGTCTACGTCTCGTGGGATGACGGCGGACACTGGACCGCGATCAGCAACAACCTGCCGCCCGCCCCGGTCTACTGGCTCACGATCCAGAAGCGGTTCAACGATCTGGTGATTGCCACCTACGGACGCGGCGACTACATCCTGGATGACATCACGCCGCTGCGCAATTTCGACAAGGCGCAAGCCGGCCGGGCGGCCTACCTCTTCCCGCCGCGGCCCGCCTATCGCTTCCGTCAGGTCAACGACGGCCACCTGCTCGAACCCGACGCCCACATCGTGGGGCAGGACCCGCCGTATGGGGCCGACATCAACTTCTATCTCCCGGCCGCCGATCCGCACGTCGCGATCGCCATCGCCGGGCCCGATGGGAAGACGATTCGGACGCTCGCGGTGAAGGGGCGGCCGGGGGTCAACCGGGTGTGGTGGAACCTGCGCGGCGAGGACGGCAAGATGCCGCACATGCTGGTGCCGCCCGTGGGCGCGCCGTGGATGCGCAACGGGCCGAAGGGCTACCACATCCTGACCGGCATCATGATTCCGCGGGTCGTGCTCGGCCCGCTGGTCGTGCCGGGCGCCTATACCGTGCATCTCACGGCCGGCGGCCGGACGCTCACCGCGCCGCTGACCGTGCTCGCCGATCCGCACTCGCTCGGCACCCCGGCGTCACTGCGCACCGAAGCGACCTTCCAGGCACAGCTCATCGGGGAGATCGACCAGGTCTCCGGCATGATCGAGCACCTGGAGTGGGTGCGCAAGCAGGTCGCGATCATCGACATGCGGTACGGCGGGGATCCGGCGGAAAAGGCGGTCGTCGACGCCGCCAACGCGCTGGCGGACCGCGCGACGACGATCGAAGGGAAGCTCATCGATGTCTACCTGACCGACGGCAACGAAGACCTCAATCGGCATCCCAGCCAGCTCTATCAGAAGCTGACGGCGCTCTACGACAAGAACGAAGCCGACCTGGGACCGACGTCCGGCGACCTCGAGGTCAACCGGTACTTCCAGCAGTGGATGGCGCAGTCGCAGTCGGCGCTTCGGGCGTTCGAAGCGAAGGAGGTGCCGGCCTTCAACGACGTGCTGAAGGCGCATCACCTCGCGATGACGATCCAGCCGTAGCCTGCGGCTGACCCGATTCGGCGAACATCAGAGGCGGCCCGGCCACGACGCCCCGCGTGGTCGGGCCGCCTCGTCGTTTTTTGCGTCCAGCCGGCACGGGAGCGTACGGGGTCATTCCACATCCCGGTACTGAATCGCTTCGGCCAGGTGGGCCGGCTCGATCGCCTCGGCGCCCGCCAGGTCGGCGATCGTCCGGGCGACGCGGCGGAGGCGGTCGTAGCCGCGCGCGCTCAGGCCGAGCCGCGCCGTGGCCGCCTCCAGCAGCCGCCGCCCGGCCGGCCCCGGCTCGCAGCAGCGCCGCAGCAGCCGCCCGGTCAGCCGCGCGTTCAGCGGCGACCCGCCCTCGGGGCCCGGAAAGCGCGCCTGCTGCCGCTCGCGCGCGACCAGGACCCGCGCCCGGATCCCCTCGGTCGCTTCGCCCGGCGGCCCGTCCAGCAGCGTCACCGCCGGCACCGCCGGCACCTGGACGACGAGATCCAAGCGGTCGCGAAGCGGCCCCGACAGGCGATTCCGGTACCGCGCAATCTGCAGCGGCGTGCACCGGCAGGGATGTGTCCGATCCCCCAGGAAGCCGCACGGGCACGGGTTCATCGCCGCCACCAGCATGAACCGGGCGGGGAACACGGCCGTCCGCGCCGCACGGGCGATCGTCACGGCCCCTTCCTCGATCGGCTGGCGCAGCACTTCGAGCACGCGGCGATCGAATTCCGGCATCTCGTCCAGGAACAGCACTCCGTGATGGGCAAGGCTCACTTCGCCGGGCCTCGGCAGCGTCCCGCCGCCGACCAGCGCGGCGTCCGAGATGGTGTGATGCGGCGCCCGGAACGGTCGGGCGGTGATCAGCCCGCCGCCCACCGGCAGCAGCCCGGCCACGGAGTGCACCGACGTCACCTCCAGCGCCTCGTCCAGCGTCAGCGGCGGCAGAATGCCCGGCAGCCGGCTGGCCATCATCGTCTTGCCGGCACCGGGCGGCCCGATGAGCAGCACGTTGTGACCGCCCGCGGCCGCCACCTCCAGCGCCCGGCGGGCGAGCGCCTGGCCCCGGATGTCGGCGAAATCGCCACCGGCCGGCAGGCCGGCCGCCGGCACCTGGACCGGCGGCGCCGCCCGGACGCGCTCGGGCGCGCCGATCGCCTCCACCGCGTCGGTGAGCCGCCCGACCGGCAGCACGCGCAGGTCACTCACGATCGCCGCCTCGCCGGCGTTGGCCGCCGGCACGACCAGCGTCGCGAGCCCGTTCCGGCGCGTCGCCAGCGCGATCGGCAGCACGCCGCGCGCCGGCTGGATGGCCCCGTCCAGCGACAGTTCCCCCAGCACGACCACATCGTCAATATGACGACGGGGGAGGACGCCCGACGCGGCCAGAACCCCAAGGGCGATCGGCAGATCGAAGGAACTGCCCGCCTTGCGGACATCGGCCGGCGCCAGGTTCACGGTAATTCGATGCGGCGGGAACTCGAATCCGGAATTCCGGATGGCGCTCCGGACACGGTCCCGGCTCTCGCGCACGCTGGCGTCCGGGAGGCCGACCATCGTGAAGCCGGGGAGGCCGAACGACACGTCGATCTCCACCTGGACATCGCACGCCTGGACGCCAAAGACAATGGCCGTCCGCAGGGTGGCCAGCATCCCTTCACCGCCTGCAAACGGCTCGCTCACCGGCTTCGGGGGAAAACAGGCCGATTCGCAGACCGACCGGCCTCCGGCTGGCAGAATTGGCACCCGGGCGCTCCCGCCGGCTGGGCCAGAACTGCCAGCCGGCGGGACGGTTCGCGTCATCGTGTGCAACGACGAGCGGCTCCGCTTCAGTCCGGCCGCGCTCCGACCGATAAGCCCGTCGGGTGGCTCCATGGGAGCCCGAGGCCGGCCTGGGGGCCGGCCGGCTTGAGTTCCGGCTGTCCGGGCACTATTCTCTTGGGACGCATCACCATATCCGGCCACGCCGCCGGATCCCGAGGGCAGCCCCGCCGGCATTTCGCCTCCGGACCGCGACGAGCGGACGGCCCGAGACCAGGACGAGGGCAGGAATCAGGGAGACGTGAATCATGCTTGACGCCTTGAAGAACATGGCCGGAGGAAAGGGCAAGACGGCGCAGAAACAGGTCGACGAGCTCGAAGCGCTCATCGCGAACGCCCGCGAGGAGCGGGGGGCGATCGGCGCGATGCTGACGGCGCTCGCCACCCGGAGCGCGAAGCTCGCCCCGATCCAGAAGACGCTCGAGCAGGTCACCCAGCGCGCCGGCACGACCGCCGAACAGGTCGAGGCGCTGAGCCGCCGGCTGGCGGACCTCGATACCCAGGCGCTGCAGCTGGCCGAGCTCGACAAGCGGATCCAGGTCCTCAAGGAGGCCGCGCTCCAGGCGGAGCAGACGACGGAGCGGGCGCTCGGGCCGGACGGCGAGCTGCGCAAGCACCGGGAGGCGGTCCAGCAGCTCTCGTCCCAGGCGCTGCAGACGCAGGCGAGCATCGACACCCTCAAGAAGGAGCGGGCGGCGCTCGAGGAGCTGCGGACCGAGCTCAAGCAGACCCTTGGCGAAGTGAAGCAGTCGAGCACGCAGGCCTCGGCGGTCAAGGGCGATCTCGACCAGATCCGTTCGCTGGCCACGCAGCTCGCGCAGGATTACGGCCGCGTCCGCGAGACCTCACGGGAGGCCAAGGACGACACGACGGCCGCCATGGCGACCATCAAGGAGGTCGAGAAGAAGCTCGGGCCGCTGGCGGCGCTCCACGAGATGAGCGAGCGGACCGAGGAGCGGCTGACCACGCTGAACGCGCTCGCCGAGCACGTCTCGCACAAGGCGAAGGCGCTCGAAGGGCAGCAGCAGGCGGTCGAGCACGCGGTGGTCCAGGCGAACCGGCTGAGCGAGATGGTCTGGAACATGGACGTCCAGATCGCCAAGCTGAACGAGGGCCTGAAGCAGGCGGCGAAGGCCGAGGAGACGATCGGCCGGATCGAGAAGCTGGTGCAGGACACCGGCGCGCAGCTCGACAGCGCCACCCAGGCGCGGCTGGAGGCCGAGCGGGCGACGTCGAAGCTGGAGAAGGAAGCGACGGGGCTGCTCGAGGCGGTCCGCCAGCAGATCGAGAAGCTGGCGCTCGAGAAGAAGGAGTTCGAGGCGTTCGACCAGCGGCTGCACACGCTGCAGTCGACGCTGGGCGAAGCCGAAGGACGGCTTGACGCCCTGGCGGCCAAGGACAAGAACCTCGTGGCGCTGACGCAGAAGGTCGACGGCCTGGCGAAGCGGTTCGAGGACCTGTTCAACCAGGCCGAGGACCTGACCAGGAAGCAGCTCGCGCTGGACGGGCTGACCGATCAGCTGGCGCAGTCGGACGAGCTGGCGAAGCGCAACCTCAACCACATGGAAGCGCTGCGGCAGGGCAGCCGCGACCTGGAGCGCGTCCGCAAGGAGATCCAGGACTTCTACAAGGCCCACGCCGAAATCGCCCAGATCCGGGACCGGCTGGCGTCCGACCGGGTGGCGTTCGACGGATTCACGGAGCGGATGACCGCCTTCAGCACGAAGGCCCCCGAGCTGGAAGCCCGCCTCGAAGCGATCATGGGCAAGATGACCCTGGTCGAGGAAGGGACGCAGAAGGCCACGCGGCTCGGCGAATCGGTCAGCGCGCTCGATGCCCAGCTGAATCGGGTCGCCGCCCGGCTGCAGTTCGTCGAGAAGCTGGAAACCCGCCTCAACGGCCTGAACGAGCTGAGCGGGGACGTCGACCGGAAGTTCGTCGAGCAGCTGGCCCGGCGCGGCGAGCTCGACACGCTCAAGAGCGCGTGCGACGGACTGGCGACGCAGATGGTCGACGCGCAGCACAAGGCCGAGGCGGTGGCGGCGCTGCAGGCGCGCATCCTGCCGATGACCGACCAGGTCTCGAGCCTGCAGCAGGACATCGAGCGGGTGCAGGCGCGCCTGGGCGAGGTCCAGCGGGACGAGGCGGCGGTCACCGAGCAGGAGAAGCACTTCGCCGAACTGCTGACGCAGAGCCGGGGGGTCGCGGCCGAGGTCGCCGAGCGCGTGCGGCAGATGCAGTCGCTCTCGGAGGAGCTCGGCCGGTCGACGACCGTCCGCGACGAACTGCTCGCCGACCTGGCCCGCGTGCAGGACCGGCAGCGCGACGTGCTGGCCCACGTCGAGGCGACCGAGGACCAGCTCAAGCGGACCGAGAAACTGTTCAAGCAGCTCGATCAGCGGCGGTCGCAGCTCGCCTTCGCCGAGAAGAAGATGGGCGCGTTCGAGGCGCGGATCGCCGAGCTGAAGCAGAGCACCGACGAGTTCGACCGGAAGATCCAGGCGATCGCGGCGCGCGAGGCGCTCGTCGCCGCCGTCAAGAAGGAAGTCGAATCGATCTACGCCATCAGCGCCCGCAGCCGGGCCGACCTCGACCACGTCGCGGAGCACCGCGGCGACCTGGAACAGCTCAAGGCCAGCGTGGACGACCTGCTGTCGCGGATCGGCGAGACCGACGAACGGATCGCGGCGATCGACGAGCGCCGCAAGGTGGTGGACGAGGTCCAGCACAAGACCAACGCCATCGTCCACGTGCTCGACGACATCCGGGTGAACCTCGAGACGCTCGGCGAGCAGAAGGCGGTCGTCGACCACGTCTCGGAAAAGGTCGCCCAGCTCGAGTTCATGCTGCAGGAGGCACGGAACACCATCCGCTCGCTCCAGCACGAGCGCGAGCTGGCCCAGCGGATCGAGCAGAGCATCGCCCAGCTCCGGACCAAGACGGCCCGCCCGGACGAAGGGAAGCGGACGGCCTGAGGCGGCCCGCCCCGCGTACACACCACGGGCCGGCAGGCTGGGCAGCCTGCCGGCCCGTGGTCATTTCCCGCCAGCCGTCTACCGCCGCCGGCCCCCGGCGTTCTCCGCCACCACCCTGACCGTGTAAATCGTCAGGCGGTCTCCGATTGAGAGCCGCGCGCTGCGCAGCCGGTTCCAGCGCTTCAGCTCGTCGACCGACGTGTGGAACCGCCGGGCAATCCCGTACAGCGTGTCCCCCGGCCGCACGCGATAGGCCTCCCGCACGTGCTCATCGCGGGTCGCCCGCTCGGCGGTCACCGACCGGGCGACGTCGTCTTCGTCGCCGGTCTGGCCGGCGGCCAGCATCATGGCCGGCTCCCGCGGCACGATCAGCTTCTGGCCGGTCCGGAGCCGCGCGCGGAACGACAGATAGTTCGCCTCCGCCAGGTCGCTGCGGCGCACGCGGAGCCGCTCGGCGATCCGCAGCAGCGTGTCGCCCCGCCGCACGGTGTACCAGTGCAGCGAGGCCAGATCGACGCCCGCGTCGCGTGCGTCCTGCAGCTTCGCCCGCACCAGGTCGCCGGTTCCCTGCGGCACCTTCAGCGCGTAGTCCTTCGCCCCCACCGGGGTCGTCCAGCGCCGCAGCTCCGGGTTGAGCGCCTGGATCTGCTCGACGGTCGTGCCGGTCCACTCGGCGACGCGACGCAGGTCGACCGGCTCGGAGAGGCGCACGATGTCGTAGATGACCGGGTGGGCGACCGGCTCGGTGAAGCCGTATTGTGAGGGATTGCGGGCGATGATGACGGCCGCCAGGATCATCGGCACGTATTCCCGCGTTTCCTGCGGCAGCAGCCAGCGGTGCGCCTCGAGGGTCCAGAAGTCCTGGTCGCCGTGGGTCAGCCGGATCGCCCGCTGGATCCGCCCGGGCCCGACGTTGTACGAGGCGAGCGCCAGCAGCCAGTTCCCGTCGAACATCTGGCCGAGCGTCTGGAGATACTTGGCGGCCGCCAGCGTCGCCTTCTGCGGATCCGACCGCTGATCCACGTACCAGTTGTGCTTCAGGCCGTTCTCGACCGCCGTCTGCCGCATGAACTGCCAGACGCCCTTGGCCGACGCGCGCGACAGCGCGTCGGTCTTGAACGCGCTCTCGACGATCGGCACGTAGGCGAGGTCCTGGGGCAGGCCGGCGCCGCGGAAGACCTTCTGGATCATCGGCAGGTACCGGGCGCCGCGGTCGAGCGCCTCCTGGAACCAGTCGTGCAGCTTGCCGGAGAACATCTCGACGTCGGCCAGCACCTGGCGGTTGAGCGGGATCTTCAGGTCGTGGCCCGGCTGATCCAGATCGGACGACACTGTCTTCTCGAGCGAGGGGGACGGGGCCGGCTGGCCGAAGGTCGACAGCGCCAGCAGCCGGTCGATCGACGCCGGCTCGTACTTCTTCTCGGTGAACCCGTCGCCCTGCGCCAGCGCGGCGATCTCTTCGGTGCTGATCCGATCGACCAGCAGGTCATACTGCCGGTGGAGCCGCACGTCGCCGTCGACGCCATAGGGCGCCCGCATGAGCACTTCGATCGCCTGGTCGAACTCCTGCCGCGCCTCGTCCAGGTGGCCGACCTTCAGGGCCCGCTGGCCGTTCTCGAAATGGGTATTGGATTCCGCGATGAGCGGCGCGACCGGGTCCGGCGGCGCCTGCACCAGGGGCACGGGCGCCTTCGCGGCTGCCACGGCCCGGGAAGGAAGAACGTCGGCGGGCTGGCTCTTCAACCCAGCCGCGCATCCTGAGACGACTACGGCGGTGCCGACCGCTGCCAGCAGCGGCAGCCAGGACCTTCGAACCATTCGGGCGCTCCGCGATGTCGTCCCGCTGAATACGGCGAAACGACTTCGTAAGTCGCCCCCCTGGGGGGGCTCCCGGTGACTGGGCGCGCGCTGGGAAGCGCGCCCGCAGTGGCCGCTGTGCAGCCGATGTGAAAACCGCCGGCAACGTTAACACGCCGAACGCGTCACGGTCAACCGTAAGTCCAATTGCCTCAGCAGTAGGCGACGATCAGCGGGGGCGGGGCCATTCCGCCTGGACGAAAACCCGGCGGGCTTCGCCGAGGTCCCGCGCCGACGGGGTCACGATCGACCGCTCGCCGATGACGATCCGGCGTCCCGCCTTGAGCGCCTGCCGCACGTCGTCTTCGCAGACGAACTCGGCAGGACGAAGCTCTGCCGATGGTTCGACGGGCGGGGCGGCGGGAGCGGGCGGGGCAGCGGGCGGCTCCTGGGCCGGCCTGGCCGCCGGCAGCCCGGCACCCGGCCCGGAGGAGGGGAGCGCGGCCGGGCGGCCGGCAATCCCGCGCGCCTGCAGGAACGAGCCGATCCGCTGAGCCAGCGCCTGCGCGTCGATCCCCTTGGGGACGTCGCGCACCGGCGCCCGCGGCAACGCCGGCCCCGGCGCAGGGGCGGACGAGGTTGGTGCCTGGCCGGCGGCCGGCCGGGCCGCGGGCGCGATCGGCACCGGCCGGATCTCATAGGCGAGCCGCTTGATGTTGAGCAGGTGGAGCGGCGTGATGTTGTCCGACGTGATGTTGCCGCCGTAGCCGCCGCAGCCGAGCGTCATCGCCGGCGCCAGGCCGGTCGTCAGGCCGATCGATCCGAGCGTGGTCGGGGTGTTGACGCAGATCCGGAACGCCGGCTTCTTGAGGCCGAACTCGAGGATGATCGCCTCGTTGCGGGAGTGGATGGACATCGTGTGGCCCATCCCGCCGTAGCGCAGGATCTGCTTGCACCGCTCGCAGCCTTCGCGCCAGTCGCTGACCACGTAAAACGACAGCACGGGGCAGAGCTTCTCGATCGACAGCGGGTAGTCACGCCCCACGCCCTCGAGCGGCGCGATCAGCACGCGGGTGTCGGGCGGCACGGTCAGTCCGGCCTGCGCGGCGATGTGGATCGCCGACTTGCCGACCAGCGCCGGGTTGGGCAGCCGCTGCGGCGTCACCAGCTCGCGGGCCAGCCTCGCCTGTTCCGCCGCCGACAGGAAGTACCCGCCCTGCGCGGTGAATTCCCGGCGGACCTCGCCCGCCACCGCGTCATCGACCACCACCGAGTTCTCCGACGAGCACAGGACGCCGTTGTCGAACGTCTTGCCGGTGATGATGTCGCGCACCGCCTTCTTCAGATCGGCGGACGACTCGATGTAGGCCGGCGCGTTGCCCGGCCCGACGCCGTACGCCGGCTTGCCGGCGCTGTAGGCCGCGCGCACGAGCCCCATGCCGCCGGTCGCCAGGATCACCGCGACCTCGCGCTGTTTCATCAGCTCCTGGGTCCCCTCCAGCGTGACCGTCGTCATCCAGCTGACGGCGCCGTCCGGCGCGCCGGCGCGCCGCGCCGCATCGGCCAGCACCTCGGCCACCCGGCTGATGCACCGAACGGCCGACGGGTGGGGACTGAGCACGATCGCGCATCGCGCCTTGAGCGCGATCAGCACCTTGTAGATCGCCGTGGAGGTCGGATTGGTCGAGGGAACGATGGCGGCCACGACGCCGAACGGCTCGGCGATCTCGACCACCTTGCGCGCGTCGTCACGGCGGATGACGCCGACCGTCCGCATCGGCCGGATGTACTCGTACACCCGCTCGGACGCGAACAGATTCTTCTGAATCTTGTCGGCGACGACGCCGAAGCCGGTCTCCTCGACGGCGAGCCGGGCGAAGGCTTCTGCCTGCGGCGTGGCGGCCGCCGCCACCGCGTCGACGAGCGCATCGATCCGGTCCTGGGAGAACTCGGCCAGTTCGGCCTGGGCCTGCCTGGCGCGGCGGGCGAGCTGGCGGGCCTCCTGGATGGAAGCCAGGTCGCGGTCGCCGATCGAGAGCTGGGCGTCGACAGCCATAAGGACGAGGGGAATCCGGGCGGCAGGCGCCTGTTTACACCTTCGGCAGTATCTTCTCGACTTCCGCGTGGGGACGCGGAATGACGTGCACCGACACCAGCTCGCCGACCCGCCGCGCGGCCGCGGCGCCGGCATCGGTGGCCGCCTTCACGGCGCCGACGTCCCCCCGCACCATCACGGTGACGTAGCCCGCGCCGATGTATTCCTTCCCGATCAGCACGACGTTGGCCGCCTTGACCATGGCGTCGGCCGCTTCAATCGATCCGATCAGGCCGCGGGTCTCGACCAGTCCCAGTGCTTCGAGCGACATCCCATCCTCCGACCCGCGCCCTGCAGGCCCAGTCCGGCGTCCAACGCGAGCCGCGACGGCGTCGGATCCGCAGGCGCTGCCCTCAGTGCTGAGTCGCCCGAACTCTAACATATTGCAGAAGATGCAACAACTGAACTATCATGCCGGCGCCTTGCGACTTGCGGCGGATCCGCGCTCCCGACCCGGGGTCCGCACGCGGTTCACCCTGACCCAGGTCGGGTTCCGTACTCCGGAGCCGGGTTCATCCATGCCTTCCCTGTCCTCACGCGTCCTGCGGCCGGTCTTCGTACTCACGGCGGTGGCCCTCGGCCTCGCCGGCTGCCGCGGACGGACCGCGGCCCCGCCGGTCGCGACGCCCGCCCTGACCATCGACCGTACGAGCGCGGCGCTCGGCAGCCCGATCGAGCTCCACTACCACTTCACGGTCGCCCCCGGCGCCCGGTTCGACCAGAACTACCGGGTCATGGTCCACTTCGTGAATGCCGATGAAGAGCTCATGTGGACCGACGACCATTTCCCGCCGGTGCCGACGACGCAGTGGAAGCCGGGGCAGCAGATCGACTACCGCCGCACGCTGTTCCTGCCGGTCTACCCGTACGTCGGCGAAGCCTACGTGGAGGTGGGGCTGTACTCGCCGACCACTCAGAAGCGGCTGACGCTGAAGGGGGAGGACATCGGCCAGCGGGCCTATCGGGTGGCGCGGCTCGACATCCTGCCGCAGACCGCCAACCTGCCGCTGCAGTACACCGACGGCTGGCATCAGGCCGAGCTGGCCCAGCACGACCCGAACACGCAGTGGCGCTGGACCATGAAGAGCGGCACCATCACGTTTCCGAATCCGAAGCGCGACTCGACCTTCTACCTGCAGCTCGACAATCCGAGCGGGGCGTTCGATCAGCCGCAGCACGTCACCGTCTCGGTGAACGGGCAGTCGGTCCTCCAGTTCGACCTGCCGCCGAAGCAGGAGCTCCTGCAGAAGATCCCGCTGACCGCCGCGCAGCTCGGCACGGCGGGGACCGGCACGATCACGATTGCGGTCGACAAGACGTTCATCCCGGCCGACATCCCGGCGCTGCACAGCACCGACCCCCGCGAGCTCGGCGTGCGGGTGTTCCGCGCGTTCCTGCTGCCCGGCTGACAGGGAAGCTCATGCGCATTCATGGTCGCCGTCCGATGCGCTGCGGCCTGCTGGCCGCCCTGCTGGTCGTGGCGGGCGGCACGGGCCGCGCCTCGGCCGAGCTGGTCTTCCTGACGTCCGGGCGGACGATGTCGATCGCGCGCCATCGGATCGAGGGAAACTCCGTCCTGCTGGTGCTGCGCGACGGCGGCCGGATCACGTGCGACCGGTCGCTGATCCGGGCCTTCAAGCCGGACGAGGTGCCGTACCCCGTCCCGGCGACGGCGGCTCCGGCCGCACCGCCGGCCGCGACGCGGCTGGCGGTCACCGGGAGCGCCGCCGGTGGCCCGTGGGGCGCCCTGATCACCCGGGTGGCGGCCAGCCAGGGGATCGATCCGCATCTGGTCCAGGCGGTGGTGGCGGTCGAATCGGCCGGCGAGTCGGACGCGCTGTCGCCGAAGGGGGCGATGGGGCTGATGCAGCTGATGCCGGGGACGGCCCGGCAATATCACGTCGACGATCCGTACAACCCGCGCGCCAATGTGGAGGCGGGCGTCCGCCATCTCAAGGCGCTGCTGCGGCGGTATCCGCTGCGTCTCGCCCTGGCGGCCTACAACGCCGGTGAGGCCGCGGTCCAGCGTTTCGGCGGCGTCCCCCCTTATCCCGAGACGCAGGCCTACGTCGCGCGGGTGATGGCCCTGTTCGGGCGCTGACGGTGCCAGCCGCCGGCCGGCCGGGCGCCTCTGCCCGCCGCCAATCCTGCTATAATCCACACGCCGATAATGTCCTGTGTGACAAGCTGTTGCGATGGAATTTCGATGTAGGCTGGGTACAGCCGGCGGCGAGGTCGTCGAAGGCGTGTACGCCGCCGACAGCGAAGCCCGGCTCCGGCGGGACCTCGAGGAGAAGGGACTGTACGTTCTCGAGCTCCGCGAGAAGGGGCGGCTCGGCCTGGCGGGGTTCTCGCTCAACCTGCCGCAGCGGCGGCGGATCGCGAGCCGCGAGTTCCTGGTGTTCAACCAGGAGCTGGCGACGCTGCTCAAGGCCGGGATGCCGCTCGTGCAGTCGCTCGATCTGCTGCGCCTGCGGGTGGTCAACCCGGTGTTCCGCGGCGTCCTGGACGACGTGCACGAGAAGGTGAAGGCCGGGACCTCGCTGTCGGAAGCCTTCGACGCGCACGCGGACCTGTTCCCGAGCGTCTACACCGCCTCGCTGCTGGCGGGGGAGCGCAGCGGCAACCTCGACGCGGTGCTGCGCCGGTACGTGGCGTACACGAAGGTGGTCGCGACCATCAAGCGGAAGACGCTGTCGGCGATGGTCTATCCGGCGATCCTCGTCACGCTGTCGATCGTGCTGGTCGGCATCATCGTGCTGAAGGTGGTGCCGGCGTTCTCGGATTTCTACAGCTCGTTCGGCTCGCAGCTGCCCCTGGCGACGCGCGTCATCGTGCGGCTGTCGGACGTCATCCGGACGCGCTTCCTGCTGCTGGTGACGATCGCGCTGGCCGGCGCCGGCGGGTTCCTGCTGTGGCTGCGGCGGCCGGGGCGCCGGATGCAGCTGGATCACCTGCTGCTGCGGCTGCCGATGGTGGGGCCGATTGCGGCCAAGTTCTCCACGTCGCAGCTGGCCCGCACGCTGGGCACGCTGCTGGGCGGCGGCCTGCCGCTGCTGAACGCCCTGGAAATCGCGTCGCGGTCGATCGGGAACCGCTACGTCGCGCGGCAGCTGGACGTGGTGGCGCAGCGGGTGAAGGAAGGCGAGCCGTTCGCGGCCTCGCTGGAAGCGCGCGGCATCTTCCCGGAGGTCGCGGTGAAGATGGCGGAGGTCGGCGAGACGACCGGCGCGCTGCAGGACATGCTGAACAACGTCGCCGATTTCTTCGACGAGGAGATCGACACGAGCATGGAGCGGTTCATCACGCTGGTCGAGCCGGTCATGCTGGTCATCATGGGGATCGTCGTCGCCGGGCTGCTGCTGGCGCTCTACATGCCGCTGTTCCAGCTCAGCTCGGTCCTGAGCCATTAAGGGGAGAGTGTGGACACGCCCGAGCCGGCCTATCCGCTGCCGCCCGAGGTCGCGCTGGACGCCGACGCCGCCGAACTGCCGGCCGAGGAGCGCCAGGCGGAGCTCGCGCGGGCGCGGCGGCTGGCCGAGCGGTACCACCTCGAGCTGGTCGACATGGAGCAGTTCCGGATCGACCAGGAGCTGTTCCGGTCGATTCCGGCCGACCTGATGCTGCGCTACGGCTTCGTGCCGTACCGCCGCCAGGGCCGCACCCTCGTCATCGTCGTGTCGGATCCGACCGACCTGCCGATGATCGACGAGCTGTCGCTGCTGCTGGCGACGCCCATCAAGGTCATGGTGGGGGCGGCCTCGGCGATCCAGTCGATGCTCAAGAAGAGCGAGAGCTCGCAGCGCGTGCTCGAGGAGGCGACCGAGGGCTTCCAGCTGCAGCTGCTCAAGGAGGACGAGAGCGGGGAGGAGAACCTCACCGTCGAGCGGCTGACGAGCGACATCAGCCCGGTGATCCGGCTGGTCGACTCGACGATCTTCACCGCGCTCCAGCGGCGGGCGAGCGACATCCACATCGAGACGCAGGACGACGCCGTCGTCGTGAAGTACCGGATCGACGGCGTGCTGCAGCCGGCGATGCGGCCGATCGCCAAGCAGTTCCACAGCGCGATCATCTCGCGCATCAAGGTCATGGCGGAGCTCGACATCGCCGAGAAGCGCGTGCCGCAGGACGGCCGGTTCCGCCTGAAGATGCCCGGCAAGACGATCGACTTCCGTGTCTCGATCATGCCGAGCGTGCACGGCGAGGACGCCGTCATCCGGATCCTGGACAAGGAATCGATCAGCGAGCAGTTCAGCGAGCTGCGGCTCGACATCCTGGGCTTCCCGGAGGAGGAGCTCCGGCGGTTCCGCAAGTACATCGCCGAGCCGTACGGGATGGTGCTGGTGACCGGGCCGACCGGCAGCGGCAAGACGACGACGCTGTACGGCGCGCTGTCGGAGATCAAGTCGACCGAGGACAAGATCATCACGATCGAGGACCCGGTCGAGTACCAGCTGCGCGGCATCACGCAGATCCCGATCAACGAGAAGAAGGGGCTGACGTTCGCGCGCGGGCTGCGGTCGATCCTCCGCCACGACCCGGACAAGATCATGGTTGGCGAGATCCGCGACCCCGAAACCGCCCAGATCGCCATCCAGTCGGCCCTCACCGGCCACCTGGTGTTCACCACCGTGCACGCCAACAACGTGCTGGACGTGCTCGGCCGGTTCCTCAACATGGGCGTCGAGCCCTATCAGTTCGTGTCGGCCCTGAACTGCGTGCTGGCCCAGCGTCTCGTCCGGGTGATCTGCACCCACTGCAAGCGGCCGGCGCGGGTGTCGCGCGAGATGCTGATCGAATCGGCGCTCGACCCGGAGCTCGAGCAGACGCACACGTTCTACGAGGGGCTCGGCTGCATCGAATGCGGCGGCACCGGCTACAAGGGCCGGACCGCGATCTGCGAACTGCTCGACCTGTCGGATCGCATCCGGGAGATGATTCTCGAGCGCAAGCCGACCTCCGAGATCAAGCGGGCCGCGCGGGAGGAGGGGATGCGCTTCCTGCGGGAATCGGCGATCGAGCGCGTCATGAAGGGGCTGACGACGCTCAAGGAAGTCAACAAGGTCACCTTCGTCGAATGAACGCCCTGCGATCGCTGTTCGTGTCACCCGGGCCGACCGTCGGCGTCGAAATCGCCGCCCGGCGCGTCTCCGCGGCGGCGCTCGTCCGTCGGGGCGCCCGCTGGGTCGTCTCGGCGCACACGGTCGAGCCCCTGCCGCCCGGCCTCGTCACGCCGTCGCTCACGGCCCCCAACATCGCCGACCGGCCGGCGCTCGTGGCCGCCCTCCGGCGGGTCTTCGACCGGCTCGGCACGCGCCCGCGGCGCATCGGCCTGGTGGTCCCCGACAACATGGCCAAGGTCTCGCTCGTGCGGTTCGACAAGGTGCCGGCGCGCGCGCAGGATCTCGACGGCCTCA
Organism: Vicinamibacterales bacterium; assembly: GCA_035534615.1. GTDB lineage: Bacteria > Acidobacteriota > Vicinamibacteria > Vicinamibacterales > CAVVIG01 > JAGWRA01. The sequence continues at coordinate 28,908 of DATLRO010000044.1, forward strand.
TCCGCTGGCAGGTCCGCCGGACCGCGCCGTTCTCGATCGACGAAGCGCAGGTGAGCTGGACGCCCGGCGCGGCGCTGCCCGACGGCGCGCAGGAGTACGTCGTCGCGCTCGCGCGCCGGAGCATCGTGGCGGAGTACGAGGAGGCCTGCGCCGGGGCCGGCGCCCACGCGGGGCTCGTCGATCTCGCGACGCTCAACGTCATCAACGCCGTCCTCGCCGGCGACCGCGCGCCGGCGGACGACTGGCTGCTCGTCCACGTCGGCGCCGACTACACCTCCCTCGCCATCGTCCGCGGCGGCGTCCTGATCTTCTTCCGCAACCGCGCGGCCGAGGGCGAAGGCGACCTGGCCGACATCGTCCACCAGACGGCGATGTACTACGAGGACCGCCTGCACGGCTCCAGCTTCTCGCGCGTCATCCTGTCGGGCGCGGCGCTGGCCGGCGAGGCCGAGGCCGAGGCCCGGGGCGCCGATCCGGCGGCCGTCCAGGCCGGCATCGAACCGCTCCGGCGCAGCCTGCAGGACCGCCTCGCGGCGACGGTGGAGATGGTCGACCCCCAGTCGGCCGCGGCGCTGACCGACCGGATCGCCGCCGGCCCGGCGCTGCTCGACACGCTGGCGCCGCTCGTCGGCCTGATTCTGCGGGACCAGAAGGCGGCCTGAGCCGCGCACGGATCCGATGCTGAACACGAACCTGTCCACCCGCCCCTTCTACAACGAACGGGCGGTGCATCTCGGCCTCCTCCTCGTGACGGCGCTCGTCGTGCTGGTGACGGCGTACAACGTCAACCAGATCGTCACGCTCTCGGCCCAGCACACCGTGCTGGCGGCCGCGGCCGACCAGGCGGAGGCCCGGGCGCAGGCGCTGCGCAGCACGGCGGCCCGCGTCCGCGGCAGCATCGACCAGGCGGCCCTGGCCAGGGTCGGCGCCGACGCGCGCGAGGCGAACGGCCTCATCGCCCGCCGCACGTTCTCCTGGACCGAGCTGTTCAACCGGTTCGAGGCGACCCTCCCGCCGCAGGTCCGGATCACCGCGGTCCAGCCCAAGGTCGACCGGCACGGCGCGGTCACGCTCGACTTCGCCGTCATCGCGCACAGCGTCGACGACGTCAACACCTTCATGAACCGGCTCGAGGCGACCGGCGCCTTCAAGGGGCTCCTGTCCCGCGACGAGCACCTCACCAACGAAGGCCTGCTGCAGGCGAACCTCGAGAGCGAGTACGTGCCGGGCGACGCGACGGCCCGCCCGGCCGGCGGGGCGCCGGCGCCGCGGGCGGAGAAAGGTCCGGCCCGGCGATGAATCTCGGCCGCCGCATCCTGATCGAGAAGCGATCGGCCGTCCTGCCGCTCGGGATCGCCCTGCTGGTGAACCTGCTCGTGTTCATCCTGGTCGTCTATCCGCTCGACGCCCGCGTGACCGGCGCCCGGGCCCGGCGCATCAGCGCCGAACAGGCGCTGCTCCAGGCCGGCCGCGCCGAAGCGGCCGCGCAGGCGATCCAGGCAGGGAAGGCGCGGGCCGACCAGCAGCTGGCGGTCTTCTACGGGAAGGTCCTGCCGGCCAGCCTCAGCGCGGCCCGCCGGATGACCTACGCCCGCCTGGCCGAGCTGGCCACGCAGGCGCATCTGCAGTACCGCAGCAGGAGCTTCGAGCCCGAAGACGTCAGGAACAGCCACCTGCGCCGCCTGCGCATCACGATGGTGCTGGCCGGCACCTATCCGGAGGTCCGCCAGTTCCTCTACACGCTCGAGACGGCACCGGAATTCCTGGTGCTGGACGATGTGGCGATCGTGCAGGGCACCCATGCCTCGTCGCCGCTCATCCTGACGCTCGAACTGTCCACCTACTTCCGGGTCGGCGGCGATGGCCAGTGATCGCCGCCGGCAGGCGCTGCTCGGCGCGCTGCTCATCGTCGCGGTCGGCGTGATCGTGTATCAGCTGAACCGGCGGCCGGCCGCCGCGCCGACGGCGGCGTCTAACGGGGTGCGTGCCGAGGCGCGGCCGCGCGCAGGCGCCGGGGCGCCGGTCGGGCCCGTGCCGGATGTCCACCTTCAGGCTCTACAGCGTCCGCAGCCCCAGCCGGCGCCCGCCGAGCGGAATCTCTTCCAGTTCGGGGAAGCGCGTCCGGTCCCCTCACCCGGGATGCCGGCCGCGCCGGCCGGCGCGGCCGGCGGCATGCGGCCGGGGGTCGGTCCGACCGGGCCCGGCGGGGCACCGCTCGCGGCCGGCCCGCCGCCGATTCCGCTGAAGTTCATCGGGATCCTGGCGGCTCCCGGACGGATCGGGCGGGTGGCGATCCTGACCGACGGCCGCGACGTGTATCACGGGCGCGAAGGGGATATCATCGAGGGCCGCTTCCGGATTCTGCACATCGGCGTGGAATCGATCGTGATGGCCTATCTGGACGGCTCCGGCCGGCAGACCATCCGGCTGACCGGCGGCGGCGTATGAGATCGGGCAGGGGGTCGGCGGACAACGTCAGGCGAACCGTTTGGAGTCTGTGTTGATCAAACGTCACTCGAAGCTGGTCGCGGTCGCGCTGGCCGCGGCGCTGATGGCAGGCTGCGCGGCCGGGCGGGCGTTCCGGTCGGGGCAGCAGAGTCTCGAGGCGGGCGACTGGGATTCGGCGGTCTCCTACTTCCGCAAGGCGGTGCAGGCCGATCCCGAGAAGCCCGAGTACAAGATCGCGCTGGAGCGGGCCATGCTGGAGGCGTCGCGCGAGCACCTGGCGCGCGCGCGGACCTTCGAGGCGCAGAACCAGCTCGAAGCGGCGCTCGGCGAGTACCGGCAGGCGAGCGAATACGACCCCTCCAACCAGATGGCGTCGTCGAAGATCATGGCGCTCGAGCAGGAAGTCCGGGAGCGGATCGCGGCGTCGCAGCCGACGCCGCGGATCACCCAGATGCAGGAGGCGATCGATCGGGCCTCCGCCGCGCCGCTGCTCAACCCGACGTCGCGCACGCCGCTCAGCATGAAGTTCGTGAACTCGTCGCTGCGCGACATCCTCAATTTCATCGGCAGCTCCACCGGCATCAACGTCACGTACGACCAGGACTTCCGCGACCGGCCCTACACCGTGCAGCTCGACGGCGTCACGCTCGAACAGGCGCTCGACGAGATCATGCTGGCGAACAACCTGTTCTACACGGTGCTCAACCCGCGGACGATCTTCATCGCCAACGACACGCCGCAGAACCGGGCCAAGTTCGAGACCCAGGTCATCCGCACCTTCTACATCTCGCACGCCGATGCCACCGACCTCGCGCAGCTCGTGAGCTCGGTCATCCGGGTGCCGCAGATGGCCGTGCAGCCCCAGATCGCCGCCAGCAAGGCGGCCAACACGATCACCGTCCGCGCCACCGCCCCGGTCGTCGACATCATCCAGAAGATCATCGAGGCGAACGACAAGCCGCGCGCCGAGGTCGTCATCGACGTCGAGATTCTCGAGGTCAACCGGACCCGCGCGAAGCAGTTCGGATTGAACCTGTCCGATTACTCGATCGGCGGCATCTTCTCGCCGGAGTCCTCGCCGACCGCGTCCGCCGGCACGGGCACCGGGACCGGGACGGGCACGGGCACGGGAACCGGCGGCACGTCGACGACCGTCACCGTGCCGCCGTTCAACCTGAACACCGTCTCGCGCGGCATCGCGACCTCCGACTTCTACCTGACCGTGCCGCAGGCGGTCGTCAACTTCCTGGAGTCCGACTCGCAGACCAAGCTCATCGCGAAACCGGAGCTGCGCGGCAGCGAGGGCTCGAAGCTGACGCTGAATCTCGGCGAGGAGATCCCGGTGCCGACGACCAGCTTCACGCCGATCGCGACCGGGGGCGTGTCGGTCAACCCGCTGACGTCGTTCCAGTACAAGCCGGTCGGCGTGAACATGGAGATCACCCCGCGCGTCACCTACGACGGCGACATCGTCATGGACCTCACCGTCGAGAGCAGCACGCTCGGCCAGGATGTCGTCGTGGCCGGCGAGAGCCTGCCGTCCTTCGGCTCCCGCAAGGTGACCACCCGGCTGCGGCTGCGCGACGGCGAGTCGGACCTGCTGGCCGGCCTGCTGCAGCAGAATGTGAGCAAGTCCCTGCAGGGGTTTCCGGGCCTCGTGCACATCCCGATTCTGCGCCAGCTGTTCTCGGGCAACAACAACTCGACGAGCCAGACCGACATCGTCATGCTCCTGACGCCGCACATCGTCCGGACGCACCAGCTGACGAAGGCCGACCTCGAGCCGATCTACATCGGGACGCAGCAGCACTTCGGGCTGACCGGTCCGGCGCCGACGATCGAGAGCCAGCCG
>DATLRO010000045.1:0-2266 GCA_035534615.1 Vicinamibacterales bacterium
GCGCTTCGTCGCCACGTTCGTCACCCAGCGCGATTCCATCAGCGCTCTCGTCGACGAGGTGGCGGCGTCGGGCGCGAGCGGTCCGGCCGCTGCCCTGGCGCGGATCGCCCATCGACTGAACGGTCTCGCCGGAACGATCGGGTTTCCCACGATCAGCGCCCGCGCCTCCGAGCTCGAAGATCTCGCAGAGGCGGCCGGCAGTGGCGGCTTCGACGCCCCGCGCGCGCGCGACGCCGTCGCCGCGATCGGCGACGCGTTCGCCGAGGATCTCGCGAGCCCGCCGGGGTGGGCGCTGCCGGCGGTCTCGACGGCGCACGGCGCGAAGATCCTTGTCGCCGAGGATGCGGCCGACCAGCGGGCGATCGTGACGACGTGCCTCGAAGGCGCAGGATACGCACCCATTGCCGTCGTCTCGGGCGACTTGGTGCTGCGTACGGCACGCGCGGAGAAACCTGCGCTGATCCTGCTCGATGTCGAGATGCCTGAGCTCGACGGGTATTCGGTGTGCCGGCTGCTCAAGGCGGATCCCGAGCTCGCCGGCATTCCGGTGATGTTCATGACGACCCGTGCGAATCTCGATGACCGGCTCGCCGGGCTCACGCTCGGGGCCGACGAGTTCCTGAGCAAGCCGGTCGACATGCGCGAACTCGTTCTGCGGGTCCAGCTGCTGCTGCAGCGGAGCCGCTCGCGCCGGTCACCGGCGGTCGACCACCCGTGCGCTTCGAAGGAACTGACCTACGACGCGTTCCTCGCCGTCGCGACCGCAGAGGTCGGACGGTCGCCGTCGGCCCTCGCCATCGTCCGCCTCCCGGCCGAGCGTCACCAGGAGGGCGCACTCCTGCTGATCGAGGAGATCCGGGGCCGCGATACCATCGGCGCCTACGGGCCGACGCGTCTGCTGATCCTGATGCCGGAGATGACAGCGGCCGCCGCGCGCGATCGGATCGCGCCGGCGATCGACCGGCTGGTCGCGCACGGTCTTCGTGGAATCTGCGCCGGGGTGACCGCCGCCCCGGGCGCCGGGACGAGGACCGCCGAGGCTCTGATTGGAGAAGCCGACGAGGCGCTCGCCGAAGCGCGGTACCTGGGCGATGAGATCGCGATCTGGAGCGAGCGGCCCGTGCGGCCTGCCGCGGTTCCCGCAGCCCGTACCGTGGTCGTCGCCGAGGACGATCCGGACGTCACGCGGATCGTCGATGCCCAGGTGCGCGCGGCAGGCCACAGGACCATCCTCGCCTTCGACGGGGATCATGCGCTCGCCGCCGTGCGCGCACACGAGACGGACGTGCTGGTGCTCGATCTGATGATGCCGAAGCGCGACGGGTTCGACGTACTCACGCAGATTCGTGACGGCCCTGCGCCGCGGCCGAAGGTAATCGTGCTGTCCGGGCGCGGGCGCGAGCAGGATGTGGTGCGGGCGTTCGAGCTGGGCGCCGACGACTACATGACGAAGCCGTTCAACCCGCAGGAACTCACGGCCCGCATCGCGCGGCTGCTGAAGTAGACGTGTCCATCGCGCCGGCGGCTCACGTCAGAACCGGACGCCCAGGCCGGTCGAGAGCGAGTACTGCCGCAGGGGCCCCTGCTGGACGAGGTCTTCGCTGCTGTACGCGCCATGCAGGATGATCTCGAGGCGGCCGCTCAGAACGACGATGGCCTCGACTCCGCCCACCTCCGAGTTCAGCACGTCGAGGTTGTTGCGATTGCGGAGCTCTCCGCCCCCCGCGCCCCGGTCGTATTGCACACCAACGTATGTGCCGCGGTCTCCGAAGTACCTCCTGACCGATGCCTGGATCGTCTCCGGGGTGCCGGCACCCTTCGGCGTGACGAACAGACGTCCGGTGAACAGCCAGGGCCCGTAATACTTGCTGAGCGATCCGACGTAGATGTTCAGGCCGGGCCCGAAGCCGAGCCGGCGGAATCCGGCCGACCCCTCGAACCCGGCGCCCAGGTCTTGATAGAGATCCACCGCGTAGCGATATTTCGGATAGAGCAGCGCGTGCGGTGAATAGGCACCGGCCACGTCGAGGTACGTACCCGCTCGCAGGCGCGGGTACATTTCGACCTCGACCTGGTCGTCGTTCAGGCCGAACCGCCGCGCGTGCGATCCGCTCAGGAAGATCGGCCCGACCGGGGTGGTGCGACTGATGCTGGCCTGCCACTCCTGCCACGCGACGCGGTGGTCGCTGAACGCATCGTAGGAGGCGCCCATGCGCACCTCCCACACACGCAGGCGTGCCTGCAGGCTTCGCCGCAGCTGCTGGCC
>DATLRO010000046.1:0-6048 GCA_035534615.1 Vicinamibacterales bacterium
GCCGTCGATCGCCTGATCGAACACCCGCTCGCTGTACTGGCCGTCGGCGTCGCGGCACGACTGCCAGTTCCCTTCCAGAATGTTGCGCGGATCGGAGGAAAACGACGTGAACTGCGGGCGGGCCGGCCGGGCCAGGCCGAGACACAGCGCCATCGTGCAGGCGGCGACCAGGTGACGGGCGGACCGGTGCACGGCAGCTGCTCCCTCGGGGGTCCCGTCCGGGCGACGCGGGACCGGCGCCAGCATAGCACCAAACCTGCGTGCCGGGGCCGCGCCGCCGCGCCGCCGTTGGACTACGATACCTGCGCGCCAACCCGCCCGACCGTCCGGCCGGCGGCGGCGACAAGGAGGCTTCGCCATGGCGGACGTTCAGCGCTACGAGAACCACGCCCGGCTCGTGCCGGGATACCACTACGTGGTCCTGCCGGTCTTCGCAATCAACCTCGTCTGGTCGATCATCGTCGCGATCCGGCAGCCGGCGGCCGGCACGATCATCGCCGCGCTGGTGGCCGTCGGGCTGGTGCTGCTCGCCTTGTACGCGCGGATGTTCGCGCTGACGGCGCAGGATCGCGTCATCCGGCTGGAGATGCGGCTGCGGCTCCGGGAGCGCCTGCCGGCCGACCTGCTGCCCCGCCTCCCGGACTTCACGGTGGATCAGCTCGTCGCGCTCCGCTTCGCGAGCGACGCCGAGCTCCCGGACCTGGCGCGGACGGTCCTGCGCGACCGGATCACCGACCGCAAGGCGATCAAGAAGATGATCCGGGACTGGCAGCCGGATCAGCTCCGCGTCTGACGGCGGCGGGCGGCGTTACTTCCGGAGCTTGCGCAGCAGCCCGGGTGCGAGGAGCCAGCGCAGGGTGCCGGGTGGCGAGATCGGCGGGCCGGGAAAATCGATCCGGCAGACGCCGCCTTTCTTGAACGGCAGCGGCTGGCGCAGGCCGATCAGCCGCGCCGCCAGCTCGCCGAGCCCCGGCTCGTGGCCGATGAGCGCGAAACGCCGGCGTCGCGCGTGGTTCGCCAGCTCGTCGAGCAGCGCCGGGAACGTGCCGCCCGGCGCCAGCGCCTCGGTCGTCACCACCGGCGGAGGCGACGGCAGTTCGGCAGCCAGGATGTCGGCCGTCTGACGGGCCCGCACGAAGGGACTCGTCAGGATCACGTCGAACGACACGCCGAGACGCGCGAGTCCGCGCCCTTCCTTCCGCAGGCTCGCGACCCCGCGCTCCGTCAGCGGCCGTTTGGCGTCGTCCGGAAAGGCCGCGCCCCCGGCGGCCGCGGCACCGTGCCGGATCAGATACAGTTCGAGCTGGTTCGCCATTGTGGTTCGCGTGTCAGCCGGCCGCGCGGGAGCGTCCCGGGACGCCCCGGCCCACCCGGCGGCCGTCACGGACGGCCTCGCAGATCTGCAGCAGTCCGTCACGCCGGGCCATATAGTGCCCGTGGAGCGTGCGGCATTCGTCTTCGAGCGCCCGCTGCAGGATGTGGAGCTCGTTCCAGACGGTCAGGCGGGCCGGTTTCATGGCGGCCTGCAGGACGCGGCTGCGGTCGGTGAGCACCTGGAGGTCGTGGAGGCGCCCCAGCAGATCCTGGGTTTCCTTCAGGCGCCGCAGGGCGACGGACGGCGTCCGGGCGCCGCGCGCCTCTTCGGCCAGTTCGACACTGTAGCGCAGCTTCTTCACCGCGATCCGCACCAGATGGATCCGGTCGGGAAGGTAGAGCGCCCCCGCCTCGTCGATCGCGACCCGCGCCTGCTCGGCCCGCCGGCAGACCCGCGCCCGGAGGACCACCATCCAGTCTGGAGCCGCCGGACGCAGGGCGGCCGCCGCTCCCTCGCGGACGCGCAGTGCCGCGCCCAGGGCGGTCAGCCGTCGTGCGAGCGCGCGCGGCTCGAGGTGCGCCAGCCGGTCGCGGGCGGCGTCCCAGGCGCCGTCGCGGTCGCGCGCGATCGCCTCGCGCAGCCGGTCGAGGCTCGCCCGGTCGAACCGGTCCGAGTGTCCCAGTTCCTCGACGAGCGCCAGGCTGACGTCCATTTCGCGGACCGGCCCGAGCATCCGGCCCAGGCGCCGGAGGGTCCGCCGCAGCCGGCGGGCGCCGGGGAGGCTCCCGGCCACGACCGGCAGCGCCTCGCGGAGCCGCCGCGCCGCCACCCGGGCGCGGTGGATGCCTTCGACGTCGCCGTCGGTCAGGCGCGGGAGCACCCGTGCGAAGGCGCGCGCGCGACGGGTCAGGAGGCTTCCCCGGGACCGCCGCGGCCGCATGGTAGGATCGGGGAACGCCGACCCTGCCGGTATTGCGGAAGAAGGCTTCGCCATGAAAGCCTTCATTATATACGTGGAATCCCGGGTGGACCGGCGGCAGCCCCGGCGGCAGCCCCGGCGGCGGCGCCGCCCCGCGGGCACCGGCAGGACCCATATGCGGATCGCGGCCATCGACATCGGCACCAATTCCATCCACATGATCGTGGTCCGGGTGCGCCCGGACCTGTCGTTCGAGGTCGTCGATCGGGAAAAGGAGATGGTCCGGCTCGGGGCGGGCGGCCTGGACGGGCAGGCGCTGACCGAGCAGGCGGTGGCGTCGGCCCTGCAGGTGCTCTCCAAGTTCCGGCGGCTGGCGGCGGCGCACACGGTGGACGAAGTGATCGCCACGGCCACCAGCGCCGTGCGGGAAGCGACGAACGGGGGCGAGTTCCTCCAGGCGGTCGCGCGCACCACCGGCATCCGGCCGCGGGTGATTTCCGGCACGGAGGAGGCGCGGCTGATTCACCAGGCGGCCGTGTACGGCGTGGACGTCAGCGGGGCCGTGGCGGTCGTCATCGACATCGGCGGCGGCAGCGTGGAGATCACGCGCGGCACGGCGTCCGGCGTCCGCCTGGCGCGCAGCTTCAGGCTCGGCGTGATCCGGCTGACCGAACGCTTCGTGCGCACCGATCCGCTGTCCGGCCGCGACGAGCGGAAGCTCGTCCGGCACATCGAGGCGACCGTCGAGGCGACCGCCCGGCAGATCGTGGAGGCCGGTTTCGATCGCGCGATCGGGACCTCGGGGACGATCCTGAGCCTCGGCGCGATGGTGGCGGCCGAGCAGGGCGGCCCGGCGGCCGACGGGCTCCGCAACCGCCGGATCCCGGCCCGGGAGGTCCACCGGCTGCGCAAGCGCATCGTCGCCCTCGGGCTGGACGATCGGCTGCGGCTGGCCGGTCTCGAGCCGCGACGGGCGGACCTGGCGGTGGCCGGCATCATCCTGCTCGACACGATCCTCCGCCTGATCGGCGCCGACGAGATCACGCTCTGCGATCTGTCGCTGCGCGAAGGGCTGGTGCTCGACTACATCAAGCGGAACGGCCGGCAGATCGCGCAGGTCGATCGGTACCCGGACGTCCGGCGGCGGAGCGTGATCGAGCTGGCCGAGCGGTGCAACTACTCGTCCGAGCACGCCGGGCAGGTCGCGCGGCTGGCGCGGACGCTCTTCACGACGACGCACCGGATGCACGGGCTGGACGAGCGGGCGCGGGAATGGCTGGAATTCGGCGCGCTGCTGCACGACATCGGCGTGCACATCAGCTATCTGCGCCATCACAAGCATTCGTATTACCTGATCCGGAACGGCGACCTGCGGGGCTTCGAGCCCGAGGAGATCGCCATCATCGCGCTCATCGCCCGGTATCACCGGCGGGCGACGCCGAAGAAGACGCACGAAGGGTTCCGGCAGCTCGACGCCGCGCAGCAGCGCACCGTCCGCTGGCTGGCCGCGCTGCTCCGGCTGGCCGAGAGCCTCGATCGCAGCCACGCGCAGGTCGTCTCGTCGATCCGCCTCTCGGAGAAGCGGGGCTCGTGGTTGCTCCGGGTCCGGGTCCGCGCGGAGGCGGAGCTGGAACTGTGGGCCGCCAACCGCCACAAGGCGCCGTTCGAACGGCTCCTGACCGGTCCGTTGTACATTGAACTCGACACCGCCAATGCTGAACACGCTGACAACGCCGCACGAATATCCGGGAAAGCTGTTCGTCGTGGAAGGGATCGACGGGTCCGGCAAGACCACGCAGCTGGGGCTGCTGGCCAAGTGGCTGGGCGCCGCCGGGCACCGGGTGTTCGTCACCGAATGGAACTCGTCCGCGCTCGTGAAGGCCGCCACGAAGGCCGGTAAGAAGAAGAACGCGCTCACGCCGATGACGTTCAGCCTGCTGCACGCCACCGACTTCGCGGACCGCCTGCTCTACAAGATCATCCCGCCGCTCAAGGCCGGCATGATCGTCGTGGCCGACCGGTACGCGTACACCGCCTTCGCCCGCGACGCGGTGCGGGGCGTCGACCGGCAGTGGGTGCGCGATCTCTACGGATTCGCGGTCAGACCGGACCTGGCGCTCTATTTCCGGGTGCCGATCGACGTGTCGCTCGATCGTCTGCTCGCGCGCCGGGTGAAGCTGAAATTCTACGAGGCGGGCATGGACATGGGCTGGAGCGCCAGCCCGGCGGAGAGCTTCCGGCTGTTTCAGAGCCGCGTGCTCGAGGAGTACGACCACCTCGTCGACGAATACGGCCTGACCGTGGTGGAGGCGGCCGGCAGCATCACCGAGCAGCAGAAGATCGTCCGCCGCCACGTGTCCGCGCTCCTGGAGGACGCCCGATGACCCCCACACAGGATGCCCTGGCGCCCGGGGCCAACGGCGGCATCCAGGCCGGCCGCTATTACGGGCGCGGCCTGCCCTACCTGCCGCTGGACGACTATCCGGGCCGGATCATCGCGATCGAGGGGAGCGACGGCGTCGGCCGCAGCACCCAGATCCGGCTGCTGCGGCAGTGGCTCGAAGTCAAGGGCTACGGCGTCGTCGAGACCGGCTGGACGCGGTCGCCGCTCATGCAGCCGACCATCGACCTCGCGAAATCGAGCAACACGCTCAACAAGCTGACGTTCGTGCTGCTCTACGCCACCGACTTCGCCGACCGGCTCGAGAAGGAGATCATCCCGGCGCTCAAGGCCGGCTTCATCGTGCTGTCCGATCGGTACATCTTCACCGCGCTCGCCCGCGCCGGCGTCCGGGGCGTCGATCGCCCGTGGCTGCGCAACCTGTACGGATTCGCGATCGCGCCGCACCTCGTCTTCTACCTGAAGATCGACGTCGAATCGCTCATCAGCCGCGTGCTGCAGGCGCGCGGCATGGACTTCTGGGAGTCCGGCATGGACCTGAAGCTGGGCGACGACATCTACGACAACTTCCGCGCCTATCAGAGCCGGCTGCTCCGCGAGTACACATCGATGGCCGACGAATTCCATTTCCGCGTGCTCGATGCCCGGCGTCCGATCGATCGCATTCAGGAGGACCTGCGCCAGCAGGTCGACACGTTCCTCACGCAGAGCGACGTCTCCACGCCGGCGCCGGAACCCGCGAGAACGTAGCCAGCGGGCCGATCGGCGGCCGCCCGATCCCGGGCGCGCCCTGATCGCGCCGTCCTGTCCGACGTATCAATTGCATAGGCCGAGGCGTATCCGCTGCGATACGCCTCGGCATTCGCCGCGCATCGCCCGTGCACGCCTTCCCTTTTGCGTGCAGCCCGATATTACAAGCCGGGGCATTCTCTGATCGTAAGGGTTCGAAAACCATGGGACTGGCATTGCGGCGGCGGCTCCGTCAACGAGCTGTCCGGCGGAGCGTCCGCGGGCGGCCGGGTGAATTCCCGCATGGCCCGCCGGAAATTTTCTCGCGTCGGACGACCGGCGACAGCCATGGTGCGTTCCCGGTGTCGCGAAATGCGCCCGTCCGCGTCCCGCTGACGCTCGGGCTGGCCCGGCACCTCTCTTGCTGACCTTGGGCCCGGAGAACCACGGATGACCACTACGCACATCATCGATCGAGCATGGCTCATCCCGGCGGCACTCGTCGCACTGCTGTGTGCGCCCGCGCCCGCGTTCGCGCAACGACTCCCGGCCAACGCGACGCCGCCGTCGGCGTCCTGGACGAGACCGGCGGCGGGCAACGCCGCCGATTACGTCGGCCCGGAGCGCTGCGCGACCTGTCACAAGGCGGAGTTCACGGAGTTCGAGAAGACGCCCCACGCGCGG
>DATLRO010000047.1:0-2148 GCA_035534615.1 Vicinamibacterales bacterium
TCTCTGATTGGGGTTGTCGGGGTCAAGCTGCATCTGCTCTCTCATCGGTGCGTCGTGTCGATTGTTGGCTCAATCACGCCCGTAGCCGCGTGGCGGTTCGATGTCAGCAAGGGGTGTGAGGTCGATATCGATGATGGCTTCGAGCGCGTCCGCTGTCGCGCTGTGCTGGAGGCTGTCTGGGAGTGCTGCGAGCCAGTCGGCGTACTCAGCCTGCAATGCGAGCAATATGCCGACGGCGTCACTCCAACGCTGCGGGCGGCTACGCCGATCGGTCGGACGGCGTGGTCGGGTGACGGCCGCGGTCGCTTCCAGTGGGTGGCGGGCACGATAACGGGCCTGGCGTTCGGCGTTGCTCAGTGCGTGGTCACCCGTTGGTTTGCAGCCTCGCGGCATGGCTGTGTTCTCCGTTACTGTAACGCGTTGTAGTTGGATCGGCGGCAGCCAGGTCCTACCTTTCCGGACGCCCTTTCTGCTTGAGGCAACCGGCGGCAAGCTGTTCGTTGTTCCTCATGTCGCGCCCGTGGGTCACTCGCTTCTCTTCGCGGTCGGCGCAGGGCCGCCGCAGGACGGGATCAGGAGGACGAGGCGTCTCAATCTGTCCCGCGACCTGAAAGCATCGCTGCCTCCGGTTCCGGACTCTCAACGAGATCACCTCGTCCATCGTCCCCACGGGAACGACGCGGCTCCGCCCTTTCAGGCGGAAACTGGAATGCCTCAGCTCATGCGGTGGCCATCACGGGCGCTGCGGCCTGCTTGCCCCAGCGGAACTCGCTGCCGTCGACCCACATGCGGTGCAGGATCACCGCCAGCTTGCGAGCGACTGCGACACGGGCGCGCGCCATGCCCCGCCGCTTGGCGATGTTCATCCCCCAAGCACGCAGTGCCGACCACTTGGTGCCGCGGATCAGCAGCGAATGTGCCGCCTCGTAGAGCGCCGTGCGGGCCAACTCGTCGCCGCACCGGCTGATGCGGCCCTGCACATCGGTCTCGCCGGACTGATAACGCCGCGGCGTCAGGCCGAGATGGGCGCCGACATCACGCGACTTTCGGAAGCGGTCCGGCTGGTCGATGGTGGCGCGGAACGCCAACGCGGTCAGCGGGCCGACCCCCGGCACCGTCATCAACCGGCGACACGTCGGCTCGATGCGCACCTCGTCGAGCACGCGCTTGGTGAGCGTCTCGACTTCCCGGGTCATCACCTCGATGACGGACAACAGCGACTCAGTCAGGCTGATCAGCACCGGTTCGTCGGCTGCGAGTTCACGCACGCGAGCCGGGAAGTCCTTGCGGCTCGGCGTGCCGACTTTCAGCCCGGCCTCGCGCAGCAGCGCACGCACACTGTTCTCGACATCGCGCCGCTTGTTGAGGACCATCCGCCGCGCCGTCAGCAGCGCGCGCCAGGAACGGCAGGACGGGCTCTTCACATGCACCGCCCGATACCAGCCGGTGCGCATGATCTGCGCGATCCCACGTGCATCGTTTCGGTCGGTCTTGTTGGGCATTGCACCCATCGCCGCCTTGGCCTGGCGCGCCTCGATGCAGATCGCCGGAAGGCCGGCCTCTGTCAGTCCCGCATGCAGCCAGGCCGTCAACGAGCACGCCTCCAGGCCGACCCGCTCCATCTTCATTCCGCACGCCTTGAAGAACGCGACCAGTGCCTCCGGCTCACTCGCGGCGCGTGCCTCGCGCACGATGCAACCGGCATCATCGACAATGCAGATGGCGGTCTCTTCCAACGACACGTCCAACCCGGCAAAGTAACCCACGGCTGCTCCTCCTCGATGCTGGTGGCCGATCCACACACCGGACCACGTTCGATCATCCCGAGAGGAGCAGCCACCGGGTTCACCGGGAAGAGACCCCAATCACCCCATCTATTCCAGCCGCGCGATCCCGCCCGTGCCGCTGGCGTCTGAGCGAAGCTGGATCGCTGCCGCCGGCACCCCCGCGGCCTCCAGCGCCGCGGCGATCGCCTGCGCCCGCGCCAGGCCGAGCTTCGTCGCCGCGAGCTGGGCGGTGGGATCGGCCGAGGCCGCGGCGCCGTGGCCCAGCGCCTCGATCGCCCGGCTGCCACGCCGGGCGGCGAGCGCGTGCAGACCGGGCAGTGCCGCCGTCGGCAGCACGGCGCTGCCCGGGGCGAAGGCGACC
>DATLRO010000048.1:0-5091 GCA_035534615.1 Vicinamibacterales bacterium
GGCGTGCCGGGCCTCGTAGCCGGCAATGGCGGAGAGCGGAATCAGCGTCCCGTCGCCGGCCGTCTCGATCTCGCCAGGACGCAGCGGGCGCGGGCCGACGAAACTCATGTCGCCGGCGAAGATGTTCCACAACTGGGGCAATTCGTCCATCGCCGTGGCGCGCAGCAGGCGCCCGACCCGCGTCACGCGCGGGTCGGCCGACGTGGCCTGCACGGGACCGGTCGCAGCCTCGGCATCGGGCCGCATCGACCGGAACTTGAGCGCGCGGAAGACCCGGCCGTGCCACCCGACCCGCTCCTGCGGGAAGAACACGGGGCCGCCATCCTCCAGCTTCACCGCAAGGGCGATGACCAGCCAGAACGGAGACGAGAGCACCAGACCGACGCCCGCCAGGGCGATATCGAACAGTCGCTTCATTATTCACTGCGCCCGGGGCCCCACCCCCGGGCGCTGCCGTCGCTTACGCTCCGGATCTTGATACGGTCCCCGGTGCCGCTTGGATCCGCCGCCACGGGCCCCCTTCGCGCGCTGCCGTTACTTACGCTCCGGATCTTGATGCGGTCTTCGGTGCCGCTTGGATCCGCCGCCACGACCCCACCCCCGGGCGCTGCCGTTACTTACGCTCCGGATCTTGATACGGTCCCCGGTGCCGCTTGGATCCGCCGCCACGGCCCCACCCCCGGGCGCTGCCGTCGCTTACGCTCCGGATCTTGATACGGTCTTCGGTGTCGCTTGGATCCGCCGCCACGGCCCCACCCCCGGGCGCTGCCGTCGCTTGCGCTCCGGATCTTGATGCGGTCTTCGGTGCCGCTTGGATCCGCCGCCACGGGCCCACCCCCAGGCGCTGCCGTCGCTTGCGCTCCGGATCTTGATACGGTCTTCGGTGTCGCTTGGATCTGCCGCCACGGGCCCACCCCCGGGCGCTGCCGTCGCTTACGCTCCGGATCTTGCGCGCTCGGCCATTCTGCCTGGACCGGCGGCCGCGGTCCCACTCTCCCCTTCTCGTCCGTCGGGCCGACTTGCTGCCGGCCCCGCCCGGAGCGGACGCCTCTGCGCGACCGTCCCGGGACCGTCTGCTCAGCGGCCCGCGACGCGCCGGAGCAGTTCGGCGTAAGCCCCGACGGCGACCGGCCGATCGAAGCGTCGCGCGGCCTCTCTCGCCGCCAGACCGAGGCGGGCGGTGAGCGCCCGATCGGCAGCCAGGCGGCGCACGGCAGCGGCGAGCGCCTCCGGATCCCGCGGCGGCACGGCGAGGCCGCAGGCGTCCTCGCGCGCGATCACCGCCGCCTCGCAATCGGGCTCCACGGCCGCGATGAACGCCCGGCCGGCTGCGAGGATGCCGTACAGCTTGCTCGGGACAATGTAGCCTTCCAGTCCCGGTTCGAGCGAGACCAGGAACACATCGGCCGCGGCGAACGACCCGGCCAGCATGGCCTTGGGCTGGTACGGCAGGAATCGCACGTTCGTCAGCTTCTCGCTGGCGGCGCGCGCTTCGAGTGCGGCCCGCTTCGTCCCGTCGCCGACGATGACAATCACAATCGACGGGTCGTCCTGCAGCAGCGCCGCGGCGTCGAGCAGCACATCGAGCGCCTGCGACAGGCCGACATTCCCGGAGTGCATCAGCACGAACCGGTCGACCAGCCCGTGTTCACGCGCAAACGGCCCGTCTTTCGGCTGCGGCACGATGGCCGCGCAGTCGGCCCAGTTGTGGATGACGTGCACGCGGTCGGCGCGGGCCCCCTTCTCTTCGACGAGCCGTCGCTTCATCCGATCGCCGAGCGCCACGACGGCGTCGGCGTGCCGGAGCAGATGGCGGTTCAGCCGGTCGAGCGTGCGGTTCACCAGGTCGCTGTGAAAGTCCTCCAGCAGCGCCGCGACCTCGGGAAAGACGTCTTCGCAGAGGAACACGAAGCGCGCGCGGCTCAGGCGCGCGGTCATCAGCGCGGCCAGCCCGATGATCGGCGGATCGGTCAGGGCGACGACGACGTCCGGCCGCGGGATGCGCAGCCCCGCCAGGCAGGCGGAGGCGAAATACGTCAGGTAGTTGGCCGCACGGCCGGCGAACCGCCGGGGCGCCAGCGTGGTCCCGTTCGCCCGGAAGATGCGAACGCCGTTCCGCGCTTCCCCGGTGATCGGCGCCCACCGCGCCGCCCCGGGCGCCGCCCCCCGAAGCGGCCGGCCGGCCACGACCGACACGTCGTACCCGTGGGTCCCGGCCAGGTCCTCGGCGAGCTCGGTCAGCAGCTGCCCGGTGGCAGCCATGTCCGGCCAGTACGAGCGGTTGAAGAAACAGACCCTCATGCCGGCGGAGTCGCGCGAGCACCCGCGCCGGCTTTCTCGATTACGGTCGATCCGAGCACGAGCAGGTCCATGCCGGTGCGCAGGAAGCAGTCGAGCGCCTCCTCGGGCCGCAGGACGATCGGCTCGTTCTCGTTGAACGAGGTATTGAGCAGAACCGGAACCCCGGTCCGGCGCTCGAACGCCTTGATGAGACGCCAGTACCGCGGATTCGACGATTGGTTGACCGTCTGGAGCCGGCCCGAGCCGTCGACGTGCGTGACGGCCGGCACGAGCGCGCGTCTGGCGGGCCGGATCGGATAGACCTGCATCATGAACGGGTCGGGCACCGCGCCGTCGAAGTACTCGTCCAGCGCCTCCTCCAGGATGGAGGGGGCGAACGGACGGAACTTCTCCCGACGTTTGATCTTCGTGTTGAGGATCTCGCGCATGTCGGCGCGCCGCGGATCGGCCAGGATGCTCCGGTTGCCGAGCGCCCGCGCGCCCCACTCCATGCGTCCCTGAAACCAGCCGACGATCCGCCCTCCGGCGAGGGCGCCGGCCACGGTGTCGCACAGCGTCTCCTCGTTCGGCTCGCGGTGGACGCGGCACGCCGTCGCCTCGAGCCGCCCGGCCTCGGCGGCGAGCGCGTGCGCGACGTCCTGGTCGGAGAACTCCGGTCCCCAGTAGCCGTGCTCCATGACGAAGCCCCGCGCGCCGCCGGCGCCGTGCCAGGCAACGAACGCCGCCCCCAGCGCCGTGCCGTTGTCCGCCGCCGCCGGCTGCAGGAACAGCTCGTCGAAGCCGGTCTGCTCCCGGATCTTTCCGTTGGCCACGCTGTTCATCGCACAGCCGCCCGCCAGACAGAGACGCCGGAGGCCGGTCCGGCGCCGGACGTGACGGAGGATGTGGAACACCGCTTCTTCGAACACCACCTGGAGCGAGGCGGCGATCGCTTCGTGCCGTGGCTCGAGCGGCTCGTCGGGCCGGCGCGCCGGACCGAGCAGCGCTTCCAGCCGAGGGGTGAAGACCGGGCCGATGACCGGTGCGCCGGCGTCCCAGGTCATGGTGACGCCCTCGGACACGTGCCGGAAGTACCGGAGGTCGAGTGCGAACCGCCCGTCCGGCTGCAGCGTCACCAGCGACCGGATCTGCGGCACGAACGCCGGTTCGCCGTACGGCGCCAGCCCCATCACCTTGAACTCGTCGCCGTACGCGGGAAATCCCAGATACTGCGTGAGGGCGAGGTAGAGGAGTCCGAGCGAGTGCGGGAAGAAGACCCGCTCGAGGCGGCGCAGCGTGCCGCCCGCCCCGGTCGCCCACGACGTGCTGACGAAGTCGCCGAATCCGTCAATCGCGCAGACCGCCGCCTCGTCGAACGGGCTCACGTAGAAGGCGCTCCCGAGATGCGCCGGGTGGTGCTCGATGAAGCGCAGGCGGCCGGCGATCCGCCGCTCGTCGGCGTCGAGCGCGCCGGCCAGGCGGGCCGGCAGGCCACGCACGCGGGCCAGGTGCCGTCCCCGATCGGCGACCAGTCCGCGCGGCCGCCGGCCGAGCAGGAACGCCGCCTTGCGCCACAGGTGTGCGCGGGGATTGCGGGAGACCGCGAAGAGGTCGACGTCGGCGGCGGCCGCGCCGGCCATGCGCAGGCAGGCACGGACCGCCTCGGCGGGAAAGCCGGCGACGTGCTTGATCCGCACGAACCGCTCCTCCTCGACCGCCGCAATCAGACGACCGTCCTGGACGAGCGCGGCGGAGACGTCGCCGTGGTAGGCGTTGAGGCCGAGGACGATCACGGCGTGCCGGGGCGGGAGGCCGGGCGGGCGGTGATGCGCTCGAGGACCGTGAGACCGTCCACGGCTTCGAGCACGGTGAACCGGCGATCCGGCAGAATCACGTCGGCCGTGTAGCGGATGCTGTCGTACGCCGGCCGGCCGCGCACGGGCCGGCTGTCGTGCACCGCCACGATGCCGCCCGGCTTCACGAGCGGGCTCCAGTTCCGCCAGTCCTCGTCAATCGCCTCCCAGCGGTGATCGCCGTCGATGAACAACAGGTCGATCGGCGTCGTCCAGGCGGCCGCCGCGTCGGCGGCCGGCCGCCGGTCGAACACGACGCGGCCGTAGGGGACCTTCCCGATCTCCCGCTCGGCGATCCGCCGCTCGTAGCTCGTGCCGGGGCGACCCGACCAGCGCGGGTCGATGGCGGTCAGGAGGCCGTCCGGACGCATCGCCCGCCGCAGGACGCGCGTCGTCACGCCGCGCGCGACGCCGATGATCACGATGTTGCCGCGGCCGAGGGCGTGGCGCGACAGGCAGGCGCGCTCGGCTTCCGTCGTCTGGGTGCCGGCCGGGATGAGTCCCAGGCGGTAGGCGACCCATTGCGCGATGCCGCCCGGCCGTTTCGCCGTCATGACCGTCGCTCCACGGCAGCCGCATCGAGCGCCGGCAGCGTCGGCGGGCTGTCCGCCAGCCCGAGCGCGACCGCCGCGCGCCGGTGGAACGCCGCTTCCGTGAATTGCGCGGCGACCGCGCGGGCGCCCGCTTCGCCCATCAGCCGCCGGCGAGCGGGATCGTGGAGCAGCGACACGATCGCCTCCAGCAGCCCGGGACCGTCGTGCGGGGCGACGAGCAGGCCGGTCACGCCCGGAACGATGATCTCGGCCGCCGCACCGGCCGCCCCGATGCACGGGCGGCCGGCCGCCATCGCGTCGAGGAAGACCAGGCCGAAGCCCTCCCGCGCGCTCGGCATCACGAACAGATCGCAGTCGGCGTACAACTGGTCGAGGTCGGCACGGGAGACGCGTCCCGGAAAATG
>DATLRO010000049.1:0-5636 GCA_035534615.1 Vicinamibacterales bacterium
CTCTGGCGGGCACGGAATCTGCTTGCTCGTGAGGGGGCGGCTGCCTCTGCGCGTCGAGGCTCGTGACGCCGCCGGATCGGACAACGCTGCCATGCCGGACCTTCATCACATCCTGTTTCCCTACGACTTCTCCAGCCAGGATCGGCAGACCGTGCCGTTCGTCAGGGCGTTGGCCAAACGGTGGGGCGCCCGCGTCACCCTGTTCAGCGTGGTGCCGCCCACCTTCGAGCCGGTGCCGCCCGACATGGCGCCCCTGGTTCGCACCGGAGACGACCCGGAACCATGGCGGCAGGCGCTGCAAGCGCGTCTCGACCCGGCGCTGGCGGACGAGTTCGCCGGTCTCAGTGTCGACCGGGTGGCGGACGGCGGGGATCCGGCCCTGCGGATCGCCCACTTCGCGCACGATCACGCCGTCGATCTGATCATGATGCCGACGCACGGCCGCGGGCGGTTCCGGCGGCTGCTGGTCGGCTCGGTGACCTCCCGGGTGCTGGACGAGGCCAGGTGCCCGGTGTGGACCGCCGCGCACGTCGAAACCCAGACGGCGCCCGAACTGCCGGCGACGATCCTCTGCGCGGTGGATGGATCGGCCGCGACGGTCGGTCTGGTGCAGTACGCGGTCCGGTTCAGCGCGACCGCCGGCGCCACGCTGCGGCTGCTGCACGTGGTGGAGCCGATCACCGACTGGCCGTCCCTGGAGCGCGAGCGGCGGCTGCAGGAGGAGGTCCGCGAGCAGGCCGGCCGGGCGCTGCGCTCGATGTTGACCTCGGCCGGGCTCGACCTGCCGGTGCGCCTCGAGGTCGGCGGCATCGTCTCGACGGTGACCGGCCAGGCCGGCCGGGAACCGGCCGATCTCGTGATCATCGGGCGCGGATCGGCCACGAAGGCGCTCGGACGCCTCCGCAGCCACGTGATCGGAATCATCCAGGGGGCGCCGTGCCCCGTGCTCAGCGTGTGAGCCGGCGTCCGGCGCGGCGCCGCGGGCGGGCCAACCTCAGCGGTTTCACGTTCCCCGCCGCCCGAGCGACCGAAGGCGGCCGGCCGGCACCCCGGCGATGTAACATCCGTGTGCCGCGGGGACCGGGGCGGAGACGCCGGTCGTCTGCCCTGCGAAGACCGGCCACGGAGACCCGAAGGCACGAACAAGGAGCGTTTGGATGAAACGAATTCGACTTCGCACGGCTTGGTGGCTCGCCATCATGGTGACGATGGCGGCGCCCGGTGCGTTCGCGCAGACGCACGCGCCGATTTCGGTGAGCGTGGATGCGACCCAGGCGCCGATGAAGATCGTCCGCACGCACGAAGTGATTCCGGTCAGCCCCGGACCGCTGACGCTCTACTATCCCAAGTGGATTCCTGGGGAGCACGCGCCCGACGGGCCGATCGCGAACCTGACCGGGCTGAAATTCACCGGCAACGGCCAGGTGATTCCGTGGAGGCGCGACCTGCTCGACGTCTTCACGTTCCACCTCACCATCCCGGCCGGCGTCACGCAGCTGGACGCCAATTTCGACTACATCGAGCCGAACGGCGGCGGGGCCTACACGGCCAGTTCCTCGGCGACCCACAAGCTCGTCGTCATCAGCTGGAACCAGAACCTGCTGTATCCGGAAGGGTTCGCGTCGAAGGAGCTGACCTACGACGCGACGCTGAAGCTGCCGGCCGGCTGGAAGTTCGGCACCGCGCTGCCGATGGCGAGCCAGGCCGGCCAGGAGATCACGTTCAAGCCGATCACCCTGAACCTGCTGGTCGATTCGCCGGTCATCGCCGGGCAGTACTACCGGGCGATCAACATCACGCCGCCCGGCGAGCCGATCCATCACGAGCTCGACCTGGTGGCCGACAGCGAAGCGGCGCTCAACATCAGCCCCGAGGCGATCAAGGGGATGACGAACCTGGTGGCGGAGGCCGGCAAGCTGTTCGGCGCGCGGCACTACCGCGACTACCACTTCCTGCTGACGCTCAGCGACCACGTGGCGCACTTCGGCCTCGAGCACCACGAGTCGGACGACAGCCGCCTGCCGGAGCGCGCGCTGCTCGGGCCGGACGCGACCATGGCGCTCGGCAGCCTGCTGGCGCACGAGTACGTGCACTCCTGGAACGGCAAGTTCCGCCGCCCGGCCGATCTGGCGACCCCGAACTACGAGACGCCGATGGAGACCGATCTGCTGTGGGTCTACGAGGGCCTGACCGATTTCCTCGGCCCGACGCTGGCGGCGCGCAGCGGACTCTGGACGCCGGCCGAGTACCGCCAGCACCTGGCCGACATCTCGGCGGCGCTCGGTCCCGGACGCCCGGGCCGCACCTGGCGGCCGCTGCTCGACACGGCGGTCGCCGAGCCGGGCCTGGGGTTCGCGCGCGGCTGGTTCAACTGGCGGCGCGGCACCGACTACTATGACGAAGGCGACCTGCTGTGGCTCGAGGTGGCGACCATCATCCACCAGCAGACGCACGGGCAGAAATCGATCGACGACTTCTGCCACCTCTTCTACGGCGGCCCGAACGACGGGCCGCAGCTGAAGACCTACACGTTCGACCAGCTCGTGGCGGCGCTCAACGAGGTCGCGCCGTACGACTGGGCGCACTTCTTCCACGAGCGGCTGGACTCGACGTCGCCCGACGCGCCGACCGGCGGCATCGAGAACGGCGGGTGGAAGGTCGCCTTCACCGACACGCCGACGCACCAGCGCCACCGGCGCGGCGCCGGCGGCGACGAGTACACGATCGGCCTGCAGCTGGCGCCCGACGGCCAGGTGGTCGACTCCGTGGTCGGCAGCCCCGCGTTCAAGGCGGGCGTCACGTCCGGGATGAAGGTGGTCGCCGTGAACGACCGCGCCTTCACGCACGACGTCCTCGAGGATGCGATCAAGGAGGCGAAGGGCGGCACGACGCCGATCACCCTGCTGGTCGAAGACAACGATTACTTCGAGACCTGTCACGTCGACTACCACGGCGGCGAACGCTACCCGCACCTCGAGCGGGTCGAGGGGAAGCCCGATTACCTCGATCAGCTGATCAAGCCGCACGCGGGCGGCATGTAGCCGCCCGCCGATCGACCCAGAAATGCCTCCTACCTCCGGGTGACGGCCCGGAGGTGGGAGGCTGCCTGCCCGGAATTCTGCCCCCGCCTCCGCCGACTTTTCCCCGCGCCCGGGGTTGCGTAGCGCCGAGCGCTGGCTCGGCCGACCCTGGCATCGAGCCCTGAGGCATCGCGCCCCGGGGCCGGGCTGAAGCCCGGCGCTGCGCGAGCGGCACGCCCGAGCCCCGAGCGTTGGACCGCCTCTTGCTACAGCTGAGCTTGGAGGCGTGCAGCCATGAACATGCGTGTTGCGATCCGGTCAGGCCTCATCCTGTCGGGCCTGCTCCTGGCGATCACCGTTCTGTCGGGCGCGGTGGCGGCGCAGTTCGCCCGGCCGACCGTTGCCGTGCTGAACTTCGACTACGGCACGGTGCAGAAGTGGTGGAGCGGCAACCAGGACATCGGGGAAGGGATTTCGGACATGCTTGTCGACGAGCTGGTGAACGACGGCAGCTTCCGCGTCATCGAACGGAAGCGGCTGGACGCCATTCTCGCCGAGCAGAATTTTTCGAACAGCGAGCGGGCCGACCCGAACGCGAAGACGCTCGCGGCGGTCGGCAAGGCGCTCGGCGTGAAGTATCTCATCGTCGGCTCGATCACGAAGTTCGGGACCGAGGCGAGCAACAAGAAGGTCGGCGGCGGGATGTTCGGCGGCGGCAAGTTCGGCCTCGGCTCGGTCGGCAAGTCCGAGGGCAAGGCGAACGTTGCGATTACCGCCCGCATCATCGATACGTCGACCGGCGAGATCATGGCGAGCGCGAAGGGCCAGGGGACGTCCAAGCGGAGCGGCCTGCTGCTGGGCGGCGCCGGCGGGGGTGGTGGCGGGGGCGGCGGCGGGATGCTCGACTTCAGCGCGTCGGACTTCCGCGACACCATCCTCGGCGAAGCGACCGAGGCGGCCGTCAAGCAGACGGCCGAGAAGCTGGTCGCCGCCAAGGGACGGCTGGAGACCCACTAGCGGGACTCCGGCGACCCGACACCGCGCGCCGCGCCCGCGGCGCGCGGTCTACTCGTTCCCGATCACCACCGTCCATTCCCTGACCGTCCAGCGGCTCACGAGCCCGTTCTTCACGTACGGGTCGTTCTTCGCGAACGCTTCCACGTCCGCCATCCGGTCGGTCTTGAACACGAGCAGCGCGCCGGACGGCTTCAGCGCGCCAGCCAGCACCAGCATGCCGGTCCGGTGCGCCTCCTTTGCCATGGCGAGATGCTCGACCCGATACGGCTGGCGCCGCTCGACGAAATTCTCCACGGTCTCATACGTCAGGGCGAAATACATGGGGCCTCTCAGTGCTCAGTGCTCGGGGCTCGGGGCTCATGTAGAGCGAGCCTCCCGGAGGGCGGCGCCGGGCGATCCGCTCCGCGCCGGAAGAGAGCGTAGTCCGACAAAGTTGATAAAGTCAACTAAGTGATTGACTCCTGACACCAGTTCGCTTTATAGGTGACACAGGGCCGTCAGGCGTCCCGCGGCCCGGGAGATCCGCCCCGTGCCTCAGCATCCCACGTCCCGCGCCGATGCCGACGGCCTCGTCGATCGCATCCGCGCCTTCAACCGGTTCTACACCCAGCAGATCGGCGTCGTCACGCCAAGGCACCTCGGCACCCCGTTCGCGCTGCCCGAGGTCCGCGTCCTGTTCGAGCTCGCCCATCGCGATCATCCGTCGGCCGTCGAGATCGCCCGCGACCTCGACGTCGACGCCGGCTACCTCAGTCGCACGCTGACGGGGTTCGAGCGGCAGGGGATCGTCCGCCGCCGGCCCGCGCCGCACGACCGGCGGCTGCGCCTGCTCGAGCTGACCGCGCGCGGCCGCGACCTGTTCGCCGTCCTGAACCGCCGCGCGGCCGACGCGATCGCGCAGATGGTGGCGCCGCTGTCCGAGGCCCATCGGCGGCAGGTGATCGACGCGATGGACACGATCGAGGGGACGTTCGGCGGCGCCTCGGACGCCCGCGCCGCGCTCGTCGTCCGCCCGCCCCGCCCGGGCGACCTCGGCTACGTCGTCGAGCGCCACGGCGTCCTGTACGCGCAGGAGCAGGGGCTGGCCGCCGGCTTCGAGGGCTTCATCGCCGGCCAGCTCGCCCGGTTCGGGACGACGGCCGACGCGAGGCGGGAGGCGCTGTGGATCGCGGAGCGGCGGGGCGCCCGGCTCGGCTCGGCGGCGGTCACGTGCGAATCGGCCGCGACGGCCCGCCTCGTCGCGCTCATCGTCGAGCCGGACGTGCGCGGGCAGGGCATCGGACGGGCACTGATGGACGAGGCGATGACGTTCGCCCGCGACGCGGGATACCGCCGCGTCATCATCGACGTCTACCGGGCCGCCGCGCCGTCGCACGGGCTGCTGGCGAAGGGCGGCTTCGAGCGGATCAGCGAGCGCCGCGTCGCGCGCTGGGGCCAGACGGTGACGGTGGAACGCTGGCAGCGCCTCCTGGCGCCGGCCGGCGCGAGGAGGTGAGGGATGATTGCCCGCGTGTGGCAGGGATCGACGCGGCCGCCCGATGCGGATCGGTACCTGGCCCATCTGAATGAACGGACGATTCCGGCACTGGCCGCGCTCGA
>DATLRO010000050.1:0-25532 GCA_035534615.1 Vicinamibacterales bacterium
CGTAACGCCGGGCCGTCCGGCGCGACCGGCCTGACCGTGACCGACACGCTGCCGCCGGGCATCGCGGTACCGGCGCACGCGCTGCCGGCCGCCTGCACGTCGAGCGGCCGCACGGTCACGTGCTCGCCCGCCCAGATGGACAGCGGCGTCCGGACCGATCTCACGCTCGCCGTCATTCCGACCACGGCGGGCGCGCTGGCGGATACCGTCACCGCGAAGGCGACGGAACCGGACCCGAACGAGGCGAACAACACCGCGTCGGTGAAGGTGAGCGTGAGCAGCCAGGCAGGCGGCCCGGCCGGCTCGGGCGACTTCAACGGCGACGGCACGCTCGACCTGGCGGTGGCCGATGCCGACAGCGACACGGTGCACATCTGGCTGAACGATGGCCAGGGGCACTTCACCGACGCGCAGGACGTGCAGCTCACCGACCGTCATCACGGCGGCGGATACGGAGAAGACGACGCCACCGACGTCGACTTCCGTGACCAGGGCGAGCACCTGCCGCCGAGCCTGGCGGTCGGCGACTTCAACGGCAACGGCCATCTGGACATTGCCGTGGCCGACTGGCGGACCAACGCGGTCGACATCCTGACGAACGACGGCACGGGGCACTTCACCGAGACGGCCGTCGTGCCGCTCACCGGCCGTGATCCGGTCTCCATCACGACCGGCGACTTCAACGGCGATGGCGCGCTGGATCTCGCGGTCGCCAGCCAGGCGTCCGACGATGTGTCGGTGCTGTTTAACGACACACACGGCGGATTCACGGAAGCGGCGGTGATTCCGCTGCGGTTGCCGCCCGGCGTGCGTGGTGGCGACGACCGGGACGCCCGCGGCCCGGGCCGGGATGAGGGCCGGCCGGCGTGCGAGCAGCCGGCGGCGCTGACGGCCGGCGACTTCACGGGCGACGGTCAGCCGGATCTGGCGGTCGCCTGCGAGGCCTCCGACACCGTCGCGCTCCTGACCAACGCCGGCGGCGCCGGGTTCACGCTGTCGGTCGTTCCGCTGAGCGACGGCCACGGACCGACGGCCCTGACGGCCGGCGACTTCAACGGCGACGGCGCGCTCGACCTCGCGGTGGCCAATCGCGAGTCCGACAACGTGGCGATCCTGCTGAACAGCGGGACGGACGCCTCCGGCCAGCCAGCCTTCAGCGAGACGGTGCCGGCGACCCGGGTCGGCCGCGATCCGCTCGCCCTCGCGGCCGGGGATCTCAACAGCGACGGGGCCGAGGATCTGGTGACCGCGAACCGCGACAGCGGATCGGTCTCCGTGCTCCTCAACGGCGGCGCCGGTCAGTTCCCGGCCTCGCTGGAATCAGAGGTTCCGGTCGGACGCCAGCCGATTGCGGTCACGGCCGGCGACTTCAACGGCGACGGCCAGCTCGACCTGGTGGTCATCCGTCAGCCGGATCTAACGCCACTGTTCCTTCCGGGCGGTGCCGCGCCGCCCGCCCCCGGCGGCGACCACCATGGCGATGACGGCCACCGGCCGGACGACTCCGGTGAGCCGAAGCGCTGACTTCGACAGTCCGGACCGGTGCCTGGGAGATCGGGTACCGGTCCGACCCCGACCGCTTCTTGAACGCCCTGCCGGCCGGCGCCGCTTCGTCCGACGAGTCCACCGCGGCGGACAGTCCCGGCGCTCCAGCCTTTGCGCCATCAGGCGTGGCGTGGTGTATACATGGACCCTGACCGGCTTCCGGGATGCCGGCGACACAGGGAAGGCGACCATGGCAACGGGATGGCGGTTCGACGGCGTTCAGTGGCTGACGTTCTGGGTGACCGCGCTGGCCACCGCCTGGTGTTTCTACTGGGCGAACGAGCTCGTACCCGGTCCGATCTACGGCCTGACCACGGCCCACTATCAGATCCTCAGCGAAGTCGTTCCGCTGGCGGGCATCGCGCTCATCGCGGGACGAGGGCTCTGGCGGCGGAGCCGCTCGCGCCGCCTGGTGTAGGACGTCAGGTCTGTCCGAGGCCAGGACAGACGCCTTGCGCCTCCCCCCTCGGCACGGTCCGTTGCACGCGACCACCACCCTCGGGACCTGGCGCCCGGCCCGCGGCGCCGATAGATCAGGCAGCGTGCTCGACGCCCCGGCGTCCCTGGAAGATCCGGCAGCGGCAGACATTCGTCGCATGTTCGCCTGTCGGACTTCTCTCTTGGGGATCGCGATGCGCGTGTGATACATTCCTGTGCCCAGTGGGTCCAACTGCCTGTGCCTGAGCCAGTTCCGGACGCGTAGCGCGGCCGGCCCGGAAATCATTTCGGAACCGTCAACCAGAGTCCGAGCTGAGGGATGCGAGCCCGACGATACACGATTGTCATCGCGGACCGTCGAACCGGCGTCGTGCGCCGGCTCACCCTCAGTCTGCGACCGGTGATCATCACGGTCGTCTGCGTCCTGGCCCTGCCGATTCTGATCGGCCTCGGGGCCAAGTGGAGCGCGCGCGCCCAGATCCAGCAGCTCCAGGACACCGCCTCCCTGCTCGAAGTCGAGAACGGGTCGTACCGGGCGGCGACCGGTGCCCTGACCAGCCAGATCGAGTCCCTGCAGACCGTCATCGACGACCTCGGCAAGCGATCGTTGTTCGACCCGGCGACCGCCAAGGCGCTCCGGCATCTGCCGGCGATCGTGAAGGCGCGCGCCGTGGGGGGGCCGAATCCGGTGCCGGGCATGCCGTCGCTGATTGCGAGCTCGATGAGCTCTCCGGAAGACACGTTCGGCGTGCTGCGGGATCTGCTCGAAGGGCTCGAGAGCCGGCTCCAGACCGTGCAGCAGACCGTGCAGCGGCGCGAAGCGCTGGCGGCGGCCACGCCGTCCATCTGGCCGACACGCGGCTGGCTCACGGCCGGGTTCGGCGAACGCTCCGACCCGTTCACCGGTCAACCGGAGTTCCACGAGGGGATCGACATCGCGGCCGACAAGGGGACGCCGGTCTATGCGACCGCGGACGGCAAGGTGGCACTGGCGGAGTACACCGACAACGGGTACGGCCGGAACGTCGTACTGGACCACGGGTTCGGACTGCAGACCCGCTACGCGCACCTGAGCCGGATCGCGGTGAAGGTCGGCGAGGAGGTGCAGCGCGGCCAGGTGGTCGGGTACGTCGGCGAGACGGGTCGGGCGACCGGCTACCATCTCCACTACGAAATCATCGTGAACGGCCGGCCGATCAATCCGCTCCAGCTCCTCCTGCAGTCGCCGCCCCGCCCGTAATGGCGGGGTCCGGGCGCCGCGCGCCCGCCCGCCGCCCGGGCGGTTTCTTGACGGATCGCCGTAACCTCCGCTAATATCGTCAGATACACGCCGCTCAGGCGGTCTCGCCTTCATGATCTTCGACACGATACTCGCCAAGATCGTCGGAACGCAGAACCAGCGCGAGCTGAAGAGGCTCCGGCCGCTGATCGCCGAAATCAACGCGCTCGAACCGTCGACGCAGGCGCTCGACGACGAGCAGTTGCGGGCGAAGACGGCCGAGTTCCGCCAGCGGCTCGCGGCCGGCACGGAGCTGGACGATCTGCTGCCCGAAGCGTTCGCCGCGGTGCGCGAGGCCGGGCGCCGGGCGCTGAACATGCGGCACTTCGACGTTCAGCTGATCGGCGGCATCGTCCTGCACCGGGGGCAGATCGCCGAGATGAAGACGGGCGAGGGCAAGACGCTCGTCGCGACGCTGGCGGTCTACCTGAACGCGCTGCCCGGCAAGGGCGTGCACGTGGTGACGGTCAACGACTACCTGGCCCGGCGCGATTCCGAGTGGATGGGCCGGATCTACCGGTTTCTGGGGATGTCGGTCGGGGTGATTCAGCACGACCTGGACGATGCGGCGCGGCAGCAGGCGTACGCGAGCGACATCACCTACGGGACCAACAACGAGTTTGGCTTCGACTATCTCCGCGACAACATGAAGTTCGACCTGTCGCAGTACGTCCAGCGCGGGCACGAGTACGCGGTGGTGGACGAGGTCGACAGCATCCTCATCGACGAGGCCCGGACGCCGCTGATCATCTCGGGGCCGGCCGAGGAGTCGACCGACCTGTATTACGAGGTCGACCGGATCATCCCCCGCCTGAAGGCGGGGGCGGTGACCCAGGGGGACGCGAAGGCGGAGGAACGCGAAGAGCTCGAGAAGACGGGCGATTATCTCGTCGACGAGAAGCACAAGACGGTCACGCTGACCGAAGGCGGCATGGCGAAGGCGGAAGAGCTGCTGGCGCACCGGCTGAGCCCGGGCGGCCTGTACGATCCCGTCAACATGCCGGTCCTGCATCACATCAACCAGGCGCTCCGGGCGCACGCGCTGTTCAAGCGCGACATCGACTACATGATCAAGGACGGCCAGGTGGTGATCGTCGACGAGTTCACCGGCCGTCTGATGCCCGGACGGCGGTGGAGCGACGGGCTGCACCAGGCGGTGGAAGCGAAGGAGAAGGTGAAGATCGAGCGTGAGAACCAGACGCTCGCCACGGTCACCTTCCAGAACTACTTCCGCAAGTACCACAAGCTGGCCGGCATGACCGGCACGGCGGACACGGAAGCCGAGGAATTCGGGAAGATCTACAAGCTCGACGTCGTCGTCGCGCCCACGAACCGGCCGCTGCGCCGGCTCGAGGAGCCGGACCTCGTCTACCGGACCGAGCGGGAGAAGTTCGACGCGATTGTCGAAGACATCATCGAGAAGCAGAAGCAGGGGCGGCCGGTGCTCGTCGGCACGGTGTCGATCGAGAAGTCGGAGCGCCTCAGTACGCTGCTGAAGCGGCGCGGCGTCAAGCACGTCGTCCTGAACGCGAAGTACCACGCGCAGGAAGCGGAGATCGTCGCCCAGGCCGGCCGCCGCGGCATGGTCACCATCGCCACCAACATGGCCGGCCGGGGGACCGACATCCTGCTGGGCGGCAACCCCGAGTTCATGGCGCGGCAGCAGTGCCTGGCCGAGGAACTGGCGGAGCGGCTGCCGAAGGGCGAGCAGCGCTTCGTCGAGGACGAGGAATTCGTCTACTTCTACCACCTCGACGGCTTCTACCGCGCGCGCCGGCCGGACTGGGAGCGGACGTTCGCCCGCTTCAAGGAAGAGACCGACCGGGAGCACGACGAAGTGACCGCGCTCGGCGGCCTGCACATCCTCGGCACGGAACGGCACGAAGCGCGCCGGATCGACAACCAGCTGCGCGGCCGCGCCGGCCGCCAGGGGGACCCGGGCTCCTCGCGGTTCTATCTCTCGCTCGAAGACGACCTGATGCGCATCTTCGGGTCGGACCGGATCGGCAGCCTGATGCAGCGGCTCGGCATGGAAGAGGGGGTGCCGATCGAGCATCGCATGGTGACCAAGGCCATCCAGCGGGCGCAGACGCAGGTCGAGGCGCAGAACTTCTCCGTCCGCAAGCACCTGCTCGAGTACGACGACGTCATGAACAAGCAGCGCGAGGCGATCTACGCGCTGCGCCGCGAGCTGCTGGACGGCCGGATCCGCATCAGCGAAGAGGACTACGTCGATTCGCGCGGCTACCTGATGTCGCTCGCCGAGGACCTGCTGGACGAGTCGATGGAGACGTACTGCGGCGAGAAGATGGACGTCGAGGAGTGGGACTTCGAGGGCCTCAAACAGGAGGTCACGCGGATCTTCGCCATCGAGACGGGCGACCTCGACTTCTCGCAGCGGACGACGGACGAGATTCGCGACGAGCTGTGGACCCGCCTCGTCGCCCACTACGAGGAGAAGGAGCGGATCGTCGGGCGCGAGCTGCTGCAGCGGGTCGAGCGCGACATCATGCTGCAGATCGTCGACACCCAGTGGAAGGATCATCTCTACAGCCTGGATCACCTGAAGGAAGGCATCGGGCTGCGCGGGTACGGCCAGATGGACCCGCTGGTGGAATACAAGCGGGAGAGCTTCGACCTCTTCCAGGACATGAAGCGGCGGATCGACGAGGAAATCGTCCGCTACCTGTGGTGGCTGCGCCCGGTCATGAGCGAGGAGGAGCCGGCCCTCCCCCTGCGGCGCCGCAGCACGCCGCTCCTGATGAACAATCCGGCCGAAGCCGTTCCGGCCTTCGCCGGGGCGGCGGTCGCAGGCGGAGGCGGCGGCGCCGCTTCGGCGGAGGCGGCGCGACAGCCGCCGCGCGCGGGCGGCGACGACGCGAAGGTGCACACGATCCGGCGGGATACCCCGAAGGTGGGACGGAACGACCCGTGCCCGTGCGGCAGCGGGAAGAAGTACAAGAAATGCCACGGCGCGGGGGCGTGACGCCCGGCCGGGCGCACCCCCACGCCTGGAGGCCCGCGCCCCTGTCGGCCTCCGTCGTCTCTGGCGCCGGTTCCCGTCGACCGGACCGGCGCTGATGGATGCGCATCGATGGAACTGAACACCCTCTCCCCCGCCACCCCCGACATCGCGGCCGACATCCGGCTGGCCCTGACCTTCGACGACGTCCTGCTGGTGCCCCAGCACTCGACCGTCGTGCCGGGCCAGGTGGAGGTCGGCACGCGCCTGACGCGTCACATCCGCCTGAACGTGCCGCTGGTGAGCGCCGCCATGGACACGGTGACCGAGTCGCTGCTGGCCATCGCGATGGCGCAGCACGGCGGTCTCGGCGTCATCCACAAGAACCTGTCGATCGACGAGCAGGCGCTCGAGGTGGATCGGGTGAAGCGGTCCGAGAGCGGGATGATCGTCAACCCGATCACCCTCTCCCCCGCCAACCGGATCTTCGAAGCGCTCGATCTGATGAAGAAGTACCGGATCTCGGGCGTGCCGATCACGGAGGACGGCCGGAAGGAGGGGCGGCTGGTCGGCATCCTGACGAACCGCGATCTCCGCTTCGAGACCAACGTCAACCGGCCGATCAGCGACGTGATGACGCGCGAGCCGCTGATCACGGTGCCGGTCGGGACGACCCTGGACGAGGCGCGGGAGATTCTGCACAGACACAAGGTCGAGAAGCTCCTGGTGGTCGACAAGGACTACATGCTGAAGGGACTCATCACCGTCAAGGACATCCAGAAGATGGTGAAGTATCCCAGCGCGTGCAAGGACTCGCTCGGCCGGCTGCGCGTCGGCGCGGCCGTCGGGATCGCCCGCGACACGCTGGAGCGTGCGGAGGCGCTCGTCGCCGCGCACGTCGACGTGCTGGTGGTCGACACCGCCCACGGCCACTCCCAGAACGTCCTCGACATCGTCCGGCGCATCCGCCGCCGATTCTCCGACGTGGATCTCATCGCCGGCAACGTGGCGACCGCCGAGGCGACCGAGGCGCTCATCGGCGAGGGAGTCGACGCGGTGAAGGTCGGGATCGGCGCCGGGTCGATCTGCACGACGCGGGTCATCGCCGGCATCGGCGTGCCGATGATCACGGCGGTCATGGACTGCGCCCGGGCGGCGGCGCCGCACGACATCCCCGTCATCGCCGATGGCGGGATCCGCTTCTCGGGCGACATCGTGAAGGCCATCGCCTGCGGCGCCAGCTCAACGATGATCGGGAACCTGTTCGCCGGGACGGACGAAAGCCCGGGCGAACTGATCCTGTATCAGGGGCGGACGTTCAAGGAATATCGCGGCATGGGATCGATCGGCGCGATGCGCAAGGGCAGCCGCGACCGCTACTTCCAGGACGATTTCGATCTCAACGTCGAGACGCACATCGGCGGCGAGAAGCTCGTGCCCGAGGGGATCGAAGGACGCGTGGCCCACAAGGGCAGCGTGGCCGCGATGATTCACCAGCTGGTGGGCGGCCTGCGGGCCGGCATGGGGTACTGCGGCTGCGCGACGATTCCCGAGCTGCAGCGCCGCGCGCGGCTCATCCGGATCACCCAGGCGGGCGCGCGCGAGAGCCACGTGCACGACGTGACGATTACCAAGGAAGCGCCGAACTACCGCTCCGAGTGAGCCGGCCCGCGAGCCGGCGCCGGGCCCCCGCCGGCGGCGCCCTTCGTCTCTTCCGAATCTCCCTGCCGTTCGATGGTGATCCGCCGATGGTCGCCGCCGAGGTCCTCGAAACGGACGGTCAGCGCGCCCGGCACGGGCCGCGCCAGCTTCTCCGCCCACTCGATGGCCACGACGCTGTCGTCCGCCGACAGCTCTTCCAGCCCCAGATCGTCGGTCTCGGCGCTCGAGAGGCGATACAGATCGACGTGGTACAGGGTCCGGGGGCCGCGGTATTCCTGGACGAGGGTGAAGGTCGGGCTGCTGACCTCTCCGGGCGCCAGGCCCAGCCCTTCGGCCAGGCCCCGCACGAAGGCCGTCTTGCCGGCGCCGAGGTTGCCCACGAGCGCCACGGTCGCGCCCGGCGCGAGCGTGGCCGCCAGCCGGCGGCCGGCCGCCACGGTCTCCGATTCCTGGTGGGTGTCGACGACTTCGGCCACGGCGCGGGTTACTTGTCCGTCCGCTCGACGCGCCGCCGGGCGGTCAGTTCGAGGATCGCATCGGAGACGTGTTCCACCAGGTCCCCGGCCGTCATGCTGACTTCGCCGACGTCCGCTTCGGCGAGATCGCCCGCCATGCCGTGCAGGTAGACGGCCAGCTTGCAGGCCGCCTCGGCGTCGAGCACCTGTCCGAGCCAGGCGGCCGTGATCCCGGTCAGCACGTCGCCGGTGCCGCCGGTCGCCATGCCCGGGTTGCCGGTGGTGTTGATGAAGACCCGCTCGTCCGGCGTGGCCACGAGCGTACGGTGGCCCTTGAGCACGACGTAGACGTGGTGCGCGGCGGCGAAATTGCGTGCGATTTCCACGCGGCTCGCCTGGACCTCGTCGATCGTCATCCCGACCAGCCGCGCCATCTCGCCGGGGTGCGGCGTGATGATCACTTCGCGGCCCTCCCGGCCGACCAGCCGATCGGGCGCGTCGTCGAAGGCGTTCAGCGCGTCCGCATCGATGACGAGCGGCACGGTGGCGCGGTCCACGATCGCGTGGACGAAGGCCCGGGTCTCGGGGGCGGTCCCCAGGCCGGGGCCGAGCGCAATGACGTCGCCCGCCGCCTCGAGCACGCGGTCAGCCGCTGACACGTCGATGGCGCCGTCGGCCGTCTGCGGGAGGCCGATCGTCATGTACTCGGGCGCCATGGCGGCGACGATCGGCAGGCAGGCCTGGGGCGTGGCGACGCTGACCAGACCGGCGCCGGCCCGCAGCGCACCCATGGCGGCAAGATGCGCCGCCCCGCTCTTCCCCACCGAGCCGGCCACGACGAGCACGTGCCCGTAATCGCCCTTGTGCGAATCGGCCGTGCGGGGCTCGATGAGCGCCCGCATCTCCTGGCGCGTCAGCAGGGCCAGATAGGGGCCGTCGACCGCGTCGATCACCTCCTGCGGAATGCCGATGTCGGCGATGACGACGTTGCCGGCGAGCGTTTCGGCCGGCGGCAGGACCAGCGGCGGCTTGGGGGCACCGAGCGTCACCGTCGTCGTCGCGTCGATCGCGTCGCCCATGAGCTCGGGGGTGTCGCCCGACAGCCCGCTCGGGAGGTCGACCGCAATCACGGGAATGCCCGAGCTGTTGACGTCGGCGACCACGGTTTCGAGCATGCCGGCGAGCGGCTTGCTGAGCCCGGTGCCGAACAGCGCATCGACGATGTAATCGCACTGGGAGATTTCGGAAAAATGCAGCTCCCAGGACTGCGGATCGGCGATCTCGACCACCGTCAGGCCGAGCCGGCCGAGAATCTGGAGGTTGACGCGGGCGTCGCCACGGACATCGGCGAGCGATCCGATCACGAACACCGAGGTGTCGACGTTGCGCTGCGCCAGGGTGCGCGCCACCACGAAGCCGTCCCCGCCGTTGTTGCCGCGGCCGCACAGGACGGCCACGTGGCTGGCCGGCAGATCCGTGCAGGTCGCTTCCATGGCGGCGACGACCTGGCGGCCGGCGTTTTCCATCAGGACGAGCGAGGGAATGCCGATCTCCTCGATCGTGCGCCGGTCGGCTTCACGCATCTGGCTGACATTCAGGACTCGCATGCAGGGGTCTCGTCACGGGCGGGGCCCCATCCGGCCGGCGAGGAGCCAGAATCGGCCCCATCGACCAGCGGCAGGGACCGGCGGAAACGCCGGCCGCGGCACGCGCCACCACGCTCCATCTTACCAGCAGACGGCACGCGCCTTCCGGTTGCGGGCGGTCCGGCATAAGCGATAGGCTGGAGCGGCCGGACGTCCGGGGACGATCCGGATTCGAGTGGTGAGGGCTGCGCATGAAGGCGACGGTAAACGTGAACGGGCGGATCTCGGATGCCGGGCAGGCGGTCGTCCCGGTCTTCGACCACGGGTTCCTGTACGGCGAAGGTGTGTATGAAACGCTGCGAACCTACAACGGCCGCCCGTTTCTGTTCGACCGCCATCTCGAGCGGCTCCGCGCCTCGGCCGCCATGTTGCGGCTCCTCTTTCCGCTCACCGACCGGGAACTCGACGCGCGCGTGGCCGAGACGCTGGCGGCCGGCGGCCTGGGCACGGCCGGCGGCGGCCCGGACGCCTACATCCGGATCCTGCTGACGCGCGGCGTGGGCGACCTCACGTACGACCCGGCGGCGTGCGCCACCCCGTCGCTGGTGATCATCGTGAAGGCGTTTGCGGCGCCGGTACCCGCCCTGTTCGAGGAGGGCGTGCCGGCCGTCCTGGTCTCCATTCTCCGGAATCATCCGGGGTCGCTCAATCCGCTCATGAAGTCGAACAACCTGCTGAACAACGCGCTGGCGATGCAGGAAGCGCTCCGTCGCGGCGGCTTCGAAGGCATCATGCGGAACTACCGCGGCGAGCTGGCCGAGTGCACGCAGTCGAACCTGTTCATCGTGAAGGACGGCGCGGTGCTCACGCCGCCGCTCGAGTCCGGCCTGCTGGCCGGCGTGACGCGGGCGTTCGTGCTCGAGATGGCCGGCGGCCTCGGCATCGACGCGCGGGAAGCGGTGCTGACCGACGCGGACCTGTTCGGCGCGGACGAGGCCTTCCTGACGAGCACGACACGCGAGGTGCTCCCGATCGTCCGGGTGGACGACCAGTCGATCGGCACGGGGCGGCCGGGACCGGTCGCGAAGCGGCTGCTCGCGGCGTTCCGACAGAAGGCCCAGGCGTTGACCGCGACACCGCTCGGAGAGGACGCCGCTCCCGTACGCTGACAGAAGGCCTGGGGCAGCGCCGCCCCGGCGAGCGCCGTTTCGATGAGGATGGAAACCGACCTGACGGGCCGGCGGAACCACTGGCGCTCGGTCGCGGTCGCCGTCGCCTGGGGGCTGGCCGCCATCGGCGTCGTCGTGGTGCTGACGCTGGCGCTCGCCTTCCAGCGGGACACCGTGACGCGCTTTGTCACGCCCGAGGCGGCCGCCGCGGAGTTCGCGCGCGTGCGCGCGCGGTTCGGCGCCGCGCGCCCGATGATCGAGCTCTACGGCAGGAACGGCGCCTCCGTCATCAGGCGCCGGACGGCGGCTCCGCGGCATCCCCTGAGCGAGCTGCACGTGCTCGCCTACAATCCTCGGTCCCGGAAGCTGGTGCGCGCGGACATCCCGGCGTGGCTGCTGCGCGCCGTGTCGCTCGGCGGCTGGATCCGTCTGGCGGCGGTTGACGCGTCGAATGCCGCCGGGCGCATCACGCTCGAGGATCTCGAGCGGCACGGGCCGGGGCTGCTCCTCAGCCTTCAGGCGAGCGACCGCCGGCAGGTGCTCGTCTGGGCCCAGTAGACGGGCAGCAGGCCGGCCGGCGCACTCCTCCCGGGCCGGCGGCTGACGGCGCCGGCCACGCGCCCGTCAGGCCTTGACCGGTTCGGCGTAGGTCTCGATGTCGGGGCACGAGCAGACCAGGTGGCGGTCGCCGTACGGGTTGTCAATCCGGCCGACGCTCGGCCAGAACTTGTTCGCCCGGACGAACGGCCGCGGATACGCGGCCTGCTCGCGACTGTAGGCATGGGGCCACACGTCGGCCGCCACGGCCGCTGCCGTGTGCGGCGCGTGCTTCAGCACGTTGTCCTTCGGATCGACCTTCCCGTCGACCACGTCCTGGATCTCCCGGCGGATCGCGATCATCGCCTCGCAGAACCGGTCGAGCTCATCTTTGGCCTCGCTCTCGGTCGGCTCGACCATCAGGGTGCCGGGGACCGGGAACGACACGGTCGGCGCGTGGAATCCGTAGTCCATGAGGCGCTTGGCGACGTCCTGCTCGTCGACGCCGCCCGCCTTGAAGCCGCGCAGATCGAAGATCATCTCGTGCGCCACGCGGCCGTTGGCCCGCGTGTACAGCACCGGGTAGTACGACTCCAGCCGTGATTTCAGGTAGTTGGCGTTCAGGATCGCGTAGCGCGTCGCCTCCGTCACCCCGTGCGCCCCGAGCATCCGGATGTATGCGTAGGAAATCAGCAGGATGCTGGGACTGCCCCACGGCGCCGCCGCCACGGCGTGAATCGCGCGGCTGCCCCCGACGTGGACGAGCGGATGGCCGGGCAGGTACGGGGCCAGGTGCGCTGCCACCGCAATCGGTCCCATGCCCGGCCCGCCACCGCCGTGTGGGATGCTGAACGTCTTGTGCAGGTTCAGGTGGCAGACATCGGCGCCGATCGAGGCCGGACTGGTGAGGCCGACCTGCGCGTTCATGTTCGCGCCGTCCATGTACACCTGGCCGCCGTGTTCGTGCACGATCCGGCAGACGTCCCGGATGGCATCCTCGAACACGCCGTGGGTCGATGGATAGGTGATCATCAGCGCGGCGAGGCGATCGCCGGCCTGTGCCGCCTTGGCCTCCAGATCGGCGAGGTCGACGTTCCCCTCCTTCGTCGTGGCCACGACCACCACCCGCATGCCGGCCATGACGGCGCTGGCCGGATTCGTGCCGTGCGCGGACGAGGGGATCAGAACGACGTCACGCTGCGCCTCTCCCCGATCGCGGTGGTAGGCGCGGATGACGAGCAGGCCGGACAGTTCGCCCTGGGCGCCTGAATTCGGCTGCAGCGACACGGCGGCGAGGCCGGTGATGGCCGCCAGCGCGGCCTCCAGTTCGTCGAAGACGATGCGGTAGCCCTCGGCCTGGTCGGCCGGCACGAAGGGATGCAGGCGCGAGAACTCCGGCCAGGTGATCGGCAGCATCTCCGACGCCGCATTCAGCTTCATCGTGCACGACCCGAGCGGAATCATCGACGTGTCGAGACCGACGTCCTTCCGCTCCAGCCGCCGGATGTACCGCATCATCTGCGTCTCGGAGTGATGCGTATTGAAGACCGGGTGCGTGAGGAACGGGCTGGTGCGCGTGAGCTCCACCGGCAGGCCGGCGTCGATCCCGCGGTCGAAATCGACGCGCGGCGCCTCGGCCTGCATCGCCCGGGCATACACGTCGACGATCGCCTGCACGTCTTCCGGCGTCGTCGTCTCGTCGAGCGCGACGCCGACGTGCGAGGAATCGTCGTGCCGGAAGTTCATGCCGGCGTCGCGGGCGGCGGCGCGCAGGCGGTCCAGCAGGCGGTCGGCCGGCAGCTGAATCCGCAGCGTGTCGAAATACGCGGGGTTCATCTGGGAGCAGCCGAGCCGGCCGAGCTCGCGCTCGAGCACGCGGGCCAGGCCGTGCACCCGGCGCGCGATTGCCGTGAGGCCGGCCGGGCCGTGATACACGGCGTAGAAGCCGGCCATGCTGGCCAGCAGCGCCTGCGCCGTACAGATGTTCGAGGTCGCCTTCTCGCGGCGGATGTGCTGCTCGCGGGTCTGCAGCGCCATCCGGTAGGCCGGGTTGCCGTGCGCATCGACCGAGACGCCGATGATGCGCCCCGGCGCCTGCCGAACGAACGGTTCGCGCGTCGCAAAGAACGCGGCGTGCGGGCCGCCGTAGCCGAGCGGCACGCCGAAGCGCTGCGAGTTGCCGACGACGACGTCGGCCCCCATCTCCCCGGGCGGCGTCAGCAGCGTCAGCGCGAGCAGATCGGTCGCGACCGCGACCAGCAGGCCGGCCTCGTGCGCCCGGCTGATGAGGCTCCGGAGGTCGCGCACGGCGCCGTTGGCGTCCGGATACTGCACGAGCAGGCCGTACGCGCCGTCGAACGACATCTGCTCGACGTCGCCGATCCGCAGCTCGAGCCCGAGCGGCTCGGCACGCGTCTTCAGCAGATCGAGCGTCTGCGGGAAGCACTCGGACGACGCCAGGAACGCCACCGGTTCCGCGGCGTCGGCCCGCCGGCCGCGCACGCGATGCAGCATCGACATCGCTTCCGCGGCCGCCGTCGCCTCGTCCAGCAGCGACGCGTTGGCGACCTCCATGCCGGTCAGGTCGGCCACCATCGTCTGGAAATTCAGGAGGGCCTCGAGGCGTCCCTGCGCAATCTCGGCCTGGTAGGGCGTGTAGGGGGTGTACCAGCCGGGATTTTCCAGCACGTTGCGGACGATCACGCTGGGCGTGATGCAGTCGGCGTAGCCGAGGCCGATGTACGAGCGGAAGAGCCGGTTCCTCCCCGCGATCCGCCGGAGATCCTGGAGGAACCGGTACTCGCTGAGGGCCTCCGGCAGATTGAGCGGCTCGCGCAGCCGGATGCCCGGAGGAATAGCCTGATCGATAAGCTCATCGAGCGAGGCGACGCCGAGCGTCTCGAGCATGGCGTCGCGGTCCGCCGGGCTCGGTCCAATGTGCCGGGTCTCGAAGCGGTCCGCCGGGTCGAAACTCATAGGCTGCCATCCAGGCATGAAACGACGTCAGCGAAGCCGGTCGCCGGCGCGGGGGGCGGGACGTCGCGGCGTCCAGGCCGGCCCGTCCGGGCCAGGTCCGATCGCCGGCTCACTTCACCAGTTCGGCGTACGCCGCGGCGTCCAGCAGCTCGCGGGCTTCGTCGGGGTTGGAGAGCTTGAGGGCGATCATCCAGGTGGCGTGCGGGTCGGTGTTGATGACTTCCGGCTTGTCCTTGAGCGCGGTGTTCACCTCCACGACCTCGCCGGACATCGGGGCGAACAGTTCCGAGACCGCCTTCACCGATTCGATCGTGCCGAACGTCTGGCCGCGCGTGACGCGCGTCCCAAGTCCCGGCAGGTCCACGAAGACGACGTCGCCGAGCTGCTGCTGCGCGTAATCGGTAATCCCGACGCGCCCCGTGCTCCCCGAGATCTCGATCCACTCGTGATCCTTCGTGTACTTGAAGCCGGCCGGAACAGCCATGTCTGATCCTCTTCGCTACTTTGCGGGCCTGGGACGCTTGTAGAACGGCATCGGGACCACCCGGGCGCGCACGCGGCGGTCGCGGATGACGACGTCGAATTCCGTGCCGGGGGCCGTATGGGCGATCGGCAGGTAGGCCATGCCGATGGCCTTCTTCAGGAACGGCGTCTGCGTGCCGCTGGTCACGACGCCCGCTTTCTTCCCGCCGATCTCGGCGTCGTAGCCGTGGCGGGCGATGCCGCGCTCGATCATCTCGAAGCCGACGATCCGGCGCGCGAGCCCGATCTCCTTCTGGGCGCGCAGCGCGCTCATGCCGAGGAAGTCGGACTTTCCCCAGCCGACGATCCATTCGAGATCGGCCTCGAGGACGGAGGTGGTGTGGTCGATGTCGTTGCCGTACAGGCGCATCGAGGCTTCGAGCCGGAGCGTGTCACGGGCGCCGAGACCGGCCGGCACGAGGCCCTGCGGCGCTCCGGCCTCCAGGATCGCGGTCCAGACGCGGGCCGCCTGCGCCGGCGGCAGGAAGATCTCGAACCCGTCCTCTCCCGTGTAGCCGGTGCGCGAGATCGTGCCCCTGACGCCGGCGACTTCCCCGTGCGCGAACCAGTAGTACTTGATGGCCGACAGGTCGACGCCGGTGAGCGGCTGCAGGATCCCGCGCGCGGCCGGCCCCTGGACGGCGATCAGCGCGTAGCGCGAGCTGGCATTGACGGCGACGGCGTCGCCGGCCGGCTTGATCTGGGCGGCGATCCAGGCGAAATCCTTGTCGACGTTCGACGCGTTGACCACGAGCAGGAAATGGGCCGGCGCCAGCCGGTACACCAGCAGGTCGTCGACGAAGGTCCCTTCCGGCGTCGTCAGGCCGGAATAATGGGCCTGCCCGATCTGGAGCTTCGCGGCATCGTTGCACGAAATCCGCTGGACGCCCGCCAGGGCGTCACGGCCGGCGATCTCGATCTCGCCCATGTGGCCGACGTCGAACAGGCCGGCGCGCGTCCGGACGGCCATGTGCTCGTCGACGATGCCCGAATATTCCACCGGCATCTCCCAGCCCCCGAACGGGACCATCCTGGCCCCGAGCGCCAGGTGCTGGGCGTGGAGTGGCGTGCGCTTCAGATTCTCAGCGGCTGCAGGTTCCATCGGTTGGGGGAGGTGACGGCCGACCAGCAGGAAAAGGTACTATGGCGCGCCGGCAGGGTCAAGCGGAGCGCAGGCTCAGTGCTTGCCGGGCCGGCCGGGCCGGCCGTCCCGGTCCCCCATCTTCGAGACGATCGCCACTGCCGCCAGGACGGCGATGACGGCGATGGTCCACACGGTGGACGGGCGCCGCAGCGGTTCGGGCAGCAGCAGCAGCGTCAGCGGCGCCGCCGCTCCCGCCACGAGCAGTCCGATTCCGATCGCGAACATCGCCCAGAGCGGTTGTCGAGTCATCCGAGCACCCCCTCGACGGCCGACCTCGCTCAGGCCCCTTCGGACGAAGGACGATCCTCGTCGTCCTCTCCGTCGTGGGATCCGAGACGTTCCTCCCGGGCCGGGTCCTCCTGCTGATCGGGCCATTCAGGCGGCGCCGGCGCATTCTCGGACGGCGTCCCGTATCGGAGATAGGCCTGCAGCGTGTGGTAGCTGATGCCGAGGATGCGACAGGCCTGACGCTTGTTGTGCCCGCAGCGTTCGAGGGTGAGACGCGCGTAGCGACTGCCCCAGGCCCGCATGGCTTCGCCGCGCGCCAGCGAGGGCAGCAGAATCTCGGCATAGTCGCCCCGCAGCACTGGCGGCAGGTCGTCCAGCTCGATGCGGTCCGTCTCGGCCAGCGCCACCGCGCGCTCGATCAGCCGCTGGAGCTCGCGGACGTTTCCCGGCCAGTGGTAGGCGACGAGGGCATCAGTCGCCGCCGGGGAGAGCGCCAGCACTCGCGTGGCCCGGTGCCGCTCGAGGAAGTAGGCGGCCAGCCCGGGAATGTCTTCGCGTCGCAGGCGCAGCGGCGGCACCCGCAGATCCACCCCGCTCAGCCGGTAGAACAGGTCGTGACGGAACAGGCCGCGCTGGGCGAGTTCCGTCAGGCTGCGGTTGGTCGCCGCGACGATGCGGACGTCGACACGGCGGCAGCCCTGGCCGCCGACGCGCTCGACGGCGAGGTCCTGGATGGCCCGCAGCAGCTTGGCCTGCGCCGAGACCGACAGGTCCGACACCTCATCGAGGAACAGCGTGCCGCCGTCGGCATGCTCGAACTTCCCGCGGCGTCCTCGCACGCCGGTCGCCGTGCGGTCCTCGATGCCGAACAGCTCGGCCTCGAGCAGTGTCTCGACGA
Organism: Vicinamibacterales bacterium; assembly: GCA_035534615.1. Taxonomy (GTDB): domain Bacteria; phylum Acidobacteriota; class Vicinamibacteria; order Vicinamibacterales; family CAVVIG01; genus JAGWRA01. Next base: position 17,402 of record DATLRO010000050.1, read on the forward strand.
GGGCGGCGCAGTTCACCGCGACGAACGGACCATGCCGGCGTCGACTGAGCTCGTGGATCTGCTGCGCGACGAGCTCCTTTCCGACCCCGCTCTCCCCTTCGATCAGCACGGTGAAGTCGGTGACGGCGACCCGTTCGATTCGATCCCGCAGCGCCTGCATCACGGCGCTCGATCCGATGAGCGGGGCGGCGCCGTCGCGCCGCGGCAGCAGGTCGAGGCCGCCCGCACACCGCCACTGCCGGCTTCGCCTGATTTCCAGCACCAGTGCCGCGACGTGGGAAAGCATGTCGATGAGCTGACCATCCCACGCGTCCGAGGCACACCCTGGCAACAGCCGGATTTCGAGCCGCGCAGGCACACCGCCCTCGGTGTTCGGCACGGCAATCGTCAGCAGGCCGTCGGCCTGCCGCACCGGCTCGCGGCCGCTTTCGGGACGGCCGGCGTCGCCTTCCCGCAGGCGGACTTCACCGGCCGGCAGCAGGCGGCGCGCCGCCTCTTCGAAGCCCGCTTCGACCGCGCCCGGATCGCCCCTGTACTTCAGCGCCGGCATGAGTGCGGCCAGCAGCCGCGCGACCGCGTGACGTGCGTCTTCCTGCGGCTCGGACGGTCTTCCTGGCGGACTCACGCCGGCCGTCGCCTGCTCGCCTGGCATCATGGGCAACCTCCGTCGAAGACTGCGGAGAATGCCATTGGAGCAACCAAAGGCGATGCCACCCGGAACGAGGCGGCCGATCACGCCACCTCAGCCGTATCGCGCCGCGGCGCCATCGCATCCTGGGGCTGAGCCCGGGTAGCGGCTGCCCGCGGCGATCGCCCGAGGGAACCGGCCGTGCGCTCGTCCGGATGATCGAACTGGAACGCGCCCCGATAGCGCATCGTGGAACTGGCCAGCGCACAGACTTCCGCGCGCAGAATGCGCCCGGTGAACTCGAACCGCGTCGACGGCGTGACGACCTGGAGTTCGGCCCGCGCCCCTGGCAGCAGACGATGGGCGGATTCGAGCAGTGCACCGCCGGCGGAGATGTTGATCAGCGCCACCTCGTGTCCCGACCGGAGGCGCGCCCGCAGGCCGCCCTGCTCGCACGTGGCGTGAAACCGTGGGGCCGCACGGCGTTCGACTCGGCTGCTCTGATTCATCGCGCCACCCATCGCCGTTCGCGCCAGTCGAACTCGAACACGCGGACACGGCCGGTCGCACCGAGCGTTCGCAGCGCGAACTGGCCGCGGCGGCCGGCCCGCACATACAACGTACCCGGCGTTGCCGTGCCGGTCGTGCTCATCGCCAGTATCGTGGTGCGGCCGAGGCGCACCGGGTTGCGGCTGGTGTCCGGGGTCGTTTCTCCGATGAGCGGGACGCCTTCGGCCAGGCCCAGATCCGCACCGGAGACCGCATCAGGCAGACACTCGGTCGGTTTCACCGGCAAATCCACTCCCTCGTCGATATCCCGCGTCCGGATCCCGTCCTGATTGCCGTCCAGATACGTGCTGTAGCAGTACCGGCCTTCGATCTCCTGAAACCTGAATCCCACAGACGAGGAGTGGGCGGCCGCGTAGGTGCGGCCCCACTGCAGGCGCCCGGCGAGGTAACGGGCTGCCGCGCCCGCCCGTACTTCGTCCAGCCCCACCAGCGTCTGTGGAATCGCCATCGCACTCATCATCAAGACGATGGCCGTGGCACAGAGGAGTTCGAGCAGCGAGAAGCCGGCTTCCGCGTGCGCGCTCACGTCGGTGCTCCGTCCTCGGCGTGTCGGACCCGATCGCGTGCAGGGCGCGCGGCGGCGCGTCTCAGACGAGGCGCACGTCCGCGCGCCGCCGCGACCGAGGCCGGCTCGCGCGTTATGGCTGCTTCGTCGGCGTCGTGGCTGGACCGACCGTGATCCGATCCTTCAGCCGGAGGAAGTTCTTTTCGCCCACGCCGCGCACGTTCATGAGTTCCTCGATCTTCTTGAACCCGCCGTTCTTCTGTCGATACTCGACAATCAGCCGGGCGGTCTTCGGCCCGATGCCGGGCAGCGCATCCAGCTGCGCCACCGTGGCGGCGTTCAGGTTCAGGCGCGACGCGGCCGGCGTGACGGCGCCGGGGGCGGGCGCCTTGGCCTGCGCCGCTGCAGGAGCCGCCGCCAGTGACGCGACCAGCAGTCCGATTGCGCTGAGTGAAAGACACTGAGCCTTGAGAGTCATACAGCCTCCTCCGGCCGGCGCCCGACCGGCGTCCGGCCATCGATGTCCGCAGGCCGGGGCCTGCGATGAATGGCGACGTCACAGAACAGGGAGTGCGGCCCTGGCGAGTGCAGGCACCGGCGGGTGGAGGTCGGGCATCCGCGGCGTGTGTTCACCAGGGCCGCTGAATGGCAGGGCAAGAAGGCGGCCACGGCCGCAGCGCCGGGTCCGTCGCTGAAAGTGGCTGAGCCCGTGGAGGTTGCCCGGCGTCATTCGCCGCCCGGCCTGATGAGTGCGTCTGTCGGAGGTGAAAAGTGACAACCGGCGTTGCGGCGTTCGATACCGGCACGGCGATCACGGCCGGGAAACGCGCCTCTGCGGTTGCCGGTTGCGCAACGGGAGCTGACGATGACCGGGGCCCGGAACGAGGCGGCCGCTCGTCCGCCGCGCCGAGATCGGGCTGCCGCGCCATCCGCGGGCCGGCGCTATACTCGATCCGACGCGCCGGGCGTGCGTCCCGGGTGCGCCGGCGCCTGCCTCTTCCGCTGAGGTCATGAAGGTCTGCCCCTTCTGCCTGTCCGACGTGCCGATGACTGCCGCGATCTGCCCGAAATGCCGGGCGGATCTCGTGCAATACCGGCCCGGTGTCCAGATCTCGGAGCCGGCCCCGCCCGGTCGCGGCTGGCGCCTCCTGCTCGCCATCTTCGTCGGCATCTTCATCGTCGCGGCATCGATCGGCGTGTACCTTCCTCTGATGTCCGATCGTCCGGCCCCGCCGGCCTGGCGGCAGGTCGGACACGCGGGCGATGTCCGATTCCTGGTGGTGCCTCCGGCCGAAGCGGCCAGCGATGCCGTTCTCTGGCGCATCGCGGATCGGCTGCGCGGTCCGGCCGCGATGATTCACCTCATGTTCTGGACGAGCGCCGCCGGTGCGCCGACGCGGGGGCTGCCGACTGCCGCGCAGCGGGGCCAGATGGCGGCCGAGATCATCGTGAACGTCGGGGCCGGCGTCCACGAGCTGCGCCGGGGCCCTGGCTCCCGGCCGCAGCGTATCGGGCACGAGCCGCCGGTGAGCCGGCCGCTTCCGGACCGATGACGCGTGGCGACGGCTGCGGCGGGTCGGCCGGCCGCATCAGCGCGCGCGTCCGGATGAGGGGTGTGTTCAGACCGGCTGGAGCCGCCGCGTCCAGGCGGCCAGCGCTTCGAGAAAGCGCTGCAGGAGCTGCCGCGTCGGCTCATCGATCAGCCGGCCGTCGGCATCGAACCTGTCCTGGGCTTTCGCGACCAGGACTTCCGGCTTCAGCATCACCTGCGTTTCGGTGAACTGCAGCGACTGCCGGAGTGCCAGCTGCGCCCGGACGGTGCCGAACGCGCCGCCCGACGCCCCCATGATGGCGGTCGGTTTCTGCCGGAGCGCCGAGTCGGCCGGCGGGCGCGACGCCCAGTCGATGGCGTTCTTCAGCACGCCCGGGAGACTGTAGTTGTACTCCGGCGTCGCGATGAGCAGCGCATCGGCCTGGCGGATCGCCTGCCTGAAGGCGGCGACCGGCGCCGGCACGCCGGCCGCTTCGACATCCGCGTCATAGAGCGGCAGGTTGCCGATTTCAGCGACCGTGATCGTCATGCCGTCGGGCGCCAGTTCCTGCGCCGCCCTGAGCAGCGCCCGGTTGTACGATCCCTTCCGCAGGCTTCCCGCAACGCCGACGATTCGCAGGTCGTTGTCTGGCATCATTCAGTCCGCATGGGGCCCCACCCCCATCGTGCGCCGCCGCTCACGCTCCGGATCTCGATACGACCGGCGTTGCCGCGTTCCGTGGCGCCACGGAGCCGTGTTCAATGCGCGCTCTCCCGGTACCACTCGACCGTCTTCCGCAGCCCTTCCTCGAGCGACACCGTCGGCTCGTAGCCGAGCAGCGTGCGGGCGCGCGTGATGTCGGCCTGCGAGTCGCGGACGTCTCCGGCGCGCGGCTCGGCGTAGATCGGCTCGACGCGTACCCCGAGGATGTCCCGCAGCGTCCGGAACAGCGCGTTCAGCGAGATCCGCCCCCCGGTCGCGACGTTGATGACCGTGCCGCTGGCGCCGGGCGCCCCGCACGCGCGGAGCACGCCGTCGACGACATTCGCCACGTACGTGAAATCACGGGTCTGCTCACCGTCGCCGTAGATCGTCGGCCGGCGCCCTTCGGCCAGCGCGCTGATGAACAGGGAAATGACGCCCGAATAGGGCGACGAAGGGTCCTGGCGCGGGCCGAAGACGTTGAAGTAGCGGATCGTCACCGTCTCGAGGCCGTAGAGGCGGGTGAACATGGCGGCATACTGCTCGGCCACGAGCTTCTGCAGCGCGTAGGGCGACAGCGGCGCCGTCGGCATGTCCTCCTGCTTGGGCAGCGTGGGCGTATTGCCGTACGCCGAGGAGGAGCCGGCATAGACGAGCCGCTTCACGCCGGCGTCGCGGGCGGCCACGAGCACGTTCACCGAGGCATCGATGTTCGCCCGGTTCGACGCAATCGGATCCTGCACCGACCGGGGCACCGACGGGATGGCCGCCTGGTGCAGGACGAAGTCGACGCCGGCGACGGCGCGCCGCGCCACCTCCACGTCGGCCAGATCGCCCTCGATGAACTCCGCGCCCGGCACGCTGTCGAGGTTGCGTCGCTTCCCGGTAATCAGACTGTCGACGACGCGGACCCGGTCGCCGCGGGCCGCGAGCGCCTCGACAAGATGGGACCCGATGAAGCCGGCGCCGCCGGTGACCAGATAGTGGGCCATGGTGGATTGGACGATGACTCAGCGCCGGCCGCGCAACCCGCGGCGGTGCATGGCCGGCCGGTGTGGAGCTGGAGAGGGTCGTGGCGGGTGTCACGACCCGACGGACGCGAACGCACGAAAAGCCGCAGACGAGCCGTAAGCCGAATTCTGTCCTCCGTCCGGCCATGCGGCCGGCACGGAGTGACGATCATTCCTCTAGCCCCGACATCACTGGCGGGGTCAAGCAACCTACCCGGAGGCTTCGGACGGGCCGTCCTGGTAACGCCTCCCTATTTGGTCTTGCTCCGTGCGGGGTTTAGCCTGCCATCTCCGTTACCGGAGACGCGGTGCGCTCTTACCGCACCTTTTCACCCTTACCTCTCGACTCGCCCCTGCGGGGTTCGCTCGAGGCAAGCCGTCCGGCGGGCCTGCCCTGAGCGAGCCCTTCAGGGGCGAGTCGAAGGGCGGTATATTTTCTGTGCCACTTTCCTTCAGGTTACCCTGACCGGGTATTACCCGGCGCACTGCCCTGCGGAGTTCGGACTTTCCTCTCTCCCAGCCTGCCCGGCACGGAGGCCGGCGACACGGGACAGCGATCGTCTGGCTCGCTGCGGCCCTTCAATTGTACAGCAACCGGAGGTGCGCCGCGAGGGCTAGCCGTCGCTCTCCTGGCTGATGTTGTAGTGTTCCAGCTTCTTGTACAGGTTGCTGCGCGGCGTGCCGATGATCTCCGCGGTCCGGGAGATGTTCCAGCCGGTTTCGCGGAGCTTCTCGACCAGGAACCGGCGCTCGGCGAGCTCCTTGAACTCGCGGAGTGTCCCGGGCCGCTCCGCCTCGGCCTCGCCGTCAACCGGCGGCCGGGCGACGGCGTCGTTCCGGACGGGCTCCGGCAGGTCGCTCACGTCGATGGTGTCGCCGGGCGTCATGATGAGCAGCCGCTCCACCGTATTGCGCAGCTCACGGACGTTCCCCTTCCACCGGTACCGCTGCAGCAGCTCCATGGCCGCGGGCGAAATCCTCTTGGGCCGCACGTTGCTCTCGCGGGCGAACAGATCCATGAAGTGCCGGACGAGCAGCGGCACGTCGCCCGGGCGCTCGCGCAGGGGCGGCACGTAGATCGGAATCACGGCCAGCCGGAAGAACAGGTCCTCGCGGAACCGGTTGTTGCGGATCTCCTCTTCCAGGTCCTTGTTGGTCGCCGCGATGACCCGGACGTCCACCTTCGTCGTGCGCGACGACCCCAGCCGCTCCACTTCCCCTTCCTGCAGGACGCGCAGCACCTTGGCCTGGGTCTTCAGGCTCATGTCGCCGACCTCGTCCAGGAAGATGGTGCCGCGATCGGCCTGCTCGAACTTGCCGATCTGTTTCTCGGTGGCGCCGGTGAACGAGCCCTTCTCGTGGCCGAACAGCTCGGACTCGATCAGCTCGTCGGGGATGGCGGCGCAATTGACCTGCACGAAGCGCTCGCGGGCGCGCAGGCTGTTGCGGTGGATCGTCCGGGCCACCAGTTCCTTGCCGACGCCGCTCTCCCCGAGCAGCAGCACGGTCGCGGCGGTCGGCGCGGCGCGGGCGACCGCTTCCATGACCTGGCGCAGCGCCGCGCTGTCGCCGATCATCTGGTGCCGGAGCTCGATCGAGCGCTTGAGGGCGCGGTTCTCGTCGCGCAGGCGGCTCTGATCGAGCGCGTTGCGGATGCCGACCAGGACGCGCTCGGTGGCCAGCGGCTTCTCGACGAAATCGAACGCCCCGAGCTTCGTGGCCTCGACGGCGGTGCTGACGGTGCCGTGGCCGGAGATGATGATGACCGGCAGCGCCTCGTCCATCGCCTTCAGCCGGCCGAGCACCTCGAGGCCGTCCATGCCCGGCATCTTGATGTCGAGGAAGACGAGATCGGGCGACTCGCGCTCGACCAGCGCCAGGCCTTCCTGGCCGCCGGCCGCGCCGAGACACTCGTACCCTTCGTACTCCAGGATCATGCGCAGCGAATCGCGAATCGCCGCTTCGTCGTCGATGACCAGAATGCGAGGTTTCATGCGGGTCGAAGGTCGGGACGCGCGGCGGTCGTCACGGGTCGTCGAGGCGGACCGTTCGGAGGACGCGCTGGTTCAACTCCGGATTGTACAGGTAGAAGGTCAGGACGTCACCAGGGCGGGCCGCGCGGACGATCCGGGAATAGTCGACGATCGATTTCACCGGTTTCCGGTTGATCTGCAGGATCACGCTGCCAGGCTCGATGTCGGCGTCGTAGGACGGGCCGATCGGGTCCACGCGGGCGACCATGACGCCGTCGAGGCCGGCCGGCAGGTCGAAGCGCCGGGCCAGCCGCTGGTCGATCGATTCGACCGTCAGCCCGACGTCCGGACGCATGCCGGCGGTGTGCGGCGCCGAGATGGCCCGCCCGGAGAAGTCGCGGACGGCGCCGTCCCCCGGCGCGTCGGGGCGCTGTCCCAGCCTGACGGTGACCACCTCCGGGTGACCGTCACGGTAGATCTGCAGCCGGGCGTCGCTGCCCGGCAGGTGATCGGCGATCAGGCGAATCAGCTGGTCGTTGCCGGAGACCGGCCGCCCGTCGACCGAGACGATGAGATCGTAGGGGCGCAGGCCGGCGCGCTGCCCCGGCGAGCCGGGGGTGACGTCCTGCACGAGGGCGCCGCGGTCGACCGCCAGATTCAGCGATCGCTGGAGGTCGGGATCGACCGACTTCAGCGTCACCCCGATGTAGCCGCGCGCCACGCGGCCGGTCGCCTCGAGCTGCGGCAGGATGGCGCGGGCCATGTTGATCGGCACCGCAAAGCCGATGTCGCGCGCGCGCCAGCTGATCGCGGCATCGATGCCGATGACGTCGCCACGGGTGTCGATGAGCGGGCCGCCGCTGCTCCCCAGATTGATCGGCGCGTCGGTCTGAATGTAATCGTCCAGGCTGCTGTCGAACAGCTTGCGGCCCAGATAGCTCACGACGCCGACGGTCACCGAGTGCGAGTAGTTCAGCGGATTGCCGATCGCGCAGACCCAGTCGCCGACCCGCAGCCGGCTCGAATCGCCGAGCGGCGCGACCGGCAGCGGGCCGGACGGGTCGATCCGGATGAGCGCGATGTCGGTGTCGGGATCGGCGCCGACCACCCGCGCGTGGACGCGCCGGCCGTCGGCCAGGGTCACGGTGATGCGGTCGGCGTGATCGATGACGTGATTGTTGGTGAGGATGCTGCCGTCGGCCGCGATGATG
>DATLRO010000051.1:0-12853 GCA_035534615.1 Vicinamibacterales bacterium
AGGGTGCGGGTGTAGACACGGCCGTCGACACGCAGCTTCACGGTGTAGACACCGGGCAGCGCCATCGGGCCGCGAGGCGACGGCGGTGTGTCGTGGAAGATGGCGGTCATCGGCAGGCTGAGACGTGCTTCAGCCGGGCGGCTGTAGCGGAGGTCCCAGTGGGTGCGATGCATGCCGGCGCCGGTGGCGAGCGGCTGGAGCGGACGCTTCCAGTACTCGGGAACGGGTTGAGGCTGATGGGCGAACGCGACGAGCTGAGGCGAGGGCACGCTGGAGAGGCGCCGCACCAGACGGCCCCGGGGGTCGCGGACGGTGATGGTCACGGGACCCTGAGCGGGTGACTTGAGCCAGTAGTAGAGAATCGCTCCGGCGGGCGGATTGGCGTTGTGCGGGACTTCGGGTGGAAACGGCGTGTCGGCGTTGAAATTGTCATGGGCGCGAATCGCCGTGCCGGGGCGGAAGAGATACGCCGACTGGGATTCGATGCGGGCGGCACCGCCATGGACCAACTGGCGGAGAGGCGATATGTCGTCGAGGATCCAGAAGCCGCGGCCGTAGGTGCCGGCCACGAGATCGTGGCCATGGATGACGAGATCGCGGATCGAGGTGGTCGGCAGGTTCTGGCGGAGGGACTGCCACTGATCGCCATCGTCGAAGGAGACGTAGACGGTGTTCTCGGTGCCGCAGAAGAGCAGGCCCGGGATCTGCGGGTCCTCGCGCACGACGCGGACGAAGCTGCCTTCGGGACGGCCGACGGGAAGACCGGTGACGATCTGCTGCCAGGTGGCGCCATAGTCGCGGGTGCGGTAGATGTGGGGCCGGTAGTCGCCGACGTTGCGATTGTCCATTTCGGCGTAGGCTTCGGCGGGGTTGGTGTGGCTCGGCTCGACGAAATTGAACTCGGCGCTGGCGGGGGTGCCGGGCGGGGTGACGTTCTTCCAGTGCGCGCCGCCGTCGCGGGTCAAGTAGATCAGTCCGGTGTTGCTGCCGGTCCAGATGATGCCGCGCCTGGCGGGCGAGGGCGAGAGCGCGGAGAGCGCGGGCGTGGGGCGCCCGTAGGCGGGCATGACCGGCGGCTTGCCGGGCAGGGCGGAGAGATCGGGGCTGATGTCGCGCCAATGGTCGCCGCCGTCATGGGTGACGCTGACGAACTGCGTGCCGAAGTACATCACGTGCGGATCCTGCGGCAGGAAGGCAATGGGAGGGTTGGTGAACTGGCGGTAGCGGACGCCGTTGCCGCCGGGGCTGACGTCCTGGGCGGTCCACTCGGGGCGGGTGACCTTGACCAGCAGGCTGGACAGGCCGCCGACATAGATGACGTTGGGATTGAGGGGATCGGGGGCGACGGAGCCGGCTTCGCCGGCGGGCATGGGGTACCAGTCGAAGGGCGTGATCTCGCCGAGATTGCCGCGGCTCGCGACGGCGACGGCGCCCGTGTCCTGCTGGGTGGCATAGACCCAGTACGGGAAGCGGTTGTCGGTGGCGATGCGGTAGACCTGCGCGGTGGACTGGTTGTACCAGGTGCTCCAGGTGCGGCCGCGGTTGAGGCTGATGGTCGCACCCTGATCGACGCCGAGGATCATGCGGCGATCGTTGGTGGGATCGATCCACATGGTGTGGTAGTCGTCGCCGCCCGGCGCGCCCTTGAAGCTGTGGAACGTGTGGCCGCCGTCGGTGGAGCGGTACGTCGAGGTCTGCATGGTGTAGACGACGTCCGGATTCTGGGTATCCACGTAGACGCCGCAGATGTAGTCGTTCCCGGTGATGCGGGGATCGGCGGTGGCCCTGGTCCAGGTCGCGCCACCATCGTCGGAGCGGTAGAGGCCGAAGCTGCCGATCAGGAAGACACGCTGGCCGTGGGTGCCCTGCGCCACGGCGACGGCGGTGCGGCCGCGCAGCGGAGGCAGGCCATGGCCGCTGATCTCGCGCCAGGTGGCCCCTTCGTCCGTGGATTTGTAGAGGGCCGTGCCGTTCTCTTCCCGCAGGTGCAGGCCGGGGTTGGGATTGTAGTGCAGGTAGGTGGTGGCGAAGACGACCTGCGGGTCGTCCGGCGCCCACGCGAGGTCGCGCGCCCCGGTTTCATCGTCGCGATAGAGCACCTTCGTCCAGGTCTGGCCGCCATCGGTGGAGCGGAAGACACCGCGATCGGTGCTCTTGAAGTGGTAGTCGCCCTGGGCGGCGGCGAGCACCAGATCGGGGTTGCGGGGATCGACGAGAATCGCGGCGATGCGATGGGTGCCGGCGAGGCCGATGTGGCGCCAGGTGCGGCCGCCGTCGGTGGACCTGTACATCCCGTTGCCCTCGTTGAGCGCGAGGCCGGTGATCAGGTCGCCGGTGCCGACGTAGATGACTCCGGGATTCGAGGCTGCGATGGCGAGCGAGCCGATGGAGTCGACCGCTTTGACGGAGTCGAAGATGGGATGCCAGGTATTGCCGGCATCGCTCGTCTTCCAGACGCCGCCGCCGGGCAGGCCGATGTAGAAGACGCCCGGCTGCCCGATGACGCCGGCGACGGCGGCGACGCGGCCGCCACGTTCCGGGCCGATATTGCGCCAGCGCAGGCCGGCGAACAGCGAGGGGCTTGCCTGCGCCGCCACGCTGAGGGAGAGAGTGAGTGCCAGAGCCAGGGGAGCGAGTCGAGTGCGCATGCGCACTAGCTTACGGCAGAACGAGGTGCCCGCGGTTGATGGCGGCCGACGAGGTGAAGGAGGCCCGGCGCGTGAGCACACCGGGCGCGGCCGGACACTGTCCAGTCGTCCGGCACAACCGGGTCAGCGCGCCGGCGTGGCGGACCCGCCGGCACGCCAGCTCAGGCTGTCCGCTGCGACGCGCGACATGGCGACCGCGGGGCCGGGACATTCGCACGGGCCTGAGGTGACCGATGGCCGGACGACCGCGCCGGCCATCGGGTCGCGCCTCCGGGCTGTCAGCGCCGGCGTCCGCGCCGGGTCACCTTCCGCACGGTCGCCTTCCTCGCGGCCGTCTTCTTCTTTGCGGCCTTCTTCACCGCCCGGCGTGGAGCGGCCTTCCGCGCCGCCTTGCGCACGGTCGCCTTCCGTGCCGCCTTCTTCGCGGCCTTCTTGACCGGCCGCCGCGCGGCCGTCTTCCGGGCGGCGGCTGCCTTGGGTGCGGTCTTCTTCTTCTTCTTGCGGCCCGCGGCCGTCCGCGCCGGACGGGCGGCCGGCCTGCCGGCAACTTCGATGGTGTCGAACTCCACGAGCTCGATGACGGCTGGCTCCTCTTCGTCGGCCTCCAGCCCGCCGGGCGCGTCGAACCCGCCTTCGCCGCCCATGTCGTCCATCAACTCGCCGAATCGGTCTTCACCGTCGTCCTGCATGTGACCCTTCCCGTGAAAGATGGTTGTGTCTGCCTGTCGATCGCCCGCGTTCCTGCCGTGGCGGTTGCTGACAGAGCCTGCGGCAGGGAGATGTTGGTTAGTCTGACCGCGCCCGGCACGGGCGTCAAGCTGGATCGCGCAGGAAGGAACGACGAAAAAGCGCCCTGCCGAAGACGATGAGGCGGCCTGCGGGCCGGCGCCTCACTTCCGGACGATGATGTCCGACGCGGCGGCGATGGTGATGATCCGCTTGCCGCCGACCCGGGCGACCGTGCCGTGCGCTTCGACCTGGCTCGCGAGGTATTTCTGCAGCTGGACGTTGTCGTGCGCCGTGAGCGGCCCGTCGATCCGGTAGTAGCTTCCGCCGGACGTCAGGATCCCCAGCGGGTATCCCTTTTTGGCGCACGAGATTGAGCAGGCCAGGTGCGCCTGGCCCGTGCCCTTCAGGCCGTGCCCCTGATAACACATGATGGTGATGACTTCCCCCTTCACCACCTGCTCTGCCGCGAACGCCGGGCTGGACACCGTCACGAGCGCGACCAGGGCCATCGCGCAGGCCGCCACCGACGGGACGAATGCGCGTCGCATAAGGCCTCCTCTCCAGAAGGAACGGGACAATCCGCACCGGATTATATCGTATACCGACTCATCTGGCACGGGTCGCGCGCCAGCGGCCGCGGTCGAAGACGAACCGGGTCTCCGGCGGCGGCGCGCCGGGCCGCGGTCCGGGATACCGGGGATCGCCGGGGAGGAGGAGCATCTTCGTGCCGTCCTCCTCGTACGGATGGGGCTGCATCTGGACGATCGTCTGCGCCCGGCTCCAGGCGAGGATCGCCTCGGTCGATTCGAACCCGGCCAGATCCCAGAGCGTGCGCCAGGTCGGCGGGGCGAGGACGAGCTCGTCGCGCTGGTACCGCTCGAGCGCCTCGGCGGCGGTCATCCAGCGGCTCTCGGTCGTCTCGAGCGAATCGTGGAGCGGCGTCTGGCCCTCCGGCATCCGCGCGAGGAAGAAGCGGGTGTCGAACCGCTTCGGTTCGTTGATCGGCGTCACCCAGTGCGCCAGCGGGTGCAGCGCCTGCAGCGCGGGACGCAGCCCCTCGGCTTCCACGATGTCGCGCAGCGTCCGCTCGCCGCTGTGCAGGGCATGGCGGTGCTCGTCGAAGCGGACGCCGGTGGCCGGATCGCCGGTCGTGACGATCTGGCCGTTCCGGTCGCGCGCCAGCAGGATGCCGGCCTCCTCGAACAGCTCGCGCAGCGCGGCGAGGTGGTAGCCGATCGCCTCGTCCGGCCGGTCCGCGAGATCCGGGAAGTGCGCACGCGCGGTCTCGACACCGTCGCACCACCGGTCGGCATCGGGCGCCCCGTCCGCCGGATCGACGCGCCCGCCGGGAAACACGAATGCGCCGCCGAAGAAGGACGCGCCGCGCGTCCGCCGCACCATGAAGATCTGCGGGTGCGAATCGACCGGAGCCGCGGGATTCCCGCGAAGCACCACGACGGTCGAGGCGGGGTGGGCGATGGAAGGCGGCGCGACGTCGTAACTCATTCAGCGTCGATCTTATGGCGCCGCCGCGTGCGGCGGCAAGCGGCGCCCCCGGCCGGGCGTGGAGCGCCGTGTTAGCATCCGGGCGAACGACGTCGGACGTGGACGTCCTGACGTCCGACGTTCCCCGCTGCGAGGAGCCGGAGACCATGTGCGTGCCGATCCGATCGATCCGGGTGTTCATCAGTGCCTGCCTGCTGCTCGTGCTGGCGGCGGGTGGGGCGGCAGCCGCGCAGGCGCCGGTCCGCTATCGCCTGACGTTTCCCGATCCGGCGCACCACTGGATGCAGGTCGACGTGGTGTTTCCGGAGGTCGCCGCGGCGCCGCTGCACGTCTTCATGAGCCAGACGTCGCCGGGCCGGTACTCGCGGCACGAATTCGCCAAGAACGTCTACGACGTCCGGGCGTTCGACGGCGCCGGCAGGGCGCTGCGGCCGGATCGCGTCCGGCCGTCGGAGTGGGCGATCGCGACCGACGATGGCACGGTGCGGGTGGATTACAAGGTGTACGGCGACCGCGTGGACGGGACGTATCTGGCGATCGACACCACGCACGCGCACATCAACATGCCGGCGGCGCTCATGTGGGCCGCAGGGCTGGAGAACCGGCCGGTGCGGGTCGACTTCGTGCCGCCGGCCGGCCTCCCCTGGAAGGTCGCCACACAGCTGCATCCGACCGCCGACCCGGATGTGTTCACCGGCGGCAACCTGCAGTACCTCATGGACAGCCCGGCCGAGTTCGGCACGTTCCTCCTGCGGACGTTCACGACCGGCGGCCGCACGTTCCGGATTGCGCTGCATGAACAGGGGACGGCGGAGGAGGCCGACCGCTTCGCGGCCGACGTCAGGAAGCTCGTCCGGCAGGAGGGGGCGGTCTATGGGGAGTTCCCGCACTACGAGCCCGGGACCTACACCTTCCTGGCCGACTACCTGCCGTGGGCCGATTTCGACGGCATGGAGCACCGCAACAGCACGGTAATGACGTATCGCGGCTCGCTCGGCGATCCGGCGCAGCGGATCGGCATCCTGAACACGGTGGCCCACGAGTTCTTCCATTGCTGGAACGTCGAACGCATCCGGCCGCGCGGCCTCGAGCCGTTCAACTTCGAGCGGCTCAACATGTCGGGCGACATGTGGCTGGCGGAAGGGGTGACGAGCTACTACCAGACGGTCTTCATGCAGCGCGCCGGCCTCGCCACGATCGACGACACCGCCCGCGCCTACGCCCGGGTGATCAACGCGATCCTGTTCGATCCCGGCCGCCTCGTCCGCACGGCGCAGCAGATGAGCGAGATGGCGCCGTTCGTCGACGGCGGCCACCCGAACGACCGGACGAACTGGGCGAACACGGTCATCTCGTACTACACGTGGGGCGACGGGATCGGCCTGGCGCTCGACCTGTCGCTGCGGGAGCGCAGCGGCGGCCGGATCACGCTGGACGACTTCATGCGCGCCATGTGGCGGAAGTACGGCAGGCCGGGCGGACCGGCGGAAGGGCTCGTCGGCCATCCGTACACGATCGACGACGCCCGCCGGACGCTCGGCGAGGTGGCGGGCGACCAGGCGTTCGCGGACCGGTTCTTCAGGCGGTACGTCCAGGGGCACGAGGCGGCCGACTACCAGGCGCTGCTCGCGCCGGCGGGGCTCGTCCTGCGGCCGCGGCACCCCGGCCGGGCGTGGATTGGCGACGTGGGGCTGGATTTCGGCCGCCGCGGCGCCGAGGTCGACGCGCTCGTGCCGTTCGGATCGCCGGCGTACAGGGCGGGAATCGAGCAGGACGACCGGATCGTGACGATCGACGGCCGATCGATGACGAGCGGGAACGCGCTGGCGTCGGTGCTCGGCCGCCACCGGCCGGGCGACCGCGTGCGCGTCCGCTTCGTGCGGCGGGACGGCAGCGGCGTCCAGGCGATGATGACGCTGGCCGCGGATCCGCGCCTCGAGCTCGTGCCGGTCGAGGAGACGGGCGGCACGCTCACGGCCGCCGAACGCGCCTTCAGGCAGCGCTGGCTCGGCCCGCACCCGGCGGTGCCGGACCGCTGACGGGTCGGGCTACAGCGCGAATTCCTTCACGGCCGGCACCAGCAGCGGCGCGATGTCGATGGCGTTCGACGCGTGCGGCACGGTGGTGGTCGAGGCGATCCGGCCGGCGCCGGCGCGGCGCAGCTTCTCCTCGGCCGCCTTGGAGAACAGCGCGTGGACCGCGAGGCAGACGGGCGGGCGCATGTGCGCCGCCACGAGCGGCTTGACGGTTTCGATCATGGTGCCCGCGGACGACACGATGTCGTCGAGCACCACCGGCGTGCGCTTGCGCTGCGCGGCCAGGTCGGCCGACGACACCTCCACGGTGCCGTCGGCGTGGCGGACCTTCCGGAGCACGACGTACGGCGCCGCCGCGCGTTCGGCCACCGCCGCAATCCACTGCTTGCTCTCCTCGTCCGGGCCGATCAGCACCGGCCGGTCCACGTGTGCCTTGATCCAGGCGGCGAGCGGCTCGGCAGCGTGCACGACGCGGTTCGGGATCGAATAGATCTGCGCCAGCGACGTGTAGCGGTGCAGGTGCGGATCGACGGTGACGAGCCACTCCACGTACCGGGACAGGAGGCCGGCGAACGTCCGCGACGTGACCGCCTCTCCCTGCTGGAAGCGGCGGTCCTGCCGCATGTAGGCCAGGTACGGCGCCACGAGTCCGACCCGGACGGCGCCGAGATCGCGAACGGCGTCGGCCAGGAAGATCAGCGGCAGCAGCTTGTCATCCGGGCGGTCGAGCGTGCAGACGAGGACCAGGCTCCGGTCCCGGCAGTCGGACTCGACGCGCAGGTACGCCTCGCCGTCCGGGAACCGGTGCGACTCGACCCGGCCGAGCGGGATGCCGGTCAGCTCGGAGAGCCGGCCGGCGAACGCGTCGCTGCCCGGAAGCGCCAGCATCAGCGTGTTCATGAGAGTTCTCCTACGGTGACGACCTCGTCATGCGCGGCGAGGTACTCGCGCGCGTACGCCAGCTCGCCCGGCGTCTGCGCGTGCAGCGTGAACAGCGGCTGGCCGGCGTGCACGCGCGCGCCGATCCGGACGTGGATCTCCAGTCCGGCCGCCTTCGACGCGGGCGCCCCGGCCAGCTTGGCGACGCGCGCCAGCTGGCGGTTGTCGATCGCCGTCACGAGGCCGGCCCGCGGCGCCGGCACCTCGAACCGATGCGGCGCGACGGGCGGCGTCCGCATCCCGCCCTGCGCCTCGCAGATCGCCTGGAGCTTGCGCCAGGCCCGGCCGTCGGCGAGGAGGCCCTCGGCCACGGCGGCGCCGCCGCCCTCCGCGCAGGCCCCCACCAGCTCGAGCAGCTCGCCGGCCAGGCGGATCGCGCGATGCCGCAGGTCGGCGGGGGCGTGCGGCTCGTTCTGCGCGATGGCCAGCACGTCGCGCGCTTCGAGCGCCGGCCCGATGCCGTGCCCGATCGGCTGCCGGCCGTCGGTGACGACGGCGCGCAGCCGCAGGCCGATCTGGCGGGTGACGCGCTCGAGGAGGTGGGTCAGGCGCTCGGCGGCGTTCACGCTGCGCACCTTGGCGGTCGGACCGACCGGCACGTCGATGACGACGTGCGACGAGCCGGCGGCCGCCTTCTTGGAGAGCACGGAGGCGATGAGCTGCGCGTCGCTGTCGATGTCGAGCGCCCGCTCCACGCGGATCAGCACGTCGTCCACCGGGCTGAGCCGGACGGCGTTGCCCCAGACGATGCAGCCGTTCTCGCGCTCGACGACCCGCCGCATCGCCGCCAGATCGAGATCGACCGTCGTCAGCGTCTCCATGGAGTCGGCCGTGCCGGCCGGCGAGGTGATCGCGCGCGACGAGGTCTTCGGAATGCAGACGCCCGCGGCCGCGACGATCGCGACGATCAGCGGCGTCGTCCGGTTGCCGGGCAGGCCGCCGACGCAGTGCTTGTCGGCCACGACGGCCCGGTCCCAGGTGAGGCGCTCGCCGACGTTCACCATGCCGCGCGTGAGGGCGACGACCTCGTCCAGGCTCATTCCGCCGGCGGCGCATGCGGTCAGGAACGCCGACAGGGCGATGTCCGTGTAGCGCCCGGCCTCGATGTCGGCGAGGATGGCGTCGAGATCGGTCTCGACGAAGGAATGGCCGTAGATTTTCGCCCGCAGCGCGCTCATCGACTCGACCGTCGGCGCGTGCGCAAACGTCGCCGTCTGGCCGGGTCGGGCGGCCAGCAGCCGCCAGGCCGCGTCCGACAGGCCGGCCTCGTTCGGCCCGAGGAGGCGGTCGCGGACGACGTTCAGCGTCGCGATGATCGAGCCGGTGTCCGTGACCACCTGCACGCGCGACTGGGAGGTGAAGCCTTCCGACCGGCACACGTGGCAGTCGGCCCGCATGTAGAGGACCGGCTCCTGGTACGTGTCGATGCCGAGGCGCTTCAGGACCAGGCTGTTCACGGAGCCGTTCGACATGGAGGCCGCCTCTGCTCCGCGCCGCGCCGGCCCCGCCCCGCCGGGTGCCCGATCGACGCGCTGATCGCGATCTTACCCCGGACGCCGCGCCGGCCATGCGCCGGCGTCGATCGGCTCAGGGCTGGCGCGGCGTGCTCACCTCGACGCCGGGTGAGACGGTGGCCGGCTCGCCCGGGGCCAGCGGCGCCGCCAGGCCGTTGACCCGCAGGTAGCCCTTGATCTCGATCGCCGCCCGCCACAGCTCCACCAGCGTGTGCAGGTAGTCCTCGCGGAGCTGGAACAGGGTACGCTGCGCGACCAGCACCTGCGGGTACGCGGCGGCCATCTGCCGGTACTTCTGCAGGTACAGCTCGTACGCCTGCCGGGCCTGCGGGAGGATCGACGTCCGGTACCGGCGCACGGCGTCTGCGTCGGAGGCGTAGGTCTCGTACGGACCGGCGAAGTCGGCCGTCAGCGCGAGCTTCACGCGGTCGAGCTCGCGCTCCGCGTGCGTCAGCTCCGCGGTCGCCGCGGCGATGTTGCCCTGATTGCGATCGAAGATCGGCACCTGGACGCCGACCTCCGCCATGCCGACCCACCCGATCGGACGCGTGAGCCCGTCGACCTGCTGGCGGTTGTACTCGAGCCCGCCGCGCACGACGATGTCCGGGTACTTCTCCACCCGGGCGCGCTCCAGCCCGAGCCGCGCGCGCGCGACGTTCTGCTCGGCCGCCTTCACTTCGGGACTGTCCCGGAGGATCGTCTGCAGCGCGGCGGCGCGGTCGACCTGCGGCAGGCCGGTCTCGAGCGACCCGGCCAGCGGCGCCAGCGGCAGCGACGGGTTGCCGGCCATCGCCGCGAGCCGCAGCCAGATACGCGCCTGATCCCGCTCGGCGTCGGTCACCGCCAGCGCGGCCCGCTGCGCGTCGACCATCGCCTCGAGCACGTCCGGCTGATCGGCCTGGCCGACGTTGAGCAGCTGCTGTGATGTCGTCACCGCGTCCGCAGCGATGTGCGCGAGCTGCCGCCGCAGCGCGACGAGCTGCTGCGCGCCGAGCGCCTCGTAGAAGCCCAGCCTGATCCCGGTGAGCACGCGGTCGCGCTGCGAGGCGGCCACCGATTCGGCCTGCGCCTGTTCCTCGGCGAAGACCGCCCGGCTGAGGCGCAGCTTGCCGGCCGTGACGATCGGCTGCTGGATGAAGAAGCCGTGTTCGCCGCCGTTCATCGTCGGCGCCCCGGAGATCTCCCGCGCCTCGTAGCCGACTTCCGGGTTCGGGTAGAGACCGGCCTGGTCCTTGCGGCCGGCGGCCGCCCGGACGTCGGCCTGCGCCTGCGCGATCGTCGGATTGTGCGCCAGCGCCATCCGCTCGAGGTCGGCCAGGGTCAGCGGCGCGGGTGCCGCCGCCGGTGGCCCGGCGTGCTGGTGGGCGGGCGTCTGCGCGCCGGCGGCAGCGGGACGCAGGGCGAGCAGGCCGGCCGTCATGACGAGCATGACGAGCATGGTGAGCGTGATGCGTCGTGAACGGTCCGGACCGTGGGGCATGCGGGACTCCTCGTCCTGGCGTGTGGCTGTCGTCGATCGGGCGGTTCGCGTGGCGGCCATTACGCATCCTCCCGGCGCCGGCCGCCCGAATCGCCCGCAGCCCGCATCCGTGCCCTCACCTCCTCGTAGAGCGCCGGCGGCAGGACGCGCACGAGCGTGCTCATGCCCATCACCGCGCCGCTCCAGCCCTTCCGCAGGCCGTACGTTTCCGGTTTGGCCACGAGCGCGTCCATCGGCATGAACATGTCCTGCGGGTAGCCCGGCACGAGCGGCGGGCCGGCCATCACCTCCGGCCGCCCGCGCATCTGCG
Organism: Vicinamibacterales bacterium; assembly: GCA_035534615.1. GTDB lineage: Bacteria > Acidobacteriota > Vicinamibacteria > Vicinamibacterales > CAVVIG01 > JAGWRA01. Next base: position 11,163 of record DATLRO010000051.1, read on the forward strand.
ACATGTCGTGCGGCTGGCTGCCGGCGGCGGGAGGCGCCGCCAGCGGCATGTTCGTCACGGTCTGGTCGTAGTCGGTACCGACGCCCATCCCCCGGCCCAGGCTCGGGTCGTTCTCCGCCGACAGGGCGCTTCCCTGGCGCAGCATGCCCATGCCCTCCGGCATCCCCTTGCCGGCCGCCAGGCCGTGGCCCATCGACATCATCGGTCCGACCATCGACGCCATGTGATTCATCATGTGGTGCGGCAGGTGACAGTGGAGCATCCAGTCGCCCGGATACACCGCGTCGAACTCGACGACGCGCGCCTGCGCGACCGCCACGAGCACGGTGTTCTCCGGGCGCCAGGTCGATTCGGGCGCGCGGCCGCCCTCGGTGCCGGTCACGTAGAACGTGTTGCCGTGCAGGTGCATCGGGTGATGATCCATGCCCATGTTCACGAAGCGGAGCCGCACGCGATCGCCGAGCTTCACGATGAGCGGCGTGGTGGCGGGACCCGACCGGCCGTTGATCGTCAGCCAGTTGAACTCCATCGCCATCGTGTTCGGCACGGTGTTGCCCGGCAGGATGGCCCATTCCTGCAGGATGAGCCCGAAGTCCCGGTCGACCGCCGGCAGATGCGGCTCCTTCGGGTGCAGGATGAAGAGGCCGATCATCCCCATCATTTCCTGCATCGCCATGTGCGAGTGATAGAAGAACGTGCCGTTCTGATGCAGCGTGAACTCGTAGACGAACCGTCCGCCCGGCGGAATCGGATCCTGGCAGACGCCCGGGACGCCGTCCATGTCGATCGGGATCTCGAAGCCGTGCCAGTGCATCGCCGTCGCTTCCGGCAGATGGTTGTCGACGATGAGGCGGACGCGGTCGCCCTCGGTGACCTGGATGGTCGGCCCGGGCACGCTGCCGTTGTAGCCCCAGACGTCGAAGGTGGAGCCGGGAAGGAACTCGCGCTTGACCGGTTCGGCCACCAGATGGAACACCTTCACGTCGCCGTCCATCGTGTGCGGCAGGCCGGGGATGTCGAGCGTCTGCACCGGCAGGAGGCCGGTCGCCGCGTGGGCGCGAGGCGCGGGTGGCGCCGGAGCGGCGGCGCTGGCGGGCGCGCCGGCCGCGGCGCCCGCCAGCACGCCGGCGCCGATGACGGCTTTCCGAACGAAGTCACGTCGGCTCTCACTCATCGTCGAACTCCCTGAACAGGCTCCGGTTATTCACAACGGTCTGACGGTTGCGGCGGTGAGCCCGCCCGCGTGCGGGCGCGCGCGACGCGCGGGTCGTCGGGGCGGCAGACCGCACGCGGATCGTACGAGCGGTCGCTGTCCGGGCACACGCGACCGCCGGGCGATACCGCTGAATTGGAAAGCGGGGCGCTAGATGCGCAGGGGAATGGCGTGCGAAGCGGCCGGCGGCCCCGTGAAGGCCGGGAGTGGGGCCGTGCCGTCGAAGGGGACGCGATCGAGCGCGAACGCCTGCGGGGTCGGGCGCGCCGCGAGGCTGAACCACGCCAGTTGCCGCAGGTGGCCAGCCGGTGCGACCGACGGCTCGACGACGGCGCGTAGCGGGCGGTGGGGGTGTCCGCACCGCATCGGCATGTGACCGGCCGGCATGCGACCGGCCGGCATCCTGCCCATCGGCAGACCGTGTGTGCCGGCCTCCTGGCAGACCGTCATCCCGGCCGCCCGCTCGCAGTTGAGCAGG